>JBBQLT010000001.1:0-218283 GCA_038328165.1 Gaiellales bacterium
GGGCAAGATCGATACTGAGGCCGGGCCCATTCTGGCGCAGACCTACGACCGCCCCGACGGTTCGTGGGCCCTAGACCTTTATACCGTCGGGGGGGGTGCTTTACCCCGCCCACGACGAGGTTCAGCTCTTCGCGCTGCTCGCGGCGCTCGCCGGGATGCTCGCGCTTGCGGCGCGGGGCCGCATGCCCGTCTCCGTCTTCCTCGTTTTGGGCGGCCTTGGGCTTGGTTTCGTCCCCGGTCTGCCGCGCCTGCAGCTGCCGCCCGACCTCGTTTTGGTCGCGATTCTGCCTCCGCTCCTCTATTCGGCCGCCTTTTTCACCGGGTTGCGCGACCTCCGCGCGAATCTGCGACCGATCTCATTCCTCGCCGTCGGGCTCGTCGCCGCGACCACGGTCGGCGTCGCCCTGGTCGCGCACGCGGCGATCTCCGGGCTCTCGTGGGCCGGCGCGTTCACACTCGGCGCGATCGTCTCGCCGACCGACGCGCTCGCCGCCTCCGAAGTCGCGCACCGTTTGAACGTCCCGCGGCGCATCGTCTCGATTCTCGAGGGTGAGAGCCTCGTCAACGACGGCGTCGCACTCGTGCTGTACAAGACCGCCGTCGGGGCGGCCGTCATCGGCACGTTCTCGCTCTGGAATGCGTCCTGGCATCTGGTCGTGAACGTGGTCGGGGGCGTCGGAGTCGGCCTCGTCGTCGGCTACGTCGTCCGGCAAGTGCGCCGCCGGGTCGACGACACGCCCACGGAGGTCGCGATCGCGCTCCTCTCCGGCTATCTCGCGTATCTCCCCGCCTCCGCGATCGGCGTCTCCGGCGTATTGGCGGCCGTGACGATCGGTGTCTACATGGGCTGGTACACCCCGCAGTTGACGACCGTCGAGACGCGGCTCTCCGGGAATGCGTTCTGGGAGATCCTCGTCTTCCTCGTCAACGCGCTGCTCTTCGCACTGATCGGCCTGCAACTCCACCTGATCGCCGGCCGCCTCGCCATCACGGGGACGCTGATCGGCGAGGCTGCGCTCGTCACCGCGGCCGTGGTCGCGCTTCGGATCGTCTGGGTCCCCATCTTCACCTACGTGCCGCGCTTCCTTTTCCGTCGCATCCGCGAGCGCGACCCGTACCCGCCGTGGCAGGCACCAGTGATTCTCGCGTGGGCGGGAGTGCGCGGTGCGGTCTCGCTCGCCGCGGCGCTCGCGCTTCCGACGAATCTGCACGATCGCGACGTGATCGTGTTCATCACCTTCGTCGTCATTCTCGGCACGCTCGTTGCGCAGGTCCTCACGCTGCCGCCACTTGTCCGCGCGCTTGGCCTCGAGGACGACGGAAGCGCGGAGCGGGAAGATGCCAAGGCGCGCATCAAAGCCGCTGAAGCCGGGCTTGCCCGGCTCGAGGAGCTCGCCGAGGAAGAGTGGGTGCACGAGGACACGGCCGAGCGAATGCGTGGCCAGTATCGATTTCGCACGAGTCGCTTCCGCGCTCGGTACCACGGCAACGTCGACGACGGGGTCGAGGAACGCTCGACGCGATACCAGCGGCTGCGGCGCGAGCTACTTGACGCCGAACGGCAGGCGGTCGTGGCGCTGCGCAACGAGGGCGTGATTACCGAAGAGGTGATGCAGCGCGTGCAACGCGACATCGACCTCGAGGACTCACGTCTCGACGTCAGCTGACCGAGGAACCGTGTCCCCGCCCGCCCCTCGCCGCGGTCACGTCACACCGGCGTTGCAGTTGCGTTACGGCGGCTGCCGGGGTGAAGGGCTGTGCGAGCGGACGGACATCGAGCACTAAGCAGGAAGGAACGACCGCCGGGGACTCCCATCCGAAGCGGATCGTGGCTGACATCGTGAAGGTCATCGTCTGCATTCGTCCAGTCCGTGGCAGCTTTCGGTGCACTCTCTTTTCACTCTCGTCACGGCGGCTGCCGCCAGACGTGGCTTGTCGAGCCAGGGGCCCCGGCTGAACCCGGGTCGCGGTCTCGAGGGGCGCCCGGGGCTTCACCAGGGCCAGCAGCTCGTGGCGGGTCAGGTCAGGACGACGGGGCCTGGTGGGGTCTCGTCACCCTGCTGGGACGTCACGATCCAGCCGTCGTAGTGCTCCAGGTCGTACGGCACCGTGAACCGCACCGTCGTCTTCTTCCCGTGAACCCGGAACGTGCCGCACGGCGCGACCGCCTTGCCGTTCTTCGTGAGCCACAGCTCGTAGTAGGCAGAGCGCGATTGTTGCTTCGGCAGTCCGCCGACCGTCATCTCCATCGGCCAGTTTCCGACAGAATCGGCCGTCGCGATTCGCAGCACGGCATTCGCCTCACCCCGCCCGTGCATCGCGACGACATGCCTCGTCGCGAAGACGGAAGGCTTGCTCTTTGAGTTGCCATAGAAGTAGCCGCCGATGAACGTCAGCAGCGCGAGCGTCGCGGCCGCGACCGCCGCAAGTGCCCACCGGCGTTTCGGGAGCAGCGGGAACTGGACGATCTCCGCGTCGGCCGACTCGGTCGGGGGCGTCTCGAGCGCAGGCGGCAGGTCGGGCGGCGGCCCTGCCTCCACGAGCAGGGCATGGGTGCGGCGCAGGCGCGCCTCTTCCTCGGGATCGAGCCCGGCGGTGTCGATGAGGTCGTGGAAGTCGGTCATGCGAGCTCGTCTCCAAGCACGTCCGCGAGGCGGCTCAAAGCCGCGCGCGTGCGGGTCTTCACCGTACCGAGCGGGATGCCGAGGAACTCGGCGACCTCGCTCTGGCTGAGCCCGCTCCAGTACGCGAGCGCGATCACCTCGCGTTCGCGCTCGGGCAACTCCTCGAGTGCACGGTGGACGCGCCACGCGACCCAGCCCTGCTCGGTGCGATCCGCCGGGCCGGGCGTGTCGGCAGCCTGGTCGGGGATCTCGGCCGGCGTTTCCGCGCGCGAGCGCGCCCGGTCGACGATCGCGTTCCGCGCGACGGCGTAGAGCCAGGGCGCTCCGGGGCCGCGCTCCGGCCGGTAGGAGCCTGCCGAGCGCCAGATCGAGGCGAAGGTCTCCTGCACGGCGTCCTCTGCTCGCCCACGGTCGCCGAGGCGGCGCAACGCCAACCCGAAGACCGGCCGCGCGTACCGCCGGTAGAGATCCTCGAACGCGGACCGGTCGCCGGTCGCCGCCGCCTGGATCAGCTCGCCGTCACTCGTCACGGTGTCATGCGCCAGGCCGTCGATCGACATGGCGCGGATCGTAGGCAGAGTGAGCGCACACGCCATACAGGTGTCTACGAGCCAAGTGTGCCGCCGGATTTCAGGAGGCGGCCGCCGTCGACCACGAGAGTCGTGCCGGTCACGAACTGGGCCGAGGCGAGGTAGAGCACCGCCGCGGCGATGTCGGCCGCCGAGCCGACGCGGCCGAGGAGAGTCTCGGCTCCGCGGCGCGCTTTCTGATCCTCGCTGACGGCGACCGAACCGGGTGCGACTCCGCACACCCGCACCTCGGGCGCGAGCGCGCGGGCAAGCACGCGCGTCAGCATCGCCTGCGCAGCCTTCGCCGCACAGTGCGGCGCAAACGACGGCCAAGCCTGGAAGGACGCGACGTCCTCGAGGATTACGATCGTGCCGCCCGCCGCCCGCAAGGCCGGTGCCGCCGCCTGCGCGAGAAAGAATGTTCCTTTCGCCGTGACGTCGAACGCCGCGTCCCAGTCTTCCTCTGTCACCTCGTCGAGCGTGCGCGGCGCGAAGCCCGCCCCCGCGGCGTGGACGAGCAGGTCGAGCCCACCGAGCTCGCCGAGGCTCCGTGCAACGAGCTCGCGCGCTCCCTCTGCACCGCGCAGGTCGGCGTCGCTGCGACCGGCCGCGATCACAGACCAGCCGGCCGCTTGCAGCGCGGTCACGATCTCCCGTCCGATCCGACCCGTGCCGCCGGCGACGAGTGCGCGCTTATGAGGCATCTGTAAGCCCATTCCCGCCGAGGAGTAAAACACGCGCGATCAACGGTTCGTTTCCCTGTCACCGGGGGACCACATGATCCAGAACTCGAAACCAAAGGGAGACCGAAATGCGCAAGCTGATCATCGCTCTCGCGGCCGTCGCGGCGCTTGCAGTCGCGGGGCCGGCGGGCGCGGCCACGAAGACGATCAATATCTACGGCACGACATTCAGCCCGAAGACCGCGACGATCATCGAGGGCGACACCGTCACCTGGGTGAACAGGGACAACGCGAACCATCAGATCCTCGCCGACAAGGGGCAGTTCGCCTCGGCGATCCTGAAGCCGAAGCAGACGTTCTCATTCACGTTCCGGGCGGCCGGAACCTACAGCTACTCGGATGAGCTGTACCCGAAGATCAAGGGCACGATCACCGTCAAGGGCGCGCCGCCGACGCTCACCTTCGCGAGCTCGGCGCCGATCGTCACCTACGGGACGCAGGCGACCCTCACCGGTGTTGTCTCGAATCATCAGGCCGGCGAGCAGGTGACGATCTACTACCAGCCGTATCCGCAGCCCAATCTGATCCAGCGGGCAACATTACTGACGACGACCGGAGGAGCCTTCACCTTCATCGTCGAGCCGCAGATCCTCACGACGTATGAGGCCGCCTGGAAAGGGGCCTACGCAACGCCGACGTCCATTGAGGTGATCCCCAAGCTGACGCTCGGGCGGAACAACGGCTGGATCATCCATGCCTCGGCGGGTCGCTCGTTTGCGGGCCGCGCCGTGCAGTTCCAGCGGTTGAACAACGCCACGGGCCAGTGGGTGACGCTGAAGAAGGTGCTCCTCAACGCGAAGTCCTCGGCGCGGGTGCTCTACCGCCTGCCGAAGGGCGCCAACCATCTGCGCGTGACGCTCTCGGTCAACCAGGCAGGCGCCGGTTTTCTCGGCGCAATCAGCAGTACCGTCAACTATCAGCAACTCACCTGATGGCGGCGCGCTGCGCGCGGGGCTCAGCCCCCGCGCGCAGCGTCGTACCGGCGTCCGACCTCGTCCCAGTTGACGACGTCCCACCATGCGCTGAGGTAGTCGGGACGCCGGTTCTGGTACGAGAGGTAGTACGCGTGCTCCCAGACGTCGATGCCGAGAAGCGGCACGTCGCCCGTCATGAGGGGCGTGTCCTGGTTGGGAGTCGAGACGACCGCGAGACCCGTGCCGTCCCAGGCAAGCCACGTCCAGCCCGATCCGAACCGCTTCACACCCGCGTCGTTCATCGCCGCCTTGAGCTCGTCGGTCCCGCCGATCGCGTCGCTGATCGCGGCCGCAAGCGCGCCCGAGGGCTCGCCCCCGCCGCCCGGCTTCATGACCTGCCAGAACAGCGAGTGGTTTGCATGGCCGCCGCCGTTGTTGCGGACGGCGGTGCGCTTGTCTTCCGGCAGCTCGTCGAGCATCGCGAGCACCTGCTCGATCGGGCGACCGTCCCACTCGGAGCCGTCGAGCGCCTTGTTCAGATTGTCGACGTAGGCCTGGTGATGCTTTCCGTGGTGGATGCGCATCGTCTGCTCGTCGATCGTCGGCTCGAGCGCGTTGACGTCGTAGGGAAGCGGGGGAAGCTCGTATGGCATGGCGTCTCCTTCGGTTCGGATCTCTTCCGGGAGGATATGCTCCGCGCCGCACCCGTTCCGTTTGCACCTTTTGCGATGTAGTGAGGAGAGACATGGCGCTTGCCTATAACCACGACGAGATCACCGCCCGCGAGCTGAAGCCGGCGCTCTACGAGCTCGACGGCATTTCGCGCGAGACGATCGAGGCTCACTACAAGCTCTACCAGGGATACGTGAACAAGCGGAACGAGATCCTGGCCTCGCTCGACAGCGTCGACCTCGGTAGCGCAAACCAGGTGTACTCGGAGCTCCGCGCGTTGAAAGTCGATCTGACCTTCGCGATCGGCGGCATCAAGAACCACGAGGTCTACTTCGAGCACCTCGGCGGACACGGTGGCGAGCCGAGCGGCGTCTTCGGAGACCTCGTGAAGCGCGACTTCGGCACCGCGGCGAACTGGAAGGCCGACCTGAAGGCGACGGGCCTCGCCGGCCGAGGCTGGGCGTGGACGGCGTACGACTGGGACGAGGGGCGACTCTTCAACTACATCGGCGACGCGCAGAACACGTTCGCGGTATGGAACGCCACGCCACTCGTGGCGCTCGACGTCTACGAACATGCGTACTTCATCGATTTCGGCACTGATCGAGCCGGCTACATCGAGGCGTTCTTCTCGAACCTCGACTACGACGTCGTGAACGACTGGGTGCAGCGCTACGGCATCCGGAAGTAGGTCGGGCCGCTCCTCTAAGCTGAACCGCGGATGACATTCGCCGCCCTGCTCGTGCTCGGCTACCTGCTCGGTTCGTGCCCGTGGGGGTACTGGCTCGTGCGGATCGTCAGGCACGAAGACATTCGCCGTGTGGGCTCCGGCAACATCGGTGCGACCAATGTCTGGCGGACCTACGGCCGCTGGCTCGGTGTGCCGGTGGTCCTGCTCGACGTGCTCAAGGGCTTCGTGCCGGCGTTCCTCGGGATGCTGTTCGTCAGCCCACACCATCTTTCGGGCATCTGCGCAGGCGCGGCTGCGATGCTCGGACATTGGCGGCCAATCTTCCTGCGCTTCGCGAAGGGCGGAAAGATGGTTGCGACTTGCGGCGGGGTGTTCTTCGGTGTTGCGATCTGGGTCGCCCTCACCGCCGGGGTTATCTGGCTCTTCGTCTTCTTGACGTTTCGCTATGCATCACTCGCCTCGATCGTCGCCGGGATCGCGCTGCCGGTGACGGCGGCCCTTTACGGCTACCCGAGCTCGGTGATCGTCTTCGGCGTGGCTGCGGCCGGCGCGATCGGCTTTCTGCACCGTGCCAATCTGCGCCGCTTGCGCGCGGGCACCGAGAGCCGGTTCAAGCTCCGCCGAACAGCGCGCGCGTAGTTCCCTCGACTAGGCCGCTGTGAGCCAGTCGCGCAGCTCCACGTGCGCGCCAACCGCATCACCGGCGAGCTCGTGACGCAACTGGCCGACCGTGCCGGTGCGCTCGGCGACCACATCGTGGCGATGGATCGTCTCGAGGTTCAGCTGCCGTGAGGAGAGGTAGTCGTCGTCGCCGAGCTCGGGGTAGCGGTCGAGCGTCGACTTGAGCGCGTGACGGACTGAGTCCTCCACGAACCGAGGCTGGAGATGCGCGTGCTCGACGACGAACAGCTCGTCCGGGCGCTTCAAGAGCTCGTACACCGGCGAGCTCATCGAGCGTTCGACGATCTCGACGAGATGCTCGGCGTTGATCCGCGCGTTCGTTCCGACGAGCAGCGTTCCCTGACCGCGCTGGTTATGAGTCGCGAGTGGAACGAGCTCCAGGATGCGGTTCACGTCTCCGTCGGCGAAACCGGCTTCGAGCAGGCGCTCGGTCGCGGCGTCTCGTACGAGCCCTTGCGCGCACGGGCAGGCGTTGATGCCCCACGCCTCGACGCCGACGACGCGGCGAACACGCTCGGGGGACGCGGCGGCGATGCCGATGAGGGTTGCGATCTCCTGCGTGGCGAGGCCCGTGACCGGCGTCCGGCGCTCGAGCGGGTACTGCGCCTCGATCCGCACCTCGGCGCGAAGCGCGTGCTGTCGTTCGACGATCTGGGTTGCGATGTGCTCCGCGAGGGTTTCGACGAGGAAGGCCTCGCCGATCACAACCGCGTCGATCGCCTCTCCGAAAATCTCCGGAAAGCGCGACATGTGGACGCCCTTGAGGCCCGGGTCGAGGTCGACAGTGCAGGAGACCTCGGCAGCGAAGGTCTTCTCGTGGCCTTCGTGTCGGATGCGAATCGCCTTCTGCACGCCCGTCACTCCCACACGAGTGAGCCCGACGCGCACACTGGGCGCCGATGCCTGCAGATCGACGACCGGCCTGTTCCGAGTCTCCGCCATCGGGTAGAACGGTACAGCGCCATGGACGCCGACCGTTTCCCACGCCTCGTCTCGCTCGCGTGCCACGACTTGCGCACTCCGCTTGCGACGATCTACGGCTTCGCGCGAACCCTGGCGCGGGGCGATGGTCTCGACGACCGCACGGCGCGGTTTCTGGGGATGATCGAGGAGGCGTCCGAGCAGATGACGGGGATGCTCGACGAGCTCGGTGCCGCGGCGAGGATCGAAGCCAATCGCTGGGAGCCGGCGCTGCGAGAGGTCGACACGCTCGAGCTCGCCGCGTCGGACGACGAGCGCATCGAGACGACTGGGCGCGGCGAGACGATCGAGACCGCCGTCGAGACCGTGGCACGCGCGTTGGACGCGCTGGCGATCGCTGCGGTTCGGCACGGCCCGGTCGAGCGGGCGCGCTGGCGGGTCGAGGGCCGCGTGCTCGAGCTCACGCCCGTGACCGCGGCCGCGGCTCTGGTCGTATTCGCCGAAGACGTCCGCGATCTCGGCTCGGTTGTCGCAAGGCTGACGATCGAGGAGCTGGGCGGTTCGCTCGAGCTCGACGGCGAGAAGCTGCGCGTGCGGCTCTAGTACGCGGCGCTGCCGGGACGCGCCGACGCGATCGCGGGGGGCGGTGGCGGTAACGGCGGGACAACACCTCGTCGCCGACGCACTTCGAGGAACAGTGAGACGGCGATCGCGATGACGGCGAGAACGATCGTCGCCAGGCCAAGCTGCTCCGCCGTCCGGCGCGCGCTCCTCTCCCACTCGCCCCGCAGATAGATGTCGCCCGACCCGGCCGACGGCGAGATGAGATCGACCCCAACCGGGAAGCGTGTCGCGTGGCGCGTCTCCCAGCCGTCGAGCGGGATGAGGAGTGCGACCGTCAGCGCGACCGCGCCGAGCGATGAAACGATGCTGCCCAGTCGGCCGATCAACATCGCGCCCGCGCCGACCAGCACGAGCGCGACCGCCGGTGCGAACGCGAGGAGCCAGATCGCCAGCTCCGTTCTCCCGGCCGGATCGCCCACCTGAGCCAACTGCTTGCCGTGTTGCAGCGAGTGGCGCACTGACGGCTTCTCGACGGCGAGTGACACGGCCATCAGCGCGACGAAAAACAGTGGCGTGGCGAGAATGCCCGCGACGGCGAGTGGTGACTTCGGTGCAGACCCGAACCTGCGCACCTCAGAACCGTCCCGCTTCGACGATGCGGCCGAGGAACTCGCGCGTTCTCTGTTCCTTCGGCGCGCTGAAGATCTCGCTCGGCGTTCCCTCTTCGCAGATCACCCCGCCATCGAGGAAGCACACTTTGTCGGCGACCTCGTTGGCGAACGACATTTCGTGCGTCGCGAGAATCATCGTCATGCCGAAGTCGGCGAGCTCGCGTACGAGATTCAGCACCTCGCTCACGAGTTGCGGATCGAGCGCGCTCGTGATCTCGTCGAGCAGCATCAGCTTCGGCTCCATCGCGAGGGCGCGGACGATCGCCACGCGTTGCTGCTGTCCTCCCGACAAGCGGTCGGGAAACTCGTTCGCCTTGTCGACGAGCCCGATGCGGCGAAGCAGCTCGCGGGCCTCGCCGTCAGCCTGCCGCTTCGAGAGGCCTCGCGCCTTGCGAGGGGCGAGCGTGATGTTCTGCAGCACCGTCAGGTGGGGGAACAGGTTGAACGCCTGGAAGACGATGCCGATCTTCCGGCGCAATGCGTTCACATCGACGGCCCCGTTGGTGATCGTTTGCCCGTCGATCTCGATCGTGCCTGCGTCGACGGTCTCGAGCAGGTTGAGGCAGCGGAGGAGGGTCGATTTGCCCGATCCCGACGCTCCGATCAGGCAGACGACCTGGTGCAAGTCGACCGTGAGGTCGACCTCGTGCAGGACCTCATTCTCGCCGAAGCGCTTGCTGACACCGCCAAGGGTGACGAAGTGCTCCTGCGTACTCACCCGAGTTGCGCCCGTTCGCGTCGTTCGCGCTGCTTGATCAGATTGTCGGTGAAGCGGGCGAACGGGATCGTGAGGATCACGAAGAACGCCGCGGCGACCATGTAGCCGGCGTACGAGAAGAAGTCGTTCGAGTAGAAGCCGGCCTGCGCGAGTGCCTCGGTGACACCCACGACCGTGATGATCGCCGTGTCCTTCTGCAGGCCGATGAAGTCGTTCAGAAGCGGCGGAACGACGCGCCGAATCGCCTGCGGCAGGATCACGTAACGCAACGACTGCGCGTAGGTGAGCCCGAGCGACCGCGCGGCCATTCGCTGGCTCGGATGAACCGACTCGATCCCCGCCCGGTAGACCTCCGTCACGTACGCCGTGTAGACGAGTGTGAGCGAGAGCACGCCGTAGACGAAAAGCGACTGGTCGGAGACGACCGCCAGCCGGAGCGACGGCAGACCGAGTGCCGCGACGTAGGCGACGAGGATCAGCGGTGTGCCGCGGAAGAAGTCGGTGTAGACGATGGCGAGCACGCGCAGTGGCAAGGTCGCCCGCCCCGGCAGGCCGCGCACGATCGCGATCAGCAGCGCAAGGACGAGGACTAGCACCTCGGCCACGATCATCAGCTTGATGTTGGTCTGGAAGCCGTCCCAGACCTGCGGGACTGCTCGGCGGAGGCCGAGTGGGCTGAAGAATGCATGCAGGAACCGGCCCATCTCGACCTCCGCCGCTCGAGCTTGCGCGCTACTTCAGGACGGCCACCCGGGTGAAGGGCAACCACTTCCTCTGCAGGCGGCCGATCGTCCCGTTCGCCCGAAGGTTCTTGATCGCCTTGTCGATGAACGGCTTCAGCTTGCTGCCCTTGTCCATGACCGCGCCGTACCCTTCGTGCGTGATGATCTGCCCGACGACGCCGCCGTAGGCGCCCTTCTTCTTCTGACTCTGCGCGACCACGATCGGAACGTCGAGCACAAGCGCGTCGCACTTCCCTGCCTCGACCGCGTCGAAGGCGGCGCTCGAGGACGCGTTGTAGACGAGTGGGCGCTTCGAGGGCCTGAGTGTGTGCTGGAGGTAGGCCAGGCCGGTCGTGTCGGCCTGGGCGCACGTCTGGAGCTTCTTCAGCGCGGCGATCGACGTGGGCTTCGGGAGACCTTTGCGGATCAGGACACCCTGGTTGGCGTCGAAATAGGGCGAGGAGAACGACACGACCTTCGCGCGCTCCGCCGTGATCGTGACTTCCTCCATTGCGAAGTCGTACTTCTTCGGCGCCGGCGAGAACAGCCCGCCGAACGGTGCGCGCATGTAGACGACGTTGCTAATCCCGAGTTGCTTCGCGACAGCCTGCGAGAGCGAGTATTCGAAGCCCGACGGGTTCTTGATCGTCGTACCGGTCACCCTGCCGTTCCAGAAGCCCGCGGCCGGTACGTCGAACCCGACGGTGAGCATGTTCGCGTGCATCGTCGGGGCGGCGGACGGCGCGGCGAAGGCCGCTGCCGTCACAGCCAGACCGATGACGACTGCGAGCGTCAGATGTTTCTTCACAGCGACCCTCCTTGAACGAGCTTTGGCATGTCGCGCAAATCTACCCCGCGGAGTCGCTCACGGATAGAGTCGGCGCGATGAAGCCGGGCCTGCCGTCGGAACCGCGCTACGGCGGTCAGAGCATGACGGCGACGTTGCGCCGCGTCCTTCTGCGACGACCGGAGGAAGAAGCGTGCAGCCGCTGGCGCGAATATGGGTGGCGGTCCGAGCCGAGCTTCCGTGGGCTCGTGCAGGAACTGGATGCGCTCGGGGAGTTGCTGGCCTCGAGAGGCGCTGAGGTCGTCTTCGGCGGGCCCGTCGCAGGGGATCTCGACGCGATCTACGCGTTCGACCCGCTCCTTGTTTCGCACGAGGGCGCGATCGTCTTGCGCCTGGGGAAGGAGTTGCGCAGGCTCGAGATGCCGGCGAGCGCGAGCGACATGGCCGAGCTCGGGATCCCGGTCGTGACGACGCTTGCGGGTGAGGCGACCGCCGAAGGGGGCGACCTCCTCTGGCTGGATGAGCGAACACTGCTCGCGGGACGTGGGTATCGCACGAACGCCGAAGGCGTCGCGGCGCTCCGGGCGGCGCTTCCAGGCGTGGAGGTGATCGAGTTCGACCTGCCGCACCACCACGGCCCTGCGGAGGTGATGCACCTCCTGTCGCTCGTCAACCTCGTCGCGCCGGATCTTGCGGCGGTGTACCTGCCGCTCGCCCCGGTGCGTCTCGTCGAGCTTCTACGCGAGCGCGAGGTTCGAATCGTCGAGGTTCCCGACGGCGAGTTCGAGTCGATGGGGCCGAATGTGCTTGCACTCGAGCCGGGCGTCGTGGTCGCGCTCGAGCGGAATCGCGAGACTGCGCGGCGGCTCGAGCAGCAGGGCGTCGAGGTCCTGACCTACGAGGGCGCGGAGCTCTCGAAAGGCGACGGCGGGCCGGGCTGCCTCGCCCGCCCGCTCCTGCGCGGTTAATCCGCGGCTAGGCGCGTGGCCAGCCACCCCTGGAAGGCGGCGAGCAAAGGCTCGGAGTTGAGGAGCAGTCGTCCCTGGTCGAGCATGCCGCTCGCCATACCACGGTGCACCGATTCGACGAGCACGGTGTCCTCCTTGCCCACCTGATCATCGAACGCGAAGAAATCCTCGAGCCACTCGTCGTCGATTCCCGGAGCGAAGAAATAATCGAGGTAACGCTCGGAGCGGTCTGGCCCGTTCGGGCTCACCGGCCCGATCGAGAGGTTCGGTGGGCCGGGGAACACGTTGATGCTCGTGTTCGGGTAGACGAGGTGGAACTGCCCGTGCTCGCCGGTCTTCTTCGCCGAGCAAAACTGCGCGCTGAACGTCTCGTGCGCCTCCAGCTTGTAGCGGTCCGGGTGCACGTCGACCTGCGCGCTGAAGCTCGGGTGCGCGGTCGCGCAGTGGTAGCACTCGAGGAAGTTCTCGACGACGATCTTCCAGTTCGCGTTCGCGCCGAACTCGACGCGCGAGTGGAACGCGATGCCGTCCAGGTCGAGGTCGCGAGCGAGGATCTCGGGGAGATTGCCGAGGTGCTCCGCGAGCGGCACGGCGTCCGGATCCGGGTTGACGAACAGGAACGGGCCCCAGGTCTCGACGCTCGCCGGGATGAGCGACCAGTCGTTCCGGTCGAACCTCGGCTCGCGGTCGGAGCGGGGAGCGGCACGCAGCGATCCGTCGAGGTCGTACGTCCACGCGTGGTAGTGGCACTGGATCGTCTCGCGCGTCCCGCAGCCCTCGGTCAGCACCGCGCCACGATGGCGGCAGACGTTCAGGAACGCACGGAGTACACCGTCCCTGTCCCGCGCCACGAGCAGTGGCACCCCGCCTGCGTCGGTCGCGAGAAACGATCCGGGCTCGGCGACCTGCTCGGCGCGCCCGCCGTACTGCCACGAACGCGCGAAGATGCGCGCCCGCTCACGGCGCAGCGTCTCCTCGCTCGAGTACCAGGCGAACGGGAGGGTTTGTCCGTCGGTCGCGGCCATCGCGGGTCGATGCTATGCGACGGGTTGCGGCCGACGGGCAAGACTCCGGGCGTCGCCCCCTAACTGACGGAGTCGCGGAACGCGACCGCCTCTCCTGCGATGCCGGTCGACTCCTCGATCGGGACGATCGGCGTCGTCGTGAAACGCAACCACGGTGTCCACGGTGCAGTCGTGCGGGCGAGTGTGGCCGCACTGTCGGCCTAGATGATCGCGACGCCACCGGTTCCGTCTGCGAAGCCATAGAACCCCTGGAACTCCGCACCGGCCGGCGGCTGCCACTTCGAGAAGACGGCGAGTGATCTCCGCTCGTCCTCTTCGCTTGGATCGACGATTTCCCAGGTCACATGAAAGAGCATCGCTTCTCCTCCTCGCTGAACGTGACGGCGGCGCCGCTTCGGGGCGCACGGGCGAACCTACACCTGCAACTGTTGCGCACAAAGCTCCCTTTCCCGACGGCACTCTCCGAGCCGCCCGAGCAGGCATTACTCTTTCGCGATGGAGACGTTCAACCTCTTCGGCGATGAGACGGACGAGGGACCGCCGGAAGCGCCCGGCTACCGCTGCCGCGCGGCGCGCATCGGACCGAAGCTCGGGGCAGCGCGACTCGGCATGAGCGTCTATGACCTTCCTCCCGGCGAGGCGATCGGGCCCTACCACTTCGAGTGGACCGACGAGGAGTGGCTGATCACCCTCGCGGGCCGGCCCACGATTCGCACCCCGGAAGGTGAGCGTGTGCTCGATCCCGGCGACGTCATCTGCTTCCTGGCCGGCCGTGCCGGCGCTCATCACGTGCGGAATGCAAGCGAGCAGCCTGCCCGCGTAGGGATCTTCTCCACGAAGAACGAGTTCGGCATCGTTGAGTACCCCGAAGACGGCAAGGTCGGGATCTGGGCCGCGGACACGCACTACGTGCTCGACAACCCGACGCAGTAGCACGTGACCGCCGTGAGAAAGCCGCTCGGCCTGGGCTCAGCCCGTGGCGGACCGGCGAACGTCCTCGCCCACCGCGTGGCAGGCCCTACAACGTGCTTCGTACGAGTCGAGCGCGCCGACCTGGATCGTCTCGCCGCCGAACGGCGCGGGACTTCCGTCGACGAGCCGCTGCGTCATCGTCGCAGGGCCGCCGCACCGGTGGCAGACGGCCTCGAGCTTGTCGACGAACTCCGCGATGCAGAGGAGTGTCGGCATCGCGCCGAAGGGCAGTCCGCGAAAGTCCTGCGCTAGACCCGCCGCGATCACTCGGGCACCTTCGTCGACGAGCTCGCCGATCGCCTCCACGATCCCCTCGTCGAAGAACTGCACCTCGTCGATCCCGATCGCGTCGTACCCGCGTGCGAGCCGGCGCACCTCGCCGCTCGACTGCGCGGTGACCGCTCGCATCTTGGCGCCCGCATGCGAGACGACATGACCGACGTCGTACCGGTCGTCGATCTGCGGCTTCACGACGAGCGCACGCTGCCCGGCGATCTCGGCGCGGCGCAGGCGGCGGATCAACTCCTCGCTCTTCCCGCAGAACATCGGGCCGCAGACGACTTCGAGCCATCCACCGGAGTGGGGCTGGGTCCTGATCACGGTCGAGGACCCTAGTCGGGCCGGAGGACGGGCTTACTTCAGGAGCCTCGAGAGCCGCCGGTCTTTCAGCAGACGGCCGCCTGTCTGGCATGAAGGACAGTAGAAGATCGTGTGCTCCTCGAAGTCGACGCGCGCGAGCGGCGTGCCGCAGCGCGCGCAGGGCTCGCCGAGACGGTTGTGAACGCGGTAGACCTTGTTGTCCGCCGCGCCTTCGAGCCGGAGCTCGAGCCCGCGCGCCAATTCGTCGTGGATCGCCGTTGCGAGCCGCTCGGTCTGCTCGCCGTCGACCTGCATCGAGAGCTGGTAGGGCGACAGTCGTGCCGACCAGAGGATCTCGTTGGCCCACGCGCGGCCGATCCCGGCGATGAGCCGCTGGTCGCGCAGCAGCGAGTGCAGGCGGCGCGAGTCCGACGCGAGGATGCGCTCGACAGCCTCCGTCGAGAGCGAGTCGGCCTCGGGGCCGAGATGCGCGAGCTCCTCGCGCACGGCCTCCGGCCGCAGCAGCCACACGCCGGCCCGCTTTTTCGAGCCGGCCTCCGTCAGCTGCAACTCGCCGCCGTCGGCGAAGCGAACGCGGAACATCGGCGTCTTCGCTCCCTTCGCGGCGGCGGCGACGTACTTCAGCCGTCCGGCGCTCATCAGATGCACCATCAGCACGAGCTCGTCGTCGTCGGTCGGCAGGAGAAAGCGCTTCGCGCGACGCTCGACGCCGCGGAAGCCCTCGCCGTCGAGCGCCGAGATCGGTGGGTCGAACGTCTTCAGCGTCGCGATGTGCGCCGGCCCGGCCTTCTCGATCGGAAATCGCCGGACGAGCGGGTCGAGCTGACGCCGCCAGGCTTCGACCTCGGGCAACTCGGGCACAGGATCAGGCTAGTACACCCATCCGCAAGTCAGGCGCCCGGCCGCAACGCCCTTCAGCTCCGTCGCGCCGCGATCCTCGAACGTGACTCCGGATTCCGCGACGAGATCCTTGACGGTCTGAATCGCCCGCGCGGGGCCGTCGAACGATGTTGACGTCTCCGCTGCGCGTAGAGCGCGTCTCTGGCATCTCCATACGATCTAAGTTTCCGTGATGGAAGCGATCACGGTGCAGGTAGTTCGCGGAAATGTCGTCGAAGCGGTGCATCGCGTCCATGTCGCCACGACCGGCGGCGAGAGCTGGGGCGACCCCGGGGTCACGTTCTTGTTCCGCTCGTCGTTGAAGCCGATCCAGGCGATTCCCTTCGTCGAGGGCTACGACGACCTTGCCGACGAGGAGATCGCCATCGCGTGCTCGTCACATCGCGCCGAGCCCGAGCAGCTCGACGCCGTGCGTCGCGTCCTCGAGCGCGCTCGAGCGACGGTCGACGATCTCGAGAACGGGGCCCAGGAGGGCCGAGCCCATGGAAAGCTCGGCCACAACTGCTCGGGCAAGCATGCCGGAATGCTCGCGGCGTGCCGGGCGAACGAGTGGCCGCTTCATCCGTATCGCGCCCCCGACCATCCGCTGCAGCTGCGGATTGCGGAGCTCCTGGGTGGCGGAAGGACGGCGACGGACGGCTGCGGTGTTCCCACATTCGCCACGACTCTCGCGGCGGCCGCGGCGCGCCTGACCGGGACGCCGCCGCGGATTCGCTCAGCCATGCAGGCTCGACCCGAGCTCGTCGGCGGCTCGCGCGATGCCGTGGACACTGATCTGATGCGGCTGCGGCCCGGCTGGATCGCGAAGGTCGGGGCCGAGGGGCTCTTGTGCGCGGCGCACGACGACGGGCGCGGGGTCGCGCTGAAGGCCGAAGACGGCGCGGATCGCGCGATCGGCCCTGCGCTCGCACACGTGCTCGGGATCGACGAGCTCGCAGAGACGCCGATCCGGAACAGTCGAGGCGACGTCGTCGGAGCAATAAGCTTGGCGTCATGAAGGTCTTCATCGTCTCGGACATGGAGGGTGTCGCCGGCATCGTCAAGTGGCAGCAGGTGACGGGCGGGCACGCGATGTTCGAGGAAGGTCGTCGCCTCTATACCGGCGAGATCAACGCGGCGGTACGCGGTTCGAGGGCTGCGGGCGCGACGGAGATCGTCGTCATGGACTGCCACGGCGCGGGCGAGGGGTGGACGTTCAACTCGCTGATCCCGGAGGAGCTCGACCCGGAGTGCGAGTTCGTCGTCCAGAACGAGTGGACGGAGTACGTCGAGTACCTCGAGGACGGGGTCGACGCCGCGCTTTTCGTCGGCATGCACGCAATGGCGGGCACCCGCGACGGCGTCCTTGCCCATACCGTCAGCGGCTCGTCGTGGTGGCGCCTCCGCTTCAACGGCGTCGAGGTGGGCGAGACGGGGATCAACGCGGCGCTCTGCGGAGCGTGGGGCTGCCCGGTGGTGCTCGTCACGGGCGACGAGGCGGCGTGCCTCGAAGGTCGCCGGCTGCTCGGCGACGGCCTTACTACTGCCGCGGTGAAGAAGGGGCTCGGCCGCTTCAGCGCGCGCCAGTTCCCGGCGCCTCGCGCGCGAGCGCTGATCGAGAGCGCGGCCGAAGCGTCGCTTCGCGACCTCACGGCCGTCGCGCCGTACGACCCGGGACAGCCGTGCGAGATCGTCGTCGACTTCAACACCTCGGATCACGTCGAGCGCTACCGACACCGTTCCGGCGTCGAGATCACCGAGTCGCGCCAGATCACCTCGCACGCGGACGACTGGTGGACCGCCTGGCGCCAGTTCTTCTTCTGAGCGAGCGAGGTCGGATGCGCAGCGTCGTCGCCTGCCTCGGTGACTCGATCACCGAAGGCTCGCCGTACTGGGACTCGCGGCGGCGAGTCGGGGATCCGGAGGGCCAATGGCAGTACTGGGCTGCGCTCCGGCGCCCGGACCTCGAGCTGCGCAACTTCGGGATCTGGGGGCAGCGCACCGACGAGATCGCCGCGCGGTTCGACGCGGCCGTGGCGGGCGCGACCGCGTTGGTCGTCCAGGGCGGCATCAACGACATCGCGCAGAGTCGCGCGGTCGGGCCTGCGGCGGAGCAGCTCGCGGCCTTGGTCGAGCGCGGTCTCGAACGCGGGCTCGAGGTCGCGGTCTGCGACGTGCTGCCGTGGAATAACGGCGGGCCGGCCGAACGGGCTGCGATCGAGGAGCTGAACGCGCGCATCCGGTCGTTCGAGGTGCTCTTGCTGCCGTTCCACGACACGCTCGAGGACCCCGAGCGACCCGGGCGCATGAAGGAGGAGTGGACGAACGAGGACGGTGACCATCCGTCGATCGAGGGCTACCGGCGCCTCGGCGAGCTCGCGTTCCGCTTTCCCTTCCGTTGAGTGCACCACCAGTTCACGCCGTGTCACTCCTGCAGGCGCGCGGCATCGCGAAGAGCTTCGGCTCGCGCTCGATCCTCGACGGCCTCGACTTCGACGTCCAGGGCGGCGCCCGCATGGGGATGATCGGCCCGAACGGCGGCGGCAAGTCGACGCTCATGCGCATCCTCGCCGGCGAGGAGCTCCCCGACGCGGGCGAGCTGACCGCGCAGCGTGGCCTCGTCGTCGCGTACCTGCCGCAGCAACTCGAGGGCGACGACCGCGACGCCCGGCACATGCTGCGCGCAGCGCGTCCGGACATCGACGAGCTCGAGGCCGAGCTCGAGCGCGTCGAAATACAGCTCAGCGGCTTCGGTGACGATCTCGACCGGATGGCGCGTGCGCTGCGCCGCCAGGAGGAGCTGATCGAGCGCTGGCAGGCGGCGGGAGGGCCCGGCTTCGACGGCAGAGCGCGAGCGCTGCTCGTCGATGTCGGCCTCGATGAGCGCGACCTCGCCAAGCCCACGCGGGTCCTCTCGGGCGGCGAGCGAAAGCTCGTGGGGCTCGCAGCCTGCCTCCTCCGCGATCCCGACGTGCTCTTGCTCGACGAGCCGGAGGCCCATCTCGATGTCGAGGCGCGCGAGCGAATGGAACGCCTCATGCGCTCGTTCGACGGGGCGGTCGTGGCCGTCTCGCACGATCGCTACCTGCTCGACGAGACCGTCAGTCAGATCGCCGAGCTCGCGGCGGGGAAGGGTCGCCTCTGGCCGGGCAACTACTCGGCGTACACGGTCGCCCGCGAGCTCGAGCTCCAGCGCCAGCGGCAGACCTTCGTCACCCAACAGAAAGAAATCGCCCGGCTCGAGGAGGCGATTCGCAGATTCGAGGACTGGGCGAGACGCGTCGTCGACGAGCGCCACATCAAACAGGCGCGGAACAAGCAGCGTCAGATCGACCGCATGGAGAAGATCGATCGGCCCGTGCTCGAGCGGCGGAAGATCGCACTCGAGCTTCGACCTCAGGTGCGCGGCGGCGAACGGGTTGTCGAGCTCGCGGGGGTGCGTGTCGAGCTTGCGGGCCGGCCGATCCTCGACGACGTCGACCTAACAGTGCTACGAGGGGAGCGCGTCGGTGTCGTCGGCGACAACGGCGCAGGCAAATCGGTGCTTCTGCGCGTGCTCGCAGGTGAGCTCGAACCGACGGACGGCGAACGGAAGGCCGGCCCGTCGATCCGGTTCGGGCGTCTCGCGCAGGACCGCCGTCCGGCGGACCCGGAGGCGACCCCGCTCCAGCTTGTTCGCAGCGCGGCCCCGATGTCGGAGGGCGAGGCGGTGTCGCGTTTGCTAAAATTCCTCTTCGACTACGAGCAGGTTCGCCGGCCGCTGCACACACTTTCCGGCGGCGAGTGGACGAGGCTCCAGCTGCTGCTGCTCATGATCGAAGGCGCGAACTGCCTCCTTCTTGACGAGCCGACGAACCATCTGGACATCGAGTCGGTCGAGATGCTCGAAGGCGCCCTCGAGGGGTTCGAGGGCACCGCGATCTTCGTCTCGCACGACCGCTACTTCCTCGATCGCATCGCCGACCGGATCGTCGAGGTCTCGAACGGGGCAGTTCGCTCGTACGAGGGTGGCTGGTCGACGTGGCGGGCGCGGAAGGCCGGGCCGGTGGCCTAGCCCGCCGCCCGGAGCGCGTGGGGTCGCATCGCGTGCAGATCGACGGTTTCACCGGCGGTGTGCCGGTCGGTGACATCGATCAGGAAGCCCTGCAGGAAGATCGCGTGGTACTCGTCGTCACGTACGGCGACCGTCTCGTCGTGCACCCACACCGTGCGCCCGTCGGCGGCTGTCAGCCGGTACTCCATCCGGAAGGGCTCGCCGGTCGCATGCGTTCTCTCGACCTCTGCGAACACGCGCTCGCGGTCCTCCGGGTGGAGACGGCTCACGAAGAAGTCCGGCGCGAGCCAGTCTGACGCCGGGAAGCCCAGCATGGACTCGATGCGCGGGCTCATGTAGCTGGTGCGCACCGGCATGCCGATCGTGTTGATGTACGTCGCGAGCGGTATCTGCTCGACGAGCGTGCGGTACTTCGCTTCGGCCTCGCTCAGGCGCTCCTCGCGCTCGCGACGCTTCGTGACGTCGCGGATCGAAACGGCCAGGAGCATCGGGCCCGGGACGTCGACGCGCGTGATCGCGACCTCGGCAGCGAACGAGCGGCGATCGGACCGAAGTGCGCTGATCTCCAGGCGTGTGCCGAGCAACGGGCCGGTCCCCGTCTCGAGCACTCCCGCGAAGTCGTCGCGATGCTCGGGAGAAACGACGAGCTCGAGGAACGGCTTGCCGATCGCGTCGGAACGTGTCCAGCCGAACGTCTCCTCGGTCGCCGGGTTGACCTCGACCACGATCCCGCCGTGGTCGACGATCACGACACTGTCGAGTGCTGCGCGCAGGACAGCGTCCTTGCGGGCCTCACTCGCCGCAAGCGCGCGCTCGGACCGCTTTCGCCCGGTGACGTCCATCATGAGGGAGATCGCGCCCAGCACCTCGCCCTGCGTGCTCCGGATGGGGCCGACCGAGATGTTGACGTCGATCAACGAGCCGTCACGATGCAGCCATCGCACGTCGATGTCCCGCAGGGTCTCGCCGGCGTGCACCCGGGCAAGGTTCGCGAGAAAGGCTGCGACCTCGTCTTCCGGAACGAGTGGGCTGAGCCTGCCGATAACGTCCTCCGGAGACCAGCCGAACATCTCGACGGCGCTCGCGTTCCACGACCGGATGCGGCCTTCGAAGTCGAAGTCGACGATCGCGACGGGTGATGCGTCGATCAGCGCACGGTGGTGCTCGTACGCATCCTGGATCTGGTCGAACTGCGCAGCGTGGTCGAGCGCGGTGGTGGCCTGGTTCGCGAAGGCACGCAGGATCTGCAGACGCGCGGAGTCGGGGCGCAGGCGGTCGGAAGGATCGTCCGCCCAGATGTAGCCGATGCGCCGTCCGCGTCGGTCGGTCAGCGGGACGAAGAGCCAATCGTTGCACCAGGCGTGCGGGCCGCGGCCGTCGTTCTGCGAGCGGTATCCCGGTGGGCGCTGCGGCAGCAACTCGCGCGCGCGATCATGGGGCAGGAGGAAGCAACCCGCCACGTCGAACTCGGGCGTGAGAATCAGCTCGAACTCGTCGGCGGTGAGTGAAGCGCCGAAGTTCTCGCCGTCGCCGAAGCCGACTGCGGCAACCGTGTTGTGGAGCCCGTCGGACTCGTTCAGGAGCTGGACGGCGACCTTGTCGAAGCCCAGTGCTTCCGAGATCGCCGTGCAGACGAGGCGCAGAAGCTCCTCGGTGTCGCGCGTCTCGTTGAGGCGCGTCGAGACCTCGAGCAGCCGCTCGAGCGCCTCGCGGTTCGCCTGTGCGCCCGCTGCCTCCTGCGCGGCCTGGACCACGATCGCGGCGTGCTCGGAGACGGCGACGAGCACGTCGATCTCATCGCCGCTCGGCTTGCGGCCCGAGATCGGCTCGTCGACCGACAGGATGCCGACGAGCTGGCCGTCGGCGGCTCGCATCGGGGCAAAGAGCGCGTCGTCGGGGTGCCACGCATTCGGATCGTCGCTCACCGGGAGGTCGGGTGTGAACGCCTGGTGCTCGCTCCAGTCGAACTCCCCGTACGGAACGAGGTAGGCGCCTCGCTGGAGGAAACGCTCGTCGAGGAGCGGCTCCCAGTCCGACAGTTGGCGAACCTGCCCGAGCAGCGCGTCACGTGCCTCGTCGCTCCCGTACACGGTGGTCACGACGAAGTCGTCCCACTCGCGTCGGTAGAGGTTGATCACGACGGTGCGAAAGGCGAGCGAGTCCGACGCCGTGCGCGCGATCGCAGCGAGGAGGGCGGGGAGCTCGTCGCCGGTCCGCACGAGACGTGTGACCTCGAGGAGGCCCCGCAAGCGCGAGAAGATCGTTGATTGGCGAAGGTCGAGTGTGGCCACTGCAGTTTCCTTCAGTCAGAATCGGCGCGGGCAGAGGGATCGCCCTTCCCCCGAATGGGGGAGCAACGGTCAGAGCGACAGTTGGCTGTCGGCCTGCTCGATGACGAGCGGATCGTGGGTCGCGCAGACGACTGCGGCACCCGTTTCGCGGGCGAGACGACCGAGCAAGATCGCGACCGCAATCGCGTTTGCGCCATCGAGCCGCGAGGTCGGCTCATCAGCGAGAAGCAGTGACGGCCTGGAAGCAGCGGCCCGCGCAATCGCGACTCGTGCGCGCTCGCCCTGCGACAGCCGTGCGACGCGCTGGGTCGCGCGCTCCGACAGGCCGACGGCATCGAGCGCAGCAAGGGCTGCTCCGCGGCCGTCTGCCTCGCCGCGAAGCGCCAGGACGAGCTCGACGTTCTCGAGCGCGGACAGATGCGGCACGAGCCCGGCTTGCTGTCCGACATAGGCGATCCGCTCCCGGCGAAGCGCCGCGCGGCCGGCGCGGTCGAGCGCCGCGAAGTCGATGCCTCCGACTGTCACCAAGCCTTCGTCTGGCAGCTCGAGTCCTGCGAGCAGATGCAGGAAAGTTGTCTTCCCCGAGCCCGAAGGCCCGGTCACTGCGTGCAGGCAGCCCGCGCGAAAGGTCGCGTCGGTCGATCGGAGCGCGACGGTCTCTCCGTACCGGCGCACGACGCCGCGCGCGTCCGCAACGACGATCCCCTCCGCCGCCGGCGCAACCGCATCGCTTTCGGATTCCTGCACCGGCTCGTTTCGCGCCCCGGCGGCGGGTGTCACCACGACCCCTCCGTCCTCGAAGCGCGCCGTCGCCTTTGCGCCGATCCCCGCGCGCAGCAGCAGCTCTTCGGGGAGTCGGAGCCAGCCGCCGCGGCCGACGACAATCGTGTCGCCCTGATCGTCGTCGCGGCCCCACTCCTCGGAGACGCGGCCGTCGCGGATGCGCACGATGCGGTCTGCGATGCGCGTCGAGGCCGGGTCGTGGCTGACGATCACGGTCGTGCATCCTTCTTCGCGGACGAGCTCAGAGAGCATCGCGTACACCTGATCGGCCGTCGCTGAGTCCAGCTCGCCGGTCGGCTCGTCGGCGAGGAAGAGCCGCGGCCGGTGGGCGATCGCCGCGCATAGTGCGACGCGCTGTTGCTCGCCGCCGGAGAGCTGGGTCGGCTGCCGGTTTCGCTTCTCCGCGAGCCCGACGCGTTCGAGCAGCTCGTCCGCTCGGCGCAGCCGATCCGGTCGCGCGGTCCCGTGCAGGCCGAGCTGCAGGGCGACGAGCTCTCGTGCGCAGAGCTCCGGGGCGAGTGCACGCGCGTAGTGCTGGTCGGCGTACCCGAGCAGCGCCGAGCGGTACTGGGCAAGTCGGCGGCCCGGGAGCTTTCCGACGTCCTCGCCGTAGACGCGAACGACCCCCGCCGACGGGCGCTCGAGGCCCGCGAGGATTCGCAGCAGCGTCGACTTGCCCGAGCCACTCGGCCCGAGCACGGTCAGCACCTCGCCGTCGCCGACATGCAGCGAGAGCCCTTGCAGAGCAGCCGCGTCTCCCTCCGCAGTCGCGTGCACCCGGAAGACGTCCTTCAGCTCGATTGCGATCATGGCGCCACCTCGGCTGCGCGTGCCGGTACCTGGCCGCGCGTGCGCGTCGCGTAGCCCACGAGTGCGGCGGCGGCGAGCAGATAGCCGGCCGCCGCCGCCGCGAGCAGCGGCAGGTCGAGCGCGAGTCGAAGTGGCGGCTCGGGAACCGCGGCGCCTGCGGTCACAGACACGAGTGCGATCACGAGTGCCGACAGAATCGCCCCCAGAACAAGCCCACCGGCGATGCCGAAGGCGGCAACGAGCAGTGCCCGCAGGCGCAGGTGCGCGCGAATCGTCGACGGCGCGGCGCCCTGAGCCTCGAGATCGAACAACTCGCCCCGGTCGTCGCGCACGTCGGCGACGACGGAGAGCAGCAACCCGAGGAGCGCGAGCAGCAACGCGACGGCCGCCGTCCCGGCAAGGGTGATGAGCGCGCCTCGACCAAGAGGGTCCTGCTGCAGCCGCGCGAGCGTTGCAGTGCGGGACTGCACGGTGAGCTGGGTGAACGGCGCGGTGGCAAGCAGGCGGGCGGTCGGGCCGTCGCGTCCGGGCGGGACGTTCAGCCACAGCTCGTCGGTCGTACCGAGGCCGGGCGCGCGCGTATCGAGGAGGGCGGCGGCCGTCACGCCGTCGGCGACGACCGCTTCGCCGACGACCGATGGGAAGCGGGAGACCTCGCCGACGATGCGGCCTGCGACCTGTTCGCCCTCGATCTGGAGCGGAATGATCCCGTGTGGCCCCGCCTGGCCGGCGACCGCCGGCGTCGCGAGGACGGGCAGCACCAGGCCGTCGGTCGGCTGCGCCGGCCGGAACCGGCCCGTGCGATCGGGCGTGAGCACGTAGCCGAGTGTCGCGGACGTCCCGCTCACGCCGCCCGTTCCGATCCAGTTGCGGAACGCCTGCGCGACCGGGTGGCCGTCGACGCGGGGCGGACCGAAGATGACGACCCCTTTGGCGCTCGGCTGAAGGCCGGTGCCGCCGTTCGCGGTCAGGCGCCCGCTGTTTTGGATGTCCAACTCGATCTGCGCGAGCGAGGCGTGCGTGAACGGGATGCGCCCGCGCAACTGCACCGTCGCGTGGCCGTTCGTGTGCCCGAGCGGCACGCTCTGGTAGTCGCCGAGCGGTGACCGGAAGATCCCACGGACGACGACATCGTCGCCGCGCGCCGACGCGGTCATCGTGAACCGTCGGCCCACCGGCAATGGATCGACGCGCAGTGCGGTGTCACGGTGCGGAGCGATCGTCGATCCGAGCATGCGGAGCGACCGGGCGGAGAAGTCCGCGCGCCAGCCGCCCACCGTCGCGAGCCGGCGGGCGGGAAGCGCGAGGAGGGTGAACGTCGCACCCGATGGGACGTTGCCCGAGAGTCGCAGCACACGGGTCGGCGCGACCGGGTAGGACGACCGTGGTGCCCCGTGCAGCACCGGGACGAGTTGCGAGAGGTCTTCCGAGAGAACGAAGGAGGCTGGCACCGCATACGACGCCTCGTCGTGCTGGCCGCGTTCCAGGGTCGAGCGGTACGCCACAGCGAAGAGGGCGAGCCCGAGGCTCGCGACGAGGAAGGTGGCCGCGACCGCCGCATGCCCGGGGTTCCGCGCGAGCGACGCGGAGGCGAGGCGCAGTGAGATCGGGCCGCGCCGGCCGACGGTCCCGAGCGCGCGCAGCGCGGGCGTCAGCACGCGGGCGGCGGCGACTGCCGCCGCGAAGACGATCAGGCCCGGCACGAGCAGCAGAAACGCCCCCGTCCCGCCACGTGCCAGGTGACCTGCATCGACCGAGCCGCGTGTCCAGCCGACGAGGACGGTCGCGACCGTTCCGAGGGCCGCGACATCGAGCGGTGTCAGAGCGAGCCGCCCGATCTGCGCCGCCGGTGCTCGCACCGTCGCGTAGAGCAGCAGGCCGGCGACGATGGCGACGCCGAGCGCCGCTGTGATGCCGCGTCCGTCGAGGAGGGCGTGCGAGTCGACCTCCCAGGCCGGCGAGCCGGCGCGTTGTGCGATCGCCGACGCCACCGCGCCGCCGGCCGCCCAGCCCACCGCGGTCCCGACGGTGGCGAGCGCCGTGCACTCGCCGAGAGTGAAGAGCTCGACCTGCCAGCGACCGGCTCCGAACCAGGTGAGGCGGCGACGTGCATCGCCGACGTCGCGTCGGAGTGCACCAGCGGCCAGGATCGTGAACGCGATCAGGAGCGCCGCTCCCTCGCCGCCGAGCAGCAGCAGCCGCCGCGCCCCCACCTTCGCCGAGGTGCCGGCGTTCGCGAGTGCCTCGGTCGGCGCGGTCACCTGGTAGGCGTCTGAGTTCGCCTCGACTTGCGCCGTGAGGCGCTGGACCCTGCGCGCGAAATCGTCGATCGCCCACGGGTGGACATTGCCGCCGGCGATCGGCGCGAACCAGCCATAGGAGCGGTAGAACGTCTCGAGTTCCTTTGTCTGTGACAGGCCGTCGACGCCGTTTGCGAGCACCACCGGTGAGGGCTGGGGCGTGTGGTATCGCACCGCCTGCGCGATCTCGGCGGTCGGCGCGGCAGGGAGCACGAACGAGGCGAACGGCGTGTCGGGCTTCAGGATCGCCCGGCCGACCTGAATCAGGTGCAGCGCCCGCGTCGATGGGATCGGCCCAGCGCCTTTCAGGCGGAGCACCTCGCAATGAGCCGGCACGCAGACGGCGGGCAGGCGCCCCGAGAGCAGTCGCACGTAGCGCCCGAGGTCGTTTGCGGCCCTCAGGTTCACGAGTCGCCCCTGGATCGACGCTTCGCGGAACAGCATCGCCGCCGCGGGAGGCCGTCCGTCGATCGCCTGGAGCCGGGGCGCGACGAAGCGATCCTGCGCACGCCACGTCCCGGAGACGGCTCCGCTCCACGTCACCTGCACGATGCGGTCGGCAGGGGCGAGTTGCGCCGTGGCCTGCGCGAGGGCCCGATCCTGCATGACGAGTCTCCCGGCGAGGACGGCGGCGAGGCAGGCGGCGCCTGCGACCACTCCCACGGCGATCAGGGCGAGGCGCTCGCCGCCGCCGCGGAGCCGCGCGCCGACGAGGCGCAGCGGGAATGCGAAGCGGCGAAGGAACGTCGACACCGGTAGTCGCACCCTACTGGTGTTTAGACTGTCGGGCAACCGTGAGCCCTCGCTACGACGTCCCGAACGCCGCGCCCGAGCCTCTGCGACAGGTGCAGCTCTACGTGAACAGCGCCGACGTCGAGAACGGCGTCGATTGGCTGCCTGAGTGGCTCGCCGAGCGCGGAGCGGGCGACGAGCTCGAGCGGGCGCGCGCGTTGCGTGACGCACTGCGCGGGCTCGTTCTTGCAAACAACGGCGTTCCACTCTCCGAGGAGGCTCTGAACGTGGTGAATGCGTCAGCAGCGCGCCTCGTGCTGCGGCTCGATGCGGAGCGCACCGTGCGGATCGAGTCTGGGCCGGGCGCACTCGACGGGATCGTCGCCGTCGCGTTCGCGGCGATGCTCGCCGGCACGTGGGGCCGTCTGAAGGCCTGTCGAAACTGTCACTGGTCGTTCTACGACAACTCACCGAACCGGTCGGCCACGTGGTGCTCGATGCAGCTCTGCGGCAACCGGACGAAGACCCGCGCGTATCGCCGGCGCAGACGAGCAAGCCTCTGACGGCAAGTCGTCCGCTCGGAAGCGGCCGCACTTCGGTGCCCTCGCACTTCGGTGCCAGGCACCGTTGCGGGAGTGTGACGATCCGTGCACAGCCCTAGCCGAACGATGCTGGCGTCGGCATGATCGTGGGCGAAGGTCGAACGGTGCCGGTGCCAGGCACCAGTACGAAAGGCACCGGCGTGAGTGCCGCCCCGGCGGGATGCCGGCGTCTGCTCGATCGCTTGAGCAAGCGGGCCATGACCTTGGTTATTGACGACTGGCTAGGCTCGGCTGCGAAGCGTGCGTGCTTGCGCGGCGATCGGCGGTTTGGCGCTGGCGTTCACGCCGGGCTTCAACGTCGGCGCCGTCGCGAGTCGCATCGCGTACGGCATCGAGCTCGGTGTCGTCGGGCTGTTCAGCACGGCCTCTTCCTGACCCACGCGGCGATGCGGGTGGCGATGGGACGGCTGTGCGACCGGATCGGGCCGCCTCTCCTCGACGGCCTCTTGCTCGTCGTCGGCGTCGTGTCGCGAGCGCTCAGACGCCGAGCAGCAGCGCCAGCAGCGCTTTCTGGACGTGCAGGCGGTTCTCCGCTTCGTCCCAGATTGCCGAGCGCGAGCCGTAGAGGACGTCCGCGGTGATCTCCTCGCCCGGATGCGCGGGCAGGCAGTGCAAGACGAACGCTTCGGGCGCGGCCAGAGCAAGCAGTCGCGCGTCGATGCGGTACGGCTCGAGGTCGCGCGGCCGTTCTTCGGCCTCCGCTTCTTGCCCCATGCTGAGCCACGTGTCGGTGACAACGACATCGGCGCCGCGTACGGCGTCTCGTGGATCACGTACGAGGGTCACCTCGGCGGCGGGCTCGTATCCCGGCGGGCACGCTGCGATCACCTCGTAGCCAAGGAGCATCCCGAGCGCTGCCAGTGACGTGCAGACGTTCGTTCCGTCGCCGACCCACGCGACGCGTACGCCCTGGAGGGAGCCGAGCCGGTCGCGAATCGTGAGGGCGTCCGCGAGCGCTTGGCAGGGATGTTCGTCCGCGGTGAGCGCGTTGATCACGGGAATCGTCGCCCATTCGGCCCACTCCTCGAGCTCCGAGTGGTCGTGCGTGCGTACCGCGAGCACATCGAGGTACCGCGACAGCGCGCGCGCAGTGTCGGGAAGCGACTCGCCGCGCGAGAGTTGCAGCTCCTCCGGCGCCAGGTGAACCGCTCCGCCGCCGAGTTGGTTCATCCCGGCGCAGAACGAAACGCGCGTGCGGGTCGAATGCTTGGCGAAGTAGAGGCCGAGCGTGACGCCCGGAAGCAACCGTTGCTTCGGCTCGAGGCGAAGCGCGACCGCGAGATCGAGGATCGCCTCGGCCTCAACCGGAGCGAGATCCGAGATACGCAAAAGGTCGCGCCCCGCGAGTGAGACCTGCAACGGCGTCGTCATGACCAGCGCACCACAGCGGCTCGGACGGCGGCCGCGACATCGCCGAGCCGGTTGCGGGCGGCGGGTGCCTCGAAGGTGCCGGCACGCACCTGCGTCGCAATCTGCTCGTGCGCATCGCGAAACGGGACGCCGCTCGAGACAAGCGCCTCGGCGGCGTCGGTGGCGAGCAGCAGTGGATCCGCGCTCGCGGCCGCCAGGCGCGCTCGGTCGACCTCGAGGCCGCGTACGAGTGCCCCAAGGGCGGCGAGCGCACCGGCGACGTCCTTCCGCGCTGCAAAAACGGGCGGCTTATCCTCCTGCAGGTCGCGGTCGTAGGCGAGTGGGAGCGATTTCACGGTTGCAAGCAGGCCCGTGAGCCGGCCGATTGCCGTTCCTGCCTTGCCACGCGCGAGCTCGGCAACATCGGGGTTGAGCTTCTGCGGCATGATCGACGACCCTGTCGCCGCTTCTTCCGGCAGCCGCGCGAAGCCGAACTCGGTCGTCGTCCACAGCACGAGCTCCTCGCCGATGCGCGAGAGGTGCACGAAGAGAACGGCTGCGGCATACAGGTAGTCGAGCGCGAAGTCCCGGTCGGCGACGGCATCGAGTGAGTTGCGCATCGCGTTCGCCGGTGCTGGGAGTGGCAGCGTCGATCCCGCGAGCGCAGCAGCTCCGAGTGGCGACGGCTCTGCCTGCGCGCGCGCGAACGCAAATCGGGCACGATCGCGCTCGAGCATCTCGATCCACGCAAGGAGATGGTGTCCCAGCGTCACGGGCTGTGCACGCTGCAGATGCGTATAGCCGGGCATCGTCGTCGACGCCTCGTTGCCCGCACGGTCGAGGATGGCGTGCGCGAACGCGGCGAGTGCGGCGTCAGCCTCACGGCAAGCGTCGGCGACGTAGAGCCGGAACGCGGCCGCCACCTGGTCATTCCGAGAACGGCCTGCGTGAATCTTTCGCCCGACTTCGCCGAGCTGCCGCTCGATTGCGCTGTGCACGTCCTCGTCGGTGGGCTCGACGTCGTCGATCGTCGCGAGCTTGGCGGTTGCATCGGCGAGTTCCTCGTCGTCGAGGATGCCCGCGGCATGCAACCGCTGCGCGTGCACGAGCGTCGCTTCCAGGTCGTAGGGAAGGAGCTCGGCATCGTCGGCTCGGAGGAACGACCACGCTTCGGGGGCAAGCGGCGTCGAGACGCGAGCGGCCCACAGGGTCAAAGGGGGCGGCCCAACTTGGCCAACATCGCGCGCGAGTCGGCGATGTCGTTGATCTGGACCGCCAGCTGGCCGATGCGATCCTGCGCCGTAAACGCGGTTGCGCTGCGCTCCATGCTCAGGCGTCCGGGGTCGTACGTCACGCCGTTGCCCGTCGTATCGAGGATCGTGTAGTCGTCGCCGCGGCGCAGCTCGATCGTTACCTCGCCGGTGACGAACGACGCGATGAAGCGCTGCAGCGAGTCGCGCAGCATCAACGCCTGGACGTCGAACCAGCGTCCTTCGTACAGCAGCCTTCCGAGCCTGCGACCGTCGACGGTGTAGCGCTCGAGCGTCGCTTCGTTGTGAATCGCGCTCAGGAGCCGCTCGTAGGCGATGTGCAGGAGCGCCATGCCCGGTGCCTCGTAGATGCCGCGGCTCTTTGCCTCGATCACGCGGTTCTCGATCTGATCGGACATGCCGAGGCCGTGCCGGCCCCCGACGGCGTTCGCCGCCGCGATCAGCTCGACGGGATCTTCGAGTGAGCTGCCGTTCACCGCCACGGGCAGTCCTGACTCGAATTCGATCGTCACGACCTCCGTCCCGATCGTGACAGCGGGATCCCAGTGCGCGACCCCCATGAGCGGTTGCACGATCTTCATCGACGTGCCAAGTAGCTCCAGGTCCTTGGCCTCGTGCGTGGAGCCGAGCATGTTCGCGTCGGTCGAGTACGCGCTCTCCGTTGAGACGCCGTGCGGCAGCCCGCGCTCGGCGAGCCACTCGCTCATCTCCGCGCGACCGCCGAGCTCCTCGACGAACGCGTTGTCGAGCCACGGTTTGTAGATGCGTAGGTGCTCGTTCGCGAGCAGGCCGTAGCGGTAGAAGCGCTCGATGTCGTTTCCCTTGTAGGTCGACCCGTCGCCCCAGATGTCGACGTCATGCTCGGCCATCGCGCGGACGAGCGTCGTTCCGGTGACTGCTCGCCCGAGCGGCGTCGTGTTGAAGTAGCGCTTTCCCGCAGTCTGAATATGGAACGCTCCGCACTGGAGCGCGGTGAGGCCTTCGCGGGCGAGGGCTTGACGGCAGTCGACGACGAAGGCGTCCTCGGCGCCGTAGCGCCTCGCGCGATTGGGAACGCCGTCGAGGTCGGGCTCGTCCGGCTGGCCGAGGTCGGCGGTGAACGCGTAGGGGATCGCGCCGTGCTCCTGCATCCACGCGACCGCGCAACACGTGTCAAGCCCACCCGAGAACGCAATGCCGACACGTTCGCCGACCGGCAGCGAGCCAAGGATGATGCCGAGTGGCGTCGCGCTCACGGTCATGTGTTGCCTTCGACGTGATGACGGAATTGCGCCGCAAGGTCGCTGCCCGTGTGCGGGTCACGAGCGGCTACGAACACCGTGTTGTCCCCGGCGATCGTGCCGGCGACCTCGGGCAACGCTGCCGCGTCGATCGCGTCGGCAAGCGGTGTCGCGAGCCCGCGGGGCGTCTGGACGACGAGGAGTGAGCCGGAAGGCATCAGTTCGCCGGCCCACCGTCGGAGCGCGGAGGTGAGCTCGTCGCTCCGGCGTAGGTCGGTTGCGCCTGGCAGCGAGTAGACAAGCCGTCCTTCGGTGTTGCGCACCTTCACGAGCCCGAGCTGCGCGATGTCTCGCGACACGGTTGCCTGTACGGCTTCGATTCCGGCTGCCTGAAGCGCCTCGGCGACCTCCGCCTGGGTCGACAGCGGCTTTGTCCGGACGAGCTTCAGGATCGTCCCCTGCCGCTCGAACTTCGTCGTCACGCGAGCACCTCCGCGAGCAGGTCGAGTGCGAGTTTCGCCTCGTCGGCGGAAAGCGTAAGCGGTGGCGTCAGGCGCAGCGTCCTCTCGCCGGCGCTGCCGATCACGAGCCCGTGCGCGAGCGCGGCTTCGATCACAGGCGCTGCCGGGCGGTCGAGCTCGACCGCGAGCAGGAGCCCGAGACCGCGGACGTCGCCATGCTGGGCGAGGCCGGAGCTGAAGACCGTCGAAAGCTCGCGCACGTGTGTGAGGAGCGCGTCATCGACCGTGTCCACCACTGCGGAGGCTGCCGCGCACGCAACGGGATTACCTCCGAAGGTCGAAGCGTGATCGCCGGGTGAGAACCCGGTCGGCGCGTCTTCTGCGACGAGCAGTGCGGCAATCGGCAGTCCGTTTGCGAGCCCTTTCCCGAGGGTCAATGCGTCGGGCCGCACCCCGTAGGTCTCCCAGGCGAAGAACGCGCCGCTGCGTCCGACACCGGTCTGCACCTCGTCGAGTATCAGCATGGCGCCGTGCTCGTCCGCGAGCGTGCGTGCCTCCGCGAGTGTTTCCGGCGGGAGCGGGTGAACGCCGCCTTCGCCCAGCACCGGCTCGAGCAGAATCGCAGCGGTCTGCGGGCCGACGTGCCGCTCGAGGGTTCGTGGGGTCGCGAAGAGCGCATCAGGCACGAGCGGCTCGAAGCCCGCACGCTTGCTCGGCTGGCCGGTAACCGAAAGCGCGCCCATCGTCCGGCCGTGGAACGAGCCGTCGAGCGCGACGATCTCGGTGCGCCCGGTTGCCTTCTTCGCCCACTTGAGCGCCGACTCGATCGATTCGGCGCCCGAGTTGCAGAAGAACGATCGCGCGCCTCCGAATCGATCCGACAGCTTTGCTGCGAGCTCCTGCATCGGCTCGGTCCAGTAGAGATTCGAGACGTGCCACAGACGGTCGAGTTGCGCGCGCGCGGCTGCAAGCGGCGCAGGATGGCGGTGGCCGAGGCCGACGACCGCGATCCCGGCGAAACAATCGAGGTAGCGCTTGCCGGTGTCGTCGGTCAACCATGAGCCTTCACCATCGACGAACGTGACGTCGAGTCGTGCGTAGGTCGGAAGCACGTGTCGCCGGGTCAGCACGGGCGTCACGCGACCACCGCCGTTCGCCCGATCTCGGCCCTGATGCCGCTACCGGCGGCGATCGCGGCCGCGCGGAGCTTCGGGACGATGCCCCCCTCGAAGACACCCGCGGCGAGCATCGCGTTTGCACGGCCGACGTCGATCGCGTCGAGCACCTCATCGTCGACGTACAGCCCCGCGACATCCGTGAGAAACACGAGACGCTTTGCTCCGAGGCCGAGTGCGAGTGCGGCAGCGGCATCGTCGGCGTTCACGTTCAGAGGGCCGACGGCAAGCGGCGCGACGACGGGAATCTTCCCCGCAGCGAATGCCTGCAGGAGCGCCTTCGGGCGGCACGGCAGCGGGTCGCCGACCCAGCCGAGCGGTGGCACCGGAACTGCCAGAAGCCCGTCTCGGTCGCCAAACACCGGCGCTGCAAGCGGCCCGATCGCGGCGCACAGCGCGGCGTTCACGGCGGCCATCGATTCGCGGACGAGGTCGAGTGCAACCCGCGACGTCCGCCTGCGGCCGTTTACGAACTCGACGGCGATGCCGCGGCGAACCAGCTCCACGCTGATCTGCGGGCCTGCGCCGTGCACGACGCACACTTCGTGACCCTCTTCGCGGAGCCCGAGGATCCGGCCTGCCGATTCGGCGGCGACCGCTCCGCCCACCTTCACGACGAGCCGGCTCACGAGCGGTACTCGGCGTTGATGCGCACGTAGTCGTACGAGAGGTCGCTCGTCAGATAGCCGGCGCGGCCGTCGCCGATCCCGAGATCCAACTCGATCGTGCAGACCGCGCCATCGACGGGCGGTTCGGCATCGAACGGTTCACCCTCGAGGATGACCTGCGTCCCGTTGTAGACGAGTGAGATCCTGTTCGGATCGAGCTGGGCGTAGCCGCCGTTGAACGGGGCGCTCCCCGCGGCCATCAGGACTCGGCCCCAGTTTGCGTCCCGGCCGAAGAGGGCCGTCTTTACGAGCGGTGACGTGGCGATGCGTTGCGCGATCGCCTTCGCCTCAGCCTGTGTCGACGCACCGGTGACGGTGATCTCGGCGACGAGCGTTGCGCCCTCGCCGTCGGCGACGATCTGGCGAGACAGGTCGGCGCACACCGTTTCGAGCGCGAGTGCAAATGCTGTGTCCGTCGCCGCCGTCCGCTCGACGGCCGCGGCCCCTGATGCGAGGAGCACGACGGCGTCGTTGGTCGAGCATTCGCCGTCAACCGAGATCGAATTGAAGGTCGTGTCCACCGAGGGACGAAGGAAGTCGATCGCCTCGCCCGGGTCGAGCGGATAATCGGTCGTGACGACTGCGAGCATCGTCGCAAGGACCGGATGGATCATGCCCGAGCCTTTGGCCATCCCGCCGACCGTGAAGCCGTCACCGCGCACGACCGACTGCTTCGCGTGTGTGTCGGTCGTGAGGATCGCCTCCGCTGCGTCGTCGCCGCCATCGGGTGCGAGCAGGGGGATGGCGGCGTCGACGCCGGCGGTCACGCGGTCGAGCGGGAGTGGCGCGCCGATCACGCCGGTGGAGAGCACGATCACCTGCTCGGGTGCAAGCCCGAGCAACCTCGCTGCGTGCACCGCGGTTGCGCGGGCGTCCGCCTCCCCTTGTTCGCCGGTCGCAGCATTTGCGATCCCGGAGTTGACGACGACGGCCTGCGGCTCGGCGAGTGCGAGGTGTTGCTTCGAGACGATGACAGGCGCCGCCTGGACGCGGTTCTGTGTCCACATTGCGGCCCCCGTGGCGGTCGGTACGGAGCGGACGACTGCGACGTCCTTTTTGTCGCGGCGGATCGCGGCGTGCACGCCGGCGGCGACGAACCCCTGAGCGGCGGTGACGCTCATACGAGCACGCCGTTCAGGCGCAGCCCGGCGGTCTCGTCGAGCCCGAGGGCGAGGTTCGCGTTCTGCACAGCCTGGCCGGCTGCGCCCTTGCCGAGGTTGTCGAGCGCGCAGATGACGATCGTCGTCTCGGTGGCACCGTCGTGGAAGACGCTGATCTCCGCAGTGTCTGTTCCCTGGACGCGCGCGAGGTCGGTCGTCACGCCTTCGGGCAGAACGCGCACGATCGAGCTCGGCGCGTAGGTCTCGTCGAGGAGTGCGCGCACGTCAACGTCGGCTTGCACATAACAGGTCGCGAGAAGGCCGCGCCGGATTGGCAGCAGATGCGGGACGAAGCACACGGGGAAACCGAGTTGCTGCGCGATCTCGGGAGCGTGGCGGTGGGTGCCGATCGCATACGGCGTCAGGTTCTCGAGCACCGACCCGGCGTGCGAGGTCGCCTTCAGCGAACGGCCCGCCCCCGAGACTCCCGACTTCGCGTCGATGACGGCGCCGGTGATGTCTCCGGCGATCGGACAGAGCGCGAGGAGCGCTGCGGTCGCATAACAGCCCGGGTTTGCGATCAACGGACCGAGCGGGGGCACGAGCTCGGGTAGGCCATAGCTCCAGACGCCGGGCGCGGCGCCGTACCACGCGCGCGCAAGGCCGGGGTCGGCGAGGCGATGGGCACCCGAGAGGTCGACGACGACAGCGTCGGGAGGCGGCGTAAACGACGCCGCGTCGTCGTGACCGAGACAGAGAAAGAGCACGTCGGCGCCCGAGCGGGCGGCATCCGCGTTCGACACGAAGGAAGGCAAGTCCGGGTCGAGCCTCGGGTCGAGTGTCCTCGCCGGCTTGCCGGCAAGCGAGTCCGAGCCGAGTGCGACCGGCTCGAGCGCGGGGTGCGCAAGCACGCGGTCAAGGGTTTCCTGACCCGCATAACCAGCGCAACCAATAACCGCCGCCGTCGCCATTTCGCTGCGAACTATACAGACAGAAGAAAATTATGCACCACTCGATCGAGGGATGCTCCCCGACGAGGACTGCAGCCTCGCGGCCGGGCACCACCGGCCGAGCGCCCCACCGCCGTCGCCGAATGCCGACCTGCCAAACCGGTGCCATGCCAAACCGGTGCCAGGCACCGTTACGAGAGTGCAACAACGCGTCTTGCTTGGCCGACGGGCGCCCGGCTCGGCCGTCAAAGGCCGGTGCCAGGCACCGTTACCGGTGTGGGACGTTTCGTCCACATTGCTGGCGGCGGGCGGTTGTTGGGTGCAGGATGGAAACGCGAAGTGGGATGCCTCGCGGTGGTGCCGGGCGGTCGGGCTCGCACCACGGCATTCGATAGCCGGTGCGGCGGGTGGGATGCTCGCGCAAGGGCCGGTGCAGGGTCGACGCCGGGTGGTGCACGCCGGACGCCAGGTTTCGACGCCGCGGTTGCGACGCCGTGGTTCGGCGCCGGGGTCGCGCCCGGGTTCGACGCTCGCGAGGTGGCGCGCCCGGCGAGCGCGAAGGCGCCGCTTGCGCCTGCCCGAATCGCGCCTCGGCGCGCTGCGTCACGTGATCGAGATCGTGGCGCCCGGGCGGAGCCAGCGCAGAGTACGGAGGAGGTCGGGCCGGGGCAGCGAGACGCAGCCGTTCGTCGCGTGCCCCGTATCGTCGTGCAGGAACATCGCCGAGCCGCGACCCGGCACCGTGGGACGCGTGTTGTAGGCAACCACCGCGAACTCGCGGTAGGCAACAGTTGCGCGCCAAAGCGCCTCGCTTCCGCCCCGAAACGGCGGCGGCGCGCCGCAGGCGAGGTGGCGGAAGGAGTTGTAGGTCGGCGAGCGGGGGTCTTCGTCCCACCAGTCGCCGCATGAAAGCCGGTGGTAGCGCAGGTGCACGCCGGGATCGGCGTCGAGCCCGTAGGCGACGGGCCCGACCGCGTAGGTGCCGAGCGGCGTCGTGCCGTCGCCCTCGTGGTGATGCGCCGAAAGACCGCGATACCCGACGCGTGCCGGCCAGGGCCCGGCGACGCGGCGGCCACACGAGAGGAGCGACACGGCGGCGGTGGTCGAGTGGATGCTCGGCGCCTTGACCTGGATGCGCTGCGGGCAGGCGTGCAGCGCGACGACGAGAGCGAGCGCGAGCATTTCAGTGGCCCGTCGCGGGCAGTCCGAGGTCGTCGCGGACGCGCGCCGCAAAGCGCGCGGAACGCTCCGGAGATCCTGCGATCGCGATCGGCTCGCCAGGGTTGGCGGCGCGAGTTCTTCGCCGCGGCGAAACTGCACCCACGTCACGGCGACGGCGGGGGAGGGATTGGGCTCGGAGATCGACGAGAGCCATGGCATCCCTTCTACCACGACCCGGAGTACGCTCCCTGCGATGGCTGCCCTGCCGCCGTTTCAGGCTTCGATCGCACCGGTCACGGCGGCCGAGCTCGGCCGGTCGTGGCATCCCGGCTGTCCCGTCGGCCCCCGGTCACTCCGTCGCGTTCACGTTTCTTTCGTCGGCTTCGATGGACGCGCGCACACCGGCGAGCTCGTCGTCGCAGACGCCCTCGGCCGAGAGGTGAGCGCCGTCTTTCGGCGCCTCTACGCCGCCCGCTTCCCGATCCACCGGATGCGGCCGGTCTCTGCCTACGGTGCGAGCGACGACCGATCGGCGGCCGCCGACAACACCTCCGCCTTCAACTGCCGCTACGCGGTCGCCTCGGGACCCAAGCGCTGGTCGGCGCATGCGTACGGCAAGGCGGTCGATGTCAACGACGTCGAGAACCCATACGTGCTCGGGTCGAAGGTGATCCCGCCCGCCGGTCGGGGTTATCTCGACCGGTCGCGCTATCGACCGGGGATGGCCGTGCCCGGCGGTGTGCTCGTGCGGGCGTTCGCGTCAGTCGGCTGGCTCTGGGGCGGACGCTGGGCTCGCTCGCCCGATTGGCAGCACTTCTCCTCCGGCGGCGGGTGAGACCTCCTCGAGCCGATCGACGCGTGCGAGCGCCGGGAAGAAGCGGGGCCAGACGAGCGCGAGCAGGATCGTCAACGCGCCGCCGGCGACGACAGCGGGCACCGCGCCGACGAGTGCCGCTGCAGCGCCCGACTCGAATGCTCCGAGCTCGTTCGACGCGCCGATGAACACACCCTCGACGGCGTTCACCCGCCCGCGCAACTCGTTCGGCGTTGCGAGCGCAACCGTGGTCGCGCGGATGTTCATCGAGAACATGTCGACGAAGCCGCTGACCGCGAGTGCGAGCGCCGAGAGCCAGAACCAGCGTGACAGGCCGAACACGACCATGCTCGCGCCGAAGGTGCCGACGACGAGCAGCAGGGTCCGACCAGCGCGTCCACCCAGCGGCTTTTGCGCGAGCCGGATCGCTGCGATCAGAGCGCCCACCGCGATCGCGCTGCGCAGGATGCCGAGGCCGAAAGGCCCGGTGTGCAGGATCGACTTGGCGAAGAGCGGCAGGAGCGCGACGGCTCCGCCGAAGAGGACGGCGAACAGGTCGAGCGTGATCGCCCCGAGGATGATCGGTGTCGCGCGGATGAGGCGGATTCCGCCGAGAAGGCTGTGCAGGCCCGGCGCCGGTGGCCCGACTCGCGCGGCGACGACGGGTCGCGAGATCGGGAGCAAGATGATCGACGAGACGACGAGCAGGCCGATGCCCGTCGCGTACACCGCCTCGGGTCGGATCGCGAAGAGCAAGCCGCCGATCGCCGGCCCTCCGATCATCGCCGTTTGGCCCGCGATCGAACGGAGTGCAAGCGCCCCCGTGAGCAGGTGTGTCGGAACGAGCTCGGGGAGCAGCGCGCGCCCCGCCGGGTTGCCGATCGCGGCGAGCGTGCCCGTGAGCGCCGCGAGTGCGACGAACTGCCAGAGCTGATGCGCGCCGCGGATCGTCACGAGGAGCAGCAGTGCGGTGACGGCCGCGTCGGCGAATCCCCACACGATCACGACCGGCAGTCGCGGCAGCCGGTCGGCCAGTTGCCCGGCCGGAAGCGCGAGGAGCGGCACGGGCGCGAACTCCGCCAGGCCGATCAGGCCGAGGTCGAACGCGCTCCCATGAATCAGGTAGACCTGCCAGCCGATTGCGACGGCGATCATCTGCATCGCGAGCCCGGAGGAGAGCATTCCCGACCAGAGCAGGCGGAAGTCGCGATGCATGAAGGCTGGTGGGAGCGCGGACACCGGCGCTCACTCTGCCTCTTCGCTCGGTCTTAGGTCACGTTCAGCTGCGCCCTAGCCTGGGCTGGTTCCCTGAAGGAAGCAAACGACTTCCGGAGGGACTGAAAACGATGGCCAGGAACCGAAGCACACTCACGATCGCAGTCGCTGCCGCTGCACTCGCCGGCGGGGGTGCGGGCGCGGGAGCGGTCGCCCTCACCCACCACGAGTCCGTTTCGGCCTCGACGTCAGTCGCGGCGCCGGCCGCCGAGCGCGCGAATGTCTCCGCAGGCTCGTCGCTCACCGTCGGTCAGATCGCGAGGCGATCGGTGGCGAGCGTCGTCGAGGTCGACGCGACCTCGACGAGCGCGCAGTCGCCGTATCCGGGCGGCGGTGGCGGCACCCAGTCGGCCACGGGGACAGGCTTCGTCTACGACGCCGAGGGCCACATCGTCACGAACGAGCACGTCGTCGACGGAGCAAGCTCGGTGTCGGTGAAGCTCGCCGATGGCAGCACCTGGAAGGCGACGGTCACCGGCCGAGATATCTCGAGTGACCTCGCGGTCCTCAAGATCTCAGCGCCTGCCGCAAAGCTGACGCCGCTCAAGCTGGCCGATTCGAGCGCGGTTCAGATCGGTGACGGCGTCGTCGCGATCGGAAACCCGTTCGGGCTCGACGGCACGGTCACGAGTGGCATCGTGAGCGCAGTCGACCGCGAGATCTCCGCGCCCGACTCGACGCCCATCGAGGGCGCCATCCAGACGGATGCAGCGATCAACCATGGCAACTCGGGCGGGCCGCTGCTCGACCTTCAGGGCAAGGTGATCGGCGTCACGTCCCAGATCCAGAGCGAGTCGGGCGGCAATGACGGCGTGGGCTTCGCGATCCCGGCCAACACCGTCCGCTCGATCGCCCAGCAGTTGATCACGATAGGGAAGGCGAAGCACGCGTTGCTGGGGGTGAACGTCAAGACGGCGTCCAACGGCGTAGGCATCGCACGGGTCGAGCAGGGAAGCAGCGCCGATTCGGCGGGGCTGAAGGTGGGTGACGCGATCACCGCCGTCGGTGGAACGCCGGTGACGACCGCGCAGCGCCTGCGGGCGGTAATCGCCTCGCACGCGCCTGGTGACAAGCTCGAGCTCTCCGTTTTGCGGAACGGCAAGACCTTGACCGTCACTGTGACGCTCGGAGCACGAAGCTGAGAGGTCGAGCCCAAAAAGAAATCCCGCCGGGCCGGTGGCGCTTTCGTCCACCTCACTGACCGACCGATTCGGGCTCGCGCCCTTCACAGTTGCTCGGCGAGGCTTCGACCTACTCGCGCTCCGTGCCCTGCGGGATCCGCAATGTATGCCGCCGGCGGCGCTGCCCGCAAGAGCCATGTGGCCAAAAAGCGTGCACGTTGCGGAACAAACGAAAGCGGGGTGGCTCGCAGGACCGAGCCACCCCCGAGACTTCGGACGTGTGCTCCTTAGCGGCGCGCGAATGCGCCCAGCAGAACGAGCACGACGACCACGATCAGGACGATCAAGAGAATGCTCATGGAATGTTGCCTCCCGCTTGGGTGTGTTGTGAGGCAACGTGCGAGCGGCCGAATTGGTTGCGCACCTACCGCGCCGAGCCGCTTGAGCCCCGGCTCAGACTCGGCTGACCTGCACCTCGACCCCGGCCTTCTTGAGGAGCGTCGAGAACGGGCAGCCTTCGTCGGCGCGGATGAGGGCGGCCGCGAGCGCCTCATCCGACGCGCCCTCGACCTTCGCGAGGACAGAGACGTTGCTCCCGACGATCTGGTGGCCCTCGCCGGAAACCTCGTCCATCACGATCGTGCAGCGCACCTCGATGTGACCGGCCGGCGTGTTGTCCCGCGCCAGTTCGCTCCCGAGCGATGTCGTGAGGCAGCCCGCGTGGGCCGCGGCCAGCAGCTCCTCGGGGCTCGTCTTGCCCTCCGGATTACCGATGCGCGATGCGACCGTGTACGGCAGCTCGCTGAAGGCACCGGTTGCTCCCGTGATGTGGCCGCTGCCGCGCGCGACGTTTCCTTCCCAGACCACCGTTGCACTGCGTTCGATCCTCGGCACCTTCAGCTCCTCTCCATGACGGCGAGGGTGCCGTCGGGGTAGTAGGCCTCGGCGGGCGAGCCCGCAGGCCGGAAAACGCCGAGGACGCGCAGCTCGCGCTCGCCGGTGTTCGCGAGGCAATGCACGAGCCGGGCGGGTAGATGGATGCACGAGCCGGCCGAGAGCGATGCTCGCTCGCCGCCGATCTCGAGATAGCCGTCACCCTCGAGCACGTAGATCACCTCGTCGTAGGTGTGGAAGTGGTCCGGCGCGCGGCCCGGCGGAATGAGGCCGATGAACTGCGTCACCGACGCGCAACCCGCCTCGGGATGGGCACCGAGGACGAACTGCCGTCCGGCGGTCGCGCTCTGGCGCTCTGAGGCGACGAGGTCGATGACCGCATAGGGGCTTGCCGCCGGCTCTGGGTCGTGAACAACGACCGAGAGGATGGCGAGCTCGTTCGCGTCGGTGATCGACCACGCCTCGCCGCGCTCGACGAACGCCGCCGTGCCTTGCGCGAGCTCGTGCTCGGCGTCCGCGACGATCAGCGAGCCGGTGCCCGCGAGCACGTAGAAGACCTCCGCCGACTCGTCGTCGACGTGCTCGTCGGAATCGCCTTCGAACCGCAACAGTCGTTGCGAGAAGACCGAGCAACCCCGATCCGCGTTGAACAGGTGGCCGCCCGGGTCATCGCTCTCGTGCATCGCGTACTCCACGTCCATAGGCTACGCACATGTCCTCGATCGACCTCGTGAAGCGCTCGTATGCGGCATTCGAGCGTGGTGACATGGACGGTGTGCTCGGGGACATGGACCCCGGCATCGAGTGGCAGCAGGCTCAGGGGCTGCCACACGGGGGCACCTATCACGGGCTCGAGGAGGTGCGCCGAAACATCTTCGATCCGCTTGACGAGGAATGGTGGGACGAGTTCTCTGCCGTCCCGACGGAGTTCCTCGATGCGGGCGGGGAGGTAGTCGTCCTCGGCCGTTATCGCGGCCTCGCGAAGAGAACGGGCAAACATTTGGACGTCCCGTTCGTCCACGTATGGACAGTGCGCGATGAGAAGGCGGTGCGGTTCCGTCAATTCCTCGACACCGCGGGCTGGATCGAAGCGCTGGCTTAGGAGTTCGACGACCGAGTTCAACGGCGCTAGCTCGACCGCGACAACCGGACCAGGATTTGATCAGATCGTTGACACCCCTCGTCCCGTGGGGGACACTCAATGCCCCCCAATCCTGATCTCCCCCCAAGGGCTTTAACAAGGAGGACTTCGCATGAAGAAGAGCATCGGCTTCGCCCTCGTGGTGCTTGTCGCCTCGGTCGTGGCAGCCAGTGCGCAAGGCTCGCCGAAGGTCGCGTACACCGCGACCATGGCGCAGGCCGTCAGTTGCAAGAGCACGATCACGCTCCCGTTCCTCACACCTTTGACCGGCGGCGCCGGATTCCTCGGACAGGAGCAGGCAAGCTGGGCGAAGTACGCGGTCAAGGTGCTTGCACCGCAGTACGGTTTGAAGGTCAAGCTCGTGCTCGGCGATACTCCGGTCGAGGCCGGCCCGGCGCCGGCTCTCGCGCTGGCGCAGAAGTACATCGCCGACAAGAGCGTCGTTGCGGTGCTCGGGCCGTCGACCTCAGGGGACGCCGGGGCCACGGCCAAGCCGTTCTTTGCCGCTGGTCTGGCCGAGGTGTCGCCGTCAGCGACTCACACCGACCTGACGTACGGGACGCCCGGCGACCCGCTGATCGGTACACCGGCTTTCTTCCGTGACGTTGCCCGTGACGACCAGCAGGGCTCGACCGACGCCAAGTTCATGGTCGACAAGCTCAAGGTGAAGAAAGTCGTTTCGATGGACTTCCAGGAGCCGTACTCGGTCGGGCTTTCGGGTCAGATCGACTCGTCGCTCAAGAAGGCAGGCGTCACGGTGATTCACCTGTCCGCGCCCAACACGACGACGGACTATTCGGCGTACGTGACCAAGGTCCCGAGTGATACTGACATCGTCTTCTTCCCGACGCAGAAGCCGGGCGACGCGCAGACGATGGCCCAGCAGTTGCTCGAGCAGGGCAAGACGGCGAAAGTGTTCGGCGGAGACGGTTCGAACGACCCGGCGCAATACAAGGTGCCCGGCTCGTACCTGTCGAACTTCGCTGCTCCGATCAGCCTCTTCCCCTACAACAAGGCGATCGCGGCCGGCTGGCTCAAGGACAACCACGGGAAGGCGATCGGCTCGTTCGGCCCGCCGACCTATGGAGCGGTGCAGATCGTTTTTCAGGCCATCAAGCAGACCTGCGCGGACAATCACGGCGTGATTCCTCAGCGTCATGACGTCATCCGTCACATCAAGAAGGTGAAGATCAAGAACTTCATCCTCGGCGGCAACTTCGCCTTCTCGACGAAGACGAACGATCCGCTGAACCGAGGGTTCTACATCTTCCAGATCCAGTCGAACGGCTCGTACAAGCTCATCCAGTCGCCGAGCTGAGAATCACTGCGGGAGGACGGCCCGGCTGAACGGGGCCGTCCTCCGACGCAGTAGAAGAATCCGTGGACACCTTCATCCAACTAACCGTGGACGCGCTGACGCTCGGCAGCGTCTACGCACTAATCGCTCTCGGGTACACCCTGATCTACGGTGTGCTCAAGCTCCTCAATTTCGCGCACGGCGACGTGTTCATGGTGGGGAGCTTCATCGGCTTCGGCGTGCTGCAGTTGCTCGGCGGCACGGCAAATCCGTCGGTTCCGGTGTGGCTCTTGTTGCCGATCCTGGTCGTAGCGGCGATGGCGGGTTGCGCAGTTCTCGGCGTCGTGATCGAGCGATTCGCCTACCGTCCGCTGCGCGACGCGCCGCGGATCGCGCCGTTGATCAGCGCCCTCGGTGTGTCGTTCTTCCTCGCCAATTCGATGCAACTGCTGTTCGGAGCACAGCCCCGAAACTACGACACGTTCTCGCTCTCGAACGGGGCGCTCTATCTCAAAGGGATCGACATCGGCAACGTCCGCGTACCGCTGCTCCGAATCATCACGATCGTGTCCGCATTCGTGCTGATGATCCTGCTGTGGTTCCTGGTCAATCGAACCCGAACCGGCAAGGCGATGCGCGCCACGTCGTTCGACCGCGAAGCCGCGGCGATGATGGGAATCGACATCGATCGTGTGATCGTCTTCACCTTCATCCTTGGTTCCGCGCTCGCCGGGGCTGCCGGTGTGATGTTCGCCCTCCGGGTTCCGACCACCGTCTCGATCGGGTTCATATCCGGACTCAAAGGCTTCACAGCTGCTGTGATCGGCGGCATCGGCTCTGTTCCGGGTGCGATGGCCGGCGGATTGCTGCTCGGGTTTGCCGAGTCGTACACCGAGGGCTACATCTCGACCAAGTGGTCCGACCTCGTCGTTTTCTCGATCCTGATCGGCTTCATGATCTTCCGTCCGCAGGGGTTGCTCGGGCGGGCCGACATTCGAAAGGTGTGATGTCCGACTCGACGCCACCGATCCCCGACTCGCAGACACCGGCTGACGGCCCCGCTGTCGGCCGCGACGAATGGGTCGCGCGGCACCAAGAGCGCCGCTTCACGAGTGGCGGCAGGCTCGGCGTCGTCGAGGAGAGGGTGCGGAGCGCCCCGTGGTGGGCTTGGCTGGCGCTCTTCGTGGCGGCGTTCTCGCTCCTGCCCGCCGTCGAGTCGAGCGGCTACGTGCGCTTCGTCGCGTTTCAGACCGTCCTCTTCATGCTGCTCGCACTCGGGCTCAACGTGGTGGTCGGCTGGGGCGGCCTGCTCGATCTCGGCTACGTCGCGTTCTACGGCATCGGTGCGTATCTCTATGCGTTCTTCGACTCGGATCAGTTCGGGATTCATCTCCCGACCATCGTCTCCGTCCCCCTGATCGTCGTGGCGGGCGCCTTGGCCGGGTTGCTGGTCGGGCTACCGTCCCGCCGCCTCGCCGGCGACTACCTCGCGATCGTGACGTTGTTCTTTCTGCAGCTCTTCCAGACGCTGACCACAAACGGCGACAGCGTGTTCGGCCACAACGTCACTGGTGGCCCGTTCGGGCTGCTGAACGTTGACCCGTACAACTTTTTCGGGCACGACCTGGCGATTGAGCATCAGGGTGTCTTCGCGACCTCTTACCTCTACCTTGCCCTGGCCTGCTTCGTCGTCGTCTATATCGCGCTGCGGTTCGTCGATCGCTCACGCACCGGCCGAGCATGGCGCTCGCTGCGCGAAGATTCACTCGCCGCCGAGGCGATGGGAATGCCGGTGAACTGGCTGAAGCTCCTGAGCTTCTCGTTCGGCGCCGCTGTCGCCGCCTTCACGGGCACGTTGTTCGCCGCGCAGTCGGCGAGCGTGTTCCCGCTCGCGTTCTACTTCGTGCTGCTGATCACCATCTACACGATGGTGATCCTCGGCGGGTCGGGCAACCAGGCTGGGGTCGTGCTCGGAGCGGTGATCGTCGGGCCGTTGCTCGAGATGCTGCGTGACCCGGGCAAGTCGCGGGTCTTGTTCTTCCTCGCCCTGGTCGGCGGCATGCTCCTCGCGTTCCGACTCTCGCGGCGACTCGCGATTGTCGGCGGGGCGACCCTCGTCTTCGGATTCGCGGTTCACGAGTTGGCGCGTGCGATCGAGGGCAGCTGGGTGGCCGGTGAGAAGGCCAGTGGCTTTCAGGGGGCGATCGATCACTGGGTGATCGCGCCGGACCATCTGGCGCGCTGGATCCCGCCGGTCTCGTATGTCGGTGTGATTGCCGCAATCCTGTTGTTGACGCTCGTCCGCGGCCGGCTGCGGCTTGCGCTTCTCCCACCGACGCTCTATCTCGCCGCGTTCGTCTGGGAGAACGTGATGCTGCCGAAGCCGGAGCCCACCCGCTACATCGTCGTGGGCCTGATCCTGATCGGGCTGATGGTCTTGCGGCCGAACGGCCTACTCGGTGAACATCGAGTGGAGATCATCTAGTGGCGTCACTGCTCGAGCTGAAGGGTGTCTCGCTCGCGTTCGGCGGCTTGACCGTCGTCGATTGCCTCGACCTCCATGTCGATGAAGGCGAGATCGTCTCGGTGATCGGTCCCAATGGCGCCGGGAAGACGACGCTCTTCAATCTGATCACCGGCATCTACCGGCCGGATACGGGTGACATCGCCCTCGACGGCCAGAACATCGTCGGGCTGCAGCCTCACCAGATCTGCGGCCGCGGGATCGCGCGAACGTTCCAAACACTCCGCCTCTTTCTCAACATGTCGGTGAAAGAGAACGTGATGGCTGCTGCCTACAGCCACACGAAGGCCGGCGTCTTCCGCTCGATGCTCCGAACGCCGGGAATGCGGCGCGAGGAGCGGGCGATCGCGGAGCTGGCAGAACAGCGTCTCGCGTTCTTCGGCAAGCGGTTGATGGGCTACCGCTGGGATCAGCCGGCCTACTCGCTCTCCTATGCGAACAGACGCCGGCTAGAGATTGCGCGGGCGACTGCGGCGAACCCCCGTCTCTTGTTGCTCGACGAACCGGCCGCCGGGATGAACCCCTCGGAGACGCACGAGATCACCGAGCTGATCGGCGAGCTTCGCGCCGAGGGCGGCTACACGATCCTCGTGATCGAGCACGACATGCACGTCGTCGAGGGAATCTCCGACCGGGTCGTAGCGCTCGACCATGGGGTCAAAATCGCCGAAGGCACTTTCGAGCAGGTCGCGACCGACGAGAAGGTGATCGAGGCTTACCTCGGGCTCCAGACCCACACCCGCAAATGAGCGCTCTCCTCGAGCTCGACGCCGTCGACACCTACTACGGGCAGATCCACATCCTGCAAGCGGTGTCGATGTCGGTCGAGCCGGGCGAGCTCGTGTGCCTCCTCGGCGGTAACGCCTCCGGCAAGTCGACGACGCTGAAGACGATCCTCGGCATCGTCCGTCCACGCAACGGCGCCGTCCGCATCAACGGCGAGGACGTCACGTCGCGCCCGACGAGCTATCGCATCGCGCGCGGCCTCGCGATCGTGCCGGAGAACCGTCGCCTGTTTGCGCCGATGACCGTGCTCGAGAACCTCGAAATGGGCGCGTACCTGCGCGGCGGCGGCTCGAAGGACGACTTCGATCGTGTCTACGAGCTCTTTCCGCTGCTGCACGAGCGGCGGTCGCAGCTTGCTGGAACGCTGAGCGGCGGCGAGCAGCAGATGGTCGCGATGGGTCGCGCGCTGATGTCACGCCCGAAGCTCCTGCTGATGGACGAGCCGTCGATGGGACTCGCACCGATCCTCGTCGAGCGGAACTTCGAGATCATCAAGCAGGTGCACGAATCGGGCGTCGCGATTCTCGTCGTCGAGCAGAACGCGAACGTGTCGCTCTCGATCGCAGACCGTGGCTACGTGCTTTCGACCGGGCGGCTCGTGCTCGAAGGCAAGGCCGCCGACCTGCGCGAGGACGAGGACCTCCGGAAGGCCTACCTTGGCCGTTAGAGCCGACGTCTCAGCCTGCCGCTCGCGCTTCCCGATCTTCGAGCGGCTTGCCTACGTGAACTCGTGCTCGCAGGGTGCGCTATCGAATTCGGTGCGTGCTGCCTACGTCGACTTCCTCGAGGGCTGGGACGACCGCGGCGCGCCCTGGGACTACTGGGTCGAGCGCTCGGAGTCGGCGCGCGCCGCGTTCGCGCGGCTCGTCGGCGGGCAGCCCGACGACGTCGCCGTGACGACCTCGGCCTCCGCCGGCCTGAGTGCGCTCGCAAGCTCCATCGACTTCGAGGATCGTCCGCGCGTCGTCATCTCGGACTTCGAGTTCCCGACGGTCGGGCAGATCTGGCACGCGCAGGAGCTCCGGGGGGCGGAGGTCGTCCACGTCGCAGCCGAGGGCAACGAGATTCCGCTCGAACGCTTCGACGAGGCGATCGACGAGCGAACAGCAGTGGTGTCGATCACCGCCGTCTGCTACCGAAACGGCGCCCGGCTGCCGGTCAAGGAGATCAGGCGCATCGCGCACGACCGCGGCGCGCTCGTCGTCCTCGACGCGTACCAGGCGGCCGGCACGTATCCGCTCGACGTGGAGGCGCTCGGCGTCGACGTCGTCACCGCAGGAGTGCTCAAGTACCTGCTCGGCTCGGCCGGGCTCGGCTTCATGTGGACCACACCGGGCCTCGCGGAGGCGCTCCTGCCCACCCAAACCGGCTGGTTCGCCGACCGCAACATCTTCGAGATGGACATCCACGACTACTCACCCTCGGCGACCGCCCGGCGGTTCCAGTCGGGCACTCCGCCGATTCCGGCGATCTATGCCGGGATCGCGGGGATCGAGCTCATGGAGGAGATCGGGATCGCTGCGACGCGCGAGCACGTGAACGCCCTGAACGACCGGCTGATCGGCGGTGTGGACGACCTCGGCGGCGTGGTCGTCACGCCGCGTGAGCATGAGCGGCGGGGCGCCCTCGTCTGCATCCGTTCGACCGATGCCCCCGCGCTCGTCGCCGCGCTCCAGGCTGACGGTTGCGTGACCTCGGAGCGCGACGGGAACCTCCGGGTCTCGCCCCACGCCTACAACACCGAGGACGACATCGACGCCGTCCTCGCATCATTTGCAAAGCATCGTCGCCTGCTTGCGAGCGCGTGAGGCAAACTGCACGAACTTGCGTTGTGTGCAAACAACATTTTATAAGACGTACTGATGCTCCTTCGTGAAGTCGGCTACGCGCGGCCCGAGACCCTCGCGCAGGCGCTCGAGCTCCTTGCGGCCGACGACGGCGCACGGGCCCTCGCCGGCGGCCAGACGCTCGTCAACGTGATGAAGGCGCGCGCCGGCTCACCGGACACACTGATCGACCTGAGCCGCATCGAAGACCTGCAGGGGATCGATCTCGACGCCGAGGGCACGCTCACGATCGGAGCGATGACGACCTACACCGAGCTCGTCGAGTCGAGCGAAGCGCGGGCGCGACCGATCATCGGCGAGGTCTGTGCGCAGATCGCGGACGTGCAAGTTCGTAATCGCGGCACGATCGGCGGCAACATCTGCACGAACGACCCGACGAACCACTTGCCGCCGCTGCTTGTTGCGCTCGACGCCCGGCTGACGATCAGCGGCGTCGACGGCGAACGTACCGTCTCGGCGACCGAGTTCTTCCTCGGCGTCTACATGACGGCGGTCGGCCCTGGCGAGCTTTTGACTCGGGTCACGATCCCGGCCGGCCGCGGCGACGGCTTCGCGGCCGTGACGCTCGGCGTCGACGGCACCTGCATCGTCAGCGCGGCGGCGTCGGTCAACGGCAGCGCACGAATCGCGCTCGGCTGCGTCGACGCGGTTCCCGTCCTGCTCGAGCCGGCGTCGGCCGATCCGGACGCCGTCCGTGCCGCGGTGCGTGACGCGCACCTCGACCCCCCGTCCGACGTGCACGCGTCGAGCGAGTACCGGTCGCATCTGGCCGAGGTGCTCGCCGTGCGCGCTCTCGATCAGGCCTCCGAGAAGAAGGGAAGCTGAACGTGGAAGCAGGCACCGTCTCGTCCTCCCGGTCGATCACGGTCACGATCAACGACACGACATACGAGCGCGAGGTCGAGGCGAGGAAGCTCCTGATCCATTTCGTCCGCGACGACCTCGACCTTACCGGCAGCCACATCGGCTGCGATACGGGCAACTGCGGCGCGTGCTCGATGATCGTGGACGGGACGCTCGTGAAGAGCTGCATGATGCTCGCCGTCCAGGCCGACGGCTCGACGATCGAAACCGTCGAGGGCCTGGCCGACGGCGAGGAGCTTTCGAAGCTCCAGCAGGCGTTCAGCTCACATCACGCGCTCCAGTGCGGGTACTGCACGCCGGGGATGCTGATGAGCGCGACGGCGCTCCTGCGCGCGAACCCCGCCCCGTCCGAGGCAGAGATCAAGAAGGGCCTCCAGGGCAATATCTGCCGCTGCACGGGGTACTGGAACATCTTCGAGGCCGTGAAAGAGGCGAGCGGAGGATGAGCTCGACGACGATCGCTCCGGCCGAGGTGGAGGTCGAAGCGCCTGCCGAGCAGTACAAGGGCCAGAACGTCCCGCGCAAGGAAGACCGCCGCCTCGTTCAGGGACAGGGCGTCTTCGTCGACGACGTGAAGCGCCACGGGATGGGCTACATCCACTTCGTGCGCTCGCCGTACGCGCACGCACACATCAGTTCGATCGACGTCTCGAAGGCGGAGGAGATCAAGGGCGTCTACGGCACGCTGACCGGCGAAGAGGTTGCGTCGCTCACCGATCCCTTCTTCCAGATCTCGTCCGTGCCGGGCGCGCACCTGAAGGACTTTGCTCTTGCGGTCGGCAAGGTGCGCTACGTCGGCGAGGCGATCGTCGCGGTCGTCGCGGAGACGCGCGAGCTCGCGCGCGACGCATCGGAGCTCGTCGAGATCGAGTACGAGCCGATCGCGCCGATCACCGACGCGCGCCATGCGCTCGCAGCCGACGCACCTTCGATCCACGAGGACGCGGGCGGCAACCTGATGTGGCAGGGCACCTACGAGTGGGGCGACCTCGACGCCGCGTTCGCGGAGGCGGACAAGATCGTGAAGATCGACGAGTTGCACTTTCACCGCTTCAACTCGACGCCGCTCGAGACAAACGGCGCGCTCGTCGAGTACAACCGGGGTACCGGGCAGTGGACGATCCACACGAACAATCAGTTTCCCGGGTTCGCCGCGATCATGATGGGACCCGCAATGCGCACGGGGCTCGACAAGCTCCGTTTCGTCACGCAGGACATCGGCGGCGGCTTCGGCAACAAGATCACGTCGCACCCGCAGCTCGTCGCGTGCTGCCTCCTCGCGCGCAAGCTCGGCCGTGCGGTGCAGTGGACGGAGTGGCGTACCGACTTCCATTCATCGATGTCGCACGGCAACGAGCGCTGGTTCCAGGACACGGAAGTGGCGGTCAAGAATGACGGTACGCTGCTCGGATTTCGCACGAAGGCACTCGACGATGCCGGCGCCTGGCTGCGCTACGAGCCCCTCGGCGGGGTCATCTGGGCGCAGGTGACGCCCGGTATGTACCGCTGGCGGCACATCAAGCTGGAATTCACGCAGGTCGCCACCAACAAGGCGCCCGTGTCGCCGAACCGCGGCTACTCGCGTATGCAGCACCTCTGGTTCACCGAGCGGATCATCGACATCGTCGCCCGTGAGCTCGAGCTCGACCCGGTCGAGGTGCGCAAGCGGAACTACATCCGCACCGAGGACATGCCGTACGAGACTCCGAACGGCTGCGTCTACGACTCCGGCGACTACGCGCGGATGCTCGATATCGGCCTCGACCTGATCCGGTGGAACGAGCGCGAGGCACGCCGGGCCGAAGCCGTGTCACGCGGCAAGCTGCTCGGCATCGGGATCGGCTCGACGCTGGATTCGGGAACGAACAACTTCGGCCAGTCGCGGATGATCAACCCGGAGCTCCAGTTCTCGGGCAACAACGAGGTCGCGACGGTGAAGCTCGACATCTTCGGTGAGATCGTGGTCACGCTCGGCACGACTCCACAGGGCCAGGGCCACGAGACCACGGCAGCGCAGGTCGTCGCCGACATCCTCCAGTGCTCGCTCGACGACGTCCACGTGCGCGCCGGCCATGACTCCTACTGGAACTCCCACGCCGGCTTCTCGGGCACGTACGCCTCGCAGTTCGCGGTCACGGGCCTCTCCGCGGTCAAGGGAGCGACCGAGATGCTCGCGGCGGAGATCAAGAAGCTCGCGGGCGCGGTGTTCGGCGGGGTTCCGCCCGAGGCGCTCGAGCTCGCGGAGGGAACCGTCCGCATCCGGGAGAACCCCGAGGCGGCACTGCCGTTCATGGCGTGCGGCGCGATCATCAACGCAAATAACGCCGGCCTGCCGGAAGACCTCGGCGTGACGCTGAACTGCCGGTACGTCTACCGGCCTCCGTTCGAAGTGCCGGACGTCGAGAAGAAGTTCGGCAACCTGACTCTCACCTACGCGGCGCAGGTGCATGTGGCTGTGATCGAGGTCGATCCCGAGACGGGCTACTACGACATCGTCGACTACGCGGCCGTCGATGACTGCGGCAAGCGCATCAACCCGCAGATCGTGGAGGGCCAGGTGATGGGCGCGACGGCACAAGCGCTTGGCGCGGTCGTGCATGAGCAGTTCGTCTACGACGAGGATGGCAATCTGTTGACGCCGAACTTCTACGACTATCACGTGCCGCATGCGCTCGACATGCCGCCGCTCAAGACCGGCTATGTCGAGAGCCCCTCGCCGTTCACCGCGCTCGGGACGAAGGGCATGGGCGAGGGCGGTGGCGCCGGAATCCATGCGGTGTGCGCTGCGGTGCAGGATGCGCTGCGCGCGCACGGCGGCGCGGTCGTCACCGACAGCGCGAACCCGTACCACAAGGTGTGGGAGATGCTCCGTAACCCCCATGAGACGAAGAAGCTCGTTTCCGTGGTGGACGCATGAACGTCTCAGGCGAGCGCACCTTCGCAGCGCCGCGGCAGGCAGTCTGGGACGTTCTGAACGATCCGGCGTCGATGGCGAAGACGATGCCGGGGGTCCAGAGCTTCGACGTCCATGATGCCGAGCGCTGGACCGCCAACGTCAAGATCCCGCTCGGGCTCGGCGGGCTGAAGATGAAGATCGACATGACGAAGACCGAGGAGCGCGCGCCGGAGTTCGCGAAGCTGAGGATCAAGGGCACCGGTGTCGGCGCGATGCTGAGCATGGAGACGTCGTTCGCGCTCGCCGACGTGGACGGTGGCACCTCGATGCAGTGGGCGGCGGACGTGAAGCTCGCCGGCCCCGTGGGCTCGATGGGACAGCGGGTGCTTCAGCCGATCGTCAACCAGCAGGTGCAGCACGTGCTGAAGGCGCTCGAGGCCCAGGTGGACGCTGCGGTTGCCACAGGGACGGGAGAGTCCTCGGGTGGAGAGGGCTCCGCCGGCCAGGGCCAGGCGCCGGCGACCGGCCTCGACCTTCCGCCCGCCGAGGGGCCCACGGACTACGGACGGCCCGCCGATACACCCCCCGACGCCGAGCCGCCATCCGGGACGAGCGGCGCGGACGAAGGCGTGAGCCCGTGGTCGCCCGAGGCGTATGAGGCCGACCCGCAGGGGCCGACCACCTCCACCGAAGACGAAGGCTAGGCGGCCGACGCGATGGCCGTTCCCTTCCGCATCGGCGTGATGCAGTTGACCATGGAGCCGCTCGACGAGATGCTTTCCTCGGCGCGGGCGATGGACGACGCGGGGATGGACACGATCTGGCTCGCCGAGGCGTATCCGTGGTGGCGCAAGCACGGCATGGAGGCGCGCTCGTCGACCGGCGTGGCCGCGCTCATGGCGCGTGCGACCGAGCGCCTGACGATCGGGTGGGGCATCATCGCGGCGTCCACGCGTCACCCGGTGCAAGTCGCAATGGACGCGCGCGTCGTACAGGAGGCCGCTGGTCCCGATCGGTTCATCCTCGGTTTCGGCACGTCCAAGATCTTCCTGAACAACACGAAGATGCAGACGAAGAAGACTCTGGGCCCGATGCGCGACGCGGTGACGATCGTGCGCGGGGTGCTCGGGGGGAAGCGGTTCGAGTACGACGGCGACACCTGGAGCGCCGATGTCCCGGCGCTCTCCTCCGACGCCCACTCGCCGAGAGAAGTGCCGCCGGTCTACGTTGCTGCGACCGCGCCGAAGATGCAGGCGCTTGCCGGCGAGATCGGTGACGGCTGCCTGACGCCGTCGATCACGACGCCCGACTTCGTGCGCTACACACTCGGGAACGTGCAGGCCGACATCGACATCGGTTGCACGATCGTCGCGTCGATCCACGCCACGGATCGCGACAAGGGCCGCGACGGCGCGCGTGAGATCGCGGGCATGTATCTCGCGAACAAGGTGCAGAACATCCAGGGATCGGCCGACACGCTGCTCGACCTTGCAGGTTTGACGCAGGACGAGATTCGCCCGGTCGCAGCGGCGATGGAACAGGGCGGCCGCCTGGCCGCGAAGGCGCACGTCACCGACGCGATCCTCGACAAGTGCAAGCCGATCGCGGGCACGCCCGAGGACTGCATCGCTGCCATCGAGGAGTACAAGGCCGCCGGCTGCACGCACGTGATGCTCGAGTTGTGGGGCGACGATCGTCACGAGCAGATCAGGCTCTTTGGCGAGCAGGTCCTGCCGTACGTTCGCTCATGAGAGTCAAAAAGGACCGCCTGGTCGAAACGGCGAGCGCGATGATCGACGTGCCGAGCTTCACCGGCGACGAGCAGCCGATGGCCGAGCTGATGGTGTCGCTGTACGAGGAGCTCGGACTGCAGGTGCAGTGGCAGCAGGTCGAGGATGGTCGCGCGAACGTTCTCGGCACCTGGGGTGGCTCCGGCGGCGCGAAGACGCTGATGTTCAACGGCCACATGGATACGTCGTACTCGGGGCGCGAGCCGTGGCTGAAGGATGTGCCCGGCTTTCAGCCGCACGCGTTCGAACGCAACGGCCGCCTCTACGGGCTCGGGATCTCGAACATGAAGGGCGCGCTCGCCTGCTACGTGGAGGCGGTGCGCGCGCTCCAGGAGGCGGGTGTCACGCTGCGCGGCGACGTGCTGATCGCGGCGGTCTGCGGCGAGATCGAGAAGACGCAGTACGCAGAGGCGCAGGGCGCGCAATACCGGGGCTACGCCGCGGGTTCGCGCTACCTCGTGACCCACGGCGGCGTTGCCGACATGTGTCTCCTCGGCGAGCCCACCGAGGGCAAGGTCGTGCTCGGGCACTTCGGCGCGCTCTGGCTGCGCATCCGCACGCACGGCAACTTCATTCACACCGCCTTCAGCGAGGGCAAGCGCCCGGAGAACTCCGTCCTGCGCATGCACGAGGTGACGAGTGCGGTGCTCGAGTGGATCCCGACCTGGGAGAACGACCCGGCAAACGCGTACCGCGGTGTGAAGGCGATCGTGAACGTCGGCGCGGTCCGCGGCGGCTTCGGCTGGCGCGTCTCACGCACGCCGCACCACACCGATCTCTTTCTCGACATCCGGGTGCCACCCACGAAGCAAATGGGGCTCGTGCGGCGCGAGGTGCTCGACTTCGTGCGCGCGCTCGCCGGTCGCTTCCCCGACTACGGGATCGAGGGCGAGGTGTACGTGACGGCGCCGGGCGCCGAGATCGAGGAGGGCCACGAGCTCGTGCAGGCCGTCGACGCGGCGCACGAGGAGGTCTTCGGCGAGGTGCCCGCGCGCGACGTCACCCGCTGGTTCAGTGACGCCTCCGCCCTGACGCGTTACGGCATCCCGACGCTGAACTACGGCACCTCGACCGGGCTGATGGACGTCTCGCTCGGCGAGAATCTCGACGTCGACGGGCTCGTGAAGACGGCCGAGACCTACGCTCTTGTCGCACAGAAGGTCTGTGGATGAGGCTCGTCACCTACGACGGCGGCAAGGTCGGGCGTATCGACGGCGACGAGGTGATTCGCCTGGACGTGGCGACCATGCGCGAGTGGTTCGAGCGCGGCGGCGCCGACGACACGTCGGAACGGAGCGCGCTCGCGGAGGTGAGCCTGCGCGCGCCGATCATCCCGAAGAAGTTCTTCCACACCGCGGGCAACTTCCGCGAGCACGAGGAGGAGTCCAAGAACGTCAACTGGGCGCATGCGATCGCGCCGTGGATCAACTTCTTCCAGAACGTCGACGCGATCATCGGCCCCGACGAGCCCGTCATCTACCCCGAGCACCTGACCGATGAGCTCGACTACGAGCTCGAGCTCGCCGTCGTCCTGAAGAAGGCAGGCAGGTGGTTCTCGCCCGAGGAGGCGGCCGACTACATCGGCGGCTACGTGATCTTCAACGACATCACTGCGCGCGACATCCAGCGCGGTGAGATGAAATCCGGCGTCTTCAGCTTCTGCAAGGCGATCGACACGTTCTGCCCGCTCGGGCCGTGGATCGTCACACCGGACGAGATCCCGGACCCGCACGATCTGAAAATGGAGCTGCGGGTGAACGGCGAGGCGCGCCAGGAATCCCACTCGAGTCGCATGAGCGTGACGATCCCGGAGATCCTCTCCAACTTCTCGGCGCTCGGCTACTCGGCGGGCGACGTGCTCTCGACCGGGACGGTCTCCGGCGTTGCGGGCTTCAAATCGCCGGAGGAGCGCGCGCTCCTCTATCTGAAGCCGGGCGACGTGATCGAGGCGGAGATCGAAGGGATCGGCGTGCTGCGTAACCCCGTCGTCTCGTGGCAGGAGGGCCACGGCGAACCGGCGCCGCCGCGGATTCGCCCCTGGGGCGACGCTTGAGCTGGGAACGCGACGACGTGAAGCTCGAGCGCGTGCGCGCGCTCATGCTCGAGCAGGAGCTCGACGCGCTTGTCGTGCGCGCGCCCGACAACGTTCTCTACCTGACGAACTTCTGGGGAATGAAGGGCTACGACGCCTGCGTGTTCCCGCGCGAGGGCGACCCGGTGCTGATCTGCCTCGAGGCGTCCGAGGAGGACGCCGCGCGTAGCTCCTGGACCGGCGAGGTGCGGCTCGTCCGGGGCTATGCGGAGGACGATCCGCGCCCGGTGCCGGCGCGCACACTCGATGCGGCGCTCGCTGCGGCGCGCGACTACGGAGAGGTCGGCCTCGAGCTCTCGCTCGGCACGCAGGCCGCGGATCGAATGGTCGGTGAGCCGACGACGTTCACGAGAGCCTGGTTCGACGCCTGGCCGGGAGCGCGTGACGCGATGGGGGTGCTGAGCGCCGCGCGCGCGATCAAGACGACCCAGGAGATCGAGCGAATGCGGCTTGCGAACGAGATCTGCGCCGCCGCAATGGAGCACGTTCGCACGCTGCTGCGTCCCGGTATGAAGGAGAGCGAGGCCGCCGCGATCTGGCAGGGCTACGTGCACGGAGTGGGCACGGGCTGGCAGGGGAAGGTTGCACTCGCGCTGCCCTTCTCGCTCGTCTGGTCAGGCCCGGGCATTCGGACGTTCACCGCGACGGGCGACCGGCCGGTGCAGGAGACGGAGCCGACACTGTTCGAGATCTGGGTTTGCGCGGACGGCTACTGGGCCGACCACACGAAGCTCCTCTGTCCGGGCGAGCTTCGCTCCGACTACCGCGAGCTCGAGTCGGGGCTGCTCGATGTCTACCGCCGCGCGATCGACCACTGCGTGCCGGGCGCGAGCCTCGCCGAACTCGACAGGGTCACGCGCGCCGGGATCGCCGAGCTCGGCTACCCGGGCCAGCCAACCCACCCGGTCTGTCACGGCGTCGGCGCGCGTGCACACGAGCCGCCGTACGCTCATCAGGCGGGCGGCGGCGAGGTCGCCGAGGGAATGGTGCTCGCGCTCGAGCCGGGGTGTTACTGGCCGGACGGCGGTGGGCTTCGCGTCGAGGACAACTTCCTGATCACGGCTGAGGGTGCGGAGAAGCTCTCGCCCTTTCCGGACGGCGTGGTGGGATGTCAAAGCTGATCTGGACGGGGTCGTTGAACGACCCGTACCGCCTCAACGGTCACGTCGGCCTTTACGACACGACGCTTCGCGACGGCGAGCAGACGGTCGGCGTCGTCCTCGACCCTGAGGAGAAGCTCGAGATCGCGCGCCTCCTCGACGACCTCGGCATCGACCGGATCGAGGCCGGCTTCCCGCGCGTCTCCGCCGACGACTGGCGGGCGGTCGAGCTGATCGCTGCGGCCGGCCTGCGTGCGGAGGTCTGGGGCTTTTCGCGTGCCGTGCCGGCGGATCTCGAGGCGCTCGTCGAGCTCGGCGTTTCCTCTTCGGTGATCGAATCGCCGATCTCCGACCTGAAGCTCGATGCAATCGGGGTGTCGCGGAAGACGATGCTCGGCCGAATCGAGAAGGCGATGCGCTTCGCGTCCGAGCACAACATTCAGGCCGCGTTCTTCGGCGTCGACTCGACCCGTGCAGAGCTCGACTTCTTCCGGCAGGTGTACGAGACCGCCGTCGACGCGGGAGCGAAAGAGGTCGTCGTCGTGGACACGCTCGGGATCGCGACGCCGGAGGCCGTGACCGACCTCGTCGGTCGAACGATCCAATGGCTCGACGGCACGCCGGTGCACTTTCACGGGCACAACGACTTCGGCCTTGCGACAGCGAGCGCCGTCGCCGCGGTTCGCGCAGGAGCCACCTGGGTGCAGGGAACGATCAACGGCATGGGCGAGCGGGCAGGCAACGCGAACCTCGGCGAGGTCGCCCTCACGCTTCGCGCTCTTTACGGGGTCGAGTCCAACCTGCGACTCGATCGCATCCGCGAGGTGTCGGCGCGCGTGCGCGAGCTCGCGGGATACGAGCTCGAGCCGTGGAAGCCGGTCACCGGCGAGACGCTATATCGCCGCGAGAGCGGGGCTGTGGCCGCGCAGTTCCACGATCCGCCGTCGATCGAGCCGTACTCGTCGCAACTCGTCGGTGCGCAGCGCTCGATCGTCCTCGGCAAGAAGAGTGGCATCGACTCCATCCGCATCAAGGCGGAGGAGCTCGGCCTCGATGTACCCGAGGGCCGCCGCGCCGACCTGCTTGCGGCGGTCAAAAAGCTCGGGACGGAGAAGCGCGGTCTCGTGACCGACGATGAGTTCAGGAGTCTCGTTGGCTGAGGCGTCCTCTGCAGGCCATGACGCGATCATCGTCGGGAGTGGCGTCAACGGCCTCGCCTGCGCCGCGCTCCTCGCGAAGGCCGGCTGGGACGTCTGCGTGCTCGAGCGCAACGACTGGTTCGGCGGCGCGATCAAGACCGCCGAGGTGACCGTCCCGGGCTACCACCATGACGTCTTCAGCGCATGGCATCCGCTCTGGGTCGGCGGTCCCGCGCACGCCCAGCTCGGCGCCGACCTCGCGCGGCACGGGCTCGACTACCTGAACACGGAGCTGCCGACCGGGACGCTCGATCCGAACGGCGAGAGCGCGTTCCTGCTGCGCACCGGTGATGCCAACGCCGCCGAGCTGGGCGAGGAGTGGCACGGCATGCTCGAGTCGTTTCTCCCGAACGCAGACCTCGCCTTCGGCGTCCTCGGCACCGAGCTCTGGTCGCGCCACGGAGCAGGCCTCGGGCTGAAGGCGGTGCGACGTCTCGGGCGCGACGGGACGCGCGACTTCGCGGGGCAGCTCCTGGTCTCGGCCCGCGACTGGCTCGAAGCGACCTTCGCCTCGCCGCGCACGCACGGCGTGCTCGCGCCCTGGGTCTTGCACACGGGCCTCGGACCCGATGCTGCAGCGTCGGGCTACATGGCGCAGGTGATCGCCGTCGCGGTGCAGGAGGGCGGCATGCCAATCCCGCGCGGCGGGGGCGCACGGCTCGCCGACGCGCTCGTCGGGTTCATCCGCGAGTGTGGCGGCACCTGCGAGACGTGCGTGCACGTCGAGCACGTGTCGAGCGGCGGGGTTCGCACAGCCGACGGTCGGCAACTGACGGCCGGTCGCGCTGTGGTCTGCAATGTCACGCCGACGCAGCTCTACGGCGAGCTGCTGGACGGGCACGCCGCGAAGGCCGAAGGCTTCCGCTACGGCCGTTCGGAGATGCAGATTCACTACGCCCTCTCGGAGCCGCCGCGCTGGGACGGTGACGAGCGGCTCGGCGGGACGGCGATCGTGCATCTGACCCCGGGCCTCGACGGTGTCTCGCGCGCGGTCAACGAAGCCGAGCGCGGCCTGCTGCCGGCGGAGGCGACGGTCGTCGTCGGGCAGCCGCTCTCGATGGACGCCTCGCGGGCGCCGGACGGCGCCGGCCTCCTCTGGATCCAGCTCCAGGAGCTGCCCTGGCGCAGCAAGGGCGACGCTGCGGGCGAGATCGACGTCGGCGACGGCACGTGGACTCCGGCGTTGCGCGAGCGCTACGCCGACCGCATCCAGAAGCGGATCGCCCGTCACATCCCGAACCTCGAGTCGTCGATCGTCGCGCGCACCTGCCTCTCGCCCGCCGACCTCCAGGCGGCAAACGTGAACCTCGTCCACGGCGACCCCTACGGTGGCTCACTTTCCCTCGATCAGAACTTCTTCTGGCGCGGCGATCACAGGACGCCGGTGCCGAAGGTCTGGCACGTCGGCGCGTCCACCCATCCCGGGCCCGGCCTCGGCGGCGGTAGCGGCGCGCTTGTCGCACAGCACCTGCTCTCACCGCCGCTCGCAAGGCGGCTCGTCGGCCGGGTCCGCCGCGCCAACCCACTCTGAACCGCATCGACGGACTCGCCTTTCAGCTGTATGAGCTCGGACGCGTAGCCGTCGGCGAGAGCCGCTCGGAGTCCGGCTTCAAGGAAATTCCGCGCGCGGCAAGCACCCGCTGCACGAACGGGCGCTTGTCGGCCGTGTACGGATCGCGGGTGGTGGTTCCCTCCGCATGCAGCCGCTTCCACGCCGCGTACTCCTCGACGAGCGCGGGGTTTTCGAGCAGTGCATCTCGGAACGCGAGGCGCTCTCGCCAGAGGTCGCTCCCCGGAACCGTCAGGTGCAGGTGGTGGGTGTGGACGGAGCCGTTGGCCGGCTTGAGGAACGCGTGCGCTTGGGGCCGGTGAGAGTGCCAGGCGTAGCCGAGCTTCTCGAGCGGGCCGAACGCCGCGCGTGCCGCTTCGAGCTCGTGGACGCCGGCGAGGATGTCGATGATCGGCTTCGCCGGTAGACCCGGCACGGCTGTCGACCCGATGTGGTGTACGCCCCCGACGACCCACGGTCCGAGCACGCGCTCGAGCATCGCGGCCTCGACCTGGAACCGAAGCTCCCACTCGGGGTCGTACGGCGAGATGACGGGCACGAACGCGGCCTAGCGATCGAACATGCCGCGTTCGCCGAGCTCCGGCGCGTAGAAGCGGCCGGCGAGGTCGAGGTGCTCGTAGAGCGTCGCCGAGGCAAGCTCGGGGTCGTGCGCGGCGCAGGCTTCGAGGAGCCGTCCGTCCATCTCCCGATGCTTGTCCTGCAACTCTCCTGCCGCGGAGAAGAGCGCCGGCCGGAAGCGCTCGGAGCGGTCCCAGGCCGGTCGGATCATCTGCGGCAGCCACGCCGCGCCGCACGCGTCGTAGAGCGAGAAGTGAAAGTCCGTGTGCGCGCGCATCGCAGCGAGGACGTCGCCGGCCTCACGTGCGGCATCGAGACGCGCCAGGTGCTCGCGCGCGAGCGCGACCTCCTCGTCGGCGATTCGCAGCGCGGCGCGACGAACGGCGAGCGCTTCCAGCACGAGTCGCACCTCGAACAGGTCGCGGAGATCGTCGACGTCGAACGGCAGCACCCGCGCGCCCTGGTGCGGCACGTGCTTGGCGAGGCCGAGCGCCTCGAGCTGTCGCACGGCCTCGCGGATCGGCGAGATGCTCATGCCGAGAGACCGCGCGAGCTCGTCGAGCCGAAGCGGGGTTCCCGGCTTCAGGTCACCGAGAATGATCGCCTCACGGAGCTCCTCGAGGGCGTACTCGGCCATCGTCCTGTGCCGGATCCGCCCTGAATCGGAGGCGCGTGCACGTGGCATCTCGCGAGAGACCGTCCCATGCGCTTGATCACATGTCAAACGCTGTGCGAGGATCACCGCATGACCTCCCAGCGCTTGACCCGTACACCGTCCATCCCCCAGTGTCCCACCACCCCGTCGCCGCTTCGCGGCGGCTGACCATGAAGGAGTCGAAGATGAGACGACTGAGTTCCCGTGTGGGGCTCATCCTGCTGGTCGTTGCGCTGGCGCTCGTCGCCGTCGTTGCGACCGCGGCGGCGCGGACGACCGCACCGTCCGCGAGCCCGATCACGATCGGGTGGGCGTTTGACAGCAAGGGCGCGATGGCGCCGTTCGACAACCCGGCGCTCGCCGCAGCGCAGCTGCGCGTCAAGCAGTGGAACGCGAAAGGTGGCATCAAGGGGCGCCAGCTCCAGATCAAGACCTGCGACACCCAGGGCAACAAGCCGGCGATCGCGAAAGCCTGCGCGCTGAAGCTTCTGGGCCAGGGTGCGAACATCATCTTCACGACCTGCGACGTCGACCTCGCCGCGCCGGTTGTGCAGGAGGCGATCAATCGCGGCGTGCTTGCGGTCGCTCCGTGCATCGGCACCGACCAGATGGGCCCGAAGCGGTTCGGGGCGAAGGGCAAGCTCGCCTTCAGCTTCGGGAACGTCGCTCAGGACGAAGGCTCAGCGATGGCCCAGTACGCGTGGGCCAAAGGCTGGCGCAAGGCTGCCCTTGCGACCGACGGAGTCATCGTCTACTTCAAGAACGTCGTCCAGGCGTTCAAGGCCCGCTGGACGCAACTCGGTGGCAAGGTCGTCGACGAGGAGACGTATCACTCGCTCGGGGGCAACGACGTCAACAATGCCGTCAGCCGTCTGAACGGCGTCAAGGCCGACGTGGTTGTCACCTCGACGGCCGGCGCGTTCGGCGCGCTCTCGACGCTCATCTCCGGCATGAGGAGCGCCGGCAACGACACGCCGGTGCTCAACTCGTGGGCTGGCGACGGCAACTACTGGCTGCCGAAGAGCCCGCAGGTGACGAACTACTGGTTCGTCACGTACGCGTCGATCTTCGGTGACGACCCGAACGCGGCCGTCAACAAGCTGGCGAAGCAGGTTCATGCCGGCACCGGCGGATTCGTCACGGGGTCGGCCGCGGTCGACGGCGTCGTCGCCGCCATCAAGCGGGCCGGTGGCTCGACGAGCGGTGCCGCCCTCGCAGCCCAGATGGAGAAGTTCAAGAAGGTGCCGACCCTCTCGGGGCTCGTCAGCTTCTCCGCGAAGTACCACGCCGTGTTCGGGAGGCAGTACCGCGTCATCAAGATCCAGAACAACCAGGCGCATCTCGTCGGCACCGTCACCGCCAAGGTCGTCCCGACGATCTAGAAGAAACCGACCGACGGCGCAGGCAATGGAACGCGAGCCGGAGCGGGGGCCCGAAGGAACACTTCGGGCCTCCGCCGTCTCGCGGTCCTTCGACGGAGTCAAGGCGCTGAACGGCGTCACCCTCGAACTCGAGCGCGGCGAGGTCGTCGGGCTTATCGGGCCAAACGGCGCAGGGAAGTCGACGCTCGTGAACGTGCTCAGCGGCTTCGATCGTCCCGACGAGGGGACCGTCTCGCTCGCGGGCCGCGACGTGACGAACTGGTCACCGAACCGGCGCAGTCACCACGGTCTCGCCCGCACCTTCCAGGCGAGCCACGGTTTCCGCGCGCTCTCGGTGCGGGAGAACGTCGAGGTGGCTGCACTGGGCGTCGGCGCCGGCCCGCGCCTCGCCGCACGACGTGCACGCGATCTGCTCGAGCGGCTTGCTCTTGCGCGTTACGCCGACGCGCCGGCGGGAGCGCTCGCACACGGCGACGAGCGACGACTCGGCGTGGCACGAGCGCTCGCGATGGAACCGAGCTTCGTCCTGCTCGACGAGCCGGCCGCGGGCTTGCCCGAGGCCGAGGTGCCTGCGTTCGCAGCGGTCGTCCGCTCGGTGAGCGACGAGCACGGCGCGGGCGTGCTCCTGATCGACCACAACATGGCGCTGATCATGGAGACCTGCGACCGGATCGTCGTACTCGACCAGGGTCGGACGCTCGCCGAAGGGAGCCCCCGCGAAATCCGCGCGAACCTCGATGTCGCTGCGGCCTATCTCGGCGAGGCTCCGGTGAACGAGGAATGAGCGAGTCGCTTGTCGTCGAGGGTCTCGAGGTCCGGCATGGGGGTGTCCAAGCCGTGCGCGGCCTCTCGTTCGAGGTCAGGCCGGGGGAGATCGTCGGGCTGATCGGCGCGAACGGCGCCGGCAAGTCCTCGACGCTGCACGCGATCATGGGGGTCGCGCCGGTGACCGGGGGCGACATCAGGCTCGGCAAGCTGTCCCTCCGCGGACGCAGGCCGGAGGAGATCGCGCGCGCCGGCGTCGCGCTCGTGCCGGAAGGACGCCGCATCTTCGCCGAGCTGACGGTCGAAGAGAACCTCAAGCTCGGGCTTGCTGCACGCCGGTCGCGCGGTGCGGAAGCCGGAGTTCTCTCTCGCGTCTATGACCTCTTCCCGATCGTCGAGGAGTTCCGCCGTCGTCATGCGGGCGCGCTCTCCGGTGGCCAACAGCAGCAACTCGCGATCGCGCGCGCGCTTGTCGCCGAGCCCGACGTTCTCCTCCTCGACGAGCCTTCCCTCGGTCTCGCACCGACCGTCGTCGACGTCGTCTTCGAGGCGCTCGCGACGATCCGGTCGAGCGGGCTCGCCGTCCTGCTCGTGGAGCAGCGCGCCCAGCGTACGGTCGCGCTCGCCGACCGCTCCCACGTGCTCGCAAACGGCGAGCTGCGTCTGACGCTCGGGCCTGAGAACGCAAACGACACCGCGGCGATGGTCGAGGCCTACTTCTCGTGACCCTTGCAGTCCTCAACATCGACTGGCAGACGCTGACCGACGCGGTCGCGCTTGGTGCCATCTACGCACTGATGGCGGTCGGGATCGGGCTCGTCTTCGGCGTCTTGCGGCTCGTGAACTTCGCGTACGGACAGCTCGTCATGGCAGGTGCGTTCGCGCTCGCGCTCGCGTCTCAATGGGGCTGGCCCGTGTGGGCCGGCATCGTCCTCTGTTTCGCAGTCGTGCTCGTGCTCTCGCTTGCGATGGACAGGCTCGTCTTCCGCCCGCTGCGCTCCCATTCCCCGGCGGTCATGCTCGTGGCGACCTTCGCCGTCGCCTTTCTGCTGCAGAGCGTCGCGGTGCTCTGGTTCGGCTCGCTCGGGAAGATCGCGACCTCGCTCGCCTACCTGAACCGCCCGGTGACGATCTCGAACGTCGACATCCGCAAGATCACGATCGTCGCCGTGATCGTTGCTCTTGCCTGCCTGCTTGCGCTGACTGCATTGCTCGAGCGCACGACGATCGGCCTGCACATGCGCGCAGCGTCGATGGACTTCCAGACCGCGCGCATCCTCGGGGTGCGTGCGAACCGTGTCATCGCGGTCGCCGTTTTGCTCTCGGGTGCGCTTGCGGCCGTCGTCGCGGTGATGCTCACGGTGCAGACTCCGCTCGTCACGCCTGACTTCGCGCTCAGAGACACGATCATCGTGCTCGCGGGAGTTGTCCTCGGTGGCATGAACCGCCCGGTCTCCGCCACGCTCGGCGGGTTTGCGATCGGGTTTGCGAGCGGCCTCCTCGGCGGCGCGCTGCCGACCGACAAGAGCCAGTACCTGCCGTCGTTTCTCTTCGCCGCCGTGATCCTTGTGCTCCTCGTGCGGCCACGGGGGCTGTTCGCGCGGAAGGGCGCGGTCGAGCGCGTATGAGACGCCTGATCGGCCTTCAGGAGCTGGCAGGCCCGATGCTGCTCGTCGTCGCTGCGGCCCTCCTCGGAACGGTTGTCTCCATCTCGACCCAGTCGTACTTCACCGACGCGCTCGTCAAGGTCGCGATCGTCGTCGCGTTGTACGTCTTCATCGGCAACTCGGGTGTTCTGTCGTTCGGGCACGTCAGCTTCGTCGCCGTAGGTGCATGGACGGCCGGAGTGCTATCGGTGCCCGCAGCAGAGAAGCCGGCGATCATGCCGAGCCTCGCGCATGTGCTGCGCGACCGCACCGTTGGAAACCTCTCGTCGCTCGCGCTCGCGGCGCTCGTGGGGGGCATCTGTGCGCTCATCGTCGCGCTGCCCCTCATGCGTCTCTCAGGCCTCGCCGCCGGGATCGCGACCTTCGGTGTGCTCGAGATCACCCACAACCTCTTGCGCTACGAGGAGAAGATCGGGCCAGGGCTGAACACTTTTTCGTCGGTGCCCGAGACAACCGGTCTCCGACAGGCGGCCCTCGGCGCGCTCGTCGTGATCGTCGCGGCGTATGCGTACGGCCGCAGTCGTCTCGGGCGCCTGCTGCGGGCGACGCGGGAGGATCCCGCGGCGGCCCGGGCCGCGGGCGTCTCGGTCTACCGCCAGCGTGTCACCGCGTTCGCACTCTCGGGGCTGCTCGCCGGTCTCGCCGGCGGGCTGTACGTGCATCTCCTCCCCGTGAACACCGAGTCGGTCTATCTCGACCTGACCTTCATCACGCTCGCCATGCTGGTGATCGGCGGCGCGACGAGCCTGTGGGGCGCCGTCGTCGGTGCGCTCGCGGTGAGCGCTCTCGACTCCTACCTTGCGGTCGCCGAGAACGGGACGTCGTTCCTCGGCTGGCAGATCGACCTGCCGGCGGGCACGCGCGTGATCGTCGTCGGCGCGCTGATGGCGGTCGTCCTGATCCTCAGGCCCTCGGGCCTGACGGGAGGTCGCGAGCTGCGCCTGCGGTGGCCGTGGTGACGCGCGTGTGTGTCGCGGGCGCCGGGGTGATCGGCAGTCTCTTCGCGGCGCACCTCGCGCGGGTCGCCGAGGTCACGGCGTTGACGCGGCGTCCCGAGCACGCCCGTGCGCTCACCGACGAAGGCCTGCGTGTGAGCGGTCGCGCGGATTTCACGGCGAGCCTGACCGCTGCGACGACGCCGGGCGCGTTGCCGGAGCCCGACCTCGTGATCGTCGCGAGCAAGGGAGGCGACGTCGCTGCGATCGCTGCGCAACTCGCCGGCCACTGGGCGGACGCGACCGTGATGACCGTCCAGAACGGCATCGGGGCCGACGAGATCGTCGCGCAGCATGGGAACTGGCGCCAGCTGACGAGCGTCACTTTCATGAGCGGGCAACGCCACTCCGACACGCACGTCGAGTACGTCCTCGACACAGCGACGTGGATCGGGCCGTCACGCGGGACGACTCCCGCGGACGCCGCGCGCGTCGCCGATCTGATCGTCTCGTCGGGCCTGCACGCCGAAGCGTTCGACGACCTGCGCCCCGCCCAGTGGTCGAAGCTGATCTTCAACGCAACGGTGAACACCGTGGCGGCGCTCACCGGTCTGCCGCATGACCCGCACTTTGCGGCCGTCGCGATGCCGGCGGACCTCGGTCACCTCGTGAGCGCCCTGATGGACGAAGGAAAGGCGGTTGCCGCTGCTGCGGGTGTGACGCTCGGTGAGGATCCGTGGGAGATGAACGTGCTTGCGACCAAGCGTGGCTCCCGCCATTACCCGTCGATGCTCGAAGACGTCGCCGCGCACCGCCGCACCGAGGTCGACATGATCACCGGATCACTCGTTCGCGAGGCGAACCGGCTCGGCGTGAGGGTGCCGCTGCACGAGACCATGTACCGCCTGATCAAGGCCAAGGAGGCTTCGTGGGAATGAGGGTGTGTGTTGTCGGTTGTGGAGCGGTCGGGTCTCTCTTCGCGGCGAACCTCGCGACACTCGATGACGTCGAGGTGTGGGCGTTCGACGCAGCCCAAGCGCACGTCGATGCGATCAACCGCGACGGTCTGCGGCTGGTCGGTGCGGGCGAGGTCACCGCGCGTGTTCGTGCGACCGCTGACGCCGGTGAGCTTCCCGCGTGCGACTTCGGGATCGTCGCGACGAAGGCGATGCACACGAGCTCGGCGATCGCCGCGGCAGCGCACGCTTTCGCAGACGGCTCCGTCGCGACCGTTCAGAACGGCCTCGGCAACGAGGAGGTGGTCTCGGCCCACTGCGAGCGCGTCATCCGCGGGACGACCTTCCCGGCGGGAAAGATCCTCGAGCCGGGGATCGTGCAGTGGGACGTCAAGGGCGCGACCACATTCGGGCCGTTCGAGGGCGCGCCTGCGCCCCGCGCGGAGATCGAGCGCCTCGCAGACGCATGCACGCGCGCTGGAATGCCGACTGCTGCCGTCGCCGATGCACGCGGCCCGCAGTGGCGCAAGGTGATCTTCAACGCGGCAACCAATCCCATCGGCGCCCTGACCGGCTTGACTCACGGTCGCGTCTGCGAGCAGCCTGCGCTGCGCGCGCTCGTGACACGTCTTGTCGATGAGGGCAAGGCAGTCGCAGCGGTGCAGGGAATCGAGCTCGACTCGGATCCCGAGGAACTGATCGACTACGCCGCACGCCCGGAGATCGCGTACGACCACAAGGCATCGATGCTCCAGGACGTGGAGGCGCGCAGGCAGACTGAGGTCGACTATCTGAACGGCGGCATCGTGGAGTTCGGGCGGCGGCACGGCGTCGAGACACCCGAGCATGCCGCCATCTGGGCACTCGTCAAGGGAATGGAGGCGTCGTGGAAGCAGCAGTGATCGGGACCGGCGTCGGGGCGGTGCCTCAGGCGGAGATCGACAGCCGCTACGCGAAGATGCGCGACGCGATGGCACGCGACGGCCTCGATGCGGTGATCGTCTCCGGCAACGAGTACAGCGGCTTCGAGGGAGCGGTCACCTACATGTCGGGCTTCGTGATCGTGCATCGCTACGCCTACGTGCTTCTGCCCCTCGAAGGCGAGCCCTCGATCGTCTTCCCGCGCGAGGCGCGCTACGTCGGCGAGCACGGCACGACCTGGATCGAGGAGCAGGAGTTCGTCGATCTCCCCGGCGACTGGCTCGCCGAGCGCGTGGGCGGGCAGAGGGTTGGCGTGTACGGACTCGATTACGTGATGACCGTTCGCGACTACCGGGCACTCGACGGCGCTGCCGAGGTCGTCCCGTGGGATCTGGGCTTCGATCACGCCCGCGCCGTGAAGAGCGAGTTCGAGCTCGCGTCGGTCCGCGAGAGCGTGCGTATCAACACCGAAGGTTTCTGGATCTTCCTCGATTCGTTCGAAGTGGGGAAAAGCGAGCGCGAGATCCTCGCTCCGTGCGAGGAGTACTTCGTCGCACAGGGCTGCGGGCGGCTGACGATGGACATGGTCCTCACGGGCTCGGGTGGCGCGGCCCGGCCCGAATTCAAGATTGCGGGCTCCTCGCCGGTCGGGCAAGGCGACCTCGTGTTGCCATCGCTCGAGATCGCCGGGCCGGGCGGGCACTGGGTCGAGGTCTCGAGAGCGATCTGCGCCGGCGAGCCGAGCGACGAGACGAAGCGCATGCTCGAGGCCTACGAGGAGTACTACGCCGCCGCCCGCACCGTGCTCAGGGACGGCGCAACCGCACACGATGCGCACCGCGCCGTCTCGCAGGGGTTCACCGATCGTGGCTGGGCCCTCGGTCACGTCACCGGACACTCGATCGGGATGACGATGATCGAGTTCCCGAAGGTCGGGGAGGGCATCGAGACCGAGCTCAGGAGCGGAATGGTGCTCTCGATGCACCCGCACGTCATCTCCGACGACGGGCAGGCGTGCCTCTACATGCAGGACACGTGGCTTGTCTCGGACGCCGGCGGCGTGCCCCTCGCCGACCTGCCGATGCGCATCTTTGACGGCGCGGAGGGTCGGCCGTGACGGACGGCCCGGGTCTCTCGAAGCCGATTCTCGCCGGTACGGCGCCGAGCGACTACGAGCGCTACCTGCGCACCGACGACTTGCTCGCGCTCCAGAAGACGGCCGACGAATGGATTCACCGCGACGAACTGCTCTTCCAGTCGGTCCACCAGACGTCGGAGATCTGGCTGAAGCTCGCCTGGAACGAGGTCGAGGAAGCCGAGCGCCTCGTCGGCGGCGACGATCTGCCCGCGGCGATTCGCCTCCTGCGCCGGGCCAACGATTGCCTGAAGATCGTGACGCGAGCGCTCGACATGCTCGAGCACATGTCGCCGTGGGAGTACACGGAGGTGCGAAAGGTGCTCGGTCACGGCAGCGGCTTCGATTCGCCCGGCTTCAGGGAGATCCGCCGCGTCACCCCACCCCTCGGCGACGCGTTCCACGCCGCACGCGAGCGCGCGGGCCTCACGCTCGCCGACGTCTACGTGCGCGGGCGCGAGTTCGAGGATCTCTACAACCTCGCGGAGCAGCTGATCGAGCTCGACGAGCGCGTGATCGTCTGGCGCGTGCGCCACTTCAAGGTCGTGCAGCGCGTGATCGGCGCAGGCGTTGTCGGCACGCAGGGAACGCCGGTCGAGGTGATGGGGCGGCTGATCCACAAGTCGTTTTTCCCGGAGCTCTGGGACGTGCGCAACGAGCTCACGAACATGAACCTTCCCGAGTGAGATTCACCGGGGTCGCACTCGGTTGCGGCAACTTCGGCGGCATCGGCTCGTCGCCCCAGTTCTTCGGGCAAGGCATCGACGACGAGACGGCCTTCGGGATCATGGACACCGCGTGGTCGAACGGCCTTCGCTGGTTCGACACGGCTGACGCCTACGGGGGCGGCAAGAGCGAGGAGCTGATCGGGCGATGGCGGGATGAGCGCGAGCCCGCCGGCCTCGTGCTGACGACGAAGGTCTTCCACTCGACACGTGGCGACGCGAGCGATACGGGGCTCGCCCCAGCGCGGATCCGCCGCCAGCTCGAAGAGAGCCTGCAACGCCTCGGTATCGAGTGCGTCGATCTCTACCTGGCACACGAGCCCGACTCGAGTGTCCCGCTCGCCGACACGGTCGCCACGTTCGAGGGGCTGCGGGAAGAAGGGCTGATCGCGGCGTGGGGGCTAAGCAACTACGACGAAGCGGGAATTCGGGAGGCGCTTTCGATTGCGACACCGGCGCTCGTGCAGAACTCGTTCTCGCTTCTCGACCGCGGCGACGAGCGCGATGTGATCCCGCTCTGTGCCGAGCGCGGCATCGCCTACGTGCCCTTCGGGCCGCTCGCCGGCGGCTGGCTGACAGGCAAGTACCGGCGCGACGAGCCGTTTCCCTCGGGCTCGCGCATGACGCAACGGCCCGGGCCGTACGAGCATCTGCGCACAGACGCTGTCTTCGACGGGCTCGAGCGGTTGCGGGACGAGGCCGTCGCTCGCAATGTCGACATGCCGACGCTCGCGTTCGCCTGGGTGCTCGCCCACCCGGATGTGAGCGGCGCCGTCTGCGGGCCGATGCGTCCCGAGCACCTCGGGCCGGTGCTCGCGGCGCGGGAGCTCGAACTGACCGAGTCGGATCACCAGCGGATCGGAGGGCTATTCGCGTGAGCGTTCGCATCCTCGACGAGCACGACGTCAGGCGGCTGCTGCCGATGGCGGAATGCATCGATGTCATGGCCAACGCGCTCGCCTCGCTGGCGCGCGACGAGCTGCACAACCCGCTTCGCTTCGTGGTGCGACCGCCCGGTGAGCAGACCTTGATGGGGCTGATGCCCGCGCACCGTTCGTCGCCGGCGCCGCTCTATTCGCTGAAGACGGTCGTGATCGCACCCGCCAATGCCGGGCGAGGGCTCGACTTGCATCAGGGATTCGTGGCGCTCTTCGACGGCGAGACCGGCGAGACGCGGGCGCTGCTGAACGCAGGCGGGATCACGGCCGTGCGGACCGCCGCAGTCTCGGGGGTCGCAACGCGCCTGCTCGCACGCGAGGACGTGCGGACGCTCGCAATCCTGGGGGCAGGCATCCAGGCGAAGGCGCACCTCGAGGCGATGCGAGCCGTGCGCGACTTCGACCGCGTCCTTGTCTGGAGCCGCACGCCCGGGCGCGCGCTCGAGCTCGACGGAGTCGAGGAAGCAGCGACCGCTGAGGCCGCCGTTTCTGACGCCGATGTCGTCGTGACCGCCACGTCGGCGGCCGAGCCCATCCTTCGTCGCGCCTGGTTGAAGGCAGGCGCGCACGTGAACGCGGCGGGGTCGAGCATCCCGACGACGCGCGAGCTCGACACGGCGACGATGGTGGACGCCTCACTCTTCGTCGACCGGCGCGAGTCGACCCTGAACGAGGCGGGTGACTACCTTTTCCCGCTGCGCGAGGGTGCGATCGGGCCGGACCACATCCGCGCCGAGCTTGGTGAGATTCTGATCGGCGCGGCGCCCGGCCGCACGTCCGAGGACGAGCTGACCGTGTTCAAGTCGCTCGGCCTCGCCGTCGAGGACCTCGCCGCCGCCGAGCATGTGCTGCGACGTGCCGAGGCCGAGAATGCAGGCACGGTCGTGTCGCTGTGATCGCCCTGGCGGAGATCGAGCGCGCGCGTGAGGTCATCGCCGGTGTCGCCGTGCGCACACCACTCGTCCGCCTGAACATCGATTCGGATGTCGAGATTCACCTGAAGCTCGAGGTGCTCCAGCCCGTGAACTCGTTCAAGATCCGCGGCGCGGGCAACGCCGTGCTCCAGGCGAGGAGCGACGAGCTGCGCGACGGCGTCCTGACAGCGAGCGCCGGGAACATGGCCCAGGGCGTCGCCTTCGCGGCGCGGCTTCGCGGTGTGCCCGCGACGATCGTCGTGCCCGAGCATGCGCCCGAGACGAAACTCGCCGCAATCGCACGCTACGGCGCGCGCGTCATCAAGGTGCCCTACGACGAATGGTGGCAGGTGCTCGTGACCGGCCGTTACGAGGGGGCAAAGGGCCTCTTCGTGCATCCGGTCGCCGACGACCGGGTGATGGCGGGCAACGGGACGATCGGCCTCGAGTTGCTCGAGCAACTCTCCGACTTCGACGCGGTCGTCGTGCCGTACGGCGGCGGTGGCCTGCTGACGGGCATCGCGAGCGCTGTGAAGGCGTTGCGGCCGGAGGTGAAGTTCTACTCCGCGGAGCCCGAGACCGGTGCGGCTGTTGCCGCAACGCTCGCGGCCGGGACACCGACTGCCGTCGACTATGTGCCGTCGTTCGTAGACGGATCGGGGAGCCGCGAGCTGATCCCGAAGGTCTGGGAACACGCCTCGCAGCTGCTCGACGACGGCTTCGCGATTCCGCTCGCCGATGTCGAGGTCGCCGTGCGCACGCTCGCCGAGCGGACGCGCGTGATCGCCGAAGGTGCGGGTGCGTTGAGCGTTGCAGCGGTCATGACCGGCCGGGTCTCGAACGCGCGCAAGGTCGTCTGCATCGTGTCCGGTGGCAACATCGACTTCGAGGTACTGACCCGCATCCTGCGAGAGGAGCCCGCATGACCACCACCAGCTTTTCGGTCAAGGCCGTGCGCGAGCGGTTCTCTTCACTTCGCTCGGGGTTCGCGTTCTTCGACGCGCCCGGGGGCACACAGGTCCCCGATGAGGTCGGTCAGGCGATCGCCAACGCCTTGCGCGAGGCATCCGGCAACCTCGGCGCTCCGTATGCGACGGGGCGGGCGGTCGAAGCGATCCTCGCGCGCGCGAAGCACGACGGCGGGCGATTTCTCGGGTGCAGCCCCGACGAGATCTCGTTCGGCATGAACATGACGACGCTCGACTTCGCTCTCGCCCGCACGGCCGCACGCGACTTTGTGGCGGGCGACGAGATCCTGACGACGCAGCTCGACCACGACGGCGGGGTCGCGCCGTGGGTGGAGCTTGCCGCTGACAAGGGACTCGAAGTCGGCGTCGTCAGGGCTACCGATGCGCTGACGGTCGACTACGACGATCTCGCTCAGCGGCTCGGGGAGCGGACGAAGGTGGTCGCGTTTGCACTCGCCTCGAACGCGACCGGTTCGATCGCCGACGCGAAGCGGATCTGCGACCTGGCGCAAGCCGCCGGAGCGATCTCGTGGATCGACGCCGTGCATTACGCGGCGCATGAGCCGATCGACGTCGCCGAGATCGGTTGCGACGTCCTGATCTGCTCGCCGTACAAGTTCTGCGGCCCGCATCTCGGCGTTGCCTACGTCCGTCGCGAGCTGGCCGAAGCGTGGCGTCCGTACAAGGCGCGGCCGTCGGCGAGCTCGCCGACGGGCCGGCGCTTCGAGACCGGCACGCTGCCCTATGAGCTCCTCGCGGGGTTCAACGCGACCATCGCCTACCTCGACTCGCTCGGCGGCATGGAGGTGCTGCGCGACTACGAACGTTCACTCGGCGATCACCTGATCGCGAACCTGCCCGCCAACGTGACCCTCTACGGGCCGCCGACGATGGAAGGCCGTGTGCCGACGTTTCTCTTCAACGTCGAGGGCAAGCGGGCGGAGGACGTCGCGCGGGCACTCGGCGAGCGCGGGATCGGGATCTGGTACGCCGACAACTGGTACTGCGTCTCGCTCGGCGAGCGCCTACCGGAGCAGTCCCTGCGCGCGGGGCTCATTCACTACAACACCCGAGACGAGGTCGACCGCCTCCTCGCCGAGCTCGCGTCCTTCTGAGCGCGCACGAGCGGCGCCTGCGGCCGCAGCCGCTCAGGTGCCAGCCGATCAGGTGCCAGGCACCGTTACGGGGAAGTGACGATCCGTCCACACCCTGGCGTGGGCTTCGTTGCTGCGGCAGGATGCGAAGCCTCGGGCGGGATGCCCGCGACCGGTGCCAGGCACCGTGTCGGAAGTGATACCGGCGTGCGGGTGGGATGCCCGGTTTTTGCGACGGGAGCGAGGTGACCGAAAGGCCCTGCCGGACAGGGGTGGCGTAGCGCGTTCCGCTTGCGGCTACGAGCCGCCGAAGTCGGCCGTGTCGGACGAGCTGAGAAAGGAGCCATCCGGACCGTAGAGCACGAAATGGACGAGCGAGGGGTTGTAGATCGTCTTCATCGCGATCCGAACGACGGCCGGGAACTGATGCACCGCGCGGGTCGTCGTGTAGCGGCGCAGCACGATCTCGGCCTGTGATTCGCCTCCCTGGAGCGCGTCGATCAGGCCCCATTCCAGGGTCACGTGCTTGCCGGCGACCCCGCCGATCGTGACGGTCGTCGTCGCGACCGCGGTGCCGTTCGTGATCGTGACGTGCGCCTTGGCCACTTTGGCATTGAGTCCGCCTGCACCCTTGCCACTGCCGCTCGAGCCGCCGCCGGCATCGCCGCCACGCCCGTTCGAGCCGCAGGCCGCGACGGCGAGGACGAGGAAGGCGCTGAGCGAGAATCTCCGAAAACGCGTCACACCGAATTGTGACCGAAATCCAGTCGTCGTGTTCATGCGTAGATTGCAGTATGCGCATCGCCCTTTTCGCCGTTTGCGGCGCCGCGACACTCGTGCTCGCAGGACCCACGGCCGCCGATAACCCGATGCTTGTCGGCAACGTCGGCCCGGGGTTCTCGATCTCGCTGCACGATCCCGCAGGTAACGGCCTCAGTCACATCGATCCGGGCACGTACACCCTGGTCGTCCACGACCAGGCCGATATGCACAACTTCGACCTCTCGGGGCCTGGCGTCAGCGTCAAGACCGACATCGAGTTCGTCGGGGACCAGACATTCACGGTCACATTCGTGGAGGGGCGCTACAGCTATGTCTGCGATGCGCATTTCGCGACGATGAGCGGCAAGCTCACGGTCGGCAATCCGCCGCCACTTCCTCCTCCGCCTGCGCCGAAAGCACGCCTGATCACGGTGCACGTCGGCCCGGGGCGCGTGCTCGCATTCCCACGGAGCCTCGCGATCGGCAAGTACGCAATCACCGTCCACGATCTGACCGCGGCCGACAACCTGCACCTGAAGGGCCCGGGAGTCAACCGAAAAACCGGTGTCGCCTTTCGCGGCACGGCCAAGTGGGCGGTCAACCTGAGGGCCGGCTCATATCGCGTTTCGAGCGACGCGCACGCGGCGCTCGCTCACACGATCAAGGTCGACTAGCCCCGCTCGAACCGCGTCAACTCCTCGGCGATGAGCTCTGCCCATCGGCCCGCGCGCGGCAGTCGGATCGGCGAGCCCGACGGACCGCGCAGCGCCACGCCGTGTAGCCCGCCGTGAACGAGCGTGTACTCCCCGGTGGCTCCGAGTACGAGCGCGCGGTCGAAGCCGCGACGCGACAGAGTGGGGCTGACGCCCGGCACACCCGGGAGGTAACGGTCGAGCGAACCGTGAAGCACGCGCAGCCGCTTGCCGCGCAGCGGATCGACAGAGATGCGGTCAGGAATCCACGGAGCGAGCCCGAGCACCTCGGAGACCGTGGGCTCGTCTGCGCAGCCGATCGACACTGCCCCGCCCATCGAGAAGCCGAGTAGGAGCGCCCGAGGCGCCGCCACTTCGTGGATCGCGGCGCGAGCGTCGTCGACACACCAGTCGAGGCGCCGCCACGACTTGATGCGGTAACGCACCTCGCCGAACCGGAGCGCCGGGAAGCGGGGTGCCAGCCGGCGCACGAGCCACTCGAGCGTCGCGCTCCACGTGCCCTCGACCTCGGCTGCCTGCCCGCCGTTGACGCAGATCACGGCGTTCCCGGACGTCGGGCCGGTCAGGCGCAGCTCGGCCCCTGTGGAGAGTGTCCGGACCGACATGTTCAGTGCGCGTCGATGAATCCGAGCTCGAGTAGCTCGCGCATCGCGTCGGCGACCTCGCGGCGCAACTCGCCGGAGGAGCGGCGGGTCAGCTCGAGCCGCTTGATCGTCCGCTCGATCGCGCGGGCGAGCGACATGTTGCCGTCGAGCTGCGCAAGCACGTCGGCGGTCTCGGGATTGACCTCGAGCTCGGGCATCGTCCCCTCGTGCAGGACGACCGTCGCTGCTTCTCCGCCCTCCGGATCGAAGCTACGGTCGATGCGAACGTCCTCGACGAACGCGAATTGCCCGTCGAGGAGTGTTTCGTCGCTGTGAACGGTCGCGAGGTAGGCGTGCGCCGCGAACGCCCGCTCGATCTGTGCGCCCGCCTCCTCCAGGTCGTCCACTTCGATCGGCTCGACACGCACGCTGTGGCCAGCGCCTCCACGGCGGTGGAGTAGCACCGCGCCCTCGGTTATCCAGCTGACGCCGATCGAGCGGAAGTAGTCACTCCAGTCGTCGAGCGCGACACCGAGTGCGTTCTGGTCGTCAGCGAGGTGGTTGTTCCAGGTAAACGCATGGTCGAGCGGATCTGCTCCGCTCATGCCGAGCACCCACGCGTCGCAACCGGATCCGTCGAGCCATGCGAGCACGCGATCGTCCGGCTCATCCTTCGACTCGGCTACCCAGCTCACGAGCATCGACGCATAGCCGTCGTCGTTGAGTGCGAGCGCCGCCTGCCGCACGACGAGCTCGGAGATCTGGTCGGCTGGCATGCCCGCATCGCGGTACTGCCACTTCGACTCGGGGGAGACGACGTAGGGGGCGTTGCAGGTGACGAGGTCGAACGTCTCGCCCGCCACTGGCTCGAACAGGCTGCCCAGCCTGGTCTCGACGTTGTCGAGCCCGTTCAGCGCGGCGTTGATCTCCGTATACGCAAGCGCACGCGGATTCAGATCCGTCGCAACCACCCGGTCACTGTGGCGAGCCGCGAGGAGCGCGTGCGCGCCGTTACCCGTACCGATGTCGACGGCGCTCGCCACACGGTGTCGTGGCGTCAGGGCGGTGAGCCAGGCTGTGGTCGGAGAGAACGTCGACACGTAGCCGCGGGGGTCATCCCGGGTCGAGAACCCGTCGAACGAGATGAGTAGGCCCTCGACGGGCATGATCCGCGAGCGCGGCACAAGCCTTTCGCCATCGGCCACGACCAGCCCGAGGGTGAGGAGTGCTTCGACCGCATCCTGGCCGAGCGCGATCGACCCCTCCGCCTCGTCGACTGGAAGCTGCAACAGGAGCAGCCGAAGCGCGACGCCGAGTGGCGTGCCGGGCAGCCGTCTGCTGAATACCGCAACATCCTCGGGGCCGGCCGCGACCCCGTCCTCGCCGAGCAGTGCCTCGACCGACTCCTCGCCGTAGGCGAGCCGCGCGAGCGCGGCGCTGAGGACTTCGGCGGCGCTACGGTCGGGTGCCGGGACCCAGCTGGCGCTGAGCGCTTGCTCTTGAATCTCTGTCGACACGAATGCGGATTGTGCATTGCGGAGAGGTCGCCGCGCGTTCATCAAGGACAGACCGGGCGAGCAATGGACGGGGAGCCAAGTCGACATGAGCCCCTCAAGCTAGAGTCAGATGATGAGCGGACGTGTAGCGATCATCGGTGCAGGCCGCCTCGGCGAGTCGCTCGCCCGCGGCCTCCTCAGTTCGGACTGGCGTACACCTGGCGAGATAGTCGCGACGAGCAGGCGCTCGGAGCGCCTGGAGGAGTTGGCTGAACGCTACGGCGTGGAAACGACCTCCGACAACAGAGCCGCGGCTGATGCCGCGGAGCTTGTCGTGGTAGCGGTCAAGCCCCAGGACATGACCGCAGTCCTTGCGGAGATCTCACCGGCGGTGACGGCCGAGCAGACGGTGCTTTCGGTCGCGGCCGGCATCCGGACCGTCTCGATCGAGGCGCATCTCCCCCCGGGAAGTCGCGTCGTGCGCGCGATGCCCAACGCGCCCGCGCTCGTTCACGAAGGAATCGCCGGCCTCTGCGCGGGCGCGCATGCCCGCGACGTCGATCTCGACCTGGCATCCGACGCGCTCGGTCACCTCGGAGCGGTGGTGCGCGTCGCCGAGGACGATATGGATGCCGTCACAGCGCTCTCCGGATCGGGGCCTGCGTACTTCGCTCTTCTCGCGGAGGCGATGATCGAAGCTGGCCTGCTGCTCGGAATCAGTCGCGATGTGTCGACGCGCCTGGTCGTGCAGACGATGTTCGGGAGCGCCCTTCTGCTGCGGGACGAAGGCATGCATCCGGTCGAGCTTCGCGAGGCGGTCACCTCACCCGGCGGGACCACGACACGCGCGATTCAGGAGCTCGAGCGGAGCGGCGTGCGCGCGGCGTTCCTGAATGCGATCACGGCGGCGACCGAGCGATCGCGAGAACTCGCCGACCGCCTCAGCGATTGAACGCGCCTTGACTCACCAGTCGGTCGGCTTGTAGTCCTTCAGGAACTTGCCCCAGAGGTGATTGCCGGTGTTGAAGCCGTCGATCACCGGGTCGACGATGCGCGCGGCACCGTCGACGATGTCGAGGGGCGGTCGAAAGCGATGCTCGACGGCCTTCTGCTCGGCGATGTGCAAAGGGTCTTCGTCGCTCACCCAGCCCGTGTCGACGCTGTTCATGTGGATGCCGTCACCGTGAAAGTCGGCGGCTGAGGTGCGCGTCATCATGTTGAGTGCGGCCTTTGCCATGTTCGTGTGCGGGTGTCGCGTGGTCTTGAAGCGGCGGTAGAACTGCCCTTCGACGGCGGATACGTTGACGATGTGCTTGTCCCGCTCCGGCGTGCGCAGGAGGAGCGGCTTGAGGCGCGCGTTCAGGATGAACGGCGCAACGGCGTTCACGAGTTGCGTCTCGAGGAGTTCGACCGTCGAGACCTCTGCGAGCAGAAGGCGCCACGAGTTGCGTTCGCGCAGGTCGACCTGCTGTAGATCCTGGTCGAGCCGGCCCTCCGGGAAGAGGTCAGACTGCCCGGCGAGGTCGTCAGGCAGCAGCGCCACCTGGGTCAGTTCCGCCGAGCGGGTGACGCCGACTGCGCCTGCCGGCAGCATCTCCGTCCGGCGCAGTCCCTCGTACGACCCGAGCAGGCTCTGTGCTTCTGCGGGCATGTCGCGCGCGGCCTCCGTCTCGCCGTCGAGCATGTGCCGGTAGAACTCGGCCGGCCGGCGGACGGTTTGGCAAGCGTTGTTGACGATGAAGTCGAGCCGGTCGCGCGACGAATCGAGATGGTGGCAAAACGCCTCGACGCTCGGTGTGTGCCTCAGATCGAGCCCGAAGATCTCGAGACGTCCGCTCCAGTCGGCGAAGTCTTCCTCGCGTGCATAACGCATCGCGGCGTCGCGTGGGAAACGGGTGGTGACGATCAACTGGGCTCCGGCGCGCAGGAGCTTGATGCCGGCCTGATAGCCGATCTTCACGCGGCCGCCGGTCAGGAGTGCCACGCGTCCGCGAAGGTCGGCGGTCTCCGAGCGCTTCGCGAAGTTGAACTCGGCGCAGGCCGGGCACATCTGATCGTAGAACGGGTGGATCTCGACGTAGAGCGCTTTGCACACGTAGCAGTGCTGCTCCTCTGCGACTTGCGGGAACTCGGCTGCACGTTCTCGACCTGCCGGTTCGAACCCGGTGGGGGGGAAGACGTTCGGCGTCGTGAAGACCGGCTTGTCGCGCAGCACGCGAATTCCCGTCTCGGCGAGGACTGCCTCGTCGACCTGTCGCTTGGCCGCTTTGTCCTTGCGCCGGAGGTCTTTCGCCGACCGGCGGCGCTCGGCGATGTCGGGGTTGAAGATGTTGCCCGCGGCCGATCGGAGGCGCGTTCGCTCTTCGAGCGTCAGGTGCCGGAGAAGGCCGCGGTCCCCAACGATCGCCTCGAGCGCCTCGATCGCAGCGCGAAGCCGCTCGGGCGACGCGTCGGTGTGGCCGTTCGACATGCGCGGCAGGGTAGCGAGGCGCCTTCGCCCAGACCGTTTTTCGCGGCCGGGACCTCGGTTGACTTGTCGAAGTGTTTCGGGTCCATCACGGAGGCCCCGCTCGCTGCTCGTGGAGAGAGCGCCGGCATCCCGCCGGAGAGGCGCCTACAACCGGCGCCCACCCGTCACGACACTTCCGTAACGGTGCCTGGCACCGAGGCTTCACGTCCGTCGCGATGATGATGCCGACGCCGCCACGGTTCCGGAAGGGCCGTGGGCGAATCGTCACACTCTCGCAACGGTGCCTGGCACCGACGCGCCGGCACCGCAGTGGGCGGTCCCGAGAGTGCGGTGCGAAGGCTCAGTGCGCACGGATGCTTTGGGCGAAATGGAAGAGATTCGTCGGGTCGTAGCGGCGCTTCACCTGTCGGAGCCGGGCGAGGTTCGCGCCGTAGTAGGCCTGTTCCCAGTTCGCGAGGTGCGGATCGATGTAGTTCACGTAGGCAGCGCCCGAGGCCGCGGGCGCGAGGGCGGCCCGCGAGGCGTCGACCCACGACCGAGCAGACGCGGCGTCGCCTGCCGCGAAGTACTGCACCGACGCGAGCATCTTTCGGTGCGCGAACGCGGTCGCCTTCGGCGCGACGCGGTTGAGCGCCCCGCCATACGCGTCGATGAGAAGGGCGCCTGACGCAGCGCCTCGCGCCTCGACGGCCTGCCGGAAGGCGGCGAGTTGCGCCGCGGACGGGATGCGCGCGATGTAGTCGGATGCGCCGACGAAAACCTGATGCCCCGGCGCCGAGCACGCTGGAAGCGTGTGTCCGAGGCAGCCCGCCCAGCGCCGGACGAGGTCGAGCCACGGGGCGCTGCCCGTGACGAGCTTCGCCGCAGGCGGCCCGAGGGTCGCGAGCGCGGCCTCCAACGCCTGCTCGCTGCCGAGGAACTGGCCGAAAACCTGCACCGTCGGCCCGCCCGGGCCTGCCGCTAGGCGGCACACGCTGCCGAGTGCGTCGGGCGCCGACGGCGCCCAATGGAGAAAGCTCGCGAGCACCTGCTCGACCTGCGCCCACGGCCACGTCGCAATGAAATAGGACCCCTGCGACACCGGGTGCGTGCGGAAGGTCAATTGCGTGGCGATCCCGAAGTTGCCGCCGCCACTGCCACGGCAGGCCCAGTAGAGGTCGCTCGAGTGACTCGCGTCGGCATGGATCAACTTTCCGTCGGCGGTGACGATCTGCGCCGAGACGAGGTTGTCGGACGCAAGCCCCCACGCCCGCGAGGCGAGGCCGAACCCACCACCAAGCGCGTGGCCGCCGATGCCGACGCTCGGGCAGGTGCCCGCCGGGATCGCAAGCCCGTGGGCGCCGAGCGCCGAGTAGATGTTCCCGAGTCGCGCGGCGGGACCGACGACGGCATGCGAGCCGACGACGCGCGTAGCGGCTAAGTGCCGGAGGTCGACCACGACGCCGGTCGTCGTTGAGTAGCCGCCGTAGCTGTGGCCGCCGGAGCGCGCGACGATGTGGACGCCGGTCGCGTGCGCCCACTTCACGACCGCACTCACGTCCGCCGCATCGAGTGGCTGCACCACTGCGAGCGGGTGGACGATGTCGTAGAGGCCGTCGAAGACGAGGCGCGCGCTCGCATACTTCGGCGACGCGGCGGTCAGCACCGGGCCGCGCACCGCCGTGCCGAGCGCTCGCAACCGCGGATCCGAACCGAGGGCTGCGTCGGCGGCCCGGAGCGACGTGGGCACGGGCAGCGCAAGCACGGCGGCGAAGCCCGCCGCGCGCGTCACGAACTGCCGCCGGGTGAAGCCCTCGACCGGAGCCGTCATGCCTGGAGCGTATGCGGGCGCGCCTCCGTCGGCGCCGAGGGAGCCGAGGAGGCCCGCGCGGCTACCACTCCGCGATCGGTCGCCCCCGATGGTCGCCCTACGACGAAGTTGCGGGCATCGACCCCATGCTTTACTCTTTGAAGCAATGAGCGCCGCCGACATCCTCATTTCGAAGATCGGTGCCACGTTCGTGCGCCCTCGACAGCGCTAGCCGGCTCCGTCTTCCCCTCTCCCCGCCGGACTAGCACAGAGTTAGGCGGGGGGCGGAGCCGATGAAGGCGGTCGGGCTCTACGATCCTGCGTTCGAGCACGATGCCTGCGGCGTCGCGTTCGTAGCGCGCCTTGACGGGCACCAGTCGCACGAGACGATTCGCCGCGCGCTGACTGCCCTCGAGAACCTCGAGCACCGCGGTGCGGCGGGAGCCGACGCGGAGACGGGTGACGGCGCGGGCATCCTCGTGCAGATCCCGGATGCGTTTCTCCGGAATGTCGTCGGCGCGCCCCTGCCGCCGGCGGGCGCCTACGGCGTCGCGGTCTGCTTCCTGCCACAGGACCGCGCGCGGCGGCGCGAGCTCGAGCGCCTGCTCGAGGAGGTTGTTGCCGAAGAGGGGCAAAGCCTGCTCGGCTGGCGGGACGTGCCGGTCGACGATCGTCACGTCGGCTCCCATGCGCGGCTCTTCGCGCCGTGTATCCGCCAGCTCTTCGTCGGGGCGTCCGATGAGCTCGCCGGCGACCTGGACGCGTTCGAGCGGCGCCTCTACGTGATCCGCCGTGTCGCCGAGCAGCGGGCGGGTCCCGAGCTCGTTCTGCCGAGCTTCTCGGCGCGGACCCTCGTGTACAAGGGAATGCTCACCTCGCCGCAACTCGGGCGATACTTCCCCGATCTCGACGACGGGCGCTTCGCAAGCGCGCTCGCGCTCGTGCATTCGCGTTTCTCGACGAACACGTTTCCGAGCTGGGAGCTCGCCCATCCGTATCGCATGGTCGCTCACAACGGCGAGATCAACACGCTGCGCGGCAATGTCAACTGGATGCGCGCGCGCGAGTCGCAGCTCGCGTCCGAGCTCTTCGGGGACGACCTCGACAAGGTCCTGCCCGTCGTTCGCGCCGGTGGCTCCGACACAGCAGTTTTCGACAACGTGCTCGAGCTGCTCGTGCTCGCCGGCCGCTCGCTGCCGCACGCGCTGATGATGATGGTGCCGGAGGCGTATGCCGGGCGCGCCGACGTCTCGGAGGAGGTGCGCGGCTTCTATGCATTCCACGAGTGCCTGACCGAAGCCTGGGATGGCCCCGCCGCGATCGCGTTCACCGACGGGCGCGTGATCGGCGCGACGCTCGACCGCAACGGGTTGCGACCGGGCCGCTGGCTCGAGACGCTCGACGGCTGGGTGGTGCTCGCGTCCGAGGCGGGTGTCCTCGACATCCCGCCGGAGAATGTTCTTCGCAAGGGGCGGCTGCAGCCCGGCAAGCTCTTCCTCGTCGACCTTGCGAAGGGTCGAGTCGTTCCGGACGAGGAGGTGAAGCAGCAGGTCGCGGCGCAGAAGCCGTATGCCGAGTGGTTCGAGCGCGAGCACGTGCGGCTTGTCGACCTGCCGCAGCCCGCGGCACGTCCGCCGTCGGCTGAGCCTCCTCGCCGTTTGCAACTCGCCTTCGGCTACACGCAGGAGGACATGAAGGTGATGCTTGCGCCGCTCGCCCTGAACGGGGAGGAGGCGATCGGGTCGATGGGGAACGACACCCCGCTCGCAGCACTCTCGAACCGCAGGCCGCTTCTGTACTCGTACTTCAAGCAACTGTTCGCGCAGGTCACGAACCCACCGATCGACTCGACGCGGGAGGCCGTCGTGATGAGCGTGCAATCGCTTGTCGGCTCGGAGCGAAACCTGCTCGCGGAGACGCCAGAGCACGCGCGGCAGCTCGTGATCGACAACCCGATTCTCGGCGACGGCGAGCTGGAGCGGCTGCGCCAAGTCGACTCGACGGTCTTCAAGGCGCACACACTCGACATCACCTGGCCGGCGGCGGATGGTGCCGCGGGCCTGGAGGACGCGCTCGACAGGTTGTGCGCGGATGCCGACGCGGCGCTCGCGCTCGGGGCGAACATCCTGATCCTGTCCGACCGAGAAGTGGGCGCGGCGCGCGCGCCGATTCCGTCACTGCTCGCGGTCGGCGCCGTGCATCATCATCTCGTTCGCGCCGGCACGCGACTGCAGGCGGGCCTGGTCGTCGAGTCGGGCGAGCCGCGCAGCGTGCAGAGCGTTGCGGTGCTGATCGGGTACGGCGCAGCTGCGGTCAACCCGTACCTGATGCTCGCGACGATCGGCGAGCTCGTCGACGAAGGGCGAATCGAGCTTTCGCGCGCCGAGGCCGAGGAGCGCGCGGTGCGCGCGGTCGGCAAGGGGCTTCTCAAGGTGATCTCGAAGATGGGGATCTCGACGATTTCGTCGTACTGCGGGGCCCAGGTCTTCGAGGCGGTCGGGCTTTCGTCGCAGCTCGTAGAGCGCTATTTCACCGGTACGCCCACGCGCATCGGCGGGATCGGGTTGCCCGAGATCGGCGAAGGCGTCCTTGTCCGTCACGCCCGCGCGTACCCCGGCGCGACCGGCGACCTGCTGCCCGTGATCGGCCTGTACGCCTGGCGGCGCGACGGCGAGCATCACCAATGGAACCCTGAGTCGATCGCTCTCCTCCAGCACGCCGTGCGGGGCGGAGGCCGGCAGACCTACGACGAATTCGCAGCCGCGGTCAACGCCGACTCTGCTCGGCGCTCCACACTCCGGGGCCTCCTTCGCTTCCGCGCGCCCGAAGGCGGCGCCATCTCGCTCGATGAGGTCGAGCCGGCGGCGGAGATCGTGAAGCGCTTCTCGACCGGCGCGATGTCCCTCGGCTCGCTCTCCCGGGAAGCCCACGAGACCCTCGCCGTCGCGATGAATCGCATCGGCGGGCGCTCCAACACGGGCGAAGGCGGCGAGGATCCCGTGCGCTTCACGGATGAGCGCCGGTCGAAGATCAAGCAGGTCGCCTCCGGGCGCTTTGGCGTCAACATCGACTACCTGACGAACGCAGACGAGCTGCAGATCAAGATGGCGCAGGGTGCGAAGCCCGGCGAGGGCGGACAGCTTCCCGGCCACAAGGTCGACCGCTACATCGCCGGTGTGCGCCTGACGACGCCCGGCGTTGGGCTGATCTCGCCTCCACCGCACCACGACATCTACTCGATCGAGGATCTGAAGCAGCTGATCTACGACCTTCGCTGCGCCAATCCCGCAGCCCGGATCTCGGTCAAGCTCGTCGCCGAAGTCGGTGTGGGGACAGTCGCAGCGGGTGTCGCGAAGTCGAACGCGGACGGTGTGCTGATCTCTGGGCACGAAGGCGGGACGGGAGCCTCGCCGATCTCGTCGATCCTGCACGCGGGAGTGCCGTGGGAGATCGGGCTTGCCGAGACACAGCAGACACTCGTCTTGAACGGTCTCCGCTCGCGGATCTGGGTGCAGACCGACGGGCAGCTCAAGACGGGCCGCGACGTCGTGATCGCCGCACTTCTCGGCGCGGACGAGATGGGCTTCGCGACGGCACCGCTGATCGCCACCGGGTGCGTGATGATGCGCGCCTGCCACCTGAATACCTGCCCCGTCGGAATCGCGACACAGGATCCCGAGTTGCGCAAGCGGTTCCGAGGCAAACCCGAGCACGTGATCGAGTTCTTCTTCCTGGTCGCCGAAGATGTTCGGCGGATCATGGCGTCACTCGGCGTGAGGCGGTTCGAAGATCTAATCGGTCGCGTCGAACTGCTCGAGCCTGACGATGCGCTCGACCACTGGCAGGCGCGCGGCATCGATCTCTCGCATCTGCTGCGCGTGCCGGATGTGCCAAGCGGAACTGCGCTTCGCCGCATCGATTCCCAGGTCTCGCCGCTCACAGACGCGCTCGACTGGACGCTGATCGAGACGGCCGAAGTCGCGCTCGCCGAGGGCGAGGCGGTCGCCGCCGTCTTCGACGTGCGAAACGTCAACCGGACGGTCGGCGGGCTGCTCTCTCACCACGTCACGAAGCGCAGGGGCCGCGCCGGCCTGCCGCCCGGGACGATCAGGCTGGAGTTTCACGGTTCCGCCGGCCAGTCGTTCGGCGCCTGGCTCGCGCCCGGAATCGAGCTGACGCTCCACGGCGACACGAACGACTACGCAGGCAAAGGCCTCTCCGGCGGCACGATCGTGGTGCGTCCACCGGCAGCCGCCTCCTTTGCCGCGGAGCAAAACGTGATCGCCGGCAACACCGTCCTCTACGGGGCAACAGCCGGACGAGCGTTCTTCCGCGGGACCGCCGGCGAGCGGTTTGCCGTTCGGAACTCCGGAGCGACCGCGGTCGTCGAGGGCGTCGGCGATCACGGTTGCGAGTACATGACCGGCGGTCACGTACTCGTCGTGGGGCCGACGGGCAGGAACTTCGCCGCTGGCATGAGTGGCGGGATCGCCTACGTCCTCGACGAGGAAGGTGCGTTTTCGGCGCGCTGCAACTCGCAGCTCGTCGGCTTGGAAGCGCTCGACCCCGACGACGAGCGGCTCGTGGTCGACCTGCTGGAGGAGCACGCTGAGCGCACCGGTTCCACGGTTGCAGCGCGACTCCTCGACGCCTGGGAGCCGACGCTCTTCGTCAAGGTGATCCCGCACGACTACAAGCGAGCGCTTGCGGAGTTCGGCGACGAGATTCGCTATCAGGATCATCCGGTCTCGGCCGGCGGCGCCGGTTTCCTGACGAAAGAATCGGAGGAGGCGGCCTGATGGGCAAGATCGGCGCGTTCCTGAACATCTCGCGGGCCGACGCGCCGGAGCGCCCGCCGGTCGAGCGGATCCGCGACGTTCGGGAGTTCGTCGGCACGTTGCCGCTCGCCGAGTTGCGCGCGCAGGCCTCTCGCTGCATGGAGTGCGGCGTCCCGTTCTGCCATGGCGGCTGCCCGCTCGGCAACCTCATCCCCGATTGGAACGACCTCGTCTATCGGGACCGGTGGGCCGAAGCGAGCATGGAGCTTCACCGTACGAACAACTTTCCCGAGTTCACTGGTCGGCTCTGTCCGGCCCCTTGCGAGGCGGCGTGCGTGCTCGAGATCAACGAGGGCGACGCCGTCTCGATCAAGCAGATCGAGCTTGCGATCGTGAATCGCGCGTGGGAGGAGGGATGGATCGTCCCGCTGCCTGCCGCGGTCTCGACGGGACGTCGCGTTGCCGTCGTTGGGTCCGGCCCGGCCGGGCTCGCCTGCGCCCAGCAACTGGCGCGCGCGGGTGAGCTCGTCACGGTGTACGAGCGCGACGAGGCGGCTGGCGGCCTGATCAGGTTCGGCGTGCCGGAGTTCAAGATCGAGAAACGCCTCGTCGAGCGGCGGGTCGAGCAACTCGCCGCGGAGGGCGTCGGCTTCAAGTTCGGGGTCGAGGTCGGTGTCGACCTCGACGTCGAGGAGCTTCGCTCGGGCCACGACGCCGTCGTCCTCGCGACCGGGTCGCGCGTGCCTCGTGACCTTCCCGTTCCCGGGCGCGAGCTTCGCGGGGTGCATTTTGCGATGGAGTACCTTGCCGAACGGGCGCGCGTCATCGCCGGTACAGCGCCGGCGACCATCACCGCGGCCGGCAGGCACGTCGTCGTGATCGGGGGCGGGGACACGGGCGCCGACTGCGTGGGTCACGCGCACCGCGAAGGCGCCGCATCGGTCACGCAGATCGAATTGCTAGGTGAGCCGCCGCCTGTCCGTTCCGACGAGCTGACCCCGTGGCCGCAGTGGCCGATGAAGCTCCGCACCTCGTACGCCCTGAAGGAGGGTGGCGAGCGCGACTTCTCGATCTCGACCACCCGGTTCGAATCGCAAGGGGACTCCGTCGAGCAGATCGTCTGGCAGCACAACACGGGACAGCCTCCGTTCGACCCGATCTCGGGCAGCGAGGAGTCGCGGCCGGCGCAACTCGTGCTTCTCGCGATGGGCTTCCTCGGCCCTGATCCGGCACTCCTCGAACGGCTCGCGGTCGACCGAGACGCGCGCGGAAACATCGACGCGCCGCGTTTTGCCACCTCGCAGCCCGGCGTCTTTGCGGCGGGGGATGCCCGGCGCGGCCAGTCGCTGATCGTTTGGGCGATCGACGAGGGCCGGCGCTGTGCGGAGTCGGTGCGGGACTGGTTTGCGTCCAAGGACGCGTCGCCCGAGCAGCCCGCTTTCGTTTCGATAGTCGCACGTGCCGGCGCGGAGTAAACTCCAGGCATGAGACGAACGATGAACGAGACGCACGATGAGAGCTGCCCGGTCGCCGCAACCGCAGAGATCATCGCCACGAAATGGACGCCGCTGATCGTCCACGACCTTTCCGAGGGCGCCAGGCGCTTCATGCAACTCGAGCACTCCTGCCCGGGGATCAGTCCGCGGACTCTCTCGGAGCGCCTCGACATGCTCGAGCGGCAGGGCGTGGTAATCCGGCGGAGCTACCCAGAGTCGCCGCCGCGCGTCGAATACGAGCTGACGGAGAAGGGCCGGGCCCTCCTGCCGGTGATCAAAGAGATGCGTCGCTTTGGACACGCCTGGCAGATTCCGGAGCGGACGAAGCGTCGCCGCACGTCGATCGCCCGGCGCTAAAGGCTTGACGTGGAACTGCGAGCGCGCTTGCATTTCATAGCAAGCCTCCCGCTCGCGGCTCGCTGTGAACTGCCCGTGCTTGGAGGGAGGCCGAAAGGGCTGTGCGCTGGTCGTCACACACTCGTAACGGTGCCTGGCACCGGGTCGCGGCATCGAGTCGCGGCCGGAGCGAGCGGTGGAACAGCGGTCGGGACACGCTGTGCACGCGCCGTCACACTCCCGTAACGGTGCCTGGCACCGATTCGCGGGCGCCGAGCGCACGGCATCGCGGGCACGGCGCCGAGAGTCGCGCCGAGCCTCAGATTCAGACGGCGCCGAGCCGCTGATACAGACGGCGCTCGGCTCGTCGCTTCAACTTGTGAAGCTTGACATCCCCACGGCCTGCATGCACACTGGCTGCAGGATGACTCGTACGGCTCGCAGCACGCAGATGTCGACGCCGCTTGCGGCGCCCTTCGCGCTCGGGCTCGCGCTTCTTCTTACGATCATCCTGATTCTCCCCCTCTAGGGGGAGATTGCACTCACGCGGCCGTTCGACGCCGCACACGCTGACGTCAAACGGAAGTAGTGCGCCCGCACTTCCGCGGGCCTGAGACGAGGAGCGAAACCGAGTGCGCAGGATCAAGATCTTCGACACCACTTTGCGAGACGGTGAGCAGTCGCCGGGCATCGCGTTGCGTCCGAGCGAGAAGGGCGAGATCGCGCTGGCCCTCGAACGGCTGGGTGTCGACGTGATCGAGGCAGGGTTCGCTGCGGCATCGCCGGGGGACTTCGCCGGCGTCGCCACCGTCGCCGATGCGGTCCCTCGCGTCACGGTTGCCTCCCTCGCTCGCACGAGCGCCGAGGACATCGACGCCGCTACAGCCGCGCTTGCGAGCGCCCGCCGCGCACGCGTGCACGTTTTCATCGCGACGAGCGCGCTGCACATGGAGCGCAAGCTCGGCCTCTCACCAGCCGAAGTGCTCGAGCGGGTTCGCTGGTCGATCGCCTACGCCGCGGAGCGTGCCGACGAGGTGGAGTTCTCGGCCGAGGACGCAACTCGCTCCGACCGTGCGTTTCTCGCGGAGGTGTGCCGGGCCGCCGTCGCCGCAGGTGCAACGGTCGTCAACCTGCCCGACACCGTCGGCTACACATCACCGGGCGAGTACGCAGGCTTGTTCACCGACATGATCGAACGTTGCCCCGAGCTTGCGAGTGTGGAGCTCTCGGTTCACTGCCACAACGATCTCGGCCTCGCAGTTGCGAACTCGCTTGCGGGTGTCGGGGCCGGCGCGACGCAGGTCGAGTGCACCGTCAACGGAATTGGCGAACGTGCCGGCAACGCATCGCTCGAGGAAGTCGCGATGGCGCTGCGCGTGCGTTCCGACGTCTTCGCGGCCGAGACCGCGATCGATCCCGCCGCGATCCGCGCCGCGTCGTCACTCGTGAGCGAGTTGACCCGCTATCCGGTCGGCGCGAACAAGCCGATCGTCGGCGCGAACGCGTTTGCGCACGAGGCTGGCATCCATCAGGACGGAATGCTGAAAGACGCTGGTACCTACCAGATCATCGATCCGCGAGAGCTCGGCACGATCATGACGCTGCCCCTGGGCAAGCATTCGGGCCGCCACGCCTTTGCGATCGCGTGCATCGCGGCGGGTCATGCGCTCGAGCGCAACCAGCTCGATTCTGCGTTCCGACGGTTCAAGACGCTTGCCGACCTCGGCGCGCCCGTTTCCCTCGACGACGTGTTTCAGGAGGCTCACGCATGACCGTCAAGACCGTCGCCTGTCTCGCAGGAGACGGCGTTGGGCCCGAGTTGATGGCAGCCGCCACGCGCGCACTCGAAAGCGTCACACGCCTGCACGCCTTCGAGTTCGATGACATCCATCTCCCCTTCGCGGGGGAAGCCGTCACCCGCTCCGGCCATCCACTGCCGGCCGAGACCCGCGCCGCTTACCGCGAAGCAGATGCGATCCTCGTCGCCTCGCCGTTGGAGCCGGCGTTCCAGGGCGTCAAGGCCGACCTCGCACTCGCGTGGCGCGTCGCACGAGTGCACGTGCGCCCCGTCGGCGACGTCGTCGTCGCGGGGCCGATGGGAAGCTGGGCCAACTCGATCGCAATCGGCCGGGCGTTCTCGTGCGCAGCTTCGCGCCGCGGGCGCATCGTTGTTGTCGGCGACTCGCCGGACTGGTTGAGTGCGCTCGAGCACGTGCGTCTGCGCTGGGACGGGCTCGAGGTCGAAGAGAGGTCGCTTGGCGCCACGCTCGTCAGGCTGCGTGAGCAACCTGCGAGTCTCGACGTGGTCGTGACGGAAGCCCACCTCGTCTCGGCGGTCGCCGATGCTGCGGCCGCGTTCGCCGGCTCCGGCGCGTCGGTCGCCCATGCCTGGCTGCCGGATGACGGACCTGGTGTGTTCGCGCCTGGCAGCTCCGAGCCGTCGGAGCACGCCGGCTTCGGCGTCGTCGACCCCATGGGCATGCTGCTGACGGCGTCGCTGATGCTCGCCGAGGGTTTGAAGCGTCGGGCCGCTTCGAGGACGCTCGAGCGCGCGGTCGACCAGGTGGCGTCCTCGCCGAGATCCGTCGCCCATGACACCCGGTCGTTCACAGACGCGGTCATCGATCTGCTGCCGCAGGCCCGCACCGACGTCGAGCACCACGATGAGGTCTGGCGTTGAGCGGCACGCGGGGCACGCGGATGTTGGGGTCTGACGCGATCCTGCGCGCCCTCGAGCTCGAGGGCGTCGAGGTCATGTTCGGTATCCCCGGTGGGGCGATCCTTCCGACCTACGACGCGATCGCGCGCGGGACGACCATTCGCCACGTCCTCGCGCGCCACGAGCAGGGTGCAGGCCACATGGCCGAGGGTTACGCGCGCGCCTCGGGCAAGGTCGGCGTCGCGATCGCCACCTCGGGGCCTGGCGCGACGAACCTCGTCACCCCGATCGCCGACGCGTGGATGGACTCGACACCGCTCGTCTGCATCACCGGACAGGTGCGGGCGTCGCTGATCGGAACCGATGCGTTCCAGGAGATCGATGCGACCGGAATCACAATGCCGATCGTGAAGCACTCGTGGCTCGTCCAGGACGTCGAGGAGTTGCCCTATGCGATCAAGGCGGCATTCCATGTCGCTCAGACCGGGCGGAAAGGCCCGGTTCTCGTCGACATTGCGAAGGACGTGCAGGAAGCCGAATTCGATTTCGTCTACCCCGACCAGCTCGATCTGCCCGGGTGGAGGCCACCGCACAAGGTGCACCCCAGGCAGCTGCAGGAAGCTGCGCGGGCGATCGACGTGGCGCAGCGGCCGATCGTCTATGCGGGCGGCGGCGTCCTGAACGCCGACGCGTGCGACGAGTTGCTCGAGCTCGTGGACTCGGCGCAGCTTCCTGCAGTCGTGACGTTGATGGGCAAGGGCTGCCTGCCGGACTCTCACCGGCTGAACTACGGCTCGCCCGGCATGCACGGCTCCAAGTTCGCGAACTGGGCACTGAACAAGTCCGACCTCGTGATCGCCGTCGGGGCGCGCTTCGACGACCGCGTCACGGGCAAGGTGTCGGCGTTCGCGCCGGGCGCGAAGGTGATCCATTTCGACATCGATGCGGCCGAGGTCGGGAAGATCCGTCACGCGGAGATTCCGGTCGTCGGTCCGCTCAAGCTCGCGCTGGCGCAGCTCGCCGGGGAGGTGAGAGCCGTCGCCGCAGACGGCGCTCCCGACCGTTCGGCGTGGCTGCGTCAGCTCGAGGATTGGCGCGAGCAGTTCCCGTTCCGCTACGCGAAGGGAGGCGGTGCGCTCAAGCCGCAGACGGTGATCGAGGCGCTGCGCGATCTCGCCGCACGGCGCGACGAGGACGTGATCTGGACGACCGGCGTCGGCCAGCACCAGATGTGGGCGATGCAGTACATCCAGTGCGACAAGCCGCGCTCGTTCATCACCTCCGGCGGCCTCGGGACGATGGGCTACGGCATCCCCGCGGCGATCGGGGCGAAGGCCGCGCGGCCCGACGCGACCGTTGTTTGCATCGACGGCGACGGCTGCTTCCAGATGACGTGCCAGGAACTTGCGACGGCAGCGCTCGAGCGCCTGCCGATCGTGGCCGTGATCATCAACAACGGGTGGCTCGGGATGGTGCGACAGTGGCAGGAGATGTTCTACGACGAGCGGTTCGCACAGACGCACCTCACTCAGGCCGTCCCCAACTATGCGCAGCTCGCAGAGGCCTACGGCTGCGCCGGCTTCACGGTCGAGTCCGAGGAGGAGCTCGAGGGCGCGTTGACGGCCGCCTTCGCCGCGGGCCGAAGCGCGGTCGTGGACGTGCGCTGTGACCCGGAGGAGAAGTGCTTCCCGATGATCCCGGCCGGCGCCGCCGCTGTCGATGTGATCGAGGCGCCGGGCGGCGAGGTGATGTCGGTATGACGACCCACACCCTCTCCGTACGACTCGAGAACAAGCCGGGCGCGCTCGCGCGGGTCTCGCAGCTGTTCTCGCGGCGCGGCTACAACATCCAGAGCCTCGCAGTCGGCCCAACCGAGCGGCCGGACATCTCGCGGCTGACCCTGCGGGTCGACTGCAGCGAGCACTCGCTCGAGCAGATCGAGAAGCAGATGCACAAGCTCGTCAACGTCCTGCGCGTCACGGAACTGCGGCCCGACGAGGCGATCGAACGAGAGCTTGCGCTGATCACCGTCGCCGTGGTGCCCGACAAGCGCGCCGAGCTGGTCGCGCTCAGCCAGGTGGCCGGCGCGCGGGTGGCGGACATCGGCCGGGACGCGATCACCTTCGAGCTCGTCGGGCGTCCCGATCAGGTCGAGGCGTTCGAGGAGCTCGTTCGCCCGTACGGTGTGCGCGAGCTCGTGCGGACGGGCCGCGTCGGTCTTCGACGCCCGAGTGCGGGTGGCCGCACCGCAACCCCTGCCGTCCAAGTCTGAAACGATCGAAAGGACAAAGCACCAATGGCTGAGATCATCAAGTCCGGCGACGTCGGGCTCCTGCACGGAAAGGTCGCCGTGCTCGGGTACGGCAGCCAGGGGCACGCGCACGCCTTGAACCTGCACGAGTCCGGGGTCGAGGTCGAGGTGGGCCTTCGCGAAGGCAGCGGCTCGCGCGCTGCCGCCGAGGAGGCCGGGCTGACCGTGCGCTCGGTGGCAGACGCGGTGCGCGACGCGCAGCTCGTCGCGTTCCTCGTCCCCGACGGCGCCCAACCGGCTCTCTATGAGGACGAGGTGGCGCCGAACCTCGCCCCCGGTGCGGCGCTGCTCTTCGCACACGGCTTCAACGTCCACTACGGGCGCATCGCCCCGCCGCCCGGCCACGACGTGATCATGGTCGCGCCCAAGGGGCCTGGTCACATCGTGCGGCGCTTTTACGAAGAGGGTTACGGCACGCCCGCGGTCGTCGCGGTTGCCCAGGACGCGAGCGGTCGCGCACGCGAGCTCGCGCTGGCGTACGGCGCGGCGCTCGGGGCGGCGCGCGCCGGCATGGTCGAGACCACGTTTCAGGAGGAGACCGAGACCGACCTCTTTGGCGAGCAGACGGTGCTCTGCGGGGGCGTCACGCAGCTGATTCAGCTCGGCTTCGAGACGCTCGTCGAGGCCGGGTATCAGCCCGAGGTTGCCTACTACGAGTGCTTGCACGAGCTGAAGCTGATCACCGACTTGATCTTCGAAGGCGGCATCGAGCGAATGCACTACTCGATCTCCGACACCGCCGAGTTCGGCTCGCACGCCGTCGGTCCGAAAGTGGTCGACGAGCACGTGCGCGAGAACATGCGCGCCGTCCTCGGGTCGATCCAGGACGGCACCTTCGCGAGGGAATGGGTGGCCGAGATGGATCGCGGCCAGCCGGTGCTCGACGACTACCGGGCGGCTCTCGCCGAGACCCAGATCGAGCAGGTGGGCGCGCGTCTGCGCGCACTGAACGTGCGCGAAGAAGCAGCGGAGGTTCATGGCGCCGGTTGACGTATCGGTCGGGCTGCTCGGCTACGGCACCGTCGGCGCCGCGGTCAACCGGCTGCTGACGGACTCCGCGGATGACATCGAACGGGCCACGGGCCATCGCGTGCGGGTGGTGAAGGCGCTCGTACGCGATCTTGGCAAGGAGCGTGATCACCCGGTGGAGCCGTTGAACGGCGCGGGTGGTGTGCTTACCACCGACTTCCAGGAGATCGCCGGCGATCCGTCGATCTCGATCGTCGCCGAGGTGATGGGCGGTATCGACCCTGCGGGCGGCTATGTCCTCGAGCTGCTGCGCGGCGGCAAGCATGTCGTCTCGGCGAACAAGCAGCTGATCGCGCGGCGCGGTGCCGAGCTCTTCGCCGGGGCGGCAACGGGCGGCGTCCAGCTGCGTTTCGAGGCGAGCGTCTGCGCCGCGATTCCCGTGATCAAGGTCTTGCGTGAAGCGCTCATCGTCACGAACGTCCATCGCGTGCTCGGAATCGTCAACGGGACGACCAACTTCGTGCTGACCGAGATGGAGGCGGGGAAGTCCTATGACGAGGCGCTCGCCGACGCCCAGGAGCGCGGCTATGCGGAGGCGGATCCCACCGACGACATCTCCGGCGCGGACGCGGCCGCGAAGATGGCGATTCTCGCCACCGTCGCCTTCAACTCGCGGGTCGATCTGGCCGACGTCGACTTCCTCGGTATCACCGGGATCGAGGCCGAGGACATCGCCGCCGCGCGCGAGCTCGACATGGTGATTCGGCTCGTCGGCGCAGCACGGCTCGTCGGTGGGAGCTTCGACGTTCGCGTCCAGCCTTCGCTCGTCGACAAGCAGCACCCGCTTGCCAAGGTCAACGGCGCCTTCAACGCCGTGATGCTCCAGGGCGATGCGATTCGCGAGATCACGCTCGAGGGGCCGGGCGCAGGCGGCGTCGAGACGGCGTCCGCCGTCATCGCCGACATGGTCAGCGTGATCGGCACGATGGGCACTGGTTTTCTCCAGAACGACGCTGCCTGGCGCGAGCTCCCGAAGCTCCCGCCGGGCGACAGCAGGTCTCCGTTCTACTTTCGACTGTCGGTCGAGGACCGGCCCGGCGCGCTCGCACGCGTTGCCGACGAGCTCGCGCGGCGCGACGTGTCGATCGCGCGCCTGCTGCAGCGGCCGAACGGGAACGGCGCCTCGCTGCATGTCGTCACCCACGAAGGGCGCGCGGGCGCGCTCGAAGAGGCGCTCGAAGCGCTCGGCGAGCTCCCGGAAGTGCACCGGCGCTCACGCCCCTTGCCCGTGATCTCCGATCGCGGCGTGGCGGAGCTCGGATGGGCTTGATGGCCGCGACGGGCGCTCTTTCGCTCGGCGAAGGCTCGACGCCACTCGTCTACGCGGGGAGGCTTTCGGCGGCCACGGGTTACGACCTGCACCTGAAGTGCGAGGGGGCGAACCCCACCGGCAGCTTCAAGGACCGCGGGATGGCCGTCGCTGTCGGGCGGGCAGCACGGTCGGGGGCCAGCGCCGTTGTGTGCGCGTCGACCGGGAACACCGCCGCCTCTGCAGCGGCGTACGCGGCGCGCGCGGGCGTCTCGGCGATCGTGCTGACGCCTGCCGGTGCGACCGCGGGAGCGAAGCGAGCCCAGGCGGTCGCCGCGGGTGCCCGCCTGCTCGAAGTGCGCGGGTCCTTCGACGACGCGTTGCGCCTGTGCCGCGAGCTTGGCGAGCGGCCCGGCTACGTCCTCGTGAACTCGCTCAACCCAGACCGGATCGAAGGACAGAAGAGCGTCGTCGGCGAGTTGCTAAACGAGCTCGGCGACACGCCCGCGGTGATCGCGCTTCCGTTCGGCGGCGGCGGGAACGTCTCGGCGGTCGCTGCAGGCTTTGCCGAAGCGGGAGTGGTGCCGCGGATCGTCGTCGGCCAGGCCGCCGAGCGTGCGACGACGTGGGCGAGCGCGATCCGGATCGCGAAGCCCGCGCACGCCGACCATGTCGCGGAGCTGGTCGCGTCAGGCCGAGTCGAGGTCGTGACGCTCTCCGAGGACGAGATCCGGAGCGCGTGGTCCAGGCTCGCGACCGACGAAGGCGTCTTCTGCGAGCCCGCCTCGGCAGCAGGGTTCGCCGCGCTGCTGCGGCTCGGCCCGCCCGGCGGCGAAACCGTCGTCTGCATTCTCACCGGCCACGGGCTGAAGGACACGGCCGCGCTCGAAGAGCGAATGGCGGTGATGGTGGTCGAGCCGAGCCTCGACGCCATCCTGGAGGTGCTGAGCTGACCGCCTCGCCGACCAGCCTGCGCGTCCTCGCTCCTGCGTCATCGGCGAACCTCGGTCCCGGCTTCGACTCCGTCGCCGCCGCCCTCGACCTCTGGAACGAGCTCGTCGTCTCGGAGGGCCCGAGCGGCCCCGGCGTCGAGATCGAAGGCGAGGGGGCCGCTGAGCTGCCTCGCGACGCGAGCCATCTCACGCTGCAGGCGTTCGCGCTCTTCGCCCCCGTCGAGCGCTACCGCTTCAGCTTCCTGAACCGCATCCCGCTGGAGCGTGGACTCGGGTCGAGCGCCGCGGCAATCGCCCTTGGTCTCGTTGCGGGTAGCGCGCTCGCGGGCGAGGAAGTGACGACCGCAGAGCTCCTGACACTCGCGCTGCAATTCGAGAGTCACGCCGACAATCTCGCGGCTGCGCTATACGGAGGCGTCTGCATCTCGTGGCGCTCGAACGGCGACGTCCACGCGTCGAGGATCGCCCTCGATCTGCCGCTTGCGTCGATCCTCGCGGTACCGGCGGAGCGCGCGAACACGGCAGAGTCGCGGAACGGGCTCCCGGCGAGCGTGCCGCACAAGGACGCGGCTCTCACGGCGGCCCACGCGGTCATGCTCGGCGCCGCAATCGCCGCCGGCGACGCCGACCTCCTTCGGTCGGCGTTCCACGACCGTTTGCACGAGCCGTATCGCGTCGCCGCGACGCCGCTTCTGCAATTGCTGCAGTCGAGCGCGCCGGCCGGTGCTGCCGGGGTGACGCTTTCGGGCTCGGGGCCATCGGTCGTCGTCTGGGCCGCGCGCGACCAGGCGGACGGCGTTCGGTCGGAGCTCGAGCGCTCGCTTCCCGCGGGCACCAGGGTGCTTCGGCTCCGTGTGGCGAAGGAAGGAGCGAAGCTCGCGTGAGCCCGTACGGCAAGACTCATCCCGCCAAGCGCCACAGTGCAGCGCTGACCGACGGCGTCGACCGCGCGCCCGCACGCGCGATGCTGAAGGGCGCGGGCTTCACGGACGCCGATCTCGCGAAGCCGCTCGTCGGCGTCGCGACGACCTGGATCGAGACGATGCCGTGCAACCTCAACCACAGGCTGCTGGCCGGCTACGTGAAGCAGGGTATTCGCAGGGGCGGCGGGACGCCGCTCGAGTTCAACACGATCGCGATCTCGGACGGCGTGACGATGGGCGCGGCCGGGATGCGCGCCTCGCTCGTCTCCCGCGAGGTGATAGCCGACTCGATCGAGCTCGTCACGCGCGGTCATCACTTCGACGGTCTCGTCTGCATCGTCGGTTGCGACAAGACGATTCCCGCAGCGGTCATGGCGCTCGCGCGGCTCGACATCCCCGGCCTCGTGTTCTACGGAGGCTCGATTGCCGCCGGACGCTATCGCGGCAAGGACGTGACGATCCAGGATGTCTTCGAGGCGGTGGGCGCGCACGCCGCAGGCCGGGTCAGCGAGGGCGAGGTGCATGCGCTCGAGAGCGTCGCCTGTCCTGGCGCGGGCGCGTGCGGCGGCCACTTCACCGCGAACACGATGGCGACGGCGCTCGACTTCCTCGGCATCAGCGCACCGGGATTGAACGAGGTGCCGGCGACTCATCCGGGCAAGCCGCAGGCCGCGGTCGCCGCGGGCGAGCTTGCGATGAAGCTCGTCCTCGAGGACACGCGCCCGTCGCAGGTCCTGACGCGCGAGGCGTTCGAGAATGCCATCTCGGCGATCGCCGCGACTGGTGGCTCGACGAACAGCGTGCTGCATCTGCTCGCCATCGCGGCCGAGGTGGGGATCGAGCTCTCGATCGACGACTTCGACACGATTTCGGCGCGGACGCCGATCGTCGCCGACATCAAGCCCGGCGGCCGCTACGTCGCGACCGATCTCTTTCGAGCCGGTGGCGTGGCCCTCGTCGCACGTGAGCTCGTCCGCGGCGGGCTCGTCCATGCGGAGGTCGCCGGCGTCGACGGTCGCACGCTTCGCGAGGTCGCCGACAGTGTGTTCGAGCGTCCAGGTCAGGACGTCGTCGTATCGTGGGACGACCCGTTGAAGGCGAGCGGTGGACTCGCGATCCTGCGTGGGAACCTCGCGCCGGAGGGCTGTGTCGTGAAGCTCGCCGGGCACGAGCGTGTTCATCACCGCGGGCCGGCGCGGGTGTTCGAGTCGGAGGAAGACTGCTTCGCGGCGGTCAAGGCGCGGTCGATTGCGCCCGGCGATGTTGTCGTCATCCGCTACGAGGGTCCCGCCGGCGGCCCGGGGATGCGGGAGATGCTGCATGTCACCGCGTCCCTCGTCGGTGAGGGGCTCGGCGATGAGGTCGCCCTGATCACCGACGGGCGGTTCTCGGGCGCGACGCATGGGTTGATGGTGGGGCATGTCGCGCCGGAAGCGTTCCGCGGCGGCCCGATCGCCCATGTGCGCGACGGCGAGACGATCGTCATCGACGTCGAGAACCGGCAACTCGTGCTCGAGGTGCCGGACGACGAGTTGCGCCGCCGCGCCGAAGCCTGGCAGCAGCCGACGCCGCGCTACGCGACCGGTGTCTTCGCGAAGTACGCCGCACGTGTCGGCTCCGCCTCCGAAGGGGCGACGACCCTGTGACCCTCCCGTCGAGAAGGGGAGGCGGGCATGGCCGTTGACACGCTGAGGTGCCGCGTCTGCGAGGCCGAGTATCCCGCGGTCGCGAGCGGTATGTGCCAGCGCTGCTTCGGCCCGCTCGAGCCGGTGTACGACTGGGATCTCGTCGCGAAGTCGGTGAGCCGCGAGCGCATCGCGGCAGGGCCGCCGTCGCTCTGGCGCTACGAGGCGCTCCTGCCGACGTCGGCGCCGGCCGACGCTGCGGGGGGTCCCGGCTGGACACCGCTTCTCCGCGCGCCTCGGCTTGCGCGTGCGCTCGGGATCGGCGAGCTCTTCCTGAAGCTCGACCACACGAACCCGACGCATTCGTTCAAGGACCGCGTCGTCGCCGTCGCCGCGGCCAAAGCCGCCGAGCTCGGCACCGACACGCTTGCGTGCGCCTCGACCGGCAACCTCGGGAACGCCGTGGCCGCGCGCGCCGCCGCAAGCGGCATGCGCTCGGTCGTCCTCTACCCCGACACCGTCGAGCCGGAGAAGCTCCTCGCAACAGCGGTCTACGGCGGCGAGATGTTCGCGGTCCGAGGGAACTACGACGCCTGCTCGCGGCTCGTCGTCGAGCTGGCCGGCGAGCTCAACTGGGCGTTCGTGAACGTGAACCTGCGCGCCTACTACGCCGAGGGCTCGAAGACGCTCGCGTTCGAGATCAGCGAGCAACTCGGCTGGGAGCTGCCCGATGCGGTTGTCGCACCGCTTGCGTCGGGCTCGCTCTTCACGAAGATCTGGCAAGGGTTCGACCAGTTCATGAGGCTCGGTCTCGTCGACGGTGAAAGCCCAAGGATCTACGGTGGGCAGCCGGAAGGCTGCGCACCGATCGCGCACGCGTTCGCGGCGAGCCGCCCGGTCTCGCCCGTCCGCCCTGCGACGATCGCGCACTCGCTCGCGATCGGCGCACCGGCCGACGGCGACCTGGCGGTCGCAACCGCGCGCGCCTCCGGCGGGGCGATCTATGCCGTGCCCGAGGACGACATCGGCCCGAACATGTCACTGCTCGCCGGAACAACTGGCGTATTCGGCGAGACGGCCACCGGCGTCACGATCGGAGCGCTGCGTGTTGCGGCGGCGTCCGGTGCGATCGGCGAGGACGACCGCGTCGTCGCACTCGTGACCGGCTCGGGGTTGAAGACGCCGCACGCGGTCGACGCCCGCGAAGGAACGCGGATCGAAGCCGATGTCGACCTTCTCCTCGCCGGGCTCGGAGTTCGTGCATGAGTGATCGCATCGCCTGCCTGTCGGGTGACGGCATCGGCCCGGAGGTGCTGGATCAGGCCGTGCGTGTGCTCGAGAGCCTGCCGCTCGACCTCGAGATCGTCCGGCTGCCGTTCGGAGGGGCTGCGATCGACGAGCTCGGCGAGCCCCTGCCTGCGGAGACACTCGACGCGTGCCGGAGCGCGCGGGCAGTCCTGCTCGGCGCGGTCGGCGGCCCGCGCTGGGACGCGGGTGCAGTTCGCCCCGAGCAGGGGTTGATCGGGCTGCGTAAGGCTCTCGACGTGTATGCCAACCTCCGCCCGGCTCGCCGGGGCGACGTCGACCTCGTGATCGTTCGAGAGCTCGTCGGCGGCCTCTATTACGGCGCACGGGGTGTCCGCGACGACGGCACGGTCTTCGACACGTGCGAGTACCACCCGTCCCAGGTCGAGCGGGTTGCACGACGCGCGTTCGCGATCGCCGCCGGCCGCCGCTGCTCCCTGGTCTCGGTCGACAAGGCGAACGTCCTCGACACCTCGCGGCTCTGGCGGCGCGTCGTCACCGAGGTGGCGGCCGAGTTCCCCACTGTCGAGGTGCGGCATGCGCTCGTCGACAGCTTCGCGATGGAGGTTGTGAGCACGCCCCAGCGCATCGACGTCGTCGTCACCGAGAACACCTTCGGCGACATCCTCTCCGACGTCGCGGCTGCCGTGACCGGAGGGCTCGGCCTCGCTGCCTCCGCAAGCCTCGGCGACGACGGCCCGGGCATCTTCGAGCCGGTGCACGGCTCGGCCCCCGACATCGCCGGGACCGGCTTCGCGAATCCGGCCGCGATGCTGCGCTCGGTTGCCCTTCTGCTCGAGCACGCATTCGCGCGGCACGATCTTGCAGCTTCGCTCGACGCAGCGGTCGACGCAGCGCTCATCGCGCACCCGACGCGTGACGCGGGAGGCAGCGCGTCGACCACGGATTTCGGCGACGCGGTACTCGACGCGCTCGACCGCAGCTTGCCGGCGGCGGAGGAAGCGTGGGCCTGACCGTCGGTTACCCGGGACCGCCCGGTAGTCACAGCGACGCGGCCGCTGCGGTGCTCGCGCCCGACGCTGCTGCGATCGGGCTGCCGAGCTTCTCCGCAGTGGTCAGCGCTGCGACGGCGGCCGAGGTGACGATCGGCGTGCTGCCGATCGAAAACTCGCTCGTCGGCCCGATCGCCGAGACACACGATCTGCTCTATGGCTCCGCACTCTCGATCGTCCGCGAGGCGACTCTTCCGATTCGCCACTGCCTGCTCGGCATGCCGGGCGCGCAGATCGACCGGGCGAGGACGTTCTGGTCACATCCGGCGGCATTCGACCAGTGTCGCGAGCTCCTCGGCGGGCGGGATGTCCGTTGCGTGCCGACCGCCACCACGGCGGACGCCGCGCGTACGGTCGCCGAGGCCGCCGACCCGTCGCAACTCGCGATTGCGAGCAACGAGGCGGCCGTCGCCTACGGGCTCGTCGTGCTTGCCGACGACGTGGGAGACAGCCCGGGCGCCTTCACGCGGTTCGTCGCGCTCGCCCCGTACACGCAGCTTGGGAGCGGCGACGGGTGGCGAACCGCCCTTTCCTTCGTCACAGACCATCGACCGGGCGCCCTCTTCAGAGCTCTCGGCCCGCTCGCGCGCAACGGGGTGAACCTCGTGCAGCTCGTCTCGCGGCCGCTGCCGAACTCACCGTGGCGCTACCGGTTTGACGTCGTCCTGGACGGCCATGTGTTCGACGACTCGGTTCGCCCGGCGCTCGCCGAGTTGCGGACGCAGACGCGCGAGCTCCGCCTGTTCGGCTCGTACGCGGCCGAGATCGCGCGGTGACCGGCACGACGCTCTTCCGCAAGGTCTGGGATGCGCATGTCGTCGAGGCGCCCGAGGGCGCTCCTGCGCTTCTCTATGTCGACCTGCACCTCGTGCACGAGGTGACGAGCCCGCAGGCGTTCGAGGCATTGCGTTCCGCCGGCCGCCGCGTGCGCCGGCCCGACCTGACGCTCGCGACGATGGATCACAACGTGCCGACGCTCGACGGGCCGGTCACCGACCCGCTTGCGCGCGCGCAGCTCGAGGCGCTGCGCGCCAACTGCGACGCGTTCGGCGTGCCGCTGTTGGCGACCGGGAGCGGGCGCGAGGGGATCGTGCACGTGATCGGCCCGGAGCTCGGCGTGACGCAGCCGGGAATGACGATCGTGTGCGGTGACAGTCACACCTCGACCCACGGTGCTTTCGGTGCGCTCGCGTTCGGCATCGGCACCTCTGAGGTCGAGCATGTGCTCGCGACGCAGACCCTGCAACAGGCGCTGCCGAGGACGATGGAGGTCGCGTTCGGCGGCGAGCTGCCGCTCGGTCTCTCGGCCAAGGATCTCGTACTCGCCGCGATCGGGCAGCTGGGAGTGGCGGGCGGGCAGGGTCACGTGCTCGAGTACACGGGCGCGGCCATCGAGGCGCTCACGATGGAGGGGCGCATGACGGTTTGCAACATGTCGATCGAAGCAGGCGCGCGCGCCGGCATGATCGCGCCCGACGAGGTCACGTTCGACTACCTCGAAGGACGGCCCGGCGCGCCGAGCGGGCTCGCGTGGGAGCAGGCGCTCGACCGGTGGCGGGGACTGCGAACCGACGACGGGGCGCACTACGACAGCGTCACCACGGTCGAGCTTTCACGGTTGAAGCCTCAGATCACGTGGGGAACCAACCCCGGCATGGTCGCGCCCGTCGACGGGGTCGTGCCAGATCCCGCCGACTTCGGCGATGCCGACGAGCGCGAGGCGGTCGAGCGGGCCCTTCGCTACATGGACCTGACACCGGGCACGCCACTCGTTGACGTTCGAATCGACAAGGTCTTCATCGGCTCGTGCACGAACGCGCGGATCGAGGATCTGCGCACGGCCGCTGCAGTCGTCGCGGGTCGCCGGGTCGCCGAGGGCGTACGGGCGATCGTGGTGCCCGGCTCCGCACAGGTGAAGGGCCAGGCCGAGGCGGAGGGCCTCGACGAGATCTTTCGGAAGGCGGGGTTCGAGTGGCGGCGCGCCGGTTGCTCGATGTGCCTCGGGATGAATCCCGACGTTCTTGCCGCAGGCGAGCGCTGCGCGTCGACGTCGAACCGCAATTTCGAGGGCCGCCAGGGAGCGGGCGGGCGCACGCATCTCGTCAGTCCGGCGATGGCAGCGGCTGCCGCGGTCAGCGGTCACTTCACCGACGTCCGGGAGCTCATGTGAAGGCCCTGAGCTCGCTGACGGGATCGGCGGCGGTGCTCGATCGCCCCGACGTCGACACGGACCAGATCATCCCCAAGCAGTTCCTGAAACGGATCGAACGATCCGGCTACGGCCAGTTCCTGTTCTTCGACTGGATGAAGGATCCCGCGTTCGAGCTGCACCGCTACCCGGGTGCCTCGATCCTCCTCGCGGGTCGCAACTTCGGCTGCGGGTCGTCGCGCGAGCACGCGGCGTGGGCGCTCGAGGATCACGGGTTCCGTGTCGTGATCGCACCATCGTTCGGTGACATCTTTCGGACGAACGCGCTCAAGACGGGTCTCGCACCGATCGTCCTGCCTGCCGAGGCTCTCGCGCGCGTGCGGGCCGCAGTCGAGGCTCGCAATGAGCTGACTGTCGACCTTCAGCACCTTTCGATCCGCCATCCGGACGGCCTGCAGCTTGCGTTCGAGTTCGACGCCTACGCGCAGGAGACGCTGGTGCACGGCCTCGATGACGTTTCGCGCACGCTCCTTCGCGACGGCGTGATCGCGGCGTACGAGGCCGGGCACGAGCCCCGGTTCGACGCGCGAGCCCTTCCCGCCTAGCCGCTCGCCGCGCGGACGATCGGAAGGCGCACCGAAGTGTGTCCGGACCGGCGCTGCGTCCGGGGTTAGCCCGTGTTGCGGAGCGCTGCGGCGATTCCCGCGATCGAGCGGAGCAGAGGGAGCTGCGCGGCCTTGTCGCCTGCGCGATGGCGGAGGAGCAGCTCGACCTGGACGGCGTTCATCGGGTCGACGTAGGGATTACGGAGGTGCACGGACCGCCGCAACACCGGCTGCCGCTCGAGCAGGCGGGCGACGCCCGTCGCGGCGAGCACACCGGCGACGGCACGGTTGTGCTCCTCCTCGATCGTCACGAAGAGAGCACGATCGCGCACGAGTGGCAGATAGCCGCGCGCGATCGAAAGGCTCGACTTCGCAAGCGTCATCTCGAGGTTGTCGACGACCGTCCGGAAGAAGGGCAGGCGCTCGTAGAGATCGCGCACGGCTTCGTCGCCGGCGGCCGCGAATGCCGTCCCGCAGCCGAACCACGCCGGCAGGAGCACGCGGTTCTGCGTCCATGCGAACACCCATGGGATCGCCCTCAGCGAGGCAAGGTAGTCGCCGTCGTCGGGACGGCGCGCCGGCCGCGAGGCGATCTCGAGCAGTGACAGCTCGTCGACCGGCGTGAAGGCTCGGAAGAACTCGACGAAGCCGGCGGTCTCCCAGACGAACGCGCGATAGGCCGCACGCGACATCGCCGCGAGGTGATCGAGCGTCACACGATCGGCGGCCGACGGCGGGGGCGTGAGCTCCTCGGGAAACGTCGCCAGCAGCGTTCCCGCGACGGCCGCCTCGAGGTTCTGACGCGCCAGCGCCTCGAGCCCGTACTTGAACGAGACCGTCTCGCCCTGTTCCGTCACCTTGACGTGACCCGGCGGCCGGCTGGCCGGCTGCGAAACGATCGCTGCGTGTGTGGGCCCTCCACCGCGGCCCGCGCTTCCACCGCGGCCGTGGAAGATCGTCAGTTCGATCCCGTGGCGCGCAGCGACATCGGCGAGCGACTCCTGCGCCCGGTAGATCGCCCACTGTGCGGCGAGGTAGCCGCTGTCCTTGCCGGAATCCGAGTAGCCGACCATCACCTCGGCCGCGTTGCCGCGCGCTTGCACGCGGGCCGCAAAGCGCTCGTCGCCGAGCAACGCTTCCAGGATCGCGGGCGCGTGGCCGAGATCGTCAACGGTCTCGAAGAGTGGGACGATCGAGAGCGGCTCGGGCGTCAGTTCGAGTGCGCGCACGACGTCCTCGGCGGAGCTCGTACCCGAGACGATCAACGTGTCGAGAGCCGCCGGCCCGTAGCGTTGCCGCGCGGCCTCTGCTGCTCGAAGCGCGGCTCGTGCGCGGTCGGTGTCGAGCTCTCGCGCGTGGAGGCGGAGGTCGAGCTTCGCCACGTGGAAGCCGAACACCTCGACCAGCCGCTCGAGTCGCGCGACGCGTCCGTCGGCGACTCTCGCACCGCCGTTAGCAGCGAGGCTGCGCCGGATGACCCCCAGGTCGCCGAGCAGCTCGGCAGCGTTGCGGTAGCCCTCGTTGCCGAGGCGCCACCACATGAACGACAGCTTGCGCCGGTATGGCTCGAGTTCGTTGCGCGAGCCGATCTCGGCTGCGTAGACCGGGAGCTCGCCCTCGTCGCGCTTCAGTGAGTCGTCGAGCTCGGACGACACTGCGACGAGTGAGCGTGCCGCGGCGATCTCGACCGCCAGCGCGCGAACCTCGATGCGATAGCGACCGAGCGCCAGCTCGCGGGCCCGCGCCAACGCCTCCTCGATCGATGCGGGTCCGGCGGCGGGGTTGCCGTCCATGTCACCTCCGACCCAGGAGCCGAACGCGAGCGGGCTCGGCGCGCCGGGTAGGCGCTGGCGCCAGGCCTGAAGGACGTCGGCTGCGGCCGGCATCAGGCTGTGCTCGAAGAACCAGAGCGCGTGCCGGATCTCATCCGAGATGCGGAGCCGGTCGTGGCGAACCTCGTCGGTCTGCCAGAGGAGCGTCACCTCCTCTGCGATGCGCTCTTCCGCCGCGTGCCGCTCGGCCGGTGAGAGCCGGGCGTCATCGAGCACGACGAGCTCCGCGTTGATGCGGATGTGCGCGAGAAGGACACTGCGTCGGGTCGTCTCGGTTGGATGCGCGGTGAGCACGAGCTCGATCGACGCCGTGGCTGCGCGAGCCGCGAGCTCTTCAGCCGGAACCGGAGCGAGCCGGCTGAACGCTTCGTCGAGCGACTCCCGCGGGATGCGGCCCTCGCGTGCGTGCTCGCGGCGGCGGCGCAGGCGGTGGTGCTGCTCGGCGAGGTTTGCGAGCTGGAAATAGAGGCCGAACGCGCGCAGGACGAGCGCCTGCTGGCGTTCGTCCGACTTTGCGATGGGGCCGGCGATCGTCGCAGGGCCGATGTCGGCCGAGCCGCTCTTCCGCGCAGCGCGTGCGGAGGAGCGGATCTGCTCGACGAGCTCGAGCAGCCATGGGCCCTCCTGCTCGACGAGCACGACTCCGAGGATCGTCCCGAGCAGGCGGATGTCGCGCCGGAGTGGCGCGGCGCTGTCGCGCTCGCGGACCGGGCCCATGCCTCCGAGTCTAGTCGGGAGCACACGAAAGCCACTTCAGTTTGTGTAGGATCGAATTGTTCGGTTGCCGTTGCAGGCGGCCGGCGGAGGCATCGAGGCCTCGGGAACGCCATTCACGGCGCTCCCGAGGCCTCTTTTTTTGTGGTCAAACGGAAGGAGGGGCCGAATGGTGAAGGTGGAGGCAATCGTGATTCGAGAGCGAGTCGAGACGGTCATCGATGCGGTCGAGCATGCGACCGGTCACGTGGGCGTAACGGTGATCGAAGCGATCGGCCACGGGCGCCAGCGTGGCGTCACGCACGAATACCGGGGGCGTGTCTTCGAGTCGCGCTTCCTGCCGAAGGCGCTCCTCGTCTTCGTGGTCGAAGATCGCCTCGGCGAGCTCGTCGTCGATGCGGTCGTCGATGCCGCGAGAAGCGGAAACGAGTCTGGTGACGGCCTCGTCTGGAGCTCCGAGGTCGACAACGTCGTTCACCATCGAACAGGGCGCAAGCTCGAGGAGGTCGGCGCCGGTGCTTAAGAATCACGATCTGCTGATCGCCGCGTCGACCATCTGGGTGGTCATCACGGCGGTGCTCGTGATGTTCATGCAGGCGGGGTTTGCGTTCCTCGAGGCCGGCCTCACCCGCATGAAGAACGCCGGTCACATCGCCGGTAAGAACGTCCTGATCTTCGGGATCTGCTCGCTCGTCTACTGGGCGGTCGGCTTCGGGCTCGCCTTTGGCGACGGCAATGCGATCATCGGGACGGCAGGGTTCTTCCCGTCGGTGACGTCGATGATCGCAGTCGGTCAGAAGCCGTACGACTGGTTCTCCGAGATCCCAGGGGCCGCGGGCTATCTGTTCGAGGTCGTTTTCGCCGGTGTGTCGCTCGCAATCGTCTGGGGAGCGATGGCGGAGCGGGCGAAACTGTGGGTCTACTTCGTCTTCGGGATCTGGTTCACGCTCACGTATTCCGTCGTCTCGCATTGGATCTGGTCACCGCATGGCTGGCTGTTCAAGCACGGGATGCAGGACTTCGCGGGCTCGACGGTCGTGCATTATCAGGGCGCCCTGGCAGGGCTCGCGGGAGCGTTGATCCTCGGGCCGCGGATCGGGAAGTTCGGCACCGATGGGCGCGCGAACCCCATTCCCGGGCACAACATCCCTTATGCCGTCCTTGGCACGCTGATCCTCTGGTTCGGCTGGTTCGGGTTCAACCCCGGCTCGACGCTGTCGGTCGACTTCGGCGGCTTTGGCTACTTCGCCTACGTCGCGTTGACGACGAACGTCGCGGCGGCCGCGGGAGCGGTCACCGGAATGTGTGTTGCCTGGGTCAAGCTCGGCAAGCCCGACATCTCGATGATGCTGAACGGGGCGCTCGGGGCGCTCGTGGCGATCACCGCTGCCTCGGGCTTCGTTGCGCCCTGGGCTGCGATCGTGATCGGCATCGGCTCGGGTTTCATCGCCGTCTTCGGCGTCATCTTCGTCGAGAGAATCGGCATCGACGATCCGATCGGAGCCGTTGCGGTGCACGGGTTCTCGGGCGTCTGGGGAACACTCGCGACCGGTCTCTTTGCCGTACCGTTGCTCGCGAAGAACCTTGCGACGGGAACGGGCGGGCTCGTGTACACGGGCTCGTTCCACCAGCTCGGAATCCAGGCACTCGGCCTGGTCGCGGTCGGCGCGTTCACGTTCTCGACGAGCTTCGGTGTGCTGGGTCTCATGCACAAGCTCTGGGGCATCCGCGTCGAGCAGCATGTGGAGGAGGGCGGCCTCGACGTGCACGAGCACGGCATGTGGGGGTACCCCGAGTTCTACATCCCGGTCCCGGGTGGCTACGGAACCGAGTCGCACGGCCACGTGGGCGTCGGCGGAGGCCGACCCCGGCACGCGCCGCTCGCCGTGCACGAGCCGGTGCCGATCCCGGAGGTATGAGGGAGAGAGAGAAGGAGGGAGCGGCGAACTGGACGCCGCTCCCTCCCGCTCTACCCGCCCGCGACGGCGGGGAGGAGCAGGATCTTGGAGGAGGGGGAGACGGTTGCGTCGAGCCCACCGAGCAGGCGGATGTCGTCCCCGTCGAGGAACACGTTCAGGTAGGTCGGCACGCCGTCACCCACGATCAGGCGACTCTCGAGTGCAGGGTGAATCGCGACGAGCAAAGCGAGCGCCTCCCGCACGGTGGACGCGTCGACCGCCACGGTGCGGTTGCCCGCAGCCTCGGGACGGAGGACGGGTGGAATCCGGATCTCTGCCATCGCTTCAAAAGATAAAGCATTGGGGAAGGGCGTGTGCTTGCGGCCGAGCCGGCCCGAGTTGCAGTGATACTTCATTATGTAAAGTGGCGACGGTGACACGCACGGTCGTCAAATGCGGCGGGTCGGCCCTTGCTGCCCGCCCGTTCATCCTCGAGCGCTACGTCGAGCCGGGCGGGGACGTGTGTGTGGTGCACGGAGCAGGCACGCGCATCACAGCGGCCCTTCGGTTGGCCGGGATCGACTCACGCTTCCTCGGCGGACGACGTGTCACCTCGAGTGAGGCGCTGCCCGTCGTGCGCGAGGCGTTTGCAGCTGAGAATCGCCATCTGTGCCTCCAGATCGGCTCGAGCGCGGTCGGCGTGATGGGCGACGATCTTGGTCTCGAAGCCGATCTTCTGCCTGGGCTCGGCCACGTGGGAGTGCTCCGGCCCGTCGTTCCAGCCCGCCTCTTGGAGCTCCTTGCGGAGCGCAAGGTGCCGGTGATCGCTTCGATCGCGCGAGGGCCGCTGAATGTGAACGCCGACGATGCCGCCGCGGTGCTCGCGATTGCGCTTCGCGCCGACCGGCTCGTCTTCGTGTCCGATGTCGCCGGCGTGATCATCGACGGTGAGGTCGTCGCCGAGCTGTCTGCGAGCGACATCTCCGGCTTGAACGGCGCGCTCAGCGGTGGAATCCTTCCGAAGCTCGAGGCCGCGGTCGCCGCGGCGCGCGAAGGCGTTCGTGCCGAGATTGGAAGGACGCTGGTCGTGGCATGACTCGTACCGACATTTTGTCTTCTTTCACAAAGGGAGTTTCAGATGCCAGCTGTCGATGAGGTCATGGCCGCGAATGCGGAGTACGCACGCACCTTCGGTAAGAAGAGCGAGCTCGCGATTCCGCCGGCGCGCCGCCTCGCGATTCTCACCTGCATGGACGCCCGCCTGGATCCCGCGAAGTTCGCGGGCTTGAGCGAAGGGGACGCCCACGTCATTCGCAATGCCGGCGGTCGTGCGAGTGACGACGCGATCCGCTCGCTCGTCATCTCCTACAAGCTCCTCGGCACCGCCGAGTGGTTCGTGATCCATCACTCGGACTGCGGCATGGAATTCTTCTCGAACGATGTGATGGGCGGCCTCCTCGAACAGAGCCTCGAGACCGTGGAGGCCGGGCCGGACGGCTTTCGTGATGTGGGAGCGGGCCCGGGCTCGCCGGCGGGGCACGACATCGACTGGTTGACGATCACAGACCGCCCCGGCAGCCTTGTCGAGGACGTGCGCCGGATTCGCAACCACCCGCTCGTCCCGTCGCGCATCCCGATCTACGGCTACGTCTACGACGTCTCGACCGGCAAGCTCGAAGAAGTGCCCGAAGCGACCGCGGCGGGCCGCGCGGCCTGACGCGCACGTCGCCGGTGGAAGCATCCTCCGCCGAGCCGATCGACTCGAGGAGATCCTGCGAGCCCGATGAGTCCTGCCGGGCTCGCGGCCTATCTGCCCTACCCTTTCGAAAGTCAGAATTTCGAAGATCTATTGACTTCATTCGGAAGCGATCGTAAGGTCGCATCTTCGGAACTCGGACGATGGAGGACGGGTTTGGCCAGTGAGGCCCGGGATGGACTCGGTGGAGCGACCGCGAGCGACCGGATGCATCGCGTCCTCGAACTGCTCGATTCGCGGGACATGGTCGGCGTGACGGAGCTCTCGCACCTCTTTGCCGTCTCGGAGGTCACGATTCGAAGCGACCTCACCGTCCTCGCCCGGCAGGGTCTCGTCGCTCGCGTCCGCGGTGGTGCGCGTGCCCTGCAACGCGGCCAGTCGGAGGTTGCGTTCGATGTCCGGCTGCGCGTGCAGGCGGACGGCAAGCGCGCGGTGGCGGGAGCTGCTGCGGCGATGGTCGGCGACGGCGAGGCGATTGCTCTCGACTCATCCACGACGGCGTACTACATCGCGCTCGAACTGCGCGACCGGCAGGAGCTCGTCGTCGTGACGAACGGCTTGCGTGTTGCATCGGCGCTTGCCGACGCCCCTGGGGTCAGCGTGATCGTCCCCGGCGGGATTCTGCGCCTCGCGGCGATGTCGCTCGTCGGCGACTTCGCGTCGGCGGTTCTTCGCACCACGAGTATCGGCAAGGGCTTCTTCGGCGCGCGCGGCGTGAGCCTCGATCGCGGCCTGATGGACCTGAATCCCGAAGAGGTGCGGCTGAAGCGAGAGATGGCGGACGTGTGCGAGCGGGTGATCGGCGTCTTCGACCACACGAAGTGGCGGCGCTCGGCGCTCCTGTCATTCGTCCCGGCCGAACGTGTCAGCGCGATCGTCACCGACGCCGAGGCCCCGGCCGAGCTCATTGACGCCTGGCGGGAAACCGACGTCGACGTGATCGCCGCCGAGCTGAAAACGCCCCTCGGATCGCACGACGGTGGCTCCGCACATCGCCCGTCCTTGCCGGTCACCGCTCGCAAGGAGGTGGCGGATACGACCGTGTGACCCCGCTTTCGGCGCCAGGACCACGCGCCATTTGCCCACGTAACCCCCCAACACCCTGTTCCAGCCCTCACTGAAAGGACTCAAGATGAAGGGTCGTGCAATGAAGCACCTGACGTCGCTGGTGGCCGTGAGCCTCCTCGGCGTGATGTTGCTGACCTCGGCGATGGCCGCGACGTCGCTGAAGACTGGTCTCAAGGTCTTCGTGATTCCGAAGAACCTCGGGAACGCGTACTTCACCACGTCCGACAGCGTCAAGTCCGGCGGCGCGCTTGCCGCGTTGAAGGCGCTGAAAGAGAAGGGAACGGAGACGAGCGGCACGCAGGCCACGGCCGCCTCGCAGATCCCTGCGATCCAGGCGGCGATCACGAAGGGCGCGAATGCCCTCATCGTGTCCGCGACCGATGCGGCGGCGCTCTGCCCGACGCTCAAGCAGGCGATGGCGCGGAAGATCGCCGTCGTCACGTACGACTCCGACGCTCCGTCCTGTCGCAACGTGTTCATCAACCAGGCCGACTCGAAGGCGATCGGCACGAGCGAGGTTGACCTGCTCGCGTCGCAGATCGGGAAGACGGGCGATATCGCCGTCGTCTCCGCCGCCGCCTCGGCGACCAACCAGAACGCGTGGATCGGCTACATGAAGACGGAGCTGAAGAAGTTCCCGAACATGAAGCTCGTGTCGGTCGTGTACGGAAACGACGACCCGACCGTCTCGACCCAGGTGACGCAGGGGCTGCTCCAGCAGTTCCCGAACCTGAAGGGCATCATCTCGCCGACGACGGTGGGCATCGCGGCCGCTGCGGCCGTGCTGGACACCGCTCAGTATCGAGGCAAGGTCAAGCTCACGGGCCTCGGGACGCCGAACTCGCTCCGCAAGTACGTCCTCGACGGCACGATCGACGGTTTCGAGCTGTGGAACCCGGCCGACCTCGGCTACCTCGCCGCCTACGCGGCGGTCAACGTCGCCTCCGGCACGATCACCGGCAAGACCGGTCAGACTTTCAAGGCCGGCAAGCTCGGGAAGTACAAGATCGGTGCGAAGGCAACCGTGCTCCTCGGCAAGCCGTACGTGTTCAACAAAGCGAACATCGCGAAGTTCCACTTCTAGGAAACTCGCGGGGCGTGCCGGCCGGCCCGGCCGGCACGCCGTTTTGCATGCTCGCGATGACCGAACCAGAACCCCTCCTCTCACTCGAGCACGCGTCCAAGGCCTTCGCCGCCATTCGAGCCCTCGACGACGTCTCGCTGCAGCTCCGGCCCGGGGAGATCCACGCTCTCGTCGGGGAGAACGGCGCCGGGAAGTCCACGCTCGTGAAGATCCTCGGCGGCGTCCACCTTCCGGACAGCGGTGCGCTGCAGATCGACGGCGAGGAGGTCGTGCTGGAGGGCCCCGCTGCCGCGCGCGACGCCGGGGTCTCGATCATCTATCAAGAGCCGACCATGTTCCCCGACCTGACGGTCGCCGAGAACATCTTCATCGGCCGCCAGCCACTCCGTTCGGCGCGGCGCATCGACTCGCGCGCGATGACCGCGCGGGCGGCGGAGATCTTCACCCGGCTAGGGGTTCCCCTCGATCCGGCGCGGCTCGCACGCGGCCTCTCGATCGCCGAGCAGCAGATCGTCGAGATCGCAAAGGCGTTGTCGCTGAATGCGCGGGTGATCGTGATGGACGAGCCGACCGCGGCGCTGTCGGCGGTCGAGGTCGAGCGTCTATTCGGGGTGGTCGAGACGTTGCGCGCGTCGGGCGCCGCGATCCTCTTCATCTCACATCGATTGGAAGAGGTGTTCAGCCTCTGCCAGCACGTAACAGTCTTCCGCGACGGCAAGCTCGTTCTCTCCCGCTCACTCGAGGGACTTGAGGCCGCCGATCTCGTCCACGCGATGGTCGGTCGCGAGCTCCCGGAGCGGATACCTCAGGAGCAGTCGATCGGGAAGCCGGTGCTCCAGGTCGAGCGGCTCACGCGCGAAGGGGTCTTTGTCGACGTCTCCCTGGAGGTGCGTGCCGGAGAGATCGTCGCGCTTGCGGGGCTCGTCGGTGCAGGCAGGAGTGAAGTCGCGCGCGCGATCTTCGGGATCGACCGGTACGACGCAGGCCGGGTGACGATCGACGGGGTCGTGCTGCGGAGGGCGTCGCCGGCCGCGGCGATGGCTGCCGGTGTCGGGCTCGTTCCCGAGGACAGGCGCCAGCAGGGGCTCGTGATGGAGATGTCGATCGCGCGCAACATCACCCTCGCTTCGCTTACGCGATTGCGGCGCGCCGGCGTCATCCGGCGAGCCGTCGAGCGCCGCTTTGCCCGCGACTGGGCCGCGCGGCTGCAGGTCAAGTACGGCCGCCTCTCGAGCCCGATGACGTCGCTCTCGGGTGGTAATCAGCAGAAGGTCGTGCTGGCGAAATGGCTGGGGCGCCGTCCGTCGCTTCTGATCGTCGACGAGCCGACGCGCGGCATCGATGTCGGGACGAAAGGCGAGGTTCACCGGCTGCTCGAGGAGCTCGCGGCGCAGGGCGTCGCGATCCTCGTCATCTCGTCGGAGCTGCCCGAGGTGCTCCGGCTGGCCGACCGCATTCTCGTGATGCGCGAAGGGCGCCTGGTCGCCGAGTTCGCGCACGCGGCAGCCTCCGAGGAGTCGATCGTCGCGGCTGCGACAGGACAGGGCGAGGCGGCCGCATGACGGGAATCGCCGATGCGCCCACGAGGGCCTCGGCCGTCGACGATGCGAACGCACGGCGTCTCATCGACCTCGTCTTCCGAGCTCGTGAGCTCGGGATCGTCGCGGTGCTCGCGCTCCTCGTCCTCGTGACTGCCCTCATCGAGCCGCGCTTCGTCGACTTGACGAACGTCCAATTCATCCTCGTCGACGCGACGATCTTCGCCCTGCTGGCGCTCGGCGAGACCATGGTCGTCCTGACGCGCAACGTCGACCTCTCGATCGGGTCGGTGCTCGGCCTCTCGGCGTTCCTCTCGGCCGACCTCTTCGGCCACCATCACGGCATCTCGATCGTGCTCGTGTTCGTCGTCGGCTCGGCAATCGGCGTCGCGTGCGGGCTCGTCAACGGCTTCCTCACCGTCGTCGGCCGTGTACCGAGTCTCGTCGTCACCCTGGCGATGCTGTACATCCTCCGGGGCATCGACACGCTCGTCGTCGGGGGAGGCCAGGTCGTCGCGAGCTCGCTGCCGAACTCGTTCATCGACATTCCCCGGAGGACGGTCCTGGGGCTCCCGCTGCTTGCGATCGTCGTTGCCGTCGTGATCGGCGCGGGCGCGTATTACCTGCGGTCATTCCGGTCGGGCCGCGAGCTCTACGCGATCGGATCGAATCCCGATGCCGCTCGCCTCGCCGGGATCCCGGCGAGTCGTCGCGTCTTCACGGCGTTCGTGATCAGTGGCGGTATCGCCGGCATCGCCGGCGTTCTCTACGCCGCGCGCTACGGCACGATCGACTCGACAGCCGGAAGCGGGTACGAGTTGCAGGTGATCGCCGCGGTGGTCGTGGGCGGTGTCGCGATCTTCGGCGGCAGCGGTAGCGCCGTCGGTGCGGCGTTCGGCGCGCTGCTCCTCAACACGATCCTGTCGGCGCTCTACGTGCTCGGCGTCTCGCCATTCTGGAATCAGGCGATCGCAGGCGGGCTGCTCCTCGGTGCGATCGCACTCGACCGCGGGATCTCCCTGCAGCTCGCAGCAGCGCTGCGCCGGCGGAGGACGCACCTTGGCGCCTGACGCACCGCCGAGACACGACGAGCCGATGGGACGCGGGCTGCGGGAGCGGATCGACTCGCTCGTGCGCTGGGAGGTGGGACTCGGCTTCGCGCTCGTGGCGGTGATCGTCTTTGGGATTATCGCGTCATCCCAGTTCCTGACGAGCTTCAATCTCTTCTATCTCAATCTCTCGATCGGTGAGATCGCGATCATGACTCTCCCGATGACACTGCTGATCGTGACCGGTGAGATCGACCTCTCGGTCGCCTCGATCCTCGGCATGTCGAGCGCCCTCCTCGGCGACCTCTACAGTCACGGCTGGTCGATGCCGCTCGTGATCGTCGTCGTTCTCGCCGTCGGTGCCGTCGCCGGCTGGGTGAACGGATTCCTCGTCACGCGCGTGGGCCTGCCGTCGCTTGCCGTCACGATCGGGACGCTCACGCTCTACCGAGGAATCGCGGTAGTGATCCTTGGCCCGAGCACGATCTCGACGTTCCCCGCGCGGTACACGAATGTTGGCGTGACGACGCTCCCTCACACCGGCGGGTATCTCTCCTACTCGGTCGGGATCTTCATCGTCCTTGCCGTCGCCTTCGCCGTCGCGCTGCACGCAACAGCGTTCGGACGGTCGCTCTTCGTGATGGGCGCCAACGAGGAAGCCGCACGCTACGCAGGCATCCGTGTGAAGCGGACGAAGCTCACCCTGTTCGTCGTGTCGGGAATGGTGTGCGCGCTCGCAGGAGTCCTCTACACGTTCCGTCTCTCGACGGCTGTCCAGAACAATGGCATCGGGCTCGAGTTGAACGTCGTGACGATCGTGCTGCTCGGCGGCGTGTCGATCTTCGGGGGCCGAGGCACGATCGTCGGCGTCGTGCTCGCGACCGCCGTGTTTGCGGGGCTGCAGAACGCACTCTTCCTGACGAACTTCCAACAGAGCGCGATGGGTGTCGTCACGGGTACGCTCCTGCTGCTGAGCGTGCTGATCCCGAACCTCAGTGCGTTCGCTGAGAGAGGACGCGATCTCCTGCGGCGGCGCCAGCTCGGGGCCGCACGCGGTGCGCGAGCGCGAGAGGCCGCGCCGTGAACGGGGTTGGTCAGGTTGCGTTCGATCTCGGCGCCGAGAGCGGCCGCGCGATGATCGGCCGCTTCGACGGCGAGCGGGTCGGGCTCGAGGAGGTGAGACGTTTTCCCACGCGCTCCGTGCGCCTGCCGGATGGCCTGTACTGGGACGCGCTCGGCCTGTTCGGCGAGCTACAGTCCTCGCTCGCCGGCGTGCGCTCCTCCGGCGTGCCGGTCCGGAGCATCGGAGTCGACTCATGGGGATGCGACTTCGGGCTCCTCGATGCAGATGGCGCGCTGCTCGCGAGCCCGCTCTCGCACCGGGACGGCCGCGGCGCACGGTTCGTTGCCGAAGCGTTGAGCCGCGTGACGGCCGAGGATCTCTACGAGACGACGGGGATCCAGCTACTGCCGTTCAACACCGTCTTCCAGCTGCTCGCCCTTGCCCGGACCGGCGCGCTCGACCGCGCGGAGACGCTGCTCCTGATCCCGGACTTGCTCGCCTACTGGCTGACCGGCGAGCGCCACGCCGAAGTGACGAACGCGAGCACCACCCAGCTCCTCGACGCGCGCACAGGCGAATGGGCGCAGGACGTCATGCGCCGGCTCGAGCTGCCACGGCGGATCTTCCCGCCGATCGTCGAGGCCGGCTCGATCCTCGGCGGGCTTCTTCCGTACGTCGCGGAAGCGACCGGCTTGCCGGGCACCACTCCCGTCGCCGCGGTCACCTCGCACGACACGGCCTCGGCGGTCGTCGCCGTCCCGGCGAGCGCGGACAGCCCCGCGTATATCTCGAGCGGCACCTGGTCGCTCGTGGGAGTCGAGTTGAACGCACCGGTGCTCTCTGCTCGCGCTCGCGCCGCGAACCTCACCAACGAGCGCGGCTTCGGCGGCACCACGCGGCTCTTGAAGAACGTCATGGGCCTCTGGCTCGTGCAGGAATGCCGTCGAGCCTGGCTGCGAGACGGCGAGGCGCCCGACTACAGCGAGCTGACCGGTCTCGCCGCGTCGGCTCCCGGCGGCGTGCTCTTCGATCCCGACCTGCCCGAGCTACTGACACCGGGCGACATGCCTGCACGCATTCGCTCCGCCTGCGCGCGAACGGGCCAGCCGGTTCCCACCGAGCGCCCTGCTCTGCTGCGCGCGATCTTCGAGAGCCTCGCCTGCAAGTACCGTTTCGTGCTCGACGAGATCGAGTCGGTGACCGGCCGGAAGATCGAGCAAGTCCATGTGATCGGGGGCGGAGCGATGAACGGATTCCTGTGTCAGTTGACGGCCGATATCTCGCGGCGCGTCGTCGTTGCAGGGCCAGTCGAAGCCGCCGCGCTCGGGAACGTGCTTGTGCAGTTGCATGCGTTCGGAGACGTCGCGTCCCTCTCGGAGATGCGAGAGGTCGCGCGCTCGTCCACTCACCTGTCGGTTTACGAGCCAGCAGCGAGCGACCACTGGAGCGCGCTGTACGGGCAATTTTGCGCCGTGCTCGAGTCGGAGGTTCTCACCGGATGACAGATGGCTACGAGCTGATTGCCGAACTGCTCGCGGCGCGCGGGGATGACATCGGGAATGCGGAAGCGGCATTGAGGGCTCAACAGGTCGAGACACCGTCGTGGGCGTTCGGCAACTCCGGCACGCGGTTCGCCGTGTTCGCACAGCCCGGCGCGCCTCGCGATCCCTTCGAGAAGCTCGAAGATGCGGCCGAGGTGCAACGTCTCACCGGGATCGCGCGCTCGGTCGCGCTGCACATCCCGTGGGACGAGGTCGACGACCTGAGCGAGTTGCGCGCCCGCGCGGAGGCGCTCGGGCTCCGGCTCGGCGCTGTCAACCCGAACCTGTTTCAGGAGTCGGAGTACAAGCTTGGCAGCCTCTGTAACCCGGATGCGGCGATCCGGGCACGCGCCGTTGCGCACGTGCGTGCATGCATCGAGATCGCGACGAGCATCGGCTCGAATGCGATCTCGCTCTGGCTCGCAGACGGGACGAACTATCCGGGTCAGGACTCGCTCAGCCGGCGCCGCGAACGGCTGGTCGACTCGCTCGGTGAGGTGTACGGCGCGCTCGGCGACAAGCTCGAGCTGCTCGTGGAATACAAGCTCTACGAGCCTGCCTTCTACTCGACCGATCTCGCCGACTGGGGATCTGCGCTCCTGCTCTGCCAGGAGCTCGGGGACCGCGCGAAGGTGCTTGTCGACCTCGGGCATCACGCGCAGGGCGTGAACATCGAGCAGATCGTCGCGCTCCTTCACGGCTGCGGTCGGCTGGGCGGCTTTCACTTCAACGATCGGAAGTACGGCGACGACGACCTGATCGTGGGTTCCGTCGATCCGTTTCAGCTGTTCCGGATCTTCTTCGAGCTGATCGACCTCGGCGCGCTCGAGCAAGGGGTGCGGCTGACGATCGACCAGTCGCACAATGTCGAGCCGAAGGTCGAAGCGATGATCCAGACGGTCATGAACCTGCAGGAGGCATATGCGAAGGCGCTGCTCGTCGACCGCATTGCGCTCGAGCGGGTGCAGAGCGAGGGCGACGTCCTCGCAGCGAACAGGCTTCTCGTCGACGCGTATAACACAGACGTACGACCGCTCTGCGCGCGGGTGCGTGAGCAGCTCGGCGCGGCCGCCGACCCGATCGGGTCCTTCCGAAGCGGTGGCTACGCGGCTCGAGTCGCGCGAGAACGCGTGGACGGGACCGCTTCCGCATGGATCTGATCAACGACAACAGAGGACCAGGTGCTTCATGGCTTTGACCGCTCCGCCGACCTTCGAGAATCGCTGGGATCCTGCGTCTGCCCTGGGTGAGTTGGACGCGCTCGTCTACCGTTCCAACCTCCTCGCGGCCGATCGAGCGATCGTGAACTTCGGGGGTGGGAACACCTCGGTCAAGACACGTGAGGTGGATCATGCGGACCGCGATGAGACCGTGCTCTGGGTCAAAGGCTCGGGTAGCGACCTCGCGACGATCGCGCGCGGCGGTTTCACCGCCCTCCGGCTGGGCGAGATCCTGCTACTGGCAGCGCGCGACGCGATGACCGACGAGGAGATGGTCGCGTACCTCGCCCGCTGCCAGGTCGATCCGTCGATGCCCCGTCCGTCGATCGAAACGTTGCTGCACGCATTCGTGCCGCATCCGCATGTCGACCACACACATCCCGATGCGATCGGCGGGATCGTCGGCAGCGTCGACGGCAAGCGCCTCGCGCGAGAATGCTTCGGAGACGAGGCGGTTTGGATCCCGTACATCCGGCCGGGCTTCGCGCTCTCCAAACTCGTCGCCGAGGCCGTCGCCGGGCATCCCGAGGTGAAGATCGTCCTGCTCGCGAAGCACGGCCTCGTGACGTGGGGCGAGACCGCGGAGGCGTCGTACGCCGCGACGCTCGACGCCATCAACCGTGCCGCCGAATTCAACGCGGAGCGCACCAGAGGCAAGGAGCCGTTCGGCGGACGCGGCGTGAAGCCCGCCTCCGACGCCGACCGGGCGGAACTGCTCGCGGCTGTGCTGCCTGTGCTCCGCGGGGCGGTTTCGGTCGACGGGCCCCGGATTCTGCAGGTGGACTCCTCACCTGAGGCGCTCGAGTTCGCGTGCGGTGCCGACTCGCCCGGGCTCTCCCAGGTGGGCGCTGCCTGCCCCGACCATCTCGTGCACACGAGGCGCCGCCCGGTGTGGATCGAATTCGACCCGGGCTCCGAAGGTGCTGAGGTACTGGGGGAGCGGCTTGCGCGGCGTGTGCATGAGTGGCGCGAGCGCGAGGATCAGTACTTCGAGCGCTACCGCGGCGAGGATCGCCTCAGCGATCCAAGCCCTCGTGTCGCGGTGATCCAGGGAGTCGGCCTCGTCTACATCGGCCGGACGCTGCAGGCCGCCGGCCTCGCGCGCGATCTCTATCGCCGCGCGATCAACGTCATGCGTCTTTCCGCTGCGCTCGGCGGGTTTGTGTCCCTCGACGACGAGGAGTCGTTCGCGATCGAGTACTGGCCCCTCGAGTTGTACAAGCTGTCGCTCGCACCGGCGCCCCGCGAGCTCCAAGGCTCGGTGGCGTTGATCACCGGGGCGGCCGGTGGGATCGGAAGCGCGGTCGCGCGGGCACTCGTTGCCGAGGGCGCCTGTGTCGTCGCGACGGATCTGGATGTGGAGGGTGTGGCGACGCTTGCCGCGCAACTCGGCGACGTTGCGATCTCGGCGAGCGGGAACGTGCTCGAAGAGCCGTCGATCGTCGATGCGTATCGATCCGCGGTGCTCGCCTTCGGCGGCGTCGATGTTGTCGTGTCGAATGCCGGCATCGCGTCGAGCGCGCCGATCGAAGATACGAGCCTCGAGCTCTGGGATCGCAACAATGACATCCTTGCGCGCGGGTACTTCCTCGTCGCCCGCGAAGCTGCACGCGTGTTCCGTGCCCAGGGCACCGGCGGCAGCATCATCTTCATCGGCTCGAAGAACGCTCTCGCGCCGGGAAAGAACGCCGCGGCGTACTCGGCCGCGAAGGCAGCTTCGCTCCACCTCGCCCGCTGCCTCGCCGAAGAGCTCGGCCCCGACGGGATCCGCGTCAACACCGTCAATCCCGACGCCGTGCTCGAGGGCTCGAAGATCTGGGACTCGGCCTGGCGGAACGAGCGGGCCCGCGCCTACGGCATCCCCGAGGACGAGCTCGAGGAGCACTATCGCGCGCGAACGACGCTGAAGGTGAACGTGCTTCCGGTCGATATCGCCGAGGCTGTGTTGTTCTTCGCCTCGCCGACACGGGCCGCCAAGAGCACGGGCAACATCCTGAACGTCGACGGCGGCGTCGCGCTGTCCTACCCCCGCTGACCTCCATGTCGCCGCGTGAGGGAGCATGACCGAGCGGAGAGGATTCGTTCTCCGTGTGCAAACCGGGCAAGGTCGACGCCTACATCTCGGCGCACCGAGAGGTGTGGCCGGAGATGCTCGAAGCGTTGTCGGCCGCGGGCATCCGGAACTACACGATCTTTCGCGCGGAAAACGAGATGTTCGGGTATTTCGAGGCCGACGATCTCGAGTCGGCGGCGCAGTACCTTCGGGGGCAAGAGGTGAGCGCGCGGTGGCAGGACACGATGGCGGAGGTGCTCGATGGTCGGGTGCCGGACGGCGGGCCGCCGCCGCTCGAAGAGGTCTTCAGGCTCGACTGACGAGGGCGGCACGCTCATGCTGCAACGAGATACTCGGCGCAGTGCTCGAGGTCGACGACAATATGAACGACCGGTCGACCGAACTTCTCGCGTGACCTTTCGACGATGTCGCGCGCGAGCCAGTTCGACCGCTCTTCCGGGTGCGTTGCGATCACGAGCTGGTCTGCCGGATAGAGTCGCAGCACATCTTCGACGGCGCGCAGTGGATCGGAGTCGCCCACGAGCCCCGTCGCGCGGATCCCGGCCGCGGTGAGGAGGGCGATGCAGCCGGCGACGCGAAGCTCGGCTTCAACCCGCGCGCCGTCGTCACTGGACGTCCAGTACGCAAGCCTGGAATTGAGGGCCGGCGCAAGCACGAGTACTTCGGAGTCCGAGCTTGCGGCGAGCGCCGTGAGGGATTCGATGAGGACACTTCCCCCGACCGTTTCGTTGGCGACGACGAGGATGCGCTGCGACGGCTGAACCATGACTGCTCCTTCCGGTCTGGCGTTGACTGATTCCTCAAGCTTGCGGTGCCTGCCTCGGAAACGCCTGTGGGTCACCTGTGCGTCGCCTTAAGCCTTGTCGCCCGCGAGATTCATAGGCAGCTCTGCGCGTGCCCTTAGGTCGAGTCGCTTGGATCGGGGCAACGATCGAAAGGAGGTATCTGATGGTTCGGATGCGTTACCTCGCGATGCTCGTCGTCGCGGCAGCGCTCAGCGTGGGAGGCGGAGCGGCCTTCGCTGCGAACGGCAGCAAGACGACGACCACCCCGAGCACCACACCGAGCACGACTCCCTCGGCGCCCGCAGCGCCCGGAGGAGCGAACTGTCCGAACATGGGCTCGAACTCGAGCTCGAGCTCGAGTGGGGCGTCCTACGTCCCGTCGAGCAACCTGTGACGAGGCGGCGGCGGGCGGGCGTTCACTCCGCCCGCCGCCGCTTGCGCTCGACGGAACGCCGCTTCGGCTTGCTCGTAGCCTTGTCCACGCTCTTCGCGGCGCTTGCGGCGTGCGGCTCGACGACGACGAAGAGCGGCCTCAAGTCGATCGGGTCGGGCATCAGCGGGCCGGGAGGCCTCGTCGCTACGGTCTACGCGCGTGGCTTGCCGCACGTCTCGGCGCTCGCCTTCGACTCGTACGGTCGTCTTTGGGCGACCACTTCCGGCTCCTCGACACACAAGGGTGACGGTGTTTACCTCGTCTCCCGTTGGGGAGCGCGGCCGGTAAAGGTCGTCGGAGGGATGGTGGCGCCCCTCGGGCTCGCCTGGGTCGGAAACCGCTTGATCGTCGCGTCGCTCGGCCGTGTTACCACCTTCGAGGGTTTCGACGGCGCGAGGTTTCGCCGGCGGAAAGTGATCCTCCCGGGGCCGGAGTCCGGCGGCGAGAACAACAACGTCATCCTGGGCGCGGACGGCCGGCTCGTCATGGGTGTGTCGGCATCCTGCGACCACTGCGTGCCCGCCACGAAGTGGTCGGGCGCCATCGTGTCGTTCCGACCGGACGGGAGCGATCTGCGCCTCGTCGCCCGCGGCATACGCGCGCCCTTCGGGCTCGCCTACCGGCGCGATACGAAGACCCTGTACGCCAGCATGAACCAGCGCGACGATCTCGGCTCGAAGACCCCGGGCGACTGGCTCGCGGTCGTCGAGCGGGGGCAAGACTGGGGCTTCCCGGCCTGCTATGGGCAGCAGACGAAGGCGTGCGCGGGCAAGCCGAAACCGGTGGGTGTCCTCGACGCGCACGCAGCAGCCGGCGGGGTCGCTCTTCTCAACGGCGAGCTTGGCGGGACGTACCGGTCATCGGCGCTCGTTGCCGAATGGCAATTCGGGGTCGTGAAACGGGTCGCACTCGGCGGGGGTCGAGACTTGACGACGACCTTCCTGACGGGTTTCGCGAAGCCGCTGCCCGTGCTCTCGACGGCCGGAGGGGCCGTCCTCGTCGGCGACTGGGGGCGGGGGATCGTCTACCGGATCTCGGTCTGATCCCGCTCGACCGGCGGAAGCTCGAGCGTGACGATGCTGCCTCCTCCGTCGGCGCGCTCCGCGACGGCGGTACCTCCGCTCGCTTCGGCGACCTGGCGCACGATTGCGAACCCCAGTCCCGAGCCGGGAAGAGTGCGTGCGTCGGCGGCACGGTAGAAGTGGTCCTGCCAGCAGCCCATTGGTCAGCCGAAGCGTCGGACGCGTCACGCGCGGTACCAGGCGACCGCCGAGATCCGAGAGAACACTCATGTTGCACAGGCAACCCGCGTCACCTAAGGAGAGGGTGAAAGGAACATAGGAGTACGGTGAAAACCTCCGTCGGGCACCGCGAGGGGCTGCAGGGCGATCAGGCGCTCCGGCGATCGAGAGACGCTAGTGCACTAGGTCAGGAGGGCGCGGTTCATGCGCGTTTCGAACCCCGGCCCGCGTGGAGCGCATGAGTACGGTCCGACTCTCACAGCCCCGGAGAGCGTCAGGACGCGAAACGTCTGCCACGACTCTCCGATCAGCGCGGAGGCGCTGACGGTGCCGGCTACACGCTCGATGCGCAGCCGGAGCGGTAAGCCGTCGATCGGCTCGCGCGACCAGTCGGACTCGCCGCGTGTGTGGACAGCACTCAGGAAGGGGCGGCCGTCAAGCTCGACACCGGCTTTCAGCCACGTCTCCTCGTCTCGCTCGAGAAACAGCCCGGCCTGGTCGAACTGGGCGACGAGCTTTGCGTCGAAGGTCGCCTCGAACGTGAAGTCCCCTTCGAGGGCGACGAGGTATGCCTGGCCGTCATGCTTGGACGGATGGCCTTGGGTGACGCGCCAGAAGTCCGTTTCGGCGGCACACGACCAGGTCAGCTCAGCCGGCGTGGCGAACCACGGCTCGGAAGGGGCGGCTGCGGTCCATTGCCAGCCTTCGAGTCCGAGAAGCGCAGCTTGCTCGGCCATTCCTACAGTGTCCTTGTGACCTTGTCGATGTGGCGGAACGCGCCGGGCTCGACGCGGTTCCGTTCGGCGAGCGCAACGCTTAGCAGCTGAAGTGGCAGGATCTCGGCGATCGGGAGGGCTTCGGGAAGGCTGATCGCGGGGAGCGCGACGTTGCTGCCGGCGCCGTCCGAGCCGAGCCAGACCGCGTGGCCGCCGACCCGCTTCACGTCGGTGAACATCCGCTCGTTGAAGTCTGCGTCCGTGGCATCGCCTGCGAGGTGGATCACGGTGACATCAGGCCCGACGAGCTCCAGGGGGCCGTGTCGGAACTGCGGGGTGCTCATTCCCTCGACCGGCACCTTCGCTGCTTCCTTGATGATCAACGAACCGGTTCGCACCGCTGCGAGCGAGGGGCCGCGGCCGACGATGAAGATCGTGCGGCTCGCGACGGCGGCGCCCAGTGCCTCGACGTGGTCGTCCCAATCCTCGAGGTAGGTCTCGAGCTGTCCGGGCAACTCGAGGAGTCGCGTGTCCGCCGGCTCGCCGAGAGCGATGCGAGTGGCGAGGGCCTGAGCTGCGAGGGTATTGACATAGCTGCGGGTGCCGACGGTCAGTTCCTCGCCGGAATGGAGCTCGAGGACGACGTCTGCTCCGACGGCGAGGTCGCTCGCGGTGTTGTTCGTGACGCCGAGCACGCGAGGTCGCGAGCTCGGCAGGGCCTCGAGGAGCGCCGCCACCTCGCCCGAGTCGCCGGACTGTGAGGTGATCCAGAGGAGCGTTCCTCGCGTGAGAAGCCCGGCCGCCGGGCCGAGCAGCTCGGAGGTCTCGAGCGTCCAGACGGGGAGCCCGGAAGCCGCGAGCCGGAGGAAGGTCGGGTGGTGGGCAAAGAGCGAGGCGCCCATGCCCGTCATGACGATGCGGTCGAAGCTCTTGAGGTCCGAAAGAAGCGCGCGCACGTCGCTCGAGAGCCCGGCGTCGAGGAGCTGCTGCAGGGCCGCGGGCTGAGCGCGGATATCGGCGGGATAGGAGGAGGTCGCTGTCACATGGTGCCCTAACCGAACAGACAATTGATTGATAGCACACTTGAAGTGTGCGAATCAAACATCTATAGTCGCCTCGTCATGGCCGCCTCAGCCGATCTGCAGCACGTGGCGGGAAAGGGAGAGTCGTTCTCGCCCGCTCCGTTGCTCGAGGCCCGTGGCATCACGAAGAGCTTCGGCCACGTCGAGGCACTCCGAGGCGCCGACTTCGAGGTGCGTCCCCACGAGATCGTCGCGCTGATGGGCGACAACGGGGCCGGCAAGAGCACCCTCGTGAAGATCCTGTCCGGCGCTCTCCAACCCGACGGCGGCGAGATCCTCCTCGACGGCAAGGAGATGACGTTCGAATCGCCGGTCGAGGCCCGTGCGGCCGGCGTCGAGACCGTCTACCAGGATCTCGCGCTCGCGGACACGCTTGACCCTGTCGCGAACCTCTTCCTCGGGCGCGAGCTGAAGCGTCACGGCGTGCGCGGGCGCCTCGGGTTTCTCGACGAGAAGGAGATGCGCCGGCGCGCGGGTGAGGTGTTCTCGTCGTTGAACGTGCCGGTGCGTCCCGAGCACGATGCGGCCGGGAACCTCTCGGGCGGGCAGAGGCAAGGGATCGCAGTCAGCCGCGCCGTCACCTGGGCGAGCAAGGTGCTCTTCCTCGACGAGCCGACGGCCGCGCTCGGGGTGCTCCAGACGCGCAACGTCCTCGAGCTCATCCGCCGCGTCCGCGATCGCGGCGTGTCGGTCGTCTTGATCAGTCACAGCGTGCCGGAGGTACTCGAGGTAGCCGATCGGATCGAGGTGCTGCGTCTCGGCGAGCGGGTCGAGCGCTTCACGAAGCAGAACGTGACCGCTGAGGCGGTCGTCGCGGCTCTCACCGGCGCGACGACGATGGGAACCGAGCCGACGGGTGAGGACACGTGAGCGCGCTGCCGGCTGCCTCTCAGCGCGAGCAGCAGACGGCGGGAGCCCGGACACGGTCCGCCGCGTCGAGGTTCCTCGCCCACCCGACGACGACGATGCTGCTGGTGCTCGTCGGGATCGCCGTCGTCTTCGCTGCTCTTTCGCCCACTGCGTTCCCGACCGTCGACAACGCCCGGAACCTCGCCTCGGATGCAGCCATTCTGCTCGTCCTCTCGGTCGGTGCAACATTCGTCATCATCACCGCGGGGATCGACCTCTCTGTCGGGTCGGTGCTCGTCTTCGCGGCGGTGATCGGTGCGAAGGCGATGGAACGCGTCGGCGGCGACGGCCTTGCGACGATCTTCGTCGGTCTCGCCGCCGCTCTCGCCGCGGGGGCAGCCTGGGGGGTGCTCAACGGCGCGCTCGTCGCGAAGCTGAAGATCCCGTCGTTCGTCGTCACGCTCGGCTCGTTCGGTGCCGCCTACGGCCTCGCGTTGATCGTCACGGGGGGCATCGATGTCCGCTCGGTGCCTTTCCGCATGGTCGATTTCGGCAACGGTCGTCTCTCTGGGGAATCCCGGAGCTCGCCTTCGTCGCGCTCGCCGTCACCGTCGTGTTCGGAACGCTTCTCGCGAAGACTCAGTTCGGTCGCCACACCTACGCAGTCGGATCGAACGAAGAGTCGGCGCGACGTGCAGGCATCAATGTCGACCGCCAGCTCATGTGGGTCTACGCGATCGCGGGGTTGCTGGCCGGCCTCGCAGGCTTCCTGTCGCTCGCACGGTTCGGCACGACGACCGTCGCCGGGCACACGACAGACAACCTGCAGGTGATCACCGCGGTCGTCATCGGCGGCACGAGCCTCTTCGGCGGCGCCGGACGGATGCTCGGCACTGCGGTCGGGGTTTTCATCCCGATCGTGCTCGCAAACGGATTCATCGTCCTCGGAGTCGTTCCGTTTTGGCAGTACGTGGCGGTCGGCGCGGTACTCGTGCTTGCCGTCTATCTCGACCAGAGACGGCGAGCGCGGCGACTTGGTTGAGACACCTCGTCGCGCCGCCGCAGACGAAAGGAGCAGGGAATGGGCAAGCAGTTGAGAGCCGGGCCGTTGGGCCTCGCCGTCCTCGTCGTCCTCGTCACCGCAACGCTCATCGTGGCGGTGGCTGCGACAGCGGGATCGGCCGGGAAGAAACGCATCACGCTGATCAGCGGCACCGAGAGCGACGACTTCTACAAGGCGATCGAGTGTGGCGCGAAGAACGAGGCGAAGCGTCTCGGAGTCGACCTGAACATTCAGGGCCCGAGTCAGTTCGATGCCTCGCTTCAGATCCCGATCGTCAACGGGGTCGTCGCGCGAAAGCCCGATGCGATCATCATCGCGCCGAACGACGACACCGCCCTCTACGCGCCGCTGAAGGCGGCGACCGACAAGGGAATCAAGCTCATCCTGGTCGACACCTCTCTGAAGAACACGAAGATCGCCGCGGGCCACATCGGCTCCAACTACGTGCTCTACGGCGTCCAGGGTGCCCATAAGCTCGCTCAGTTGATCGGCGGCAAAGGCACCGTTCTCGGAGTCTTCTCGCCTCCCGGCGTATCCACGAACGACCTCGGTCGTCAGGGAATGGCGATGGAGTTGAAGCGGTGGCCGAACATCAAGCTGCTTCCCTGGCAGTACTCGAGCGGGGCCCCGGGCAAGTCGGCGGCGATCGTCTCCGCTGTCCTCGCCGCGCACCCGGACCTGAAGGGGATCTTCACCTACAACGGCGGAGATGCAGAGGGCGTCGTGACGGCGCTCCGGCAGGGCAACGCGTCGAAGAAGGTCACGTTCGTGAGCGGCGACGCGCAGCTCTATCAGGTCGACCAGCTCAAGAAGGGATACGTGAAGGCGCTCGTCGTGCAGCGGGCGAATCAGATGGGCGTGCTCGCCGTGCAGTACGCGGTGAGAGCGATCGAAGGGAAGTCCGTCCCCAGGGAGACGGCGATCCATACGGTCGTCGGGACGCTGAAGAACCTGAGCACACCAATCGTCGCGACGAATCTCTATCGCCCCTGCTAGACGAATCGGGCGATGATCGGAACGGGTGAGCAGTGGGCGATCGGCATCGATCTCGGCGGCACGAACATTCGTGCCGCCGCGATCGACGCCGATGGCCGTGTGCTCGACATGCTCACTGAGCCTGTTGAACAGACGCCCGCCCGTCCTCGTGAGAAATTTGGGCAGCTGACGCGGCTCGCCCAGGTGCTCAACGACCGGTGTGCCGGTACCCCCGTCGGCATCGGGGTCGGAGCGACCGGCCCGGTGCACCGCGCTGAGGGCGTGATCGACAATCCCTACACACTGCCTCCCGCCTACCAGGGCAACGTCAGGGAAGCGCTTCGGCGTCGGTTCGACCTGCCGATCGTGCTCGAGAACGACTCCAATGCCGCGGCGGTCGGCGAGCATTGGCTGGGCGCCGGGCGAGGCGCGCGTTCCCTCGTCTGCCTGACTGTCGGCACCGGCGTCGGGGTCGGGGTGATTCGAGACGGCATCATCCATCGTGGTGCGAACGGAACACACCCGGAGGCCGGGCATCACGTCGTCGTCGAGGCCGGTCCGGCCTGTTACTGCGGCAGGCACGGCTGCGTCGAATCGCTCGCGTCGGGAACGGCGCTCGTGACCTTGGCCCGGGCGGGCGGAGCCTCCCTCCAGTCCGCTGCGGAAGTCTTCGCGCAGGCGAGCGCAGGCGACCCTGTGTGCAGAACGATCGTGAAGACGGCGCGGGAAGCAATCGTGTCTGCAATCACGAACCTCGTCGCCGTGCATGCAGCTGATGTCGTCGTCCTCTCCGGGGGTGCGCTCGGCGATCGCTCGCTGCTTCTTGATCAGGCGCAGGCGTCACTCGACGCGTTCGCGTTCGTTCCGCCGGGAGGATCGACGGTGCGCGTCGCGGAGCTGCCCGATCTCGCCGGCTGCTGCGGCGCGGCATACCTCACACTCCAGAGCTCGCTCGCTGGTGACGCGGGGTGACGAAGGGCGAACGCCACCAGCTCGTCTCCGAAGCCGTCCAGGCCACGGGTCGCGTGCATGTCGGGGATCTCGCCGCGCGAATGGGCGTGTCCGAGATGACCGTCCGGCGTGACTTCGAAGCGCTTGAGGAACGCGGCGTCCTGACCCGTGTGCACGGAGGCGCCATCTCGAATGTCTCGCGTAGCTACGAGCCCGGCTTCGCCGCCCGCAGACTCGAGCACACCGAGGCGAAGCGCCGCATCGGCGCGGCGACTGCGGCCTTGCTGCGCGACGGCGAAACCCTGATCCTCGACGCCGGCACGACAACCCTCGAGGTCGCGAGAGCGCTTCCATCGGACCGCCGGCTACGCATTCTGGCGCTCAGCCTCCACGTCGCCGACGCGGTCGCAGACCTGCCGAACGTCACCCTGATGATTCCCGGAGGGGTCGTCCGCAAGCACGAGCGCTCGTTCATCGGTGGCATGACGATCTCGACGTTCGCCAATCTTCAGTTCGACTCGGTCGTGCTCACGTCGGGCGGGGTCGACGCCACCGCGGGCGTGACCGAGTACGAGTTCGACGACTCGGAGACAAAGATCGCCGCCCTGAAGAGCGCCCGGCGCATCATCGTCGTCGCGGATTCCTCCAAGCTCGGAGCGGTCGCATTCGTCCGCCTCTGTCCGATCGAGGATGTCGATCTCGTCGTGACCGACAGCGCCGCTCCGCCCGAGATCGTCCAGGCGCTCCGCGACCAGGATGTCGAGGTCCTCATTGCGTGACGGGCTCGGATGTTGTCGCCGACAGGGAGCGAGCCGGTGACCAAGCGAATGCCGTGGGGCATCCTCTCCACGGCCCTGATCAACGAGAAGGTGCTCGCCGGAGCACGAGCATCGGAGGCCGTGGAGGTCGTCGCGGTTGCGAGCCGTGACGCGACGAAGGCAGAAGCATACGCGCGGTCGCACGCGATTCCGCATGCCTACGGCAGCTACGACGCGCTTCTCGCCGACCCCGCGGTCGAGGCGGTCTACATCCCGCTGCCGAACGGCCTTCACCACCACTGGACGATGCTCGCGCTCGAAGCCGGGAAACATGTCCTGTGCGAGAAGCCGTACAGCCGCCACTCGCTGGAAGTCGAGGAGGCATTCGAGCTTGCTGAACGCCGGAGCCTCGTGCTCAGCGAGGCCTACATGTACCGCTACCACCCGCAGATCGTGAAGCTCCGGCAGCTCGTCGAGGGCGGCGCAATCGGGGAGCTGCGGTTCATCTCCTCCGCGTTCACGTGGCCGTGTGATGCTCCGGGCGACATACGACTCTCACGAGAGCTCGACGGCGGATCGCTACTCGATGTCGGCTGTTACTGCGTCAGTGCCGCGCGCTTGCTTGCCGGCGAGCCCACCTCCGTCACGGCGCAACAGATTATCGGTGCCACCGGCGTCGAGGTGCGACTCGTCGGGACGCTTCAGTTCGCGGGCGATGTGCTTGCGCACTTCGACAGCGGATTCCATCTACCCGACCGCAGCCAGCTCGAAGTCGTTGGCACGGAGGGAGCGATCCGTGTCAACGATCCGTTCCACTGCCTGGAGCCGCGGCTCGACCTTCTCCCACAGAGCGGCCCGCCGCAACGCATCGACGTGGCGCTTGCGAACTCCTACGCCCTCGAGCTCGACTACGTCACAGCCACTGCTCGTGGCGAGGACACCCCGCTGCTCGGACGTGCCGACGCGTTGGGGCAAGCGCGGACGATCGAGGCGCTCTATGAAGCCGCGAAGGCCGACGTGCGGGTCGCGCTTGCTTGAACGATTCACCTGCCGCGACGACGGAAGCGCGGCCGACAAGGTGGGCGTGTTTCACGAGCTTCACGCCGATTCGCCGGCGGGCCAGCGATACAGGTGCTCGGGGCGCCCCGCTGCTCCGGGGTGTTAGAAGACTGAGAAGGCGAGGGAACGTGAGCCGGCGGCAGACCTCGTGTCTGTGGTCGTATCCGGTCCGCCGCACGCTCGGCTCTGACCGTCCGTCCCTGACGACGGTTTGCCTAGGTCGCCAACTGGTATGGCGCGCCGGCTGCTGAGATCGTGGTGACCGGGAGTCCGAGGTGTTCGACGCGGCGTGGGAGTTCGTTGTGGATCCAGCGGGAGATGTGCTGGGGGAGCGTCGAGATGATGACTTCATGGAACCCGCCGTTGTGGATGAGTTCTTCGATCGCGTCGAACGGATCGTGGCGCGCGGAGACGGAGCCCTCGGTGGGTCGGCCGGATGCTTGCTGGATGAGCGGGAGAGCGAGTTCGAGCATGTGCTCGCCGTCTTCGTGGCGTCGCTGGCGCTCGGCATCGGTGATCTCCGCGTGTTCCGCCGGGTTCGGGATGAGGAGGTGGAAGCTCGCGCCTCCTTGTTCGGCGCGTTTCCTGATTACGTCGAGGAGCGTCGGCGTGGCGGCGGTCTTGTGAGCGACAACGAGTATCTGGGCGTGAGGCTCCGACGGGTGAGCGCGAATCTCTTTCACATCGCGTTTGGTGAGGCTTAGGAAGGTCACGACGACGAGAATCGCAGTGAGGAAGATCGCGCTTGTCAGCGTCGTCCCGAATCCGAGGCCACCGACATGCCGGGTTTGTGAGAGGAGGTCTCCGGTGGACGCGCCGAGGGGACGTGTGAGAATGTAGGCGATCCAGAACGCGGCGACCGCGTTGACCTTGAAGCGGTAGTGCAGCACCGTGACGAAGGCGATTGCGGCGGCGAAGAGGACGAGCGACCAGGTGTAGCCAACGTTCAACCGCTCCGCGGTCAGATCACCGGCGGCGGTGCCGAGGGCGAAGGTGAAGAGCAGGGCGAGCCAATAGAAGGATTCGCGCCGCGTTGTATAGATGGTGTGGATCGAGAGCGTTTGCTCGCTCGCGTACCAGGCAGCGAACACGATCGCGAGCACGATGCTGAATACGAGAGTGGTCGCGACGAGCGAGATGCCGAGGTTATCGGTCAGGTTGTCGGTGATCTGTGTGCCGACGACACTGATCAGGACTATCCCGAGCCAGTAGACACCGGCGACATACTGCCGAAGCCGGAACTGAAAGACGAGCGTGATGACGAGCAGCGTGCCGGTGATGAGCGTGGTCTTGGTCAGTCCGAGGTTGAGGTTCCCCGAGAGGTAGTCGGATGCGGTCTCACCGACCGTCGTGCACAGCACCTTGATCACCCAGAAATAGAGAGTGACCTCGGGAACCTTGTTGAGCATCTTGCGCCCAACCAGCGAGTGCGGACGCGTATCAACCATGACCGACATAGGCGTCGCAAGCCCGCAGCACGCGGCCAGACACCACGCCGACGGCGACTGAGCGGTGCATCACACCCTATTACTCGTCACCCGATGCGAAGGACCTTAGGACGACCTTCGTGGAGGCTCCCTACCCGTGCTCTCAGTGTGGTGTCGCTCACTTTCCGGGCGTGAAGCGATGTGCGCGGGCTTTTCGATGGGCCGGGCAGGGCTCGAACCTGCGACCTTGGGATTAAAAGTCCCCTGCTCTACCAGCTGAGCTACCGGCCCTCACGGAGTACCCTCCCGCGTATGGGCAAAGGGTACGCGGAAGGGAGTGCCGTTGAAGAACGTCTGGCGGCGCTCGAGCGCGGCGACGATCCGGACGCCCGCTTCGACGCGGGCCGCCGCGCGGTCTACGGCTCCACTGACGAGGATCCCGACACGCACTTCATCGGGTGGCTCGGCGAGGTCGATCCGGATGCGCTGTTTGCCGCGGGCGCGGCGTGGGGGATCCAGATCGTGCGGCGCGGCGCGGCGACTCGTTAGCCCGTCGCGATCGGCGGGCTCTCGAGCTTCGTCACCGCGCCGGGATTCACCTGTGCGACCAGTTGCACCGCGATCGTGTACGTCCCCGGTGCGAGCTTCGTCTTCGGCAACGTGATCGCCGCCTGCGGCGCTCCACCCGACAGTGCGCCGCGGTGCGCGGCAACCGGTCCGTTCGGCCCTTCGAGCGTCACGAGGTAGAGGCAATCCCGGTCGCACGCGAGCTGCACGCTCACGGGGCTCGCGATCGCGGTCGGGTACTCGAGTGTCGAGGCGGACACCTGCGTCGCGAGCCCGGGACACACGATGGCGCCGCGTTGGGCGCTTTCGATCGCGCCTGCGACCGCGGGCGACACGGCATCGGCGAGGTGGTCGAGAACGACTCCGGCAAGACCCGGCATGCACCCGGCAGTGGCGATCGCCGGTGCGAGCGGTGCGGCGAGACCGTCGACGAGCACGGGCGGAGCTGCGCCGAACGCCGCGAGGGCGTTCGAGAGCTGCGGCAGGTTCGCGAACGTCCAGAGCCCCTTGCCGGCGGCGGGAGCGGGACGGAAGACGACGACGTCGGCGACTGCACCCGTGAGAGCGGCGAGCGTTGCCTTTGCGTTGAGACTCCCGTCGACGGCGACGCCGACGAGGGCGCCGGGAACCGCCGTCTGGACAGCCTGCCGTATGACTGCGAGTGCGGGCTCGTACGCCGACGCACTGGAGGTCGTCGCGGACGGCCCGAGAACGAGGTAGCGAAGGCCGGTGACCTGCCCCGCGAGCGAGGCTGCGTACTGGGCGAGCGCGGCCCGGCCGGCGTCGTCGGCCGGTAGCGGCGCGGCGTTCAGCTCGATGACGACCCCGAGGCCAGCAGGCAGTTGCTGCAGGGCGGAGATCACCCCGGCATCGGGCGCGGTCGCACCGCTCGGCCAGGCGACGCCGACGCGGGCGAGGCGCAGCCCGGCGCTTCGCGCCAACGTGCCTTGCGAGGGATCGTCGAGGCCGGCGCCGACGGCGAAGGCGAGTGTGGTCGGGGGTGGGGTGGCCGACGTCGACCGCTTCTTCGAGGGCCGCATCTTCGCCGAGACGACGCGCACGATCGGAAGCGCGTCGAAGGCCGTCTTGTTGCCCGCCGAGTCGGCTGCCGCCACGTGCACCGGGTACAGGCCGGGCCGCGCAGGCTCGCCCCAGTCGATCGTGTGCCATCCGGCAGCGAGCGAAATCCGGCGGCTGGGGCCTGCACCGGTGTTCGCCTGCACGGTTGCGGGCTTCGAGAGCCAGAAGCGGAGAGCGCCGAGATCCCCGGTCTCGAGCTTGAACGCGGGTGGCTGTTTCTCGTACTGCGCGATCCGTGTCGCCGCATCCGCGAAACGTGGATCGGTCGCCGCGAGCTTGCGCAGCAGTTGCACGACGTATTGCTGGTAGTCGAGCGGAGACGGATCGCTCGGCAGCGCGTAGTAGGTCCAGTAGCCCGTGTCGAAGCTGGGGAGGGTCGCTGCTGCCGCGCGTTGCATCCGCGCCGCGAGCGACGTTGCTTCCATGTCTTCGGCCTGCACTGCGTACGACTGCAGTGACACGACTGCCTGAAGTTGTGCGTTCAGCACCCGCAACGATCCGAACGAGTAGAGGCGGATCCACGGTCCCGCCGCAACCGAAGTGAGCAGCCGCTTCGGAATCACGCGGTACGCGGCCCGAGCCTCGCGCAAGTACGCGCTTCCTTCGTCCGTGACGAGCGAAGCCGCGCCCGCGAATGCCTGAGCGGCCACGGCCTGAGCCATCCCGGAGAGCCAGGGAGCCCGGCCGCCGGCGAACGGGAACGTGTACTCCCAGGCGATGCCGCCGCCCGGTTGATACACGCCGCGTGCAATCAGTGCATCGGCGAGCCGTTGTGTCGCGTCAACATCGTTCGCTGCGACGTGCGCGTTCAGCGCGCCGAAATCAGCAAGCGGGTGAAACTCGAAGCAGCGCCCGGCGAAGTAACGGTAGACGACACCGTCCTCGTCGGCGATGTCGGTCTTCGGCGCCGGAGCCCAGTGCTCTGCGAAGTAATCGTCGTTCGCTTTCAACTCGCCGATCAGCACGAGCGCGCGCGGCTCGGTCATGCGTCCTATGAAGGACGCGAGCTCAGCCAGTGCGACGGCGACGTGCTCGCGCCGGCCGCTCGGGAGAGCACGCGCGAGTACCGCCGCGCGGCGAACCTCGGCTCGGCCGCGCGCTGCAGTCTCGGCGTCGATCCGGGGGCTCGCAAGTGCTTTCAAGGCAGAGCGCTCAACCGGGTTCACCGACGTCGCGGGCGCTGCGCCCGCAAGAGTTGCTGCGATCATTGCAGCGGCGATGAGCGTGTGACCCTTCACGTCTCATCAGTGACGATAGCGATGCAGCCTGGTTAGCTTGAGATCTCGCGCTCCCACTCGGCGAGCAGCGACTCGACGTGGCGGCGCTGTGCGTCGTTGAAGTCCATTCTCTTCAACAGCTGGCGTGCTTCGGCAGGATCATTGTTTGCGATCGCCGCTTCGAGGCGTTCACGCGTCGGCGTCGCCTCGCGCATCTGTCGTCGCAGCCAGCGCAGAAGCGAGACGGTCGTGGAGGTCGTCACAGCTCCTTCGTCCAGATCGCTAGCCGCTGGTCGGTGACGTAACCGAGCCGCGCGTAGAGTTGTGGTGCCCCGGTCGGGTTCGTCGAGTCGACCTTCAACCCGACACGATCGACGCCGCGCGCCGCGTACTCGCGCAACCCATGCTCGATGAGCGCGGTGCCGAGCCCGCGACCGCGCTCGCTGTCACGCACCACGATGTCCTTCAACCAGCCACGACCCTGGTTCGCTTTCCAGTACAACGCACACGCGACGAGCCCATCGTCTTGCTCGACGAGAAACCACATCTCCGGGTCGAAATCCTCGTGTCGCGTCATGAACGAAACCCAACCTTCGTGGCTGCGGGCCACATAGCCACGATCCCAACCGGCATAGATGCCGTCGAGAAGGTTGTGCACGCGCTCACTGTCCGCGGCGGTGTAGGTGCGTACCGCGACGCCGTTCGTCCATGCGGGTTCGTGCAAGGTGCCTGCGACCGATCGCCACATGCGGAGGATCTCGCGGTCGAGCGCGTAACCGTTGCGATGGAGCGCGGAGAAAAGGGGTTCGTCCTCGAGTGCGGCGGTCGTCGCCACGTGGTCGAACCCGCGCCGGCGCGCCTGCTGCTCGAGGTGCGCGAGCAGTGCGTCGCCGACGGCGGGATCTTTTGCAGCGTGGACGAAGTCCTGATCCTCGTCGAGCCCGGCGTACCCGACGATGGAGTCGCCGGCAACCGCGACCCACCTCCCGTAGCGTGGGAGCTCCCAGCGCTGGCGGAGAAACTCGGGCTTCTCCTCGGAGATCCCGAACGCCGCCCGGCTGCGGGCGTCCAGAAGCTCGAACACGGCGTCGAGATCGGTCGGGGTCGCGTCGCGGATCTCCGCCACGGGGCAACGGTAGATGAACCGGCGCGCGCCGGATGCGGCGCGCGCCGGTCGCACATCGCGTTTCTATGGCTTGAGGGTTGCGGTGAAGACTTCCTCTCGCAGCCCGAGGTCGATGACGGCCTGACGGCGATCGGTCCACACGGGACGAACGATGCCGCTCATTGCCGCGATTCCTTCGTAGTCTCCGTACTGGTTGCCGAGCTCGGCGCTCGCCGTCGTCTCGTCGGTGGGCGCGGTCGCGATTGGCGAGGCAGCGTACGTTGCACCGCCATCCGTCGAGCGCGCCAGCGTGTAGACGGTGCTTGGCGAGCCGACGGTTCCCGTGTCGTAGTAGGCGATGTTGACCGAGCCGTTCGACGGGTCGACGGCGAGCCACTGGTTGAACTGGTCGCCGCCGGCTGGGACTGACTTGCTCGACCAGGTTGTCCCTCCGTCCGTCGACTTCGCGACGTACACCTTGTCCTGGTTCATGTACGAGCAATAAAGCGAGCTCGTGTACGAGCCACAGGCCGGGTACACGAGCGCGCCGCGGCTGGCTTGCGCCACGGGGTTGAACTCGAAGGCGCCGACCGGGGCCACGCGATGCGGCGCGGCGAAGGTCAAGCCGCCGTCCGTCGATGCCGAATCCGCGATCTGCCCGTGCGCGTAGTCCTGCCAGGCCACGTGCACCGTGCCGTTCGAGGTCACGTACGGATCGGCCCCGATTCCGCCGGTCTTCCCGGTGAACGGGCCACTCACCGAAACGGGGCTCGAGAACGTCAGGCCGCCGTTGTCCGAATGCGCGAGCACGACGTTGTTGCCGTTTTTGTCCGACGACGAGTTGCCGGTCGCGTTGTCCCAGGCCACGTAGACCCGGTTGTGGTGCGCGCTGCCGGTATCGACGGTGATCATCGGCTTATCGTTGAACTGGCCAGAGCCTGTTTGGGGCGCGAAGTACGTCGCCTTCCAGCTCTTGCCGCTGTCGGTCGAACGAGCAACAGCCATCTCGGTGCCGTTGATACCGCCGCCGTTCGAGAAGAAGACGACGATGTAGGAGTAATAGGCGTTCCCGTTCGAATCGAAAGCGACGCCCGGGTCAGACCCGAAGTCGAAGCCGTTGTTCGTCAAAGGAGCGGGCAACGGCAGATCGACCCCGGTGAACGACGAGCCACCGTCGGTCGAGAACATCGCCCGCATCGGCAGGCGCTGGATCTCGTTCGAGCCGGCGATCACATTCTTCGTCGCTGCCGGGTTGATCGCGATGAACGTCTCGCTCTGCGAGCCGCACTCGTGGCTCGCATCGACGTTGCTGCCGAAGCTCGGCTGCTTCACCGACCCCGAGTTGCCCGAGCAGAGCGAGGCTCCGCCCGAGACGGCGACGTACTTGCCATACCAGGAAGCACCGTCATAACTGCTGACATTCCCCGCCCGCGTCGAACTTGCGGCCCCGACTGCGACCGCTGCGACGACGGCGGCGACGAAAACGATCTTCTTCATCTCTCCCCTTCGGTAGACACCCCAGGATCAACTTCAAATAGCACACTCCGCGTCGGGCCGCCAGACGCGAAGGTCCGGATCAGCGCGAGGTCGAGGCGGCCATCATTCGAGCTCGAAGGCTTCCGCGAAGGCTTCCGCAAAGGCTTTCGCGGCCCCTACACCTATCACCTCGGAGTCGGGTGGGGTGCGCAGGTCAACGACGTGCCAACGCGGGCTACCGGGTGGGTGTGCACGTGGTCCCGCACAGATCCGCGGAGGTCGGCCCCGCACTCAACACGATCCAGTTGCTTCCCGCAGCGTGGGGAGATCGACCCTTCAGCCCATCCGTCCTCCGCTACATCGCTGGCACGCTTCGCGCACTCGGTTTCTTCACGACGTGGTTCTCCTGCAACGGCGCGAACGACAACGGCTGGTTCTGCGACCCGAGGATCGATCGGCGGATCGCGCGAGCCCACGCCCTGCAGTCGTTCCGGCCGCGCGCGGCGGCGCTCCTTCGGGCTCGCATCGATCGCGAGCTCGTCGATCGCGCTGTCTGGGTTCCGATCGCGGCGGAGCGTTCGATCGATCTCCTCTCCTCCCGCGTCCGGGCATCATCGCCGACCAGCTGTATTTGCAGACCAGCGGTCGCTGAGTTCGCGTCGCTGTGACGCGAGGTTCTCGGGTCGTGCGCGTGGGAGACTCCGAGCGTGGCTTCTCCGCGCCTTCCGTCGTTGCTTGCGCTGCCATTGATGGTTGCAGGATCGCTTGCGGCCCACGTGGTGGGCTACATCATTTCCCCGTCCACCGCAGAGAGCGCGCGGCGTGAAGGGGAGCTGCCCGGCTTGCACGAGCGGGCGAGCCACGGCTACGCCGGTCACGCTGTTCTCTGGCTTGGCGTGATCGGAGCGGTGGCCGCCGTCCTCTCGATTCGGGCGCTCGTCACCCGCATCCGGGGCCGTGACACTCGCGGAATCGGCGCCGGCTGCTTCTTTCTTCTGCCGCCGCTCGCCTACAGCTCCCAGGAGCTGATCGAACGCCTCCTCCACGCCGAAACCTTCCCCTTCCACGCCGTCCTCGAGCCTCGCTTCTTGCTCGGGCTCGCGCTGCAGCTCCCGTTCGCGGCGCTTTCCTTCTTGCTCGGCTGGGTGCTGTTCCAGGCCGGCAAGCGCCTGATCTCCACTCTGGCGCACCGCCCGATTCAGACGGTGCGCGCGCTTCCCGTGCAGCTGCCGGTTCGGGCGACTTTGTTTGTCCCGCGGGTTCGCGCCCTTTCGCGCGGGCACCCGCTGCGCGGCCCGCCGTTGCTCGCCTCGTTGTAGTTCCCAGCGCCCGGCGGCCATTTTGGCCGCCCTCGGCGACACGCGCTTCGAGCAACGCCAACCAAGCGGAGGTAGTCATGCATTGGAGTCCGAACCGGCTCCCGCTCCTCGTTGCCCTGCTCCTCGTCACCTCGGCGGCCCTGTTTGCCGTCGGTACCGCGATCGAGCACAGTCAACGGGCACAGCATCACGAAACGTCGAGCGCCACGGCTTCGACGACGAAGAGCGTCGAGACTTCGACGGAGAAGCAGGCCAAAGGGGAGACCTCGCCGATTCCGGGCGAGACGACACCCGTCGACACGGCGAGCACGCCGACTGCGATCGGCGAGACACGAGGAGAGACGCACAGTGAGAACCTCGCGGGGATCGATCCCGAGTCATGGCCGCTCGTCGCGCTGGCGATCATCGTCACACTGCTCGTCGCCGCCGGTTGCTACTGGCGTCGGGGCCGATGGCTCGTCGTTGCAGCCGGCTTCGCGGTCCTGTCCGCCGCAGCCGACACCCGAGAACTCACCCATCAGCTCAACGAGTCGCGAACGACGGTCGCGACGATCGCCGGGATCCTGATCGCGTTGCATCTGGTCGTGGCGCTCGTCGCAGGTGCGGCGTGCATGCGGCGAGAGGGTGTGACAGAACCACGATCGGCGAGCTGAGCACCAGAAGGCGAAGGGTGGGGGCGCCGCGCCCTCACCCTTCGCCAATCAATCCGCGTAAACGTCACGCAACGCGGGGTTGTCTTGGCGCGTGCCCACCTCACCCCGGCCGCGATACCCTCCACCGAGGCCCCCATCGTCTAGCGGCCTAGGACTCCGGCCTTTCACGCCGGCAGCACGGGTTCGAATCCCGTTGGGGGTATCTCGAGTCGCACCGCTACGCGGAAATGGCTTAAACGCTCGTGTCAGGTGTGCCAGGAATGCCGGGAAAACACGAACGGTGCCTACCCCGGTGCCTACCTCAGATCCTGTCTAGCTAGACAACGTTCCGGGCGATCAGGTCGACCGGGGCGCGTTCCTGCTCACGCCGCGCGAACTCGAGGCCGCTCGCGGTCGCGTCGAGCAGGTTTCCATCGCGAGCCAGGGACGACTCGACAGGGACTCTACCTCGCGGAGCGGTCGTCAGGCAACCTGGATGTTGTCGCTATAGGCAACCCTTCCGCCCGGCCACTTGCGGAATCTGCGTAATTGCTAGCGCTCTTGCCTTTAGTGCGAAATGCTATAGTCAGGGGGAGGATGTCATTCGCTGAACCGAGCCCGGATGGTCTCAGCCTCTTGACAGTTAGAGAGGTCGCCTCGGTCTGGGGTGTGAGCCAAGAGACCGTCCGGGCGCGGGTGCGGTCAGGCAAGGTGCCCGCCTATCGGCTCGGCGAGCGCGGCACGATCAGGATCCCATCCTCTGCTGTCGCTGATCATCTTCAGGAGACGGTGCGAGCCTCGGTGGAGACCCGGTGAGGAGCTCCGCATGGGTTGGTTGGGGCGGCGATGACCAGGTCGTGAAGACGCCCGCAGACCTGTTCCGGGACGCACCGCTCGCAGACGCGCCCGGGCCGCCGAGGCTCCGACACGTCGCGGCTTTTTCGTGTTGTGCGTGGTGCAGCGATGCGCTTCCGAAGCGGCTGCGCTGCACCACGGATCCCGAGGCGCTCGCCGCAGCGTCATCAGAGGACCTTTGCGCGGGCCGTGTCGAGAACGTCTGCGTCATGGATGCCGACGAAGAGGTCGAGCGCCGCATCTCGTTCCCTGATTTCCGTCAACCCCGCGAGCGCCGTCCAGGTCTGCTCGAACGATTGAGAGGTTCCCGATGAGCACGACCCATCCAACGGCGTCGAAGACGTCGCACATGACCGTCCCCGTAACAGTGTCCGAGCAGCGTGCAGGCGGCGAGCTTCGCCTCTCCGGTCTCGCCGCCCCTTACGGACGAGAGAGCCTTGACATCGGCTTCTATGAAGTGATCGAGAGAGGCGCGTTTCGTGACTCGCTCGGCTCGGGCACCGACACGCTCCTGCTCTGGCAGCACGACAACAAGCAGCCGCTCGCCCGTAGCCGCGCTGGCAACCTCACCGTGACGGAGACCGGCAACGGGATCGAGTTCACCGCCACACCGCCGAACACGACGCTGGCGAAGGACGCGATCGAGCTCGTGCGTTCAGGCGTCGTCTCCGAAATGAGCTTCGGCTTCCGGGTAGAGAAAGACCGCTGGGAAACCCGCGACGGCAAGCAGATCCGCCACGTCGAGAAGGCCCAGCTGTTCGAGCTCTCGCTCGTGACCGATGCGGCCTATGGGACCGCGACGAACGTCGCGAACCGCTCGAAGGTCGAGCTCAAGCGGGACATCGAAGCAAGCGTCGCGAGGATGCGGGAACGGCGCAGGCTCACCCCGTCTTTGGAGAAGCCGCTGTATGGCCCGGAGTCCGAGGGGCGCTTTTCCTGGTTCCGCGACAAAATGATCGTCGCGATGGAGGAACGCGCATTCTCCGACGCGCTCGACCAAGGGCTCCCCGCCAGCCGGATGGGCACCTTCACAACCGCCCTACCAAGCTTCCAGCACGGCGGGCTGCCGGAGGCCCGGGCACGTCTCGCAAAGTACGGCAAGTCGTCGGAGGCACGTGACCTCTCGACAACCGCGACGGCCGGAGGGAACTTCGTGCTCGGCGGCGCCCCCTACTTCATCGGCGAGCTGTTCGCAGTCGCGGCCCGGGCGAAGTCGGTGCTGCCACGGCTAATGCGGATAGAGCCGCTCCCCGAGTTCGGCATGTCAGTCGCCGCACCACGCCTCACCAGCGGTGCGGGTGTGTCGGTTCACACCGATAACGCCGCCGTTCAGGAAACTGATCCTGCTGAGGAGCGGATCAACGACCCGGTCGGCCAGATCGCCGGACTCGTCGACGTCTCCGAGCAGCTGCTCGAGCGTTCTGACCCGCCCGTCGCCGACGCCGCGATCGCAGCCGAGCTCGGCTCCGCACTCGGCTCCGAACTCGACCTGCAGATCCTCACCGGCACAGGCGCCACAGGGCACCTGAGAGGCCTGCTCGCCTTGGCAGGCACGACGACCTCGGTTGCATACACCGACGCGTCACCGACCCGCGACGAGCTCTTCGCGGCGATCATGCAGTTGGCTGCGACGATCACGACGGCGAACGGGTCGCCACCGGACATCGCCCTGATGGCCGCACGCCGACTGTTCTGGTTGACGATCCCGCCGGCCGGTGCCGCACCCCTGAAGTGGCCTGATGGCCTGACGCCGGTTGGGGTGCCGTCGATGCCGACAACCCGCGGCGCAGGAACCAACCAAGACGCGATCGTTTTGTTCGACTCGCGGGAGCTTCCGCTGCTGCTCGGCCCGGTCACGATCGACGTCTTCCCGGATCCCGGATCCGGATCGCTGACAGCGAGGATCGTCGCGAGGCAGTACGCCGCTGTGATGGCGTCCCGTCGCCCTGAGGCGATCGGTGTCCTCGAAGGAACCGGCCTCGCAGCACCGACCTGGCCGTGACCTTCAAGCCTTCGCCGCCGCGTCCTGGCGTCACAGACCGTGACGGCTTCCAGCGCCGGGCCGGGCGGCGAAGAACTAGTACCGCATGAGCCCGATGTTGAAGACCTGTGCGATGCCCGGATGTCACACACTCATCCCTGACGGGCAGCCGCGCTGCACCCAGCATGCTCTCGTGCCACGAGGGCACGCACATCAACGAGCAGCACGCGCGACGCTTGCCTACGCCACCGTCTGCTGGATCTGCGACAAGCCGGCAACGATCAACGACCCGCTCGTCGCAGACCATGTCATTCCTCGAGCACTGGGTGGCATCGACGTCGCGTCAAACATGCGACCGGCGCACGCATCGTGCAACGCCCGCAGAGGCGCTACAGCGGCATGAGGGTGACGCCGGCGTCACCCCATAGGGGGGCTATGCCGATCGTTTCGTTTCAGCGCCGTCTTACCCCGCGGCACAACTCTTATGGAAACTCTGAATGAGGGGTAGTGTCGGTCACCCCGGCGGCGAAAACGTGACAGGCCGTCACGTTTTGGATTTCCGCGCAGACGCCCTCGATCGGTATGAGGCGGCCCAGGCGAGGGCTGTTCAGGCGCGTTCCGAGTGGGAGAGCTCCGGCCGTTGCCTGACGCACAGGTACAGAAATGGCGTCGAGGGGATTGACCCGATGTTGAAGGTGTTGATCGCCTGCGAGACGCATGCCGACCGGCTCGGGTCGAGCGTTGCGGCGGCGAGCCGTGCCGGTCGGCCGCAGGGCGCCCAGTCAGCCCCGGATCGGCAGCCGCGGGAACGTTCACCGTTGCGGTTGGCGCAGCCATGACGGCCGGGACTGTGCTCCACCATGCAGAGCTATAGCTTGTCGCGCCACACACTCACCAAACTGTGCCGGGACGCCAACGTCGACTACTACGCAGTCAGGCACTGGCTGAAGCGCCAACTACACGACGCAGCCCTGACGGGGGGACCATCGAAAGGCACCGAAACCGGCCGGACACCCCGCAGTCGCGGTTTCCCTCCCCGAACCAAATAGCTCGCAAAGAGGTGGTGTGTGTGTCTAATCCATATGTTCGGAGCGGTGTGGTTTATGGGGCGGCGCATAAGCGGCTGAGGCGGTCGCTGCAGCCCGCTGTTGCTGCCGGTGAGGTTGATTGCGCGAGGTGCGGGTTGCGGATCATGCCGGGCGAGCTGTGGGATCTCGGCCATGTTGATGGTGACAAGTCGCGGTATGCGGGGCCGGAGCACCGGCGGTGTAACCGGGCGACGTTGTCGCATGCGCTCGGGAAGGGTCTGAAGCCTGCTGAGGGTCTGAAGCCTGCGGAGGAGGTCACCGCTGATGGGGTGACACGGTTTTGGGGGCCGCCGAACGATGCGGGCTATCAGTGTCGCTGGTCACGGCTTTGGTTCAACTGGGGCCGCTAACCGGTTCAGCGAATGCGGGTGCGTCCGTCGTAGCGATGCGTCTCGAGAAACCGGCGGTAGTCGGCGACCGTGACAACGGGGCGGCTGTAGCCAGGGAGCACGATCGCGCCGGCGTGGCGGATGATCGCGTCGACGCCGCGGCGCGGCCAACCTAGATCCGCTAGATCGGTGCGTGTGAGGACCGCGTGCGGGTTAGCGAGCCGGTCGTCGACGCTCACGGCGCAACCCGCCACACGTACGGGTCGTTCTTCTTGCCTGCGCCGTCGCGTAGGACGACACCCTTCTCAAGTAGCGCCGCCAGGTGTCGGCGGACGGTGCTCTTCGGAAGCTCGAGCTCCTCGCCGAGTGTTTCGGCCGTTGCAGGTTCGCTCGACTCGAGCACCGCCGCGATCCGTGACCGTTCCGCATCGACCGCCACCTGCTCAGGGCTCTCAATCACCACGAACCCGGTGTCGCCGAGCTCGACATGCAGTTCCTCAGGTGTCGAGTCGAACCGGGAGACGGTGCGGAGCACACGCGCGTGGCTGCCGAGCTGCAGCGTCCGTGAGGGCCGCTCGAGCTCGGCGACGATGTCGACGCCGCCGGTGAGGGCGTTCGAGCCGCGCACCGCCTCACCGAACTCGCCCGTCGACTTCCGCTGATGCGAGACGAGCAAGACGGCCAGGCCGGCTGCGGCGGCGTACTGCAACGGCTCCAATGCCTCATTCACGGCGCCGGCCGCGTTCTCGTTGTCGCCCCGCAGGCTCGTCCAACGATCCCAGGTGTCGACGACCAGCACCGTCAGCTCGTGCTCGACGCAGTAGGCCATCGCCTGACGGACGATTTCCGGCCACGCAGTCGCGCCGGCGTCGTGGCGCATAAGCACGTGAACACCCGGAAAATGCTTTCCGCCACCCTTAGGGAGACGCACCGTGGCGGAATGAATCAATCCGAGCGTCCGCGCCTTCGCAGCGAGCGTGTCGCGGCGCTCCTCGGTGAGCAGCAGGATCCCCGCACAGGCCGTGTCGAGGCCGGCGAACTCGTCACCCGATGCGAGCGCGGCGAGCAGCGCGAATGCGAGCGTCGACTTGCCGACTTTCGGCCGTCCCGCGAGCAGGGTGACCGCAGACGGTGCGAGATACCCACGGACAAGCCACGGAGGCTCCGCGGGTACATGTTCGATCGTTGCGGCGAGCGCTGCGAAGGGCAGCTCGCCGTCTCTCTCTCTTTCGTTTCCGCCACGCTCTATGGCTATAGGTGGCGGAAACGAATTTTGGGCCGGTTCGTAGCGGCTCGCTATGTCGTCAGCGAGGGCGTCTAACTCCTTTTTTGGCAGCGGCGGGCGGCAGCGTCGCTCGTTCACAGCCGTCAGCGCCGCGAGGATCTCGACCCGGTCCATTCCACGTCGCCGCATCGAGCCGGCGAGCGAAAGCAGCACCTGACGCCGCTGGCCTGCGGGAATCGTCTCGCCAACGGGCTCCGCTTTCCCGTTCAGCGTCGAGGCCATGTGGTCGAGCACCGCTCTCGGGACGTCCACGAGCTCGACACTCCACGGCTCGAGATTCGCGAGCCACCGATAGCGACGCCCGGTACCCGGATGCAATGACGGCGGCACGACGCATTGGTGCGCCCCGGTGCGCAGCTCGAGGCCGCCACGGGCGCTCTTCGCGACACCCGGATCACGGAAGTACAGGTGCAAGCGGCCGCTGCCGGTCTGCGCGATCGGCGTCAGCGGCAGGTCACCGTCGAGAAGATCGGCTAGCCGGGCGGCGGCCGCGTCGGTGTCGTACTCGAGCACGCAGAGACCGCTCGGGCCGAGCGCCACCCCCATATTCCAGCGTTTCGCCCAAACTGACCAGAGGCCGGCGACGTGGTCGGCGTCACGGTCAGGCGATGTTGTCTCCCAGCCTGTGTCTTTCGGCCGTTTGCCGTCGAGCCGGACGAGCGCCCACCCGAGCTCGGCGTAGCGGCGGGCGTGCTCGCTGAAGACGGACGTCGGGGCGGCGACCATTGCGCCGGCCCCCGCCCCGACGTCTGTGCTCACGCGATGACCTGTTCGATCCACGTCGGGTCGGCACCCAACGCGAGGAGCCGCTGACGTTCGGCCTCACGCCGCTTCCGGGCGGCACGTTGGCGTGTTTGCTCGGCGTGGCGTGCCCGCCGCTCGGCGTAGAGGTACCGCTCGCCGCTAGTAGGGGATGTCATCATCGACTCCTCCTGCGTCTGCGAGGTCGGGCCGGTCGGCGGCGTCGGGGCGGTCCACCTTCAGCGACGGGATCTCCTTGCCCTGGTTCAGGCCGGACTTGATCGTCGAGAAGCCACGGAACCGGATCGCGACCCGTTCACCGGGACGGACCTCGCCGACACGGCCGGTCTCGACGAACGCCTGCTTTGCGTCAGACCATTCGCTGATGATCCCGTCGAGCAGCGTTTCGCGGAGCGACTTTGACCCGAGGATCCGCGACCATCGCTTGCCGTTCGCGTCGACGCCGTTCAAGAACTTCAGCTCCTCGTTCTTGACGGTGCCGGTGCTGACCCCGGTGACGCGGATCACGAGCGGGTTCGGCATCCCCGTCGGCATCTCGTCGCCGGGGCTGGTCGGGTACTTCCACGGCTCGCCGCGGTCGAGCCCTTCTTCGAACTGTGCGAGCTCTTCGTCGCGGCCGTCGTCTATCATTGCCATGCGATTCTCCTTATCGTTTTGTGGGGCCCCGGCTACGACCGGGGCCTCGGTGCATTCAGGGGGTCGCAGGAGCGTCGTAGTCGCCGCTCAAGCCTGCAACCCGAGGTCGCCTCCTAATCCCCGCCCACCCCCTTCAGGCGCTCGAGCAGCTCCGCGTACGCGGCACGTTGCTCTCGCGGGGTGCCACCGTGTTCCCAGTGGCGGACAAGTGAGTGGGTGACTCCGAGCGCGTCACCGATTTGTCGGAGGCTGAGTCCGGCGGACTGGCGGATGCGCTGTCGCTCGCTTGCCGGCGGTAGCTGTCGACGCGACCGGAGACCTTCGAGCAACTCGTCAGCACTGCTTGCGTTCGCCACTTCGATTCTCCTTGGACGGGTAAGTTCTCCTTTACTTATCCAAGTCTAGCGACTACCCCGGTGGTTGTCCACTTGACGAGTTGTCCGTTTCTTGTACACTCCGGGCATGAAGAAGCTCACGCACATCGTGTTCGCGGTCAGCGGCGGCGGCTGGGTGAAGGCGCACTGGCGACGCGGCGGCTCCGAGGAATCGGCCTGGCTACGGTTCGAGCCGGGTGGACGAAAACGGAAGGGACTCCCGCAGCCTCGCTGGGTGCTCGTAGCACTCCAGGTGAAGAACCCGACCGCCCAGCGGCTTGCGGACATTCCGTTGGCACGGCTCAAGACCGCATGGAACGCATCCGCATTCGAGGAACTCGGCGAGGAGTTGCGCGACAACCTCGATCGGCCCATGTCGGCTGATCTCGACAAGGAACACCAAAATCTGCGTCAAGCACAGCCGCGGAAGAAATTCAAACGGCCGGACGGCAGCCCGCGTGACGAGGCGTTCCTCCGAGAGGTTGCGTTCTCGTACCGGGATGCGGTGGCCCGGGGGCTGAACCCGGGCAAGACGCTCGCGGAAGATTCGGGTGTGCCGTACTCCACGGTTGCGAAATGGATTGCTCGGACGCGGGAGACGGAGAAGGGCTATCTGCCGCCGGCGCAGCAGGGGAAGGTGACCACCTGATGGCGTCCGTCTGGATCGTCAAGCGGCACACGAAAACCGGCAGCACCCGCTTCCGGGTTGAGTGGCGCGGCGGCGGCAGAGAGGCACCCACCCGCTACGGCGGCAGCTTCGCGACGAAGCGGGAAGCCGAGGCCCGCAAGAGTTGGCTAGTCGGCGAACTTGCAGCGCGACGGGTCCCTGACCTAGCCGTGTTGGAGCCACCGGCGCAGCAGCCGACGTTGCGCCAAGTTGCGGAAAAGTGGCAGGCGTCGAGGGTTGACGTTGCCGGAAACACCGCGCTCAACCATCGCTCCGCGCTTCGCGCGATCTTGCCGCTGCTCGGCACGCGAAGAATTGACACGATCACCGCCGCCGACGTGGCCGCGCTGGTCGGCACCTTGTCGGAGACGCGGAAGCGAGAGACGGTTCGCAAGATGCTGCACGCGCTCGGCATGGTGTTCGACTTCGCCGGCATCGACCCCAACCCGGCCCGGGACCGGGTGCATGTGAAATTGCCGCGCGAGTCGAAGGCCGAGCTGAACCCGCCGACCGCCGAGCACGTCGAGGCCGTTCACCGTCTGCTCGCCCCGTCCTACAGGCTTCCGCTACTCGTGCTCGACGCGACCGGGATGCGGGTCGGCGAGATGGAGCAACTGACCTGGGGAGACGTCGACGAGCCTCGCGGCCGTTGGCGTGTCTCGCAGGCCGTCTCGAAGACGGGCCGTGCGCGGTTCGTCTCGGTGCCGCCAGTGCTGCTCGCAGCTGTCCTCGAGCTCGTGCCGCGTGACGACCGGGTGCCTGAACGGCGCGTGTTCCAGGGCGTCACCGCCGATCGTCTCCGCACCGCCATCGGCAGGGCCTGTACCGCGGCGGGTGTGCCGTCGTTCTCACCGCACGACCTTCGACATCGCCGTATCTCGTTGCTGCACCTTGGCGGGGTTCCGTGGGCGCGGATCGGCGAGCACGTCGGGCAGCGCAACCTCGCCGTGACCGCAAACACATACACGCACGTCCTCTCGGACGAGCATGAACTCGACTACGAAAGGATGCTCACGTGAAAGTTGCTTGCAGCCGCTGCGGACGTGAAGAGGAGACCACTCCTGACCTTCACCTTCCGCTGAACTGGGAGGGGCCGCCGGCCGTCTGCCCCGGGTGCCAGTTCGCGGAATGGCACCCGCACTGCACATCCGTCCGGGCCGACTTCGGCTATGGGGAGCGAATCGACATAGAGGCGCTCGAGCGGGGAGAAGCAACGGTCGTCGAGTCGGACGGCGTGTCGGTTGCGCTCAGATCGTTCGCAGACGTGGAAGCGATGGGAGTGGGATGGTGCGACCACATCGACCTGACCATTTCGCACGTCGACGACGGCGGCGCGTGGCCGGAGACTTGGACATGTCCGGAATGCGCCGGCACGACGTTCGAGTGGGTGCATGGCGACTACCAGGGATCCGGTCTGAAGGGCACGACCTTTGGCGTTGAACTTGACGAGGACGCGTAGTTGCGCGTGCCACCCGGGAGCCTTCTCGGCTCAAGATGTGTACGTGCGGTGCCTACCCCGGTGCCTACCTGGGATTAAAAAAACCCCGATTAGCAGGGGTGTTCGACCCCCGTTGGGGGTATCAAATTGGTTTCTTTAGAACCCAGGCCAGCTGCGGTCGAGAGTCGCGCTCTGGCATGCTTACCCGAAGATCCGTGGGAGGTCGAGCGTGGCTGCGCTCCAAACGCCGTTCCGTGTGCATGTCGCCGACTGTCGCTGGTTTTGGGCCTGGGCAGTCCTCGGCTGTGCCGTCGCGCTCGGGCTGGTCTCACTCGGGCTCATCGTGATCGCGCCTGCCGCCCTGGTCGGAGTGCTGATGGCATCGCGCCTACCAGCACGTCGTTCGGCCTTCGGGTTGCTGAGCGGCGCCGGGCTTCTCCTGCTCTACATCGCCTGGCTGCAACGAGACGGCCCGGGCACGACGTGCTGGCAGCGCGCAACCGCGAGTGGCTGTGATCAACACTTGAACCCCTTGCCGTGGCTCATTGCCGGGCTTGCACTGTTCATCGGCGGCATCGTCGCGCACATCCGGAACGGCGACGGTGTCAGTCGGTCGCGGAGAAGACGACACGCCCCGAGACGCCACCGGACGCGACGGTGACGCGCCAACATCCGGGCGCGGGGACCTCCACGTACGACGGGTAGTCACGGAAGCCCTTCCACGTGCTCGAGAACGAACCGGGCGCGTCCAGGCGCTCCCCGCGGATGCGCAGAGTCGAGCGGTAGCCTCGCACTCGCGTCGTCCACAGCACCTTGGGGTTGATGTCGCGCGGCTTTCTCGTCGTGAAGATCCTTGCGCCGAGGAGCTGCGCCTTCGCCCACGGAACGCCCCCGTAGAAGAAGAGGTGTCCCTTGAACGCGCCACCCGGGGCAGACGAGATCCACGGCACGCTTCTTAAGCCGCCTTCGACGGTGGGATCGGGGCGATACTGAACGTGGCTCATCGGGCAGGTAGCGGCGGTTCCCCGCGCGCCCGGCGAGGCGGACAGCCCCAACGAGGCCAGCGCGGCAGTGGCGAGAGTTGCGAGAACGAGAAAGCGAAAGCCGAAGGCGCTCATCGTCCTGCGAGTGTAATCGGCCCCTCAGCGCGAGAGGCGGATGCGGATGAGCACCCAGAGGGCATTGAACCCGTCGCGCCAGGTGATCTTGTTGCCTTCGTCATAGCTTCGGCCGTAGTAGGCAATCGGGAGCTCGTAGATCCGCAGCTGCTGCTTGCAGCTCTTGGCGATGATCTCGGGCTCGATCGCGAAGCCGTTCTCGCGCAGGTCCAGAGAGTTCAGGACGCCGGTCCGAAAGGCCTTGTAGCCGGTTTCCATGTCGGTGAGCGTCGTGTGGTAGAGCACCCCGGTGACGAGGCTGAGAAACCTGTTGCCTACCGGGCCACAGCCCCGGCATACCCGAGTGCGCGCGTCACCCGCTGGAGGCTACGCAGGCACGGTGCGACGCACCACCCTCGGCCCGGACGAGCGGTGCGACCTCGGTGCCAAAGAGCTCGATCGAGCGCATGATCTTCTCATGCGGCATCGAGCCGACCGTGAACTGGATCATGAAGCGGTCGTGCCGGAAGATCTCGTGCTGGAAGAGGATCTTCTCGGCCACCTGCTCGGGACTGCCGACGAGGAGCGCGCCACGCACGTCGAGCATCGCGTCATAGTCGGCACGCGCAAGCGGCGACCAGCCGCGCTCCCGGCCGATCTTGTCCATCATCGACTTCAGCGGCGGGAAGAAGTCGTCGGCGGCCTGCCGCGCGTCCTCCGCGATGAAGCCATGCGAGTTGATGCTCAGCGGCAGCCACCCATGCCCCGCCTCCGAAGCGGCGCGGCGGTGCAGCTCTGCGAACGGCGCGAAGCGCTCCGGCAGGCCGCCGATAATCGCGAGCGCCATCGGCAGCCCGAGCCTGCCGGCGCGAACCGCCGACTCCGGCGTGCCGCCGACGGCGACCCAGATCGGCAACGGCTCCTGCAGCGGGCGCGGATAGACGCCCTGGCCGGTGAGCGGTGCTCGGTGCCGGCCCGACCAGGTGATGTGCTCGGCGTCTCGCAGCGCGAGCAGCAGGTCGAGGTTCTCGGCAAAGAGATCGTTGTAGTCGTCGAGTGCGAAGCCGAAGAGCGGGAACGACTCGATGAACGACCCGCGGCCCGCCATGATCTCGGCGCGGCCCTCCGAGAGGAGATCGAGGGTCGCGAAGTCCTGGAAGACGCGCACCGGGTCGTCGGAGCTGAGCACCGTCACGGCGCTCGTCAGGCGGATGCGTGAGGTGCGCTCCGCCACCGCTGCAAGGACGACCGCAGGGGCAGAGACGGCGAACTCGGGGCGGTGATGCTCGCCGACCCCGTAGACGTCGAGGCCGATCTGATCCGCGAGCTCCGCCTCTTCGAGCAGGTCGCGCAGCCGCCTCGCAGGCGAAACCGCCCGCCCCGTTCGGGGGTCGGGCGTGACTTCGGCGAAGGTGTAGATCCCGAGTTCCATGATACTTGAGAACGCAAGTATACCAGGGCGGTTACGGTTACAGCCACGTCGGGCGGTTAGCTCAGCTGGGAGAGCATCTGCCTTACACGCAGAGGGTCGCAGGTTCGAGCCCTGCACCGCCCATCCAAACCGCGGCAAGAGAGGAAGGCCAGATGGCATCCAGTTCCAAGAGGCAGACCACGATGGCGAAGCTCGCCCGCGAGCAGGCAGTGCGTGAGAAGCGCGCTCGCAAGCAGGAGAAGAAAGAGGACAAGAAGCAGGCCGCAGTCGATGCGTTGACCGCTCAGGCCGACGGGACGCTCGACGGCGAGGACGAGGGGGAAGGCGTCGTCGAGGCAGAACCGCTCGACGCCGACTAACGGTACGTTCCTCGCGTGGAGCGGAGCGACGCACAGCTCGTCGAGTCCCTGCGAGCGGGCGACGAGGAGACGTTCCGCAAGCTCGTGCGCGAGTGGCACGCGCCTCTCCTGCGGGTGGCGCAGATCTTCGTCCCGTCGCGAGCGATCGCCGAGGAGGTCGTGCAGGAGACGTGGCTTCGCGTGCTCGGCGCCCTCGACCGGTTCGAGGGCAGGTCGTCGCTCAAGACGTGGGTCTTCCGCATTCTCACGAACACCGCGAAGACGCGCGCGCAGCGCGAGGGCCGCGTCATCCCCTTCTCGTCGCTCCAGGATCCTGGGCGCGTGCCGGAGGCCGCCGTCGACGCCGACCGCTTCCTGCCGGACGACCACCCACAGCACCCGGGCGCCTGGTCGTCGCCGCCGCGCGATCTGCCCGAGGAGCGCCTGCTCGCGTCCGAGACGCGGGCGCGCCTTGCCTCGGCGATCGACGGCCTACCCGCGAACCAGCGGGCAGTGATCATGCTGCGCGACGTTCAGGGGTGGAGCTCCGACGAGGTGTGTAACGCGCTCGACATCACCGAAGTCAATCAACGAGTGCTTCTCCACCGCGCCCGCGCGAAGGTGCGCAACGCCTTGGAGGACTACCTCGCCGTGGAGAACGAATGATCGACATCGAAGTCTTCAGCTGTCAGGAGCTCGTGGAGCTCGTCACCGACTACCTGGAAGGGGCGCTTTCTCCGGGGGACCTGCGGCGCTTCGAAGAGCACATCGCACTCTGCGATGCGTGCACCGAGTACCTGCGCCAGTTCCGCGAGACGATTCGCGTCGTCGGGATGATCACGCCCGACGACCTCTCCCCGGAGGCAGAGACCGAGCTGCTCGAGCTCTTCGCAGGCTGGAACGCCGGCGCGCGTTAGAGGCTGCACGGGGCGCCGACCTGCCCCGACAGGTAGATCCGCGACACGAGCACGCCACCCTCGCGTCCGAGGCCGACGGTCGCCTGCGAGGCCGGGTCGCCGTAGATCGGCGAGGCTGCCGGCGTGATCAGGCGAATATCGGCGACTCCATCGGCAGGCACGCACACCGACGCGTCGGCAGTCACCTCATCGCTCCCGGCGACTCCGTCGGCGGCGCCACGGCTCGAGCTGAGCGAGAACCGGCGGCTCGAGACCCCGTCTGGGGCACGGATGTAGACCGTCAGCGTGCGCGTGACGCTCGTCGTCTGTCCAGGGTAGGCAAAGACGCGAATCCGTGCAGCGCTTCCGGGCTTCGTCCAGCCGTCGTCGTAGAGGCCCGTCGTCAACCAGGTCGCGCGCCACGGCGTCTCGGGCTTGACGAGAAAGAGACCGCGATCGTTTGTCACCACCGTGCCCGCGATCTGGAAGCGCGCGTCGCTCACGCTCTGAGCGACATAGCCACGCGGCGAGACACTTGCGCGACCGTGCCCGTCGAAGTGCAGGTCGAGCTTCGGGAAGGTGTTCGGCGTCCACTCGTACTGGCCGGGCACCCCGGCGCTGCCGTCGACGGACTTGTTCCAGAATTCGAGATCCCACCAGTACCCGACACCCGCCCAGTAGTCACCGGGAACCGTTGGGTAGGGAACTGCGGTCACGTGCGCGTTTGCTCCGATCGTCCGGTCAACCCATTCGAACACCTGGCTTCCGGGCGCGGTCAGCGATCGGCCCGCCGTACCGTTGACGCGAAAGAGCCGGGCAAACGCGTATCCGGTCTCTGCAGGCAAGAGCAGAAGCGCGAAGGCCGCGAGCATGAGCGACAGCTGCGCGTGGCGCAGCAGCACCGACCCCTCGAGGAAGAGCACGGCGCCGACCACGGCCGCCGCCACGAGCAAGATGCGCGCCGCAGTGACCCCGCCGACCGCGCTCGTGAGGTAGTTGTCGAAGATCGCAGCGGGTGTATCGACGTTCAACTTCTCGAACACGGGTAGCGGATCGCGGGCGAGCCCGTAGACGAGCACGGCGAGCGGAATCGCAAGCGAGCGCCGCGGCCAGGTGTCGTCGGTGAGTGCGGCGGAGAACGCAATCAGAATCAGCGGGACGACGTAGAACAGGTAACGGTCGTCCACAACTCCACCGCCGAAGCGGAGGTCGTACGACGCGACCTCGAACGTCAGCAGCATGATCGCGAGCGTTGCGAGCATCGCGAACACGCGGCGCTCGCGGTTGGCCGAGCGCACGACGTTGGCTGCGAGCCAGGCGCCGCCGGCGAGGAACGGCAGGATCGCAAGGCCGAGCCCGATCGCGGCGAGATGTTCGGCAAACGCGGGAATGACCTGCAGAGGCAGCGGGTTCCCGTGCGCGGTGGCGGAATAGGTGCCGAGCGCGCTGTGACCGGCGAACGTCAGGGCGAGGAGCGCAGCGGCGCCTGAGGCGTAGGCCGTTGCGAGCAGTCGATGCGTTCGAAACGCGACCCGCAGCGAGCGCGCGTCGACCAGGATCGCGACCGGCAAGACGGCTGCAAGAACGAGGAACTGCGTCCGTGCAGCGACCGCCAGCACGATGCCCGCGACAGCGAGGAGGTCATTACGGGTCGACGGGGCGGCCGTCGCACGCTGAAATGCGAGCAGCGCCCAGACGAACGCCGGATACGCCGCGACCTCTGTCATCAGGAACGACGCAAGCACGATCCACGGCACGGTGACGCTGAGGACTGCAGCGAGCGACGCGGCCCACGCCGACTCGGTGACACGGCGCGCGAGCAGGTACGCGGGGATGGCGGTCGAACTCATCACGAATGCGTTCAAGATGTGCGCGCTCCATGCGTCGTGCGCGACGTCGCCGCTTCGGAAGACCGTTGCCAAAACGAGCGGATAGAGCTGGTTGATGTTCGGCACGGATCGTCCGTGGACGTGCGGAAGCGCGGAATGCAGTCGCACGACACTGAGCGCGAGCCGCTCGTACAGGAGCTCGTCGGTCATGACGAACCAGTCGGCGACACGGCTCGTGAGGAGCGCCAGCCCCGCACCGAGTGCAAGCGACAGCGCGACCGGCACGAGCCAGAGCCACCGGAACGAGGGCTGCCGCACGGTGATTAGCGTAGTCGGCAACCCGGGTAGCACCTCTTTACACCACCCTCAAACGCCCTCGCTACCGTCCTCCGGACCCTGCCGCCCAGGGGGATATCGAGGATTCAAGGAGGAGGATCGCCTGTGCTGAAAGCCTCACGCTTCGCGCTGATCGCACTCACTGCAACGTTGGCCGTCCCGGCCGCCACGGCTCATGCCGCCGAACGAATGCCGATCGGTTTCTTCGACGACCCGTCGTTCCGCTGGTCGCCGACACGCGCCGAAAATCTCCGCGCTGCCGCAGTCGACGGCGCATCGGTCTTGCACACAACCGCGACGTGGGCTGCGATCGCGCCGACGAAGCCGGCGGACGCAGCAAACGGAGACGACCCTGCGTACAGGCTTAGCGACATCGACGATCTCGTCTTCCAGGCCGGTCTCAACGGTTTGCGCGTCATGGTGAATATCACCGGAACGCCGAAGTGGGCGAACGGCGGTAAGGCGCCGAACGTGCTGCCGAAGCGCCTCTCGGACTTCACGGCTTTCTCGAAGATGCTCGCCACCCGTTACAACGGGCGCAGCGGCCACGGCGATGTCTCGCTCTGGTCGGTCTGGAACGAGCCGAACCTCCAGCTCTTCCTGACCCCACAGTTCGTGGGCAAGAAGGTCGTCGGCCCCGCGAATTACGCGAAGCTTTACAAGGCCGCCTACGCGGGAATCAAGGCGGGCAACCCGACCGCGAAGGTTGCGATCGGCGAGACCTCGGCGCGCGGCCGCGACAAGCCGCTCGCGGGGATAAGCGCATCCATTGCGCCGGGAACGTTCGCAAAGCTCCTCGCGCAGCAAAAGGGCCTCCGGTTCGACGCGTGGGCTCATCATCCGTATCCCACCGCGGCGAACTTGCCGCCGTTGCAGAAGGTCCGCTATCCGAACGTCACGCTCTCGACGCTCCCGAAATTCGAGGCCGACCTGAAGACGTTCTTCCATCGCTCGGTGCCGGTCTGGATCACCGAGTACGGGCACGAGACGAAGCCGGCCGAGTCTCACGGTGTCACCCTGGCGAAGCAGGCCGCGTACGCGAAGCAGGCGCTCACCGTCGCGAAGAATGACCCGAACGTGCAGATGTTCATCTGGTTCGTCTTTCGTGACAGCCCGGGCAATCCGTGGCAGAGCGGACTCTTTTCGCAGAGCGGCGCGCAGAAGCCGGCGTACAACGCGTTCGGAGCCATCGCACGCCTCACCGACGGAACGGTGTCGACGACAAAGTCGGGTGTCTCTCCGCGCGTGACGGTGTTCGTCCCGTATCTCGCGCACTACGTCGCTCCCGGGTCGACAATCGGTCTCACCTACAACGTCTTCGACGGTTCGAAGTTCGTGGCGACGCAGCAGCCGGTGTCGTCGCTTGCCGTCGACCAGTCGATCACGTTCACCGCGAACTTCAAGCCGGTGACGGGGCACACCTACACCGTGAAGGTCGTCGCGAACGAGCAGAACGGCCACACCGAAGAGCGCACGGCGATCGTTCGCGTCGCCTAGAGGCTCGAAGCGCATTTCTGCCCCGTCGGCGAATTGCCGGCGGGGCAGAAGAAGCTCAGGCGCGAAGCAGGCGGAGGACGGTACCGACGGCGAGCACCGACGCCGCGACGCCTGCAGCGGCGAGGAGAATGCCGCTCGACGCCGACAGCGCCGCCGTCCCGAGCAGGAGGAAGTTGACGAAGAGCGCGGCGGCGGTCAACGCGGCGAGCGTTGCGATCCGGCGCACGAGCAAGCTCCGTTCGGTCCGAATTCTCGCGTCATGCTCGATCGACCACGACGCGAGCTCGGCCGAGAGCAGCAGCAGAACACCGACGACCGCGGCCCAGCCGTCAACGACGGCGCGACCCTCGCGGCCGATGAGGTAACCCCCTCCTGTAGCGAGCACCGCCCAGGGGATGAGTCTCGGCGAGCGCAGGGCGAGTCCTCCTGCGAGGGTGAGGAGCCCCGCGAGGGAGGCGCCGCCCGCGACGCTCGCGAAGCGCCCGCCGCTCGACGTCGCGTACGCACCCGCTCCCGCGAGTGACGCGAGCGAGCCGGCGCCGGTGATCAGGCGTGCGCGTGCCGGGCGTAGCGACGGAATTCGCGCACCTCCTCGAGGGCGGCTTGCAGAGGAACGTCGTCCGTCCATTCGGTGACCGCGACACCGGCGCTCTGAAGCCGGTGGCGGAGCGCATCGCGGCGGAGACGCCAGATGTCATACGCGACTGCGTCGAGACCGTGGCTCGGCCGAGTTGTGAACGGCACAGGCGAGACGTCGATCACGGCGAGGTCGTACCCGCGCGCCCGAAGGTCGAGCAGAGCACCGACCGACCGCGCGTCGAGCAGCGGAGTGAGTGCGATCACGAGCGCGCTCGGTGGCAGTGTCCGCCGCGGGATCACGTCGATCTCCTTCCAGTAGTAGGAGAGGATGATCTGCGTGTCGAGGAGCGCGTCGACGACGCGATACAACTGCACGAGCCCGGTGCCGGGCACGAGCCAGCGGAGGATCCCGCCGAAGCTGATCAGGCCGATCCGGTCGCGCCGGCGCGCGTACGCGTCCGCGAGCGTTGCGGTCGCTCGCACGGCGAGGTCGAGCGTGCCCTCGCCGCCGAGCCGTGCTTCTGCGAACGAGTCGACGAACAGAATCACATCGGTGTTGCGCTCGGGATGGCTCTCGTTCACCCAGAGCTCGCCCTCACTCCGCTTTGCGCTCGCGCGCCAGTTCACGCGCTTCAACGGGTCGCCCGGAGCGAACGGCCGGATGTCCGCGAACTCGATGCCCTCACCCTTGCGATGCGAGACCTCGTTCCCGGCGAGCGCTTGCGTCTCGCGCGGCTGAAGAATCCGTCGGAGCGCCTCCTCCTTCGGATAGACGCGTAGCTCCGGTCGCGCGCCTGCCGTCGATTCCCATGCAAGGAAACCGAGCGGATCGCGTGCGCGAGCGTAGGTGGGTCCGAGAACGTGCGCCCCCCAACGCACCGCGCGGAGCGTCACCTTGAGCTCGCGCTGCTCGCCCGCGGCGAGGTGGAGCGCAAGGGGGTTCGAGCCGCCCGCCACTTCGAGACCGGGAGGCAACCGGAGGTACAGGTCGAGCCGGTCGACCGGCGTCGCCGAACGGACGACGATCCGCGCGCCGACCTCGTCGCCCTCGAGCGCCCGCTGCGCGTCGAGCGCGACGTCGACCGTGAGGCGGGGAGGTGTGGCGAGCGCGAGCCCGGCTGCGAGCGCGAGAAGAAAGGGCGCGGTGAGCGCGACGAGCTCGGGCCGGGCGGCCACGAGCGCCGTGAGCAAGCCGACCGCCGACAGGCCGGCGTACGCCGGCAGCTTGGGCGACGCCCAACGCGTCATGTGCGTGCGAGGTCTTCGGCAGCCGGCGTCGGCACGGTGTTCAGCCGCTCGCGCACGACGTCCTCTGCGGAGACACGCTGCACCCAGAGCTCCGGACGGAGCGTCAGCCGGTGAGCGAGCGCCGGCACCGCGACAGACTTGACGTCGTCCGGCGTCACGTAGTCACGTCCGTCGAGCGCCGCACGGCAGCGCGAGAGCTTGAGGAGCGCGAGCGAGCCCCGGGGAGATGCCCCGACCTGAATCGAATGGGCGTCGCGGGTCGCTGCGGCGATATCGACCATGTACAAACCGACCGGCTCCGACACGTAGACCTTCTCGACGGCAGCCTGCATGTCGAGCAGCGTCTGCCGGTCGACGAGCGGTTGCAGCTCGATCTCGTCCCGCCCGCGTTCCGCGCGCTTCGAGAGGACGAGCCACTCGTCCTCTCGCGTCGGGTAGCCCACCGACATACGGAGCAGGAAGCGGTCGAGCTGTGCTTCGGGCAACGGGTAGGTGCCCTCGTATTCGATCGGGTTCTGCGTGGCGAGGACGAGAAACGGAGGCCCCAGCTTGCGCGTCTCGCCCTCGCTCGTCACCTGCCGCTCCTGCATCGCCTCGAGCAGGGCGGCCTGCGTCTTCGGTGGGGCGCGGTTGATCTCGTCCGCGAGCAGGAGGTTCGCGAAGATCGGCCCTGGCCGGAACTCGAAGTCGGACTCGCGCTGGTTGTAGACCGATGAGCCCGTGACATCCGACGGCATCAGGTCGGGCGTGAACTGGATCCGCGAGAAGTCCATCGAGGCGACCTGTGCGAACGAACGTGCCATCAAGGTCTTCGCAAGCCCCGGATAGTCCTCGATCAGCACGTGCCCATCGGCGAGCAGCCCGAGCAGGAGGAGCTCGAGCGCGTCGCGCTTCCCGACCACTGCTTTCTCGACCTCGTCGAGCAGCAGGTTGGAGATACGTCCTACCTCGTTCAGGTCCACCGCTACATCCTCTCAAGGTCGGAGACGAGGGCGCGCAATTCCTGCGGGCTGATCCCGGCCGCGTTTCTGTTCACCGGTGCAGGGCGATCGGGACGTAAGAGCTCCCACCAGCGGCCGAGTGTCTCGGGGCCCATCGTGCGGCCCGAACGCTCGAGACGTGCCTGCGCGATCTGCCGCAGTTGGGGAAGGAGGCGCACGTGGAGGTCGTAAGCGGTCGCTGCGCCGAGCGTCACTTCCCGCGTCATCCGCTCGACCTCTTGCACCGGCCGGTCGGGGCGCTCTCCCTCGGCGAGGGCGCGGTCGAACTCGGAGCGATGCCGCTTCGGCACCGCGTCGCCGGCCGCCGCGACGACCCCGAGCATGACGAGGCCGCCCACGACGAGCACGTAGGCATGCAGCGTGATGTTGCGCACCCCGGGTTGGGCGAGGGCGACATAGAGCGCGACGACGGACGCGAGCGCGAACAGGACGACGAGGTCGAGCAGGTGCTTTCTCACGTATCGCCGTCCTGCAGATCCTCGCGAATCGCACGCAACGCATCAATTGCCTCCCGCTTCATGCCGTCGTCTATCTCGTGCCGGCTGAACTTTGCTTCCTCGAACAGGCTCGTGAGACGGGCGACCGCATCCGAGCGTGAGGTGAGGCCGGTGAGGATGCGCCCCAGGTACTCGACCGGGGTTTCGCTCGGCCGGCGACGCATCCCGTGCCGCCCGAGGACACCCTCCATGCGGGCGTACGCCGCGATCACCGCGCGGCGTGCATCGGTCTCGGCTTCGAGTCCGGCGATCGCATCGCCGATCGTGGCTGCGAAGTCTTCGACGACACTCGGTTCGAGGCGGACGGCGCTCCGCCGCTTCCGAGTGCGATAGCTCCTGTACGCAAAGGCTCCGCCGACCGCGAGCACGACGATGGCTGCGGCGAGGACGGGCCACTCGAACGATGGCTCGAATGCCCCCGGTTTTCCTCCGTGACGCGAGGTCGTCCGCCCGCTGATGTTCCGAAGGGCGCGTGCGTTCACATTGAAGATGTGGGCATGGTGGCGTTTCAGGTAGATGACGCCAAACGCGATCAGGCCGAAGAATGCCACCGTCAAGAGGTTCTGGATCACGCGGGACTTGAAGCTCTTCCTCGCCACCTCGCCCTCGCGGGCCTGCATCAAAAGCGCGTAGGCGGCGATCGGGATCATCAGAACGAACACGATCAGGAACGCCGTGAAGGCATAGCTGACGTAGCCGGGGGTGGGCTTCGCGTTCGACGAGCCGCTGAAGCCGCTGCGGCTGGCAAAGGCAACGACGCCGAGGAGCGCGAGCAGCCCGAACGCGACGAGGGCGAGGCGGATGCTGCGACCGGTGCTCTGCTCGAGAGGTTCCACGGGCTTAGAAAACGTAGACGCCGGCGGGCCTGGTTGGTTTTAGCTCGGGGTTAACGCGTGGGTAGATTGGGAGCGTGATCTCACTGCAGGGCAAGCGGGCGATCGTCACGGGTTCCTCGAGCGGAATCGGCGCGGCAACGGCGCGGGCGCTCGAGGAGGCGGGAGTGCGCGTCGCCGGCGCGTCCCGCGCGACGGGCCTCGACGTCACCGATCCGGCAAGCAGTGCGCGCTTCGTCGATCGCGCAGTCGCGGAGCTCGGCGGTCTCGACATCCTGGTCAACAACGCGGGCAAGGCACTCGGTCGCGTTCCGTTCTGGGAGGCGAGCGAGGAGGACGAGCGCGAGGTGGTGGAGACCAACGTGCTCGGCTTGATGCGGATGACGCGGCTCTGCCTGCCGCACATGCTCGCCGACGGCGACAGCCATATCGTCAACATCGGCTCGGTCGCGGGCATCTGGTCGTATGCGAACGGCTCATCGTACGTTGCGTCGAAGTTCGCCGTGCACGGTTATACACGGGCGCTGCGCGACGACCTTCAGGGCAAGCCGGTGCGCGTAACGAACGTTGCGGCCGGAGCCGTCGAGACGAACTTCTCGACGGTGCGCTTTAAGGGCGACGAGCAACAGGCGGCTGCGGTGTACTCCGACATCGCACTCGGCGGAGCGCTGAACGCAGAAGACATCGCCGAGTGCATCATTTTCGCGCTCACACGCCGCCCGAACGTCAACATCGATGAGATCGTCGTGCTCGCCCTGGCGCAGACCTCAGGCGCGAACATCCTGCGCGAGTAGAGCTCGGTCTCCCCGCGACACGCATCCGTTTCACCTCGATGCGCGGTTTCGTGGCTGTGTCTGACTGGCCATGCCCTGAAGGAACGGGCAAGCCCACTGATCGTCGGCTGCCGACGGCGAGTGGCCTTGCATGTCGCAGCGGTACAGGCAAGCTCACTGGCTCAGATCTGACTGCGCGAGCTGCGGGCGCGCGTCAGAGTTCGAGGTGCCTGGACATCGGCCATGGCCCTGTGCGGACGCCAGCCAGCAACATCCGTCGCGCTTCAGTGCCCGTTTCGCGGCAGTGTCTGACTGGCATGGCCCGAGCGGACGCCGCCCTGCAACGAGGGCGACTCGGGGCGCCTCAGTCGCGCCGCGCTTTCCTGTCCCAGTAGCGCCGCAGGCCGTGCCAGCACTGCCAGAGCGGCGCCACCTTGTCGTAGCTCTCGACGTCGCTCCCGGCATCGGCGCGCGCGAGCTCCACGAACTCATCGAGCTCCATGCCGTCGCCCACGCGCTTCGCCCACACATCGAGATCAGCGTCAAGGCGGTCGAGATGGGCGCCCACATCCTCGTAGACGCCAAAATGGATGAGCGCGAGGCGGTCGGGCGCGCGCTTACGAATCGCGCTCGCGCTCGCGTGCCAGAGCTCGACGTCGATGTCGGGCGGCGGCGAGACCGGGAGGACGTAGTCGGAGCCGGGCATGCGCACGCCGGCGGCGTCTCCCGCGAGCAGCGTTCCGTCGCGGAAATAACTGACGTGGTGTGACGCGTGACCGGGCGTCGGAAAGGCGTCCCAGCCGAGAACGTCGCCAAGGGCAATGCGCACGTTCGCCTCGGGCACCGCGGCGAGCTCGCCCCAAAGCGCGTCGAACGACTCGCCGTAGAGGCGCCGCGCCGAGCGTTCGAGGCGCGCCGGGTCGACGAGATGCGGCGCGCCGACGGCAGACACCCAAACGGTCAGCGCCGGGTGAGCGCGCACGATCGGCCCGGCGGCGCCCGCGTGGTCGAGATGGATATGCGACAGCAGCAGATGGCGAATGTCGTTGAGCTCGAGGCCGTGCTGAGCAAGGCCCGCCTCGAGCGTGGGCAGGGTCGAGGATGGCCCACAGTCGAAGAGCGCGAGCCCATCGTCGGTCGCGACGAGATACACGCCGATCGCGTGCTCACGGCCGCCGAAGTGGAGATCGATCAAGCGCAACGAGCTCATAACCGAATCTTCTCAGTCGCAGATCTAGGTTTGTGCGCGTGAGATCCGTACTGCTCGTGTTGCTTGCGCTCGTCGCGGCCCCAGCCGCGCTCGCCCAGTTCCCGGGGACGCAGCTCAGGCCGTCCACCCGTGCGATTCACATCCGCTACCGCGCGCACGACGGGCAGATGCGGCCAGCCTGGCTGCTCTTGCCGAGGAACTACGACGGGCGTCCGATACCGCTCGTGATCTCGCCTCACGGCCGGGGGGTCGGTGCGCGTCTGAACGCCCGTCTCTGGGGCGACCTGCCGGGCGAGGGCGGGTTCGCCGTGATCAATCCGGCAGGCGAGGGGCGGCGCCTGCACTACTACTCGTGGGGGGCGCGAGGCCAGATCGACGATCTCGCGCGCATGCCGTCGATCGCCGACGCCGTGGGCGTGCACGTCGACCCGAGGCGGATCTACGCGATCGGCGGCTCGATGGGGGGGCAGGAGACGCTGCTCCTCCTCGCCGAGCACCCTCACCTTCTGGCGGGCGCGGCGGCATTCGATCCCGCCACGGACATGCGCAGGCGCTATTACGATTTCGCCTCGCTGAGAAACGGCCGGATGCTGCAGCGTCTGGCGCGCCGCGAGATCGGCGGCACACCGAGCCAGGATCCAAGCGCCTACGCGCAGCGCAGTCCCGATCGGTTCGTCGCCCAGATCGCGCGGGCGGATGTGCCGCTGCAGCTGTATTGGAGCCCGCGCGATCGCGTGATCGTCGACCAGCGGTTCGAGACGCGCGCACTTGCGATCGGCGTCCGCCGAGACGATCCGGATGCACGACTCTGGGACTTCACCGGAGACTGGATGCACACCGCAGAGATGCACGCCGACCGACGGCTGCCGCGCACGCTGGCGCGGTTCGGACTACTGCCCTGGGGTGACGCGCCGGCCGTCCCCGGCCCGCTCGTCAGGCGCGTGCCGGTGACGGTCGCCTGAGGAGCGCCGCTTCGAGGTCGGCGATCAGGTCGTCGGCGGACTCGATGCCGACCGAGAGGCGCACCAGGTTCGCGGGCGGGGCAAACGGGGCGCTCGCGGTCGACGCGTGGGTCATGCGGGCGGGGTGCTCGATCAGGCTCTCGACCCCGCCGAGTGACTCCGCGAGCTGAAAGAGCTTCGTGCGCGCCACGAGGTCGACCGCCTCCTGCTCGGACTCGGCGAGGAACGAGACCATCCCGCCGTAGTCGCGCATCTGCCTCCGTGCCACCTCGTGACCGGGGTGCGACGGCAGGCCGGGGTAGAGGACACGTTCGACCGCGGCGTGGCCCTCGAGGAACGCTGCGACTTGCCGAGCGTTCTCGCAGTGCCGGCGCATGCGCAGCGCAAGCGTCTTGATCCCGCGCAGGACGAGCCACGCGTCGAATGGCCCCGGCACCGCCCCGAGCGACTTCTGGAGAAAGTACAGCTTCTCGGCGAGCGCATCGTCCTTGACGGCGACGAAGCCGCCGACGGTGTCGCTGTGACCACCGAGGTACTTGGTCGTCGAGTGGATCACCGCGTCGGCGCCGAGGTCGAGCGGCTGCTGCAGGTACGGAGTCGCGAACGTGTTGTCGACGACGACTGTGGCGCCCACCGCGTGCGCCGCGTCGGCCGCCCGGCGAATGTCGACGACGTTCAGCACGGGGTTCGACGGGGTCTCGATCCACACCATGCGCACGTCGTCGCCGAGGTAGGTACTCAGATTCTCGTCGAACTCGTCGGCAGGGACGTAGGTGAACTTGTAGCCCTTCGGCTCGTAGACCAGCGAGGTCATGCGGTAGACGCCGCCGTAGACGTCGGCGATCAGGACGACGCGCTCGCCGGGGTCGACAAGGTGCATCAGCGTCGTCGTGGCGCCGATGCCCGAGCTGAACGCCACGCCGTGGGCCGCGTTCTCGAGGCTCGCAAGCGCGACCTGAAGCGCGGTGCGCGTCGGGTTCGCGACTCGCGAGTAGTCGTAGCCCTTGTGCTCACCAACGGCCTCTTGCACGTAGGTCGAGGTCTGATAGATCGGCGTGATGATCGCGCCGGTCGCGGGGTCCGGCTCCTGGCCGGCGTGAATCGCGCGCGTCTCGAAGTCGAGGTCGTCGAAGTCCATCAGGGGATGCTAGACGGCCGGGGTGTTCAGCCAGCGGCGAAGATCTTCGAGCGTCTTTCTGATGGCCGCGGGCCGCACACCATCTTCCCACCACGTGCCGAGGACGTTCAGCTCGCCCGTCTTGCGGTTGTGCACCGGCTCGATCCGACCGATCACCCGGTCGCCGTGGAGGATCGGCAGCACGTAGTAGCCGTACTCGCGTTTTGCCTTTGGGACGTACATCTCCAGGCGATAGAAGAATCCCCAGAGCGCCTCCGCGCGCTTGCGGTCGTGCACCAACCGATCGAAGGGTGAGAGGAACGTGACTCGCTTCGAGACCGGCCCGGACTCGGCGTCGGGATGAGCGAGCCAGCGGCCCTTTTCGAGGTGGACGCCGAGTGCACGGAAGGTGTTGTCGGCGAACACGCGTGAAGCGTCGGGCCACGAGACGGTCTCGGTCTCCGGGTACCAGCGCTCGGCGAGATCCCAGACGCGCTGCTTGCCGCGACGGCCGACAACGGCGACCTCGCCGCGCGCGTTCAGCACACTCAGCATGAGACCCATCTTTCGCTCGCCATACCAACGGTGCGCCTCGCGTTTCGACGGTGCGTGATCCTCGATCTCACGCGAGAGGAGCGGCCCCCGACGCTCGAGCTCGCGCAGGATGTAACGGCGAAAGGCTCCGTGCTCTTTCAAGTAGGCGCTGAGCCGTCGGTCGAGCGGACGGTCCATGCGTCGCATGCGTGCCTTCAGGAGCGGAAGGTCTTCCATCGGCCAGAGGAACGCGTCCCACTCGACGAGCTTTCGCTCTTCCCAGAGCAGCCGGTCGAGCTGCCCGCGGTCGTAGGCGCCGAGCCTGCTCCAGAGCACAAGGTGCTGTGGCGGCGCCACAGTCGAAATCGGATCGAGCTGCAGGAAGCCGAGCCGGCGCACGGTGCTGAGCACGTCGGTCGCCGAGCCGTCGAGCAGCTGCGCGCGTACCGCGATGCGGCGGGCCTCCTCGACGCTCACCTCCATCGGCTTCACGCCGCGCGTTCTACCCGCTCGAGACCGAGTATGCGTGCGAGACGCATCGCCGCGCGCTCGAGCTTCTCGTCGACGTTCCCGCGTGCGCGCGCCTCGGGTGTGAAGCGCCGGATGCGCAGCACGCCCTCCGCGCGATCCGTCTTGAGGTCGGCACGGCCGAGGAACGTGTCGCCGGCGAGCAACGGCAGGACGTAGTAGCCGTACACGCGCTCGTGCTCGCGCTTGTACACCTCGATGAGGTGCCTGAAGCCGAAGAGACGCTCGAGGAGCGGCTGGTCCCAGATGAGGTTGTCGAACGGGCACAGGAGTACCGGCGGCGCCGGCGCGCCGTCGAGCTCCGTCTCCGGCAGCGCATAGAACACGGGCCCGCCGTCGTCGGGCTCGAGCTCGACGAGGCGCGCGCCGGCAACGAGCGCATCGAGCTGGGGCTGGAGGCGCTCCCGGCCGCCCTTCAGCCGCCAGTGCTCGCGGATCGCCGGCTCGGTGAGCGCGCCCCGTGCCTCGACCGCCAGGAGTGCGAAGCGCTGAAGTGTCGCGGTCTCGCTCGGGACCGGAGCGTCGAGCCAACGCTTCGGGATCACGCGCTCCGCGAGATCGTAGGAGCGCTGGAAGCTGCGCCGGCCGGAGATGACGAGCACGCCGTTGTCCCAGAGCGCATCGAGCACCATCTTGGCCGGCTTCCAGTTCCACATCCCGCCCTTGCCCGCACCGTCGAAGTCGCGTGAGCCGAGCGGCCCCTCGGCGCGGATCCGGTCGAGAACCGGCTCGACGAGATCGGCATGCTCGCGCAGGGCTCGCGCGTGGCTTCCCCAGTGCCCGTCGCCGGCCATCGCGCGCCGAAAGAACGGCCACAGCTCGATCGGCAGGAGTGAGGACTCGTGCGCCCAGTACTCGAAGATCCGTCCGGAGCCGAGCAGGCGCTGCAGGATCGCCTCGTCGAACGCGCCGACACGCGACGAGATCGTCAACCGGTGGGCACGGTCGACCGTCGAGATCGAATCGAGCTGCACGGCCGTCAGCCGCCGGATCGCCGCCTCCACCTCGTTCTCGTTCGCGTGGCGGAACCGCGACGCGTAGCCCTGGCGGCCCACCATCAGTCTTCGGATGGCGGCAAGCTTCACGGCCATCGAACGACCCGCACGCCGTCGCGCACGGTGCGTACGCTGCTGTCGAGCGCCTGCGCCGAGACGGCGATGCGGCGCGCCCGCACGGAGGAGAGGGTTGTGGACGAAGGCGACACGTTCTTCCGACGTTATCCGGTGATTGCGAAGGCGCCGCTTTGATCCGCCTCGTGCTGCTTCTCGTCCTTGTGTGGGCCGTGGCGGGATCGTGGCTCTTCGTCGTGCACCACGGCGACACGCCGTTCGGCGCCGACGCTGTCGTCGTGCTCGCCGGGACGCGGCAGCGGTTGCCTGTCGCCCTCGACCTGATGCGCCGCGGGTTCGCCCCGGTGCTCGTTGTCTCGCGCAGTCGTTCGCAGATGCGGTTGCAGGCCGCTACCTGTCGTGGCCGGCATCGCTACCGGGTCATCTGTTTCAACGCCCATCCCTATTCGACCCGTGGCGAAGCCGAGGAGATCGGCCGCCTCGCGCTCACCCACAACTGGACGAGGCTCGACGTCGTCACGTCGAACTTCCACGTCTTCCGCGCACGGATCCTCGTGCAGCGCTGCTACCACGGCGCCCTCCGCATGGTCGGCGCGCCGCAGTCGAACAAACACCTGCCGATCGACGTCGTGAAGGAGAGCGCGAAGCTCCTGGTGCAGGAGACGCTGCAGCGCGGTTGCTAACGGTGCGCGAGATAGTCGAGCAGATCCGAGCGCGTCACGACGCCGACCGGATTCCCGCCGTCGGCGACGACAACAGCGTTCGTGCCGCCGGTCAGCGCGACGACGATCTCGTCCACCGACGCGTCCGCCTCGACGGTCGCGAGCGGGCCCTGCATCGCCGCCGCCACATCCTCATGCAAGGCGTCCGCGTTCTTGAAGACCCGGTCGAGGAGAGCGCGGTCCTGAAGCGAGCCGATCACATCCGCGAGCGACGCAACTTCGCCGTCGCGCACGACCGGAAGCTGGGAGATCGAGTAGCGCTCCATCACCTCGATTGCCTCGGCGACCTTCTGGTGTGCCGAGATCGTGACGAAGCTCGGCGTCTCGCCCTGCTTCGAGCGCAGAAGCTCGCGCACCGTCGGGACCTTCGCCGACCGCTCGAGGAAGCCGTGCTCGAGCATCCAGTTGTCGTCCATGAACTTCGAGAGGTAGGAGCGGCCGGAGTCGGGCAGGATCGTCAGCACCTGCGAGCCGGCTCCGAGCCGCTTTGCGTACTCGAGCGCCCCGGCGATCGTCGAGCCCGACGAGCCACCGACGAGCAGTCCTTCCTCGCGCGCCATCCGGCGAGCGGCGAGGAACGATGCGCGGTCGGAGACGCGAACCCATTCGTCGACGACGGTGGGGTCCATCGTCTCGGGCCACGTGTCCTTGCCAATCCCTTCGACGAGATAGGGATGCAGATCGCCCTCGCTCTTTGCCGTGTAGACCGAGCCCTCCGGGTCGACACCGACGATCTTCACCCCGGGCTTCTGCTCCTTGAAGTACCGGCCCACGCCGCTGATCGTGCCGCCCGTTCCGACGGAGATGACGATCGCGTCGATCTCGCCGCCGGTTTGCTCCAAGATCTCGGGCCCCGTGGTGAGGTAGTGCGCCTCCGGGTTCGACATGTTCGAGTACTGGTCGGGCTTGAACCCGCCCGGGATCTCCTCGGCGAGGCGTGACGACACTGAGTAATACGACTCGGGCGAGTCGTGCTCGACCGCGGTCGGCGTGATCACGACCTCGGCGCCGTAGCCGCGCAGCATCGCGATCTTCTCCTGGCTCATCTTGTCGGGCATCACGAAGATGCACCGGTAACCCTTCTGCGCCGCCGCGATCGCGAGGCCGACGCCCGTGTTGCCCGAAGTCGGCTCGACGATCGTCCCGCCCGGTCGCAGCTTTCCATTGCGCTCGGCCGCCTCGATCATCGCGAGCCCGATGCGGTCCTTGTTCGATCCGCCGGGGTTCAGGAACTCGAGCTTCGCGAGGATCGCTCCGGGCACGTCCTGCGAGATGCGGTCGAGCCGCACGATCGGCGTCGAGCCGACCAGGTCGAGGATGGTGGGATAGCTACCGGGCACCTGCGGCGGAAGCGTACAGCGGCCGCCGTCGTCTACTGCGACATCGACGCAGGAGGACCCAGTGAACATCGCAGTCATCGGACGCGGAAACGTCGGAGGCGGCCTCACGCGCCTTTGGGAGCAGGCCGGCCATAGTGTCCAGAGCTTCGGCCGGGATGGCGGTGACGCCTCGAGCGCGGGTGTGCTCGTCGTCGCTGTGCCGTCGGGAGAGATCGCCGACGCGCTCGACAAAGTGAAGGGGATCGACGGCAAGGTGACGATCGCGGTCAACCAGGCCGGCCTGGGCCCGTTCTTCTACCGGCTGGCGAAGCCGGGTGAGTTGTAGGAGTCAAGCGGTGGCCGCCTACGCGGCCACCGCCGTTCCTTCGACCGTCGCGAGCTCGGCCGGGCGAACGAGCACGAGCGTCGCGATCAGCCCGACGACCGCGACGCCAACCGTCACCCAGAACGCCCATTGCGAGCCGCTCGTGAAGGCCCTCGGTATCGAGTGGCCGGTCTTGAGCAGGTGGTTGAAATGCGTCAGGGAGACCGACGATGTCACCGCGACGCCGATTGCGCCGCCGATCTGCTGGGCCGTGTTGATCAGCCCGGACGCGAGACCCGCCTCGTGCTGCTCGACGCCCGCGAGCGCGGCGATGGATACCGGGATGAAGCAGAAGGGCAGCGCGAACCCGACGAGCAGGTAGCCCGGCAGGAGATCCGACCAGTACGAGGCGTGGACGGGGATCTGGGTGTACCAGAGCATCCCCGCGATCATCGCGACGAAGCCGAGGGCCATCACCGTCTTCGGGCCGATCCGTGTGACGAGTGCCTGCGCGACTCCGGCCCAGAGAATCGCCGTGCCTGCGGTGGCGACGAACGTGATGCCCGTCTTCAGCGCCGACCAGCCGAGCACGTTCTGGACATAGAGCGTCAGGATGAAGAAGTTCGCAAAGACCACACCGCCGAGCAGGAGCCCGGCGACGTTCGCCCCGGCGACGGTGCTCACCCGGAAGATGCGGAACGGCATCAGCGGATGCTTCGCGCGTGACTCGATCACGAGGAACGCAATCAGAAGCGCGGCGGCGATTGCGAGTCGCGAGATCGTCCACGTGGACGTCCACCCGTGCGCCGGGGCATTCGACACGCCGTACACGAGCAGCGCGAGACCTGCGGTGACCGTGATCGCGCCGCCGACGTCCTGCGAGCTCTCGCGGTCGGAGCGGCTCTCGCGCACGAAGCGGGGGGCGAGCACGAGTGCGAGCGCCCCGACAGGCACGTTGACGAAGAAGATCCATTCCCAGCCGAGGTACTTCGTCAGGATCCCGCCCGCGAGCACGCCGACCGCGGCGCCCGACCCGCCGATGGCCCCCCAGATGCCGAGCGCCTTGTTGCGCTCGGGCCCCTCGTCGAACATCGTTGTGATGATCGAGAGGGCGGCCGGGGAGATGATCGCGGCGCCGAGCCCCTGAACCGCGCGGGCGCCGATCAGGACGCCCTCCGACCAGGCGAGGCCGCAGAGGAACGACGCAACGGTGAAGACCGCGACGCCGACATAGAACACCCGCCGGCGGCCCAGAAGGTCGGCCGCGCGCCCGCCGAGGAGCAGGAAGCCGCCGAAGGTGATCGCATAGGCGGTGATCACCCACTGGAGGTTGTCGCGCGAGAAATCGAGCGCTTTGCCGATCGAGGGCAGCGCCACGTTGACGATCGATACATCGAGGACGGTCATGAAGAAGGCCGCGCAGACGATGGCGAGCGCCTTCCAGCGCAGCGGATCGGGATCTGGCATGTGTGTGTCTCCCTCCAGCTCGGTTCTACTCTTGCGCGGACGAAACGCGAACGGGGCGGATGCTATTCCGGCGACGTGCTCAGTGTCGGAAGTGGCGGCGCCCCGTCAGCACCATCCCGGCGCCCGCTTTGCGGGCTGCCTCGACGACCTCATCGTCCCGGCGTGAGCCGCCTGGCTGGACGATTGCCGTGACGCCTGCGGCAAGCGCGAGCTCCGGCCCGTCGGCGAACGGGAAGAACGCGTCGCTCGCGAGCACCGAGCCCTTCAGGTCGTGGCCGTGCTCGCGCGCCTTCTCGACGGCGATCCGAACCGAGTCGACCCGGCTCATCTGACCGGCGCCGACGCCGATCGTCTGCAGGCCACGGGCGAGCACGATCGCATTCGACGACACGTGCTTGCAGACCCGCCACGCGAACAGCAGGTCGCCCCACTGCGGCTCGTCGATCTGACCGCAGACGACGTTCATGGTTTCACGATCCTCGATGTCCGAATCGCGCTCCTGAACGAGTAGACCGCCGAGCACGCGTTTGTAATCGCGCTCGCCCGGTGTCTCGGTGCGGCGCTCGCGATCCCACAGGATGCGCAGGCCTTTCTTCGTGCGGAGTGCCTCGACCGCGCCGTCCTCGTACTCGGGTGCGAGCAGCACCTCGACGAACTGCTCAGAGATGCGCCGGCCGAGCGCGGCGGAGACCGGCCGGTTGAGAAACGCGACGCAGCCGAAAGCCGCCACTGGATCCGCGGCCAGCGCACGTTCCCAGGCCTCTTCGATCGTCGCGGCGATCGAGACGCCGCAGGGGTTCGCATGCTTCACGATCACGGCCGCAGGCAGCGTGAACTCGCGGCTGACGCGCCGCGCGCCTTCGAGGTCGACGAGATTGTTGAACGAGAGCTCTTTCCCGCCGAGCTGGTCGACCTTCGAGAGCAGATGGCGTCGAGCGCCTGCCTCGCGGTAATAGGCGGCCGACTGATGGGGATTCTCGCCGTACGAGAGCTCGCTCACCTTGTGAAATGGGAGCGTCAACTGCGCCGGGAACCTCTCGGTCTCACCGAACCAGTTCGCGATCGAGGCTTCGTATGCGGCGGTCATCGCGAACGCTTCCACCGCGAGAGCCCGGCGCGTCTCGAGCGTCACTGCGCCATGGTCTCGAAGCTCGCCGAGGACGAGCTCGTACTGACCGACGTGGGAGAGAGCTGCGACGTGCGCGAAGTTCTTCGCGGCGGCACGCAGCATGGAGGGGCCGCCGACGTCGATCATCTCGATCACGTCTGCCTCCGTCACGCCGCGCCCGGCGGCGACCGCGGCGAACGGGTAGAGGCTGACGCAGACCAGGTCGAAGAGCTGGATCTCGTGGTGCTCGAGCGTCTCGATGTCCTCGGGCACGTCGCGTCGCGCGAGGATGCCGGCGTGAATTCGCGGATGAAGCGTCTTGACACGGCCGCCGAGCATCTCGGGCGCCGCGGTCACCTCCTCGACGCGCGTTACTGCGAGCCCCTGCTCCTCGAGGAAGGCGGCCGTGCCCCCTGACGAGACGAGCTCCCAGCCGAGCCCGGCCAGGCCGCGCGCCAGCACGTCGACTCCCGCTTTGTCCCAGACGCTGATCAGTGCCCGGCGCACAGCTGCCTCACCACCTTTGGCAGGAGACGGTGCTCGACGGCGTGGATGCGACCTCGGAGCGATGCCGGCGGCTCGACCGGAACCGGCTCCTGGTCGATCACGTCCCCTGTATCGAGCCCCTCGTCCACATAGTGAACGCTGACGCCGGTCGTCGCGACGCCCGCCGCAAGCGCATCGTCGATCGCTCGTGCGCCTGGGAACGCGGGCAGAAGCGAGGGGTGGACGTTCACGATCCGGCGCGGAAAGCGATCGAGGAACGGCTTCGTGAGCAGGTGCATGTAGCCGGCGAGCACGACGAGCTCGACGTCGTGCTCCTCGAGCCACGTTGCCATCACGAGGTCGCGTTCGGCGCGGTCGGCGTGGCAGTCGAGCGAGAACGTCGCCGTGGGGATCCCCGCGTTCCGCGCTCGGACGAGCGCGTAGGCGTCCTTCCGGTTTGCCGCCACCGCCGCCACGGGGAGGCCGTCGTCGATCAGAGCTTGCAGGTTCGAGCCGTCGCCCGAGACGAGGACGCCGATCACACGATCCGCCCGATCACGGTCTCGCCCGCCTTCGGCTCTGCGACGACGGCACACCATCCGATGCCGAGGTTGAAGACGCGGCGCAGTTCGTCCTCGGCGACATGCCGGGCGAGCCACGCGAAGACAGCGTGGCGCGGCCAGGCGTCCCAGTCGATCACGGCGTGGAGTCCCTGCGGCACGATCCGTGCCAGGTTTCCCTGAATGCCACCTCCGGTGATGTGGGCAAACGCCTTCGCGCGGCCGCGCAGAGATCGGGCGACGTCGAGGTAGAGCCGCGTCGGTGCGAGCAGGTCGCCTCCGTCGTAGTCCTCTTCGTCAAGCACCCGCCGTACGAGAGTGAAGCCGTTCGCGTGCACGCCCGACGACGCGTAGCCGATGACCGCGTCCCCGGCCGCGACGGTCGACCCGTCGACCAGGTCGGCGCAAGCGACGACGCCGACGCATGTGCCCGCGAAGTCGAGCTCGCCTTCGGCGTAGATTCCCGGCAGCTCTGCCGTCTCGCCGCCGACGAGCGCGACGCCCGCATCGCGGCAGACCGATGCCGCCCCTTCGACGAGCGACGCGACCTCTTCCAGGTCGATCGTGCTCGCGGCGACGTAGTCGAGGAACATGAGTGGCTTCGCGCCGCAGGTGAGGACGTCGTTGATGCAGTGCGCCGCGAGGTCGGCGCCGCAGGCCGCGAGACGCCCCCGCGCGCGGGCGAGGATCAGCTTCGTCCCCACGCCGTCGGTCGACGCGGCGAGCAGGTTCTCGCCGTCCAAGGGATGGAGCCCCGCGAATGCCCCGAAGCTCGTGGCACCCGTCGACTCGACCGCGGCGCGGAGGCGCTCGACGACCGAGTCTGCCGTCGCCAGCGAGACTCCTGTTGCTTCGTAGCTTTTGCCGCTGCTCGTCAGAGCGATGAGTCTACGACCGGCTTCGGCCACCCAGAATTCGAACAGCTACGCGAACCGCTCGCCGACGAGCTCGGGGCGCCCTTCGGGGCCACCGGGCAGGAACGAGACGGCCGTCTCGCCGACGAGAACGGCGTCGTTCTCCATCGGCAAGTTGAGGATGTCGGCCAGCGCACCGGCTTTCGTCCGCGGCTCGTCGGCTCGCAGCTGGAGCTCCGTCAGGCGAAGCTCGTGTCGCTCCGCGAGCAGCTCGTCGATCCAATCACGCGGCGGATGCACCTCGATCCGATAGCCCGCATTGGTCGCGATGAACGTGCGGCGGCCGCCGTGCTCCTGCACGCGAAGATTCCAGTCGGCTGCCCGCGCGAGCACTCCCTGGAACTCCTCCTCGTCGAGGGCCACGCCGATGTGGTCGATCCGCGGGACCCGCCACTGGCCCGGCTGGACGACCACGTTGACCATGCCACGCTCGAGCTCCGTGAGCCGCAGCTTGAACCCGTCGCGGTCGAGCTTCTCCCAGGAGACGCCCGCCTCGACGGACACGTGATCCTCGCCGATGCGCCCGTACCGCGCGACGAGGTCGAAGCCGAGCCTGCCGACGTAGCGGGCCTCGACGTCACGGAGCTCCGAGGTCACGAGGTGGTAGTGAAAGAGGTGCACGGAGATAGTTTTCCACTCAGTGCTTTCGCCGTCACTACTTACGCCGTGGAGCTTCGAGCCGCTCCAGACGTTGCCGACCGTTCTCGCTGCCGTCGTCTATCTGCGGCGGACGAGGTCACTTGCACGCCGCGGACACCCCGTCTCGCGCGCACGCCGGGCGAGCTTCTGGATTGGGATCGCTCTCGTCGTCCTCGCTCTGAACTCGCCGATCGACCATTTGGGCGAAGAGCACTTCTTCTTCCTCCACATGCTGCAGCACGTCATCCTCGGCGACCTCGCGCCGCTCTGCTTCGTGGTGGGGCTGACGGGACCGCTCCTGCGGCCGGTCCTGAGGTTCAAGCTCGTCGAGCGTCTGCGCGTGCTCGCCCATCCATTCGTCGCGCTGCCGCTCTGGGCCGCCGACCTCTACCTCTGGCACATCCCGTATCTCTACGACGCGGCGCTGCATCACGCACCGGTGCACGCGTTCGAGCATTTCCTGTTCTTCACCTGTGGCTGCCTGATCTGGGAGCCGGTCGTCGAGACGCTGCCGGCCCCGGCGTGGTTCGGGACCGGCGTGAAGATCGGCTACATCTTTCTCGTCCGGCTGATCGAGACCGTCCTCGGCAACGTTTTCATCTGGTCGAACGCGGCCTTCTACACGGTCTACCGGCACGCGCCCGAGTGGGGCATCACCCCGGTGCACGACCTCAACCTCGGCGGGATCGTGATGATGGCCGAGGGCTCGCTCGTCACCCTTGGAGTCCTCGTCTGGCTCTTCCTGCGGCTCGCGTCCGAGAGTGAGCTGCGCCAGAGGCTGCTCGAGCAGGGCCTCGACCCGCGCCAGGTGAAGCGAGCCGTCCGCTACGGGCGCGCGGCCGGGCTCGGCTCATAGCGGGCCGCGTCGGTCGTTCGACGCCCGCGCACGTCACCGGTCACACATCCGTCACAACCGGCCACGAATGACTCCCAAGCGGCGAAGCCAATTGGGGAACATTTGTCACCCTTCCGCCGAACTTGGTCTGACCAAGGGACGAGTCTCGGCGCGGCATGTCCGTTGGGGCCGAGGACGCTGCACCAGCGGCCGCGAGATCAGGCGGTGGTCGGCTCGAAGCGGTGCTTCGCCGCGTCGTCTGGAACGCGCGTCGGGTATTCGCGCGTCAGGCACGCCCGGCAGAGCGCGCTCTCCGGACGGCGGGTTGCCGCCTGCAGCCCGTCGAGTGAGATGTAAGCGAGGCTCGTCGCGCCAATCGCTGCGCGCACCTCCTCGACGGTCGAATGCGCGGCAATCATCTCGTCTTCCGATGCGAGGTCGATGCCGTAGTAACACGGTGAGACGACGGGAGGGGACGACACGCGAATGTGCACCTCGGAAGCTCCTGCTGCGAAGAGCATCTGCACGATCTGCCGCGTTGTCGAGCCACGCACGATCGAGTCGTCGACCACGACCAGGCGCTTACCGTCAACCTCGGCGAGGGGATTGAACTTCATGCGGATCCCCTGCTCGCGCATCCCCGGCTCGGGCTGGATGAACGTGCGTCCGACGTAGCGGTTCTTGATCAATCCTTCGCTGAACGGGATCCCCGTCGCACGTGCGAATCCGATCGCCGCCGGCGTGCCCGAGTCGGGGATGGGCAGCACGAGGTCTGCCTCGACCGGCGCCTCGGCGGCAAGCCGTTCGCCCATCCGCACGCGCGCGCCGTGCACCTCGACGCCAGCGAGTCGCGTGTCAGGACGCGCGAGGTAGAAGAACTCGAAGATGCAGAGCGCACCGTGGGCTGCCGGTTCGACGGCCTGGATCGACCGTAACCCGTCGTCACCGATCACGAGCAGCTCGCCGGCGCGCACATCGCGCTCGAACGTCGCGCCCATGAGGTCGAGGGCGCACGACTCCGATGCGACGACGAAATCCTCGCCGAGCCGCCCGAGCACGAGCGGGCGGAACCCGTGTGCGTCTCGAAAGGCGAAGAGGTGCCCATCGGCGAGCCCCACGACCGTTGCAGCGCCCTCCAGACGCGCCATCGTCGCCACGACCGCCTCCTCGAGCGGCCGCTCGTCGTCGGCGATCAACGCAGCGATCACCTCGGAGTCTGAGCTCGAGGCGAGGGACTTACCGACCGCATGGCGAAGCGCCGCAGCGTTCACGAGGTTGCCGTTGTGCCCCAGCGCGACCGTTCGCGTGCGACCGTGGTGCAGCAGCGGTTGGGCGTTCGCCCACGCGTTACCGCCCGTCGTCGAATAGCGCGTGTGGCCGATCGCGTACTCGCCGCGCAGCGCTGACAAGCTGCGCTCGTCGAAGACCTGGGGCACGAGCCCGAGGTCGCGCACCGCGGTGAGCCGCCCGTCCTCGCAGACGGCGATGCCCGCGGACTCCTGCCCTCGGTGTTGCAGGGCGTAGAGGCCGAAGTAGGTGAGCCGGGCGACGTCGCGGGAGGGCGCGCGCAATCCGAAGACGCCGCACATCTAGACAACCCGTCCCAGCTCGACGATGTCGTCCCAGCGGGGTCTCTCGGTGGCGGCGACGACAACGCCTTCACCCGCATCGAGCTGCGTCAACGCGATTGCCGCACCCGACCACGCCGCAGCCTCGGTGAGGGCGAGCTCGAGCCCGCCGTCGGAGACGTCGTGCGCCAGCGAGAATCGATGGGCGTTGCGCCAGATGAACTCCACGAGCCCGTGGCCGAAGCCGCGCAGCAGGTACACCGTGTCGCCGCGTCTCCAGCGTCCGGGGATCCGCGTGATGTCGTGCACGAGCCCCACGCAGCCGACGAACGGCGTCGGCGGGATCGGTGCGCCGCCCGTCTCGTTGTAGAGCGAGACATTTCCCGAGACGACTGGGATGCCGAGCGACTCGGCGGCTCGCGAGATGCCCTCGATCGCCTGCTCGAGCTCCCAGCCGATCTCCGGTTTCTCCGGATTACCGAAGTTGAGGCAGTCGGTGAGTGCCAGAGGCTCCCCGCCCGCGCACGCGACATTCATCGCCGCCTCCATGACGGCGCGCCAGCCCGCCTCCAGCGGGTTGCGGCAACCGAGAGGCGGGCCGTCGAGCGAGACTGCGATGCCACGCGTCCCGTCGATGCGCAGAACAGCAGCGTCGAGGCCAGGGCGGCGCACCGTGCGCGAGCCGACGAGCTGGTCGTATTGCTCGAACACCCAGTCCTTCGGCTCATCATTGACGGGGTCGACCGCGACGGGGTCGACCGGATGCGGCGCTCGTGCAACGTCGTAGCGCGGGCACTCGTCGGTGAGGAGCGCCGCCGGGATCGCGCCGACGACCTCGCCCGCGTCGAACGCGCGCAGCTCGCCGTGATCGGTGACCTCGCCGATCACCGTGCACGGCAACTCCCAGCGGTCGCACACCGCCCGCACGGCTTCGACCTCCGCGGGTGAGACCACGGCGACCATTCGCTCCTGTGACTCGGAGATCATGATCTCCCACGGCTCCATCCCCTCTTCTCGGACCGGTACGCGATCCAGGTGGACGTCGACCCCCATGCCGTCGCGAGCCATTTCCGAAAGGGATGAAGCCAGCCCGGCAGCCCCGCAATCCTGGAGCGAGCGCACGAGCTCGCGCTCGACGAGCTCGAGCGACACCTCGATTAGCGCCTTGCCACGGAACGGGTCGCCGATTTGCACCGAGGGGCGCTTCTCGTCCGAGCCCTCGAGGTCCTGGGAGGCGAGCACCGACGCACCACCGATTCCGTCGCGGCCGGTGAGCGCGCCGTACAGAACGAGCGCGTTGCCGACGCCCTGCGCCTTCGCCGAAAGGACCCGCTCGGTGGGCAGCAGGCCGACGCACATCGCGTTCACGAGCGGATTTGCCGCATACGCGTCGTCGAAGCCAGACTCGCCGCCGACGGTCGGCACGCCGACGCAGTTGCCGTAGTGGCCGATCCCGGCGACCGCGCGCTTGAAGTGCCAGTCGGGCGCGCCGAAGCGGAGGCCGTCGAGGAGCGCGATCGGTCGGGCGCCCATCGCGACGATGTCGCGCAGGATGCCGCCGACGCCGGTTGCCGCGCCCTGAAACGGTTCGACAGCCGAAGGGTGATTGTGCGATTCGGCCTTAAAGGCGACGGCGAGGCCGCCGCCGAGATCGATGACGCCGGCGTTCTCTCCAGGCCCCTGCAGGACGCGCGCGCCGCGGGCCGGGAGCCGCTTGAGCAGTCGCGCGGAGTGCTTATAGCCGCAGTGCTCCGACCAGAGCAGCGAGAAGACAGCGAGCTCGAAGTCATTCGGGCCGCGGCCGAGCAGCATCTGGATACGGTCGAGCTCTCCGTCGGTGAGACCGAGAGCGCGGTGGAGTGGCTGCTGGGCGACCGAGCTCAGGAGGCAATGATATCGGCCGTCTAGGATGACTCGATCGAAATGCCAGCCGGCCGGCGGCCGTTCTCATCTCACATGAAGGTCACCCGCGGCGTTCCACAATTGTCATGACTCGCCGCTACGGAATCATGCTCGTTGCGCTCGCCCTGATCTGGGGGAGCTCCTTCATGTTCATCAAGATCGCCGTTCGCGACCTCACGCCTGCGACGTTGATCCTCGGCCGGCTCGGCCTCGCCGCGATCACGCTCGCGATCGTCGTGCCGCTGCTCGTCGGGCCCGGAACCGCCCTCGCCGAGCTGCGGGCCAACTGGCCGGTGCTCGCGCTCGTCGGCCTCCTGAACACGGCGATACCGTTCTGGCTGCTGTCGTGGGGTGAGACGCGGATCGACTCGGGGCTCGCGTCGATCATCCAAGCGTCGGTGCCGATCTTCAATGCGCTACTCGCCTTCGGCTTCTTTCACGACCAGCGGGTGACGGGCCGGCGGCTCGCGGGGGTCGGCGTCGGCTTCGTCGGCGTCGCGCTGCTCGTCGGTGCGCAGCCGCAGGGGAAGATCCTGGGCGCACTCGCTGTGGTCGGGATGGCGAGCTGCTACGCGATCGGCGGGTTGCTGACGCGACGCTATCTCGGAGACACACGACCGCAGGTGATCGCGCTCGGCACGTCGGCGATCGCCGCGGCGTCGGCGCTGCCGTTCGGGGTGGCGCAGGCGCCGAGCCACATGCCCGGGTGGAAGACGATCGCGTCGATCGTCGTCCTGGGGATTCTCGGCACCGCTGCGGCGTATCTCCTGTTCTTCACGATCATCGCGGGCGCAGGTGCCGCCTACGCCTCGCTCGTCACCTATCTCGTGCCGCCGGTCGCACTCGTCTACGGCGCCGTTTTTCTCCGCGAGAGCATCGGCGCAGCCGCGCTTGTGGGGCTCGTCCTGATCTTTCTCGGGGTCGCCCTCGGCACTCGCTCGCCGCGCTCCTCGGGCTCGACGACGGCAGCCCCGCGCCTTGCGACGGCTCCGTCCGAGCCGTGATCAGATTGCGGCGCGCGGGCGGTGAATGGCAGGACGCGGTTCTGTTCGCGCTCCTGCGGGAGGATTTGGAAGGATGAACGTATGACAGCTCGCTATCTGCACACGATGGTCCGGGTCACCGACCCGGTGAAGAGCCGTGCGTTCTACGAGGCGCTCGGCATGGAGTTCCGGCGCGAGGCGCCGATCGTTCGGAACGGCGAAACCGAGGCGACGCTCTACTTCTTCGGTTTCCCAGGGCAGGAGGAGGAGCTCGAGCTGACGTTCAACCACGACGGCAGCACCTACGAGCTCGGCACGGCCTACGGGCATGTCGCGATCGGTGTCGACGACCTCGACGCGACGCTTGCGCAGCTGGCCGGGCAGGGCATCGAGCCCGAGCGGGCGCCGTATCAGGTGCGCGAGGGCGGCTCGTGGCTCTGCTTCGTCCGGGATCCCGACGGCTACCGGATCGAGATCATCGGGGCGTAGCAGCAGGCGGCGCCTTCGTCTTTTCGCAAGTTGCTCCGACCGAACCAGCGTCAGATTCGCGAGAGGAGACGGTCAGCCGGGCAACGCCAGTCGGGCTTGGACAAAGTCGCTAAACGGTCGTCGCTCGTAGCTGGCCAGCAGCTCTGCACATACGCTTGCAGCACGTCGAAGATCAGCAGCGTTGAGTTCAGCCACCGTCTCCTCCAATCGTGCTGGCAACGATCCGTTGACGTTGAGGATGGTCGTGAGGCCCAACTCGGGTTCGGGAATCCCCGCTGCGGCGGCATGATGGCGAAGAAGCAAGTTCCGAACTTCTTGAAGCTGAATGAACGCCCTCCAGACCTGCCCGCGTCGAAGGTACTTGTCGAGGTCAAAGAGCCGCATCCACGCCCAGCCCAACCAGAGGCCGAGACCCCACGGAGGCGCTTGCTCGGGCGCGTCCGCCAATAGACCGTCGCGATCGAGCAGAACCAGGTGGCTGCTGACACCTTCGTTCACGTCAGACGCACGGACAGCGAGAAGTTCCAACTGAACGCCATCGACGTACTGGATGAACAGGAATGGCGAGCCCGGCGTCTCGAAGAGAACGTCGAGTTGCACCCCAACGGTCCGGGCAAGCGACGGTAGATCAGCGAGCATCGAATCGAACTCATCGTCGGCAACCCAAAGGCGTGTATCCAGGTCAGAGAATTCGTCCGCCTGACCCCGCGCCACCGATCCAGCCAACGAGAAGGCGCGGACGCGCTGATCGGCTTCCACAGCATCGAGCAGCCGTAAGAGCGCGGCCGCCTGGAGTGCAACAGCGCGAGGAAGACCGCGGATCCAATCGCGAGGATCGGACAGTTGCCGACGGTATGGCTCAGTCACTTCTAACCTCCACAGACGCAGGAAAAGGAGCGGTGCGAAGCACCGCAAGCGATGTGATCGATCAGAAGCGGCCTACATCGGTGGGCGGGAGGCTAACACCGCCGGACGATCCTCACAGCCGGCTTCGCGTGCGCCGTCCTTGGACTTCGTGGCGGACTCTTCGTTCGGCGCAGATCAGTCGCCGCGGATTGAAGTGTCCCCCCTGCCGTTCTAGGATGGCCGCAGGAGGCTTCTGATGCGGCTGGGAGGTGTCACGCTCCGAGTGTTCGTGCTGACCGTCGCCATGATTCCGGTGGCCAGCGCGAGCGCACGCCCCGCCGCCCGAACATGGTCGGTCACACCTCGATCCAATGTGCAACTCGGCGCGCCCCTTACCTTCACGGGGACGGGCTGCAGCAAGCCTGGCACTCCGAGCTCGCACCTCGAGATTGCACTCGGTTCGAACTTCGGGCTCGTCGCTCACGTGCCCGTCGCCGACGCCGCGGGGAACTGGCGCATCACCACCCGGGTCACGCCGTCCCCCGGCCACTACGAAGCGATCTTCGACGCGGGGTGCATCGACAACGGCGGGCACTTCGCTGCAGGCGGCTCGAAAGCGGTCTTTGTTTACTCGACGAAGCTGACCGTGACGTACGTTGCCGGCGTCGAGTTGTCGGCCTTTCCAATCCGCGCGCTCGACGACCACTTCGTCCGGGACACCCTGGGGTTCTTCACATATCCGAGGCGCGCCGGGCGGAGTGACCCGCCGTCCAACTTCGTCGCGACTGTCGCCTGGGGTGACGGAATCACTTCAAACGCCCAGGTCGTGATCGCTCCGCCCGCGCTGAACGGTGCATCGCCGAGCTCCGGCGCGTACGAGCTCCTCGGCGGGCATAGTTACAGCAAGCCGCAAGCGACAACGATGACGGTGAAGGTGACACCGGCGGGCGGAACAACGGTCAGCAGCAGAGCGACCGTGAACGTCGACCCGAATCACGCGAGCCCCGTCTTCCAGGCGAATCCGCCCAGCCTCTCGCAGAAGGAGATTGGCTTGATGATCCCCGAGGAGGTGCGCCCGGATCAGCCGGATGTCGTCGCTCGCCGTTGGCATTTCGGCGACGCCGCGAGCGACGTCGACGTCGTCGACAGCGCGCAAACGCGGCCTAGGTACGCGGCGACGCTCAACGCCCTCGTCACCCAGCCGGACAATGCTGGCGCACGCGCCCAAGGCGTGGCGTTGGGGATCCTTCCCAGGGATGCAAACGACCTCATCGGAGGCCTTACGGGCGGCGAGGTGCGCCAGGTGGCCCAGGTCTGGCAGGCCTACTGGCCGTCCCACGTGGTTCCGCACCTCTACGACTACCGGGGTCAGTTCTCCGTGCGGCAGACCGTGACGGATAAGAAGAACACATCGACCTCATTTGACCGGACGATGAACATCTCATTCGGATGCCCACCGTGGGGCGGGCCTCTCGCCGGACTGTTCCGGGGCTACACGCTCTGCAACACGTTCGACGGCATCGCCACGCAATTCGGCCCGCACCGCCATGCGGACTACACGATCTACGATTTCTCCAAGGGGCTCGGCCAGCTCGGTTCGGCGCTCAAGTTCGGCGGCGGCGTGTCACTCATCATCACGCCCGGGGTCCTCAAAGGCTTCGGCGACGCCGCGTACCTCACGATCCATCTCGGCGCCGGAGTCGGTGTCAGCCTCGGCCACACCGTCGTCGGCCGCGGCTGGGTCGGTCCGCCGGATCAAGAGCACCACCCGAGCACATTCGACATCCGCCGGTTCGTCGACGGCGTAAAGATCGATGGAGGCGGGGACGTGCGATTCGTGCTCGCCGGTCAGAACCTTGGGCTCGGGTTCAATGCGGTCTACAACGTAGGCACCGGGCAGGCCGGAGAGGAGACATTCACCGGCGGCACTGCGTTTGCCGCGCACATCGGCATCTCCTGCTCCTGGCCGTTGTCCCACGTCGGGCCCGGCGTACTCGCGACGCTCAAGTCGCTGTACAGCGACTGGGCGAATCCGGACAACAACCCCGCTCTCTCGACGCTCGCCCCGCTCGACGACATCCCTTCGAAACTCACCGCCTCCGGCTTCGACCTCGGCGAGGCGGCGATTAGTGCGCTGAAGGCGTGCGCGTCGTAGAGCAGAGTTGCTCTACGGTGGCGCCCGGATCCACGCGTCACCGGGCGATTACCGGGCGTGTTCAGCTCGCCGCAAAAAGCTGCCACACCTCCGCGTAGCTTCGCGAATGCTCCCAAGCGCAATCAGAAGCATCGGCACGCCGAAGCCCATCCCATAAGCGGCCGCCTAATCGCCCCACGGCTCGAGTTCGAGCGCGCGCTCGAACGCGGCCCGGTCGTGCACCGGCTCGCCGTGCGAGACGATCACGTGCTCGAACGGCAGGTCGAGGAGGGCGTGCAGCGCGGGCAGCACTCGTTCCTCGTGCCACGGGGTCGCCCAGGCGCGCAGCGTGCCGCCTTGCCCGCTCATTCCGTCGGCGAAGATGAGCGTCCGCTGCTCCGGCGCCCAGAGCGGCGTCTCGCCGCGGCCGCGCCCGTCGTACAGCGCGACGAGGCCGCCGGGAAGCTCGCTGCCAGGTTGGAGTCCCTCGAGCGCGGTCTCGGGGATGTTGTCGCGCCAGAAGAGGTACGGGCCGAACGCCTTCGCGCCGTAACGCCGCACGAAGATGTCGACGTCGCGCACATGGTCGGGCTTGAGGATGGCCACGGCTGTCGGAGGATTCGCGTCGAGCCTCGCCCAGACGTCCGCCGCGTCGTCCGGGGGCGCGAGCGGGTCGATCAGGACGACCTCGCCGCCCGACTCGACGCAGGTCGAGCTCACGACCCTCTCCCAGCCGACCTCCGGTCGCCAGTCCGGATACGCGACGCGCCAGAGCCACAGCCCGGGAAGCACATCGCGCAGTTCCGTCATGCGGCGGTCCAATAGAAGTCGGCGCCTGCGGCGACTGGGTTAGCGACCTTGCTGAGCGCCGCTCGTGCATCCCGCGGGTCGATTTGCGCGACGAGTGCGACCTCTGCGGTCGCGAGCGGCTCGCCGGCCCACGCGAGCAACTCTTCGACGCTTGCGGGCTTCGCTCGCCGATCCAGCTCCGGGGCGAGATTGGCGATAGCCGTCTCGTAGGCCTCGATCGGATTGAAGCCCGGCACGACAACCTCTTCTGCAAGCACGTAGGTCGGTGCGGTGTAGCGGCGTTCTCGGTCCGGGCCGCCGAGCTTGTGGTCGAGTGCTCGTGCCGCAGGCAGGGGTTCGCGTGCCGCCGTGATGTCGGACAGAAGCGCCGCCTCCACGTCGTCGCGGGCACACCAGCCGGCGAGCTCGCTCGGGTCGAGCCCGACATCGCGGGCAGCCGCTGCGATCAACTCGGGGTCGTCGAGCAGGCCGTTCTGCATGACGCGAACGCGCAGCCGCCGGAGAAGGGCCTGTTCGGCGCCGGGGGCGTACAGCCGCGCGGCCACGACTGCGCGGCACGCAGGCTCGGACGACGCCGTGCGTGCATAGGGCGCCGGGTCGATCGGCATTCCGAAGCGACGTTGCAGGTTTGGCGCACCCTCGGCGAGCCGCTCTGCTTCGCCGGGCTCCAGGGTGAGCACGATCATCCGGACGCGCCACACGAGCTGGTCGCCGTAGTGCCAGCGGAGCCGCCACCGCACCGGCTCGGCCGAGAATGCGAACGGGCACGCCGGGTCGGTGAAGAGCGTGATCTCGACGTGCACGCGGGCGAGACTAACGATGGTCACTTGCGCACGGGTGCGGAAGCCGAGAGGGTGCCCTGGTGGCGAGCTGGACGAACTGGGTGGGAAATCAGACCTGCAGCCCCGCGGGAATCGCCGCGCCGCGCAGTGAGGAGGAGGTCATGGCGGTTGTCGCAGCGGCCGCCGAGCATGGCCTGCCGGTTCGGGTGGCGGGTGCCGGCCATTCGTTCACCGCTGTCGTCGCCACCGAGGGCCTGCTGCTCGACCTGCGCGAGCTCGGAGGCATTCGCTCCGTTGATCCTGCCACCCGGCGGGTGGTGGTCGGGCCGGCGACGACGATCGGAGCGTTCGGTGAGCCACTCTGGGACTCCGGGCTCTCACTCGTCAACCAGGGCGACATCGTCGCCCAGCAGATCGCCGGGGCGGTCTCGACGGCGACGCATGGATCCGGCTTGCGCCTTGGCAGTTTTTCAGCCGGCGTGCGCCGCGTGCGTATCGTCACCGCTTCGGGCGGGATCGTTGAGATCGGCGAGGGCGAGCCCGAGCATCTGCACGCAGCGCAGGTGGCGGTCGGGATGTTCGGCGCGATCACCGAGCTCGAACTCGAAGTCGCGACGGCGTACCGGCTTCGCGAGCGGGTCGAGCACTGGAGTTGGGACGAAGCGTGGGGGAGGTTCGACGAGCTCGCCCACGCGCATCGCCACTACTCGTTCTTCTGGATGCCCACGGAAGACTCGGCGGAGCTCTACGGGCTGGCGACACCCGGCGAACGCATGGCCGACCGGTGCCACGTGAAGATCTATGACGAGGTCGACGACTCGACACCCGACTCGGACGAGCCGCATCGCCGCGTCGGGCCGGCGTTCGTGATCTACCCGATGGTCTACGAGCCGAACTTTCACGAGCTCGAGTACTTCGTCCCGTACGAACGTGGCACAGAGGCGCTCGCTGCGATGCGCGAGTTGATGCTCGCATCCCTACCGGTGTCGATCTTTCCGATGGAGGTACGAACCGTGGGTCGCGACGAGGCGTTCCTCTCACACAGCTACGGCCGCGACACCGTCGTCATTTCCGTCTCGGGAATGCCGGGCACCGACTATGAGCCCTACCTGCGTGAGGTCGACCGGTTGCTCGGCGAGTTCGACGCGCGTGTGCACTGGGGCAAGCTCCACTTCTTGACGCGGGAGCAGCTGCTCGCACGCTATCCGCGCGCCGAGCAGTTCATCGACATCCGGCGCGAGCTCGATCCGGGCGGGGTGTTCTTGAACGACCACCTTCGACCGCTCTTCGCGTAGTGGCCGCGGTCAGGCCTCAAATCGTGCTGCTGCGTGGCATCAATGTCGGCGGTCACCGGCGTGTGCCGATGGCGGCCCTGCGTGAGCTTCTTACGTCGCTTGGCTACGACAACGTGCGCACCCACCTGCAGAGCGGCAACGTCCTCCTCGAGAGCGGCGCGGCGTCGACCCGTGTCAAGCGGGCGATCGAACAGGGTCTTGCCGACCAGCTTGCCGTCGACGTCGAGGTGTTCGTCCGGACCCGCGACGAGCTTGCGGACGTCATCGCCTACGATCCCCTCGGCCGAGTCGCCGACAATCCGTCGCGCTACCTCGTCAGCTTTCTCTCCGGCAAGCCGGATCCAGCCGTGGTGCGTGAAGCGAAGGCGACCGACGTTGGATCCGAACGCTTCATCGTGCACGGCCGAGAGATCTATGCCTGGCACCCGAAAGGCGTTCACAACTCGAAGCTTGTGAAGGTTCTCTCCGAGCGGCGGCTGGGCGTGACTGCGACCGCCCGCAACTGGAACACGGTCACGAAGCTGCTCGAACTGGCCGACGCGGGCTGAATTACTCCGCGCGAGCGGCGGCGAGCAGGCTGTCGAGGTCGGGCCGCGAGCGCACGAAGGCGAGCTTGCCATCCGCATCGCGCGGCCATTCGCTCTCCGGGCGGTCCCAGGCGAGCTCGAGGCCGTTCTCGTCCGGGTCGCGCAGGTACAGCGCCTCGTGCGTGCCGTGGTCGGACGCGCCGTCGAGTTGCCACCCCGCGTCGATCAGCCGGCGCAGCGCATCGCCGAGCGCCGTCCGCGTGGGATAGTTGATCGCGACGTGGTAGAGCCCTGTGGTGCCCGCGGGCGGCGGTGAACCACCCGCCGACTCCCAGGTGTTGAACCCGAGATGGTGGTGGTAACCGCCGGCCGACAGGAACAAGGCATCCGGCATGCGGACGATCACGTCGAAACCGAGAACGCCGACGTAGAAGTCGTGGACACGCTGGATATCGGCCGTCTTCAGGTGGACGTGACCGATCCGGGTGCCGGCCGCAACCGGCTGCGGCGCGCGCTCAGCCGGGGTGACACCCTGGATGCTTAGATCATTGACCACGCAAGGATCGTACCAGATCGTTAGGGTCGGATCATGCTCCTCTACGACAGCCCTGTCTCGGGCAACTGCTTCAAGGTACGGCTGCTCCTCGCCCATCTCGGCATCCCGTTCGAGCGTCACACCGTGGAAGTCGCGGATCGCTCGGGCCGGCCCGAGCTGCTCCGCGGGCTCAATCCGGCGCTTCGTGTACCGACACTCGTGCTCGACGACGGTCGTCCGATCGCAGAGTCGGGTGCGATTCTCTGGTACTTCGGCGACGGGACGCGCTTCGTCCCGGCCGATCGCTACGAGCGGGCACAGGTGCTGCAGTGGATGTTCTTCGAGCAATACGACCTCGAGCCTGCGATCGCCGTCGTGCGCTTCTGGCTCGCGTACTCAGGCCGGCCGGAGGCGTTCGCCGATCTCGTCGAGGAGCGGACTGCCGCCGGCTACCGCGTGCTCGGCGCGCTCGAACGCTCCCTCGAGCACCGCGAGTGGCTTGTCGGTAGCGAGATCAGCCTCGCCGACATTGCGGTCTACGGCTACACCCACGTTGCGGACGAAGGCGGTTTCGACCTCTCGTCCTACCACGCGATTCTCGCCTGGCTCGATCGGGTCGCTTCCCTTCCGGGGCATATCTCGATCGACGCGTGACGGCTCGGCCGATCGGCGCGCAATCGCGCAGGTCGGCCGTTCAGCTGATCAGCACCGGGGCGCCGGTGAGTGAGCCGGCTCCCACGCGCACGATCGAACCACGGGGCAGCGTTCCCGCCCAGTTGAAGAAACCGGTCGTCCCCACGCGCAGCGCGCCGAGCGACTGCCAGCGCGTGCCGGTTCGTCGCTCGAGCCGGGCCGTTGAGCCTGCCCCGGGCGCGCGCAGCTGGCCCCAGAGAAGCGTCTGTGAGCCGGTGCGCGAGATCTGTGCGAGCGGCAGTTGGAATGCGCTGAACGCCGGCTTGTGCACGTCCTCGAGCGTCACGAGCCCGCTCTGGAAGCGCGCGAGGTCGGGCTCGTCGCGATACAGGAAATGGATCAACAGGTCGACGCGCGGCGTCCGGTACGCGACGTAGGCGCCTTCGCCGACGTAGCGCGCCTGCAGTGCGAGTGGCACCCCGAGGAACTTGTCCGGCGGGTTGCTCTGGTAGCCGTACTCGGTCAGCCAGATGCGCGCGCGGCCAAAATCGCGGCCGACGAGAGTCACGAGCTTGTCGATCGTCGCCATCGTGATCGTCGTGCAGCTTGCGCAGCCACCGGTTCTCGGTGATTCGCGCTTCGGATCGAGCGGGTAAGGGTTGTGCGCGTACGCATCGAGTCGTGCATGGGCGGCGTTCATCCCCGCAATCCACGCCACCGGCGAGACGCCGCCGGTCGAGCCGCGAGGCGCCGTTCCGCCCCCGGCTACTTGCGCGGCCGAGATGACGGCATGGATCGCGCCGTACGCGGGATTCAAGAGGCGTCCCGTGTACACCGCCGGTGTGGTCGGGCGCAACCAGCGAACCTGATTCGGCTCGTTCCAGATCAGCCAACGCTTGATCCACTGATAGCGCGTTGCGGCCGCTGTGGCGAACGCGCCGAACGTCGACCCCGAAGCCGGCGCGACGTTCGACGCTCGGCCTCCGTTTGCCCACGAGGGCGTTCCGACGAGCTGGAGCACGACCGAGATCCCGGCTGCGCGGAGTGCGTCGAGCACGGCGTCGGGCCGCGCCCACGCGTACGCGGGGTCGGTGGGATCGGTGGCGACTGCAGGACGCGTGTGCGCGACCTGATCCCAGCGGATGGTCAGCCGGACGACCTGGACGCCGAGAGCCTCGAGCTGCGCGACGCGGGAGTCGAGCGTGCCCGAGCCGTCCATCAGCCAGGCGTCGTCGGTGAGCCCGTACTGGACGCCGCTCGCCGCTTCGGCTTGCGAAGTGCCGAGGGCGCTCATGGCGAGGGTGATCAGCAGGGCGATCACGGCGAAGCGGACGAAACGAGTCATCAGTGAGCATTCGACCGATTCGGTCGGCGGCAAACGTGCGTCGCTCAGGTTTCACACTTTCGTGACAGAGGCGTATCCCACGTGCGACGGTTTGCGCGTTAGCGTTGGGTTCATGTCGAAGACCGCCACGCCTTGGGGCCAGGCCACCCTCATCGAGGGTCTTGCCGTTCCGCAACGGGCCGGCGAGCGTCGCTTTGCGTCGGTCGTCGAGTTGCTCGAGACCGATGGTGGCGAGCGTCTCGTGCGCTTCGCCTATTCGACGGGTGGTGTCGGGAGGCGCGGCCCCGTCACCCTGCGCGCTCGTGACGTCGAGCGCCTGCATGGAGAGCTCGCGAAGAAGCCGGAGCTCGCGAACGCTCTCGGGCTGGCAGGCGCCTAGACGAATGCCGCGAGCGACAATCGAGCGGTATCGACGAGGGATCCGAGAATCAGCGCCCCGTCGGTCGAGCCGAGCAGCGGGTCGACCGCGTGCTCGGGATGCGGCATCAGCCCGAAGACGTTCCGCGCCTCGTTGGTGACGCCGGCCACATCAGCGAGCGCTCCGTTCGGGTTCGCACCGGGCGCGTAGCGCAGGGCGATCTGTCCTGTCGACTCGAGGTGTGCGAGCAGACCGTCGTCAGCAAACCAGCAGCCCTCGCCGTGCTTGATGGGAATCGTCAGCGTCTGTCCGTCGGAACAACGCGACGTGAACGGGGTATCGGTGCGCGTGACCGTGAGCGGCACGTCCCTGCACACGAACGACAGCGACGCATTCGGGCGCAAGGCGCCCGGTAGCAGGCCCGCTTCCGTGAGCACCTGGAAGCCGTTGCAGATTCCGAGCACGGGGCCGCCCTCTGCCGCGAACGCGGTGACCGACTTCAGCACGGGCGAGAAGCGGGCGATCGCACCGCAGCGAAGGTAGTCGCCGAACGAAAACCCGCCTGGGAAGACGACGGCTGCGGTCGCTTCTGGCAGCTCTCGCTCGGTGTGCCACACCCGTCGCGCGGTTGCACCGAGCCGCTCGAGCGCGAGTTGCGCGTCGCGGTCGTCGTTCGAGCCGGGAAACACGACAACCGCAATCAACGGCCGTGGTTCGTTCACGCGCCGGAGCCTGCCGGGTCGGGGTGGAGCTGGATCGCGTAGCTCTCGATCAGCGGGTTCGCGAGCAGCTGCTCACACATCCGGTTGAGCTGCTCGATTGCATCGGCTCGATCTTCGGTCGCGACCTCAACGTCGACGAGCCGGCCGACTCGAGCCCCGCCGACGTCGAACCCGAGATGACGCAGAGAGCTCTCGACAGCTTGCCCCTGCGGGTCGAGGATCCCGGGCTTGGGACGGACGAGTACGGTCGCCCTCACCGCAGCACGACGCCCGGGTCGGACAGGTACTCGTCGAAGGCGATCCCGGTCAGCTGCTCGAACGCCTCGACATAGCGGGCGCGAGTGCCGGAGACGACGTCGTCGGGCAGTTCGGGGCCTGGATCGGACTTGTTCCAACCGAGGGACTCGCAGTAGTCGCGGACGAACTGCTTGTCGAACGAGGGTGGGGTGCGGCCGGGCCTGAACTCGGCCGCCGGCCAGAAGCGCGAGGAGTCTGGAGTGAACGCTTCGTCGCCGAGGACGAGTTGCCCGTCCTCGGTCGTACCGAACTCCAGCTTCGTGTCGGCGAGGATGATGCCGCGCTCGCGCGCGTAGTCGGAAGCGAACGAGTAGAGGGCGAGGGCGATCGCCTCTACCTCGTCGAATCGCTCCTCACCGACGAGCGCCGCCGCCGCAGTACGGTCGATGTTCTCGTCGTGCCCGCTCTGCGCCTTCGTGGCTGGGGTAAAGATCGGGCGCGGCAACTGCTGCGACTCGAGGAGCCCTTCCGGAAGCTCATGACCGCAGACGCGGCCGGTTGCGCGGTAGTCCTTCCAGCCCGACCCCGCGAGGTAGCCGCGCACGACGCACTCGATGGGCAGCATCTCGAGCCGCTTGCACTCGGTCGAGCGACCGTCCTCCCGCAGCGCCACCAGGTGGTTCGGTACGACGTCACTCGTGCGCGCGAACCAGAAGCCGGAAAGGCCCGTGAGCACGCGCCCCTTGTCAGGGATCTCGGTGGGCAGAATCACGTCGAAGGTCGAGATGCGGTCGCTGGCGACCAGGAGCAGGCGGTCGTCGTCGAGCGCATAGAGCTCGCGGACCTTGCCGCTCCCGACGTGAAGCGCAGCCTCAGGCATGAATGGGTTCCTCCTTCGGAACGAGACGATGAAGACGGTCGAATGTCTGGTCGAGTCGGGCGATCGTGGCGTCGAGATCGAAGACGGCAGCAAGCGTGGCCTCGTCGAGCAGCTTCGTGATCTCCGGATCGCCGCGAACAAGTGCTGGAAAGTCGCAGTCCTCGTCCCACGCGCGCATCGCGTTTCGCTGCACGAGGCGGTATGCCTCCGTGCGCTCCAGTCCGACATCGATCAACGCAAGCAGCAGGCGATGCGAGAAGAAGAGCCCGTGTGAAGACCAGAGATTTCGCTCCATGCGCTCCGGGTAGACGACCAGTCCATCGACGATCGACGCGAAGCGATCGAGCATGTAGTCGAGCGTAAGAAACGAGTCGGGTATGACGATGCGCTCCGCTGATGAGTGTGAGATGTCCCGTTCGTGCCAGAGCGGCATGTTCTCGAGACCGACGAGGGACGCGGCGCGGACGACGCGGGCAAGGCCCGAAATGCGCTCGGCGACTTTCGGATTTCGCTTGTGCGGCATGGCGGACGATCCCTTCATGCCCGCCGTGAACGGCTCCTCGACCTCGCGAACCTCCGTGCGCGCAAGATGACGGATCTCCGTCGCGAACCGGTCGAGGGACGTCGCGCAGATCGCAAGTGTCGAGAGGAGCTCGGCATGCCGGTCGCGTGAGACCACCTGCGTCGAGACCGGGTCGGGCTCGAGTCCGAGGCGCTCGCAGGCGATCCGCTCCACGTCGGGGTCGATCCCGGCGTAGGTCCCGACGGTGCCGGAGAGCTGCCCGACGCGGCAGGCCTCGAGCGCCCGCTCGATCCGGATTCGGGCGCGATCGAGCTCGAAGGCCCAGCCTGCGAGCTTCCAGCCAAATGTGGTCGGCTCGGCATGGATTCCGTGAGACCGTCCCATGCATACGGTGCGCCGATGCTCCTCAGCGCGGCGGGCGACCGCCACGAGTGCGCGTTCGATTCCTGCCAGGATGAGCGTGCCCGCGCTGCGAATCTGCAGCGCGAGAGCGGTGTCGACGACGTCCGAGGACGTCAGGCCGTAGTGAACCCAGCGACCTTCTGCCCCCAGTTGCTCTGCAACTGCGTCGACGAAAGCGGCGAGGTCGTGGTCGGTGGTTTGTTCGATCTCGGCAACACGTTCGGGGGTCGGCGGGACGGCCTGCGCCGAAATCGCAGCGACGTCTTCGGCGGGCACGCCTCCGACTTCGGCCCAGCCGGCCAGCGCCGCCAGTTCGACCTCGAGCCAGCCCGCGAACTTGCACTCCTCCGACCAGATCCGGGTCATCTCCGGGCGGGCGTAGCGCGCGATCACCCGGCCAGTGTAGAGCCGGGTCAGGAAGGCAGTGAGAGAAGAGCGAGGATCCGCGCGGCGAGTACCGCCGCGTTCTTCGCGTTGTCGACGCCGACCGTGGCGACCGGAACACCAGGCGGCATCTGCACGATTGAAAGGAGCGCGTCGAGGCCGTCGAGCACTGACATCGACGAACGGAGCGGCACGCCGATCACAGGCAGCGGGGTGTGCGCCGCAACGACTCCGGGAAGCGCGGCGGCAAGCCCGGCGCCGCAGATCAGCACCTTCAGCCCGCGCTCTGCCGCACCCTTCGCGTACTCGGCAACTGCGTCGGGGGCGCGGTGCGCGGAGCGGACCTCAAATTCCCAGGTGATGCCACGAGCGTCCAGTTCATCGAGCGCCGCCTGCATGCGCGGGCGATCGGAGTCCGAGCCGACGAGTATCCCGACGAGTGGCTCAGCCACGTGCGGCCGCCGCGATATCTCGCCGAAACTGGACGCCGTCGAAGGAGACGAGCTCGGCAGAGGCGTAGGCACGGTCGCGTGCTGCCTGGAGGCTGGGGCCGGTCGCGGTCACGGAAAGGATTCTGCCTCCGTTCGTGACGACCCGGCCGTCCCTCACAGCGGTGCCGCTGTGAAAGACCAGTGCGCCGGCTGCCTCGGCGTCGTCCAAGCCGGCGATGGCAACGCCGGCGTAGTCACTTCGACCCGGGTAGTCGGGCGCCGCCAGGACGATCGAGACCGCCGACTCCCCCGACTCGCCGAGCGAGATCCCGGAGAGGTCGCCCCGGGCCGCCGCACCGAGAGCGTCCAGGAGGTCACCGTTCACGAGCGGCATCATCACCTGGGTTTCGGGATCGCCGAAACGTGCGTTGAACTCGAGCACCTTGGGCCCCTCCGCGGTCATCATCAATCCCGCGAAAAGACAGCCGATGAACGGCGTGTCTCGTCGGGCGAGCTCTTCGATGACCGGCTGATGAATGCGCTCCACGAGACCGGCGGCGTCATCGAGCCACGGCACCGGGGAGTACGCGCCCATTCCACCGGTGTTCGGTCCGGTGTCGCCGTCGCCGATTCGCTTGAAATCCTGCGCCGCCCCGAGTGGAACGACGCGCAGCCCGTCGGAAAGCGCAAACAGCGAAACTTCATCGCCCCGAAGCAGCTCCTCGATCACGACACCGCCCCCGAACGCCTGAACCGCATGCAACGCGTCGTCGAGCTCAGCCGGCGTTTCGCAGACGAAGACGCCCTTCCCCGATGCGAGACCGTCCGCCTTGACGACGCATGGTGCGCGCGCGACGGACAAGGTCGCCGCCGCCGCGACGTTTGCTGCTCGCAGCACGTCCTTTGCAAAGGCCTTGGATCCTTCAATGCGGGCAGCCGCTGCGCTGGGTCCGAAGACGGAGATGCCGTTTCGTCGCAGCGCGTCTGCAACGCCCGCGACGAGAGGTCTCTCAGGCCCGATCACCACGAGATCGGCGGCGATCGTGACTGCAAGGCCGAGCAACCCCTCCACGTCGTCGGGTCGCACCGGATGGCAGCGGCCGAGCTTCGCGATGCCGGGGTTGCCCGGAGCGGCGTGCAACTCCGTGAGGTTCGCGCTTTGCGCGAGCCGCCACGCGAGGGCATGCTCGCGCGCTCCCGAGCCGACGACGAGCACCTTCACGGCGGCGAGTCTACTGGGCCGATCCTCGACCGACGTTTTCTGAAGTGCGTCGCACCGCACGTCCGTCCCGGCTGATCGATACTCCTCCCATGGAGGCGCCTCCGTACTCGACAGCCAAGGTCGAGGTCGTTCGAATCCCGGACGGCCCATCGGCTGACGTGGTCGCAGTGGAGGAGCCGCTCGAGATCCGCATCGATGGGCGCCCGGTTGCGATCACGATGCGCACACCCGGTCACGACGAGGAGCTCGCCCTCGGCTTCGCCCTGTCGGAAGGGCTGCGACCGCTCGGCGCGCAGCCGACCGTCGATCTTGCGGCGAACACAATCGAGCTCGACGCCCCGGGATTCGATCCATCGCGCCTTGCCCGCAGCTTCTACACCTCGTCCTCTTGCGGTGTGTGCGGCAGGGGCGCCCTCGAGGCCGTCGAGATCGAAGCTCCCCGCATCGACGGTGACCTCCAGGTCGAGGTTTCGGTCATTGCTTCGCTACCCGATCGCCTTCGCGACGACCAACCCGGATTCGCCGCAACGGGTGGCTTGCACGCCACCGGTCTGTTTGACGCCAGTGGCGTGCTCCTCTGCCTGAGGGAGGATGTCGGTCGGCACAACGCGTTCGACAAGGTCGTGGGCTGGGCATTCGGCCAGGGGCTGCTGCCACTGGCCCGTGCGATCGTCTGCGTCAGTGGCCGGCTTTCGTTCGAACTCGTCCAGAAGGCGGCCATTGCAGGCTGCCCTGTGCTCGTTGCCGTCGGCGCTCCGTCATCACTTGCGGTCGAGCTTGGGCGCGATCGCGGCGTCACTCTTTGCGGGTTCGTTCGCGAGGGCCGGATGAACATCTACACAGAGCAGTGGCGCATCGTCCCCTGACGGGCGTGCTCCTCGTCGGCGGTGCGAGCCGACGGTTTGGCACTCCAAAGGCGCTTGCAGTGGTCGACGGAGAGACGCTCGCCGACCGTGGCCGCCGCGTGCTTGCCGAGGCTTGCGACGAGGTCCTGGTTGTCGGCAAGGCCGGTGAGCTTCCGTTCGACGTGGTCGACGATGCCACACCCCTGCGTGCGCCGATCGCAGGCGTCGTCGCTGGCCTGCGTGCCGCTGCTCACGAGATCGTCGTGTTCCTGCCGGTCGACTGCCCGTTCGTCACGGCCGAGCTCTTGCGGCAGCTCGGTGAGGCGTGCGCCGATGCGGCCGTCCCGCAGACGGGGCCTCTACCCGGGGCGTGGGCCAAGAGCTCACTCCCTCTCCTCGAGCGCCGCCTGGCAGAAGGCCCACTCGCGCTGTACCGCACCTACGACGATTTGACCGTCGTCATCGTCGACGTCGACCCGGCCCTCGTCGCAGACGCTGACACCCCGGCCGAGCTGAAGCGCGTGTTTGAGGGCGATCCCGACCTCGGCTGACTCTCCGAATCGCGCGGTCGACGCACGTTTCAAACACAACCCCGCCACTCTCGACGTCACACCCGCGTCACGTTTGGTCTGACCACGGGACGTCGCTCCGTGGGCCAGGTGTGGATGGCTGTCACCATCGTTTGGCGACGGGACGTGTACGTGGAGCCGGCACCGAATCTCGAGGCGGCGATTGGATTCAGTGGCAACTGAATGCGGCTGTGGAACGTTGGGCGCACTTGGGTAGCGCTTGTTGGCGACGGGATCGGCGACCAGACGGCTGAGGGAAGGCACCCTCTCGTTACGTTTGGTCTGACCACGGGACGTCGCTCAAAGGCACGTGGCCCGGAAGGCGGGGCGAGTTCGGTTCCGTGGGGTCGTCGTGCGACGGGGGCGGTGGGGCTGCTTGGCGTGGTTGGGATGCTTGGGGCGCTTGGGCTGCTCGGGTTGCTTGGGGTGGTTGGGCTGCTTTGGCTGAGCGGCGTTCTGCGTCGAGCGCGCGGCGCCGTTGCTCGTCCGGGTCGTTGCGGGCACCGCGGAGGAAGAACCATGCGAGGCCGACCGTGATCAGCACCGGGACGAAGATCGAGATCGCGACGATCAGCTGCGTCCATCCGGACGCGGTGAACGCGATCAAGCAAGCACGCGTTCGCGCGCCGCGCCGACGCCGACCAGTTCGATCGGCACGTCGAGTGCGTCCGAGACGAACTCGACGTACGCGCGCGCGGCTGTTGGCAGCCCCGCGAGCGTCGAGGTGTCGTCGAGCGGCTGCCGCCACCCCTTCAGCACTTGCCAAACCGGAGTTGCGTGGTGGAAGTCGGACTGATGCGCTGGGAAATGCTCCGTCTCCGAGCCATCGCGAAGGCGATACCGCACGCAGATGGGTAGCTCTGCAAAATCTGAGAGAACATCGAGTTTCGTCAGCGCAAGCGACGTGATCCCGTTGATGCGCACTGCATAGCGCAGCGCAACGAGGTCGAGCCACCCGCAGCGCCGTTCGCGGCCGGTCACCGTTCCGAACTCGCCCCCGAGTTGGCGGAGCCGTGCTTGTCCTTCGCCTTCGATCTCCGACGGGAATGGCCCTTCGCCGACCCGCGTCACATACGCCTTCGAGACACCGAGCACGCGGTCGATGCGCGTCGGGCCGATGCCGATGCCGGTTGGGGCGCCAGACGCGATGGGATTCGACGACGTCACGAACGGATACGTGCCGTGGTCGAGATCGAGCAACGTCGCCTGCGCGCCCTCGAACAACACCGCCTTGCCGTCGCGCAACGCCTTGTCGACGAGAAGCGACACATCGCCGACGTACGGCGCCAATCGCTCGGCATAGCCGGAGTAGCGCGACCAGACGTCCTCGAGATCGAACGGCGCCACCTCGTACACGCGTTGCAACCACACGTTCTTCTCGGCGAGCGCCACCTCGATCTTCTGGCGAAGAATCTTCGGATCGAGCACGTCCTGGACGCGGATGCCGATGCGCGATGCCTTGTCTGCGTAGGCCGGACCGATCCCGCGGCGCGTCGTTCCGATCTGGAGCTTCCCGAGACGGCGCTCCGACGCCTGGTCGATCGCGACGTGCCAGGGCATGATCAGATGCGCGTTTCCGGAGACGACGACCACCGAGGGGTCGACGCCTCGGGCGGCGAGGTCGTCAAGCTCCTCGAGCAGCACTTGCGGGTCGACCACGCAACCTGCGCCGATCACGGATGTCTTCCCCGACACCACTCCGCTCGGCGTCTGGCGGATCTTGAACGTCTCGTCGCCGACGACGATCGTGTGCCCGGCGTTTGGGCCGCCCTGGTAGCGGCACACGACATCCGACTTCTGGGCGAGCAGATCGACGATCTTGCCCTTGCCTTCATCGCCCCACTGCGCACCGACCACGACCGTCGCAGGCACGAGCGCCAGTGTAGTGCTGTTGCTAGACGGCCCGCACGAGCGTCCGCACCACTCGGCGCACGACGATGCGGTGACCTCGGCGGCACGTGGTAAAGCCCACGTCGGCGTCGCGCCGCAACGTGCCGTGCACGACACAAGCTTCGGCAGCGAGTGACTCACGCACGGCCAGGCACACCTCGCACGGCTCGTCGAAGGACGTCGCCTCCGGACCGACCCAGACATGCTGCCGCTCCATCATCGAAGCTGCAGCTGCCGATCGTCGTGACGGAGCAATCCAGGCGGGCGCTCGACGCGGCGCAGCACGACCTCGTGCCCCGCCGCACACCGTGCGACCGCGACCTGGGCATCGACGCTGACGGTGCCCCGCACGCTCGCGCCGGCGAGCGCGTCGGTGAACAGCGCGCCCCCGAGGCGCGCGGCCTCGAGGCACGGCTCACAAAGGCACGAGAACGAGGTCGCGGATGGCGAGAGCCAGACCGTGGTCTGCGCCGGGGCACTCATGCGGCGGCCAGGTCTGCGAACTTCGCATAGCGCTTCTGGAATGCGAGCTTGATGCCGTCGGTCGCGCCGTTTCTGTGCTTCGCCAGGAGCACTTCGGCGATGCCGGCCGATTCGGTCTCCTCCGGGTTGTAGTACTCGTCGCGGTAGACGAACATCACCAAGTCGGCGTCCTGCTCGATCGAGCCCGACTCGCGCAGGTCGGACAGAATCGGCCGCTTGTCGTGCCGTTGCTCGACTGCCCGTGAAAGTTGCGACAACGCGATGATCGGCACGTCGAGATCGCGCGCGAGCACCTTCAGCGAACGCGAGATCTGGGACACCTCCTGGACGCGGTTCTCGACCGACTGCCCGCTTGTCATCAGCTGGAGGTAGTCGACGATCACGAGGCCGAGAGTCGGTTCGCGTAGCTTCAACCGGCGCAACTTCGACCGGATCTCCATCATCGTGATCGAGCCCGTGTCGTCGACATAGATGGGCGCCTTGGCGAGCTTGTCGCACGCAGCCGTGAGGCGCGGCCAGTCGTCGACGGCAAGCTTGCCGGTGCGCAACCGTTGCGACTCGACCTTCCCCTCGGAGCACATCAGCCGCTGCGTCACCTCGGACTTCGACATCTCGAGCGTGAAGAGCGCGACCGGCCGTTCGTGGCGCACTGCGAGGTTCGCAGCCATGCCGAGCGCGAGCGCCGACTTCCCCATCGACGGGCGGGCCGCGATGATGACCAGGTTCCCGGGCTGGAAGCCTGCGGTCAGGCGGTCGAGGTCACGAAAGCCCGACGCGGTGCCGGTGATGTCGCTGCCGGCCTCGTACAACTTGGTGATGGTCTCGAACGACTCTTTCAGCAGGTCGTCGATGTGCGCGAACTCGGTCGTCACGCGCTGCTGGGAAAGGTCGAACACGATCTTCTCGGCGCGGTCGACGAGCTCAACCGTCTCGCCGGGACGATCGAACCCAAGTCGCGCGATGTCATTGCCCGCGCGAATGAGGCCACGGAGTGTCGCCATCTCGCTGACGATTCGTGCGTAGTGGGATGCGTTCGATGCCGCTGGAACGAGCGCCGCGAGCTCGTGCACCCGCTCGGCGCCACCGACCGCGTCGAGGGCTCCTGCACGGTCGAGCTCGTCGACGACGGTGATCGCGTCGACCGGTTCGCCCTTCGCATAGAGGGCGAGGATGGCCTTATAGATGTGCCCGTGACTCTCGCGATAGAAGTCGGCGGCGTTGATGTTCGTCGACTCCGTGACCGCCCCGATCGCAAGCGGCGAGAGCATCATGGCGCCGAGGACCGATTCCTCGGCGTCGAGGTTCTGCGGCGGGATCGGGGCGGTCGCGAGAGTCGGGGCAGAGGTGGCCATCTGGGGGTAGTGAACCGGCGTTTCGGGCTCACCGGAAGGGGTGTGGGTAACCGCCGAACGACTGCCTAGGGGCGCCTGCATGCAGGGATTATAGAACGCATGTTCGTAGGCGGATAGTGGACAGAACGGACGGTGTTTGCGCGAGATTTCGCACAAGTTCCACAGCCGTCAGAGATCTGTGGACAACCGGTGGGCAACCGTCCACAGACCCGTGGAGAGCCTGTGGACGAACGCGGGAAAGGCGTGGATCTAGGCGGTTTCGCCGGCGGGCTCGTCGCCGGTCGCCGGCGTTTCGCCCGCCACCTCTGCCGGGGCCGGTTCGGGCGACGCGACGAGTGCCGCTTCGGCCCGTTCGGCCGCCGTTTCGCGCGGAGCTTCCTCTGCTGGCCGGTCCTCGAAGAGGTCGGCCTTCCGCGCCGCCTGTGCGGCCTCCTCTGCCACAGCCGCCTCCTTCGCCTCGAGCGCATCGAGCTCGGCTTGGGGCGGCAACTCCTCACCCTCCGGCGCGATGACGAGCTTCAGCTGCGCAGTCACGTCGGCGAAGACCTCGACCGGCACCGTGTAGCGACCGATCCGCTTGATCGCGTCCATGCCGAGCTTGCGACGATCGACGCGGATCTTCTCCGTGTCCCAGAGACGATCGGCGACGTTCGTCGGCGTGACCGAACCGAAGAGTGCTCCGGTCGGTCCCGCGTTCACGTCGAACCGCAACTCGAGCGCCTCGAGGCGGTTCACGATGGCCGTGGCCTCACCGGTCGTCTTCGCTTCGTGGCGGGCTCGCTGCTCATCGCGATTCGCGAGCTCGCGCACGAGCGCGGGCGTCGCCGTCTCGGCGAGCCCGCGAGGGAGCAGGAAGTTCCGGGCATAGCCGCGAGCAACGTTGACGACCTCGCCACGGAGGCCGGTGCCGTCGACGTCCTGCTTGAGAATGACCTCCATTGCTGTGCCTACTTGTCGCCGACGTAGGGCAGGAGGGCAAGCTCACGGGCGCGTTTCACGGCGACCGCAACCTGGCGCTGGTGGCGCCTGCAGGCGCCGCTGATCCGGCGGTTGCGGATCTTGCCCTTCTCCGAGACGTAACGCCGGAGCTCGTTGACGTTCTTGTAGTCGACCTCGTCGACCTTCGACTTGCAGAAGAAGCAGGACTTGCGGCGCCCCGGCCCGGTCGGCGCGTTGCGCTTGCCACCTCTGCTCGAGCTGCGGTCGCGGTCGGAATTGTTCTTCGGTGCTGCCAAGAGAGTCTCCTTAGAACGGAATGTCGTCGTCGGCGCCCTTGAAGTCGGCGTCGGAACCGCCGGACGCGCCGGCAGGCACGAACTGATTGCCGCCGCCACCCTCGCTGCCGCCGCCACCCTCACGGCTGCCGAGGAATTGCACCGTGTCGGCGATCACCTCGACGGCCTGACGCTTCGTGCCGTCCTGCGCATCCCATTCGCGCCACTCGAGGCGACCGTCGATCGCGACGGGCCGGCCCATCGCGAGGTACTGCGCACAATTCTCACCCTGGTTTCCCCAGACAGTGATGTCGAAGTAATTCGGCTTCTCCGTCCACTCTCCGGTGGCTCCGTCCTTGCGGCGCGTGTTGACTGCGATCCGCAGGCTGCAGACCGCCATGCCTGACGGCGTGTGGCGCAGCTCGGGGTCGCGCGTCAGGTTGCCGACGAGGACGACGCGGTTGATGTTGGCCATGGTTTTCGCTCCTCTCCTACGGGACGACTCAGGCTACTCGTCTGCCTCGGCGCTGTCATCGGCTCTGGCGGCGGTGGCGACACGGTCGCCGTCCTCGTCGGACGGGGCCGCGGCGGGCGGCGCACCCAGCGGGATCTGTGACGGCGCCTTCGTGTGACCGTCCTTGACGCGCCGGAAGGCGCCGTGGCGCGTGACGCCGTCGGTGATCTTCAGCACGCGCGTGATCTCGGCAAGCGTGTCCGGCGGGCACGTGAACATCAGCAGGTGGTAGATCGCCTCGTTCTGGTGCCTGATCTCGTAGGCGAGGCGTCGCCGGCCCCACGGCTCGTGGCCGTCCCAGGTGCCACTCGCGCCGTCGACGGCATCGCGGATGCGCTGAATGATCTCGTTGCCGCGCTCTTCAGCGACGTCCGGGTCCAGCAGAAGCATGATCTCGTAGTCGTTCACAGGCCCGAATCTCCCTTCTCATGGACTGAATCGGCCGCGCCCCCTGTGCGCCGCTTCGGGTGGCGGCGCGATGGGCGTGGCGAGAAGCGGCGGCAGTGTAGCATCGCGGCGATGAAGCGCCTGTTCGCGCTCCTTGCGGGCGGCCTGGGACTCGGAACGCTCCTGCGTCGCCGCGACCGCCCGGCCCTTTCGCCGTCCCCCGCCGACGATCTTCGGGCGAGGCTCGAAGCGGCCAGGGCCTCGGAGGGCGAACGCGAATCGTTCGAGCTGGACGAGACACCGATCGACGATGCGCCCGACGTGGACACCCGCCGCGCGGATGCGCACGCCCGTGCGCGCCAGGCGATCGACGACCTCGGCGAGTCGGAGGGCTAAAGCACCGCGGCGAGGAGCTCGGATCGCTCGGCGTCCGTGAGGCCGCGGAGCGGCGCCCGCACGTCCTCGCGCATCGCGACGCCGCGTGCCGCGACAACCGCTTTCGACGCGGCATGCCGCGGATAGCGCTCGATCACCTGCCGAAGCTCGCCTGCGCGCACCGAGTTGCCGCTGCGCACCGCCTCGACGACAACCTCCGGAAACGCGGCCGCGAGGCCCGACACCGCACCTGCCGCCCCCGCTGCGAGGCCTTCGCCGATCACCGATTCCGCGCCGATGAAGACGTCGAGCCCTTCGAGCATGTACGGCTGCACCTTGGCGAACGGCGCGTCGCTGACTTTCAGGCCGGCGAGGTTTTCGACGGCGTCCTGGAGCCGCAGGATCACCGTCGGCGGGATCGCGTAGCCCGATGCTTTCTCGAGCTCGTAGGCGTAGAAGGGCAGCGGGTCACAAGCGCGTGCTGCGGCAACGAAGTGGGCGAGCAGGGCGTCGTCGTCGAGCTGAAAATAGGGTGGAGCGATCACCGCGACCGCCTCGGCGTCCATTTCTGCGGCGTGGGCGGCGAGCGCGACCGTGTCGGCGGTCGTCTGGGCGCCGCAGTGCGCGAGCACCGGCAGCGGGCCTCCGACACACTCCGCGAGCGCGTGTTTCCGCTCTGCGAGTGATAAACTGATGCCCTCGCCGGTCGTGCCCGCAAGCAAGATCGCGTCGATTCCAGCGTCCTGCAAGTAGGTGAGATACGACTCGAATGCATCGAGATCGAGTTCACTGCCGCCTGCCCGCAACGGCGTCAGCGCAGCGGCGATCGTCCTGGCGCTCACCCTGGCGATGCTACTTGCGCGCCCGGCGCCCGCCTCCGACTTGTTGGATTTGAACGCGACACGGGCTCGGCAGCCGTACATGTCGCTGCTCTGGCTCGCAGCGGCGCTCTCGGCACTGCGTGCCCGCACTCGCGATCGGCTGTGCGGCCGACGGGGCTGTGCGGCCGACGGACTGGTCGAGCGATCGTGCTCACCCCGGCCGCGGAGCCTCGGCCGGCGCCTGGGCATTCGCGGCTGACGTGGGAAGCACGGTCGTCGCTTCATTCGATGCCTTGTTCTCGCGTCGTGCCGCGTCGGCCCGGATGCGAAGAGCCTCCTCGTGAACGTGCCTCAGCAGGACTGCGCCGACCCCAGCGTCGGCTCGCTCACGGCGTCGCCAAACGACCAGAAATGCCCCGGCGATCGCGTCTTCGGCCGCCGCGGCGTCCGCCAGGAGAATATGCCGAGCAACGAGCAGCGCTCGCCCGACGTACGCGTCGTACAGATCCGCGAGCGCCGCTCGGTCGCCACGGCGCAGACGGTCAAGCAGCTTGACCTCGTCGACGGTCGCGCGCAGGGGGTCGGGCATCGGTTGCTTCCATTCCGACAGCCGATCGCTGTCATGCCAGGCTTCTTGCTTCGCGGGGGCACGGCGGAGCACGTTCACTGCTCCCCTCCAGGTGTGGGACGAAACCTGGACGCCGAGTCAGTTCAGCCGCTCTTCCTCCAGCCGCATGGGCTCCTCGCGAAGCGACTTGGCGATCTCTGCGGGTGTGCGCCGCGAGGCGACGATTGTGGCGGCGACGACTCCGATTTTCTCGCGGTCGTCGCGTGCGGCGGTTCGCAGGATCTCGAAGGCGAACTCCGCCGTGACGTCGAGCCGGCCCATCACGACGCCCTTTGCCTGCTCGATCAGGATCCGAGAGTCGAGGGCGCCCTGCAACCCCTCGACCGTCTCAGCGAGCGCGGCGTTGTCGCCGAGTAACCCCGAGATCAGCTGCCGCGCCGCGTCGATCTCCTGTTCAAGGACGGTGACACGCTTTTCCCACATTGGGTTCAAAATATCGCTGCTGCCACGTACCTGTCCATCGCGAGGCATGGTTTGGCGTTGAGTGGGGAATGTGTCGGCTTGCCGCGGCGGGCAGATTTGAGCACACGCCGTGATTCCTCCAGCGGAAGGGGTCCAACCATGTCCATCTTGCTGATCGTCCTGATCGTGATCGTCGTCCTCGCATTGCTTGGCTTTTTCAGGCGTGGGCGCGCGCGGCGTTGACCGCGAGAGCCGGGTACGAACGGCTATCCTGCCCCCGCAGGCGCTCCGTCAGGTCAGTGACTGCACGCGGAGCTTCGATGTCGAGAAGCTGACGCGGGAGCGTCCGTCGGTGGGATGGCCCGCAAATACGGACTCGCCGCCACGCACGTAGAGCGTGTGACCGCTAAGCCGTCCGAGGCCGGCGCGACTGAATGAGTGCGAAGATCCCGAGCACGATCAGCAGCACGATGCCGATGAGGAAGGCATACCAGGCGATATTGCTGACGGTCCCGGGATGAGCGTGGGTCTTGGACGTGGCGTTGGCGATCACGAAGAGCACAACGTCCAAGACAGCGAGAGCGATCAGGTTTTTGCGGGCGGTGAGCATTGACGCAAACTACACCGCGCCGGTCGGTCGTTGCAACCCGATCGCGTCCCCATTGTCAGAACCGGCTGGAGCGTCGACGGGGGCGATGACGCGGAGAACCGAGTCGAGATTCGCGGATTGTCACGCGGCGGTAAACCGTCACTCCGTTTCGTTTTGTGGAATCCGGGCCGGGGAATCGATCGCTCGTGAACGGTAACGCGCTCTCTCGCGAACAACGCGAGTTCATCCGCCGCCAGATCGATCGGGCCCAACGGCAAGCACAGACACCGCAATCCCGGAAGGAAGACCCGACCGCGATCTCAGCCTTGCTGGCTGCGAACCCCGATGATCTCTGGTCCTGCCCTGAGATCGCGCGGGCGTTGGGCCTTACGGAAGAACGTGTACGCCGCGCAGTGGCAGTGCTCCAGACACACCGCCGGGTAGCAGTCGCGAAAGGCGGCCGCTATCCGCGCTGGCGCGCAAGCGATCCGCGAGTCGCCGAAGACTGAACCTCGAAACAAGGAATGAGCGGGCGGCAGACCGGGTGTCTGCGGTTACACCTTCGGTCCGCCGCACGCTCGAGAGCCGTCTCGGGAGGGTCGGGAGACGACAACGCTCACCCTACAAGTCGCGAGGGCGGCCGCCTAAGTACACCCACCCGTAAGGGACTTCCTGCGTCCTTGTCATGGACGACGATCCATGCCCGGATCTCGCACCAACCTACGGACCGGTGCACTACCGCCGAACGGTTGCGTGGACCTCCAGGTATTCGATCTCGGGCGGGCCTTCGCCAAACCCTGACTCGATCCGGACAGCCATCACCTTCTCGCCCCACGCCTCGGCATCCTCCCGTGAGTCCCAGACCTCCATGATCCGCATCTTGCCCTGCTCGTCGAGCGCAGCGGTATGCGACACGGCGCCGGGAGGCGGCGTCTCGCCGATCCCAAGCTTCTCGCGCATCTGGTCGTACTGGTCGGGCATGATTCCCGTCTTGATGATCCTTGCGATCGCCACGTTCGGCCTCCTCGAATTGACGTACCGGTACTACTACTCGGCGGCGGAAATGATTTGCCGCGCTGACCTTGGAGCGCGGCTGACCGAACAGACGGAGCGGCCCCGGAGTCGAACCGAGCCAGCGTGGGGTTGCCACGCCTCACCGGTTTTGAAGACCGGTTGGGCCACCGGGCCCATGCCACTCCAGGCCGCTGATCTTAGGTGCGGGCTGCTCGGCGCGACGCAGCGATGGTGGTGCGGCACGTCCCTACGGCGAGCCGCACCACCGACGAGCGCGTGGGTCAGGTGACCTTGAAGTGGCCGAACATCATCGCTTCGTGCGGCGGGCAGTAGTACTTATAGGCGCCGGCCTTCAGGCGAACCGTAAACGTCTTCGTTCCGACGAACGGAACCTTCGTGAAGTCGACGGCGTAGCCATGAGGCCCGTCCAGCGAGAACGCGTGGATCGCCGCCTTGTCGGCGACCACGAGCTTGTACGTCCCTGCCTTCAACTTCTTCACCAGCTTACCGTTCTGCTTCAAGCTGATCGTGTAGCCGGGCCCGACGGTTGCCTTCAGCGTCGGCGTCGCCGAGGTGCGGCCGAAGGCCCCCGTCGCGATCGCGGCGGCGAGGCCGACAAGCAGCAGCACGGCAGCTGTGTTCCGAATCATGCGAGCTCCTCTCGTGGGTTTCTCACCCCACTACGACGAGCTACGGCACTTCGGTTTTCCGAGGCGACGGGTCGGATCAGGCGGGCGCGGGCCGACCACGCACTCGGCGTCGTGCGACCGCCGCCGCGATTCCGCTCGCCAGCAGCACCGCCACAAGGCCGGTGATGAAAAGCCAGGGCCGCCGGTCGGTCGCGCCAGGTGCAGCCGGCATGGTGGCGACGAAGGTCGACCGGTCGATGCGCGCGAGCGCGATGCCCTGCTTGCCGATGCTGAGCTCCGCATTCGAACCGAGCGTGATCCGCAGCGACCAGAGATCCCGGCGCCCTGCGAGCATGGGCAGGTCGACGCAGTGCGCGCGGCGTGTCGCCGTGTCGAGCGCGTGGACGAATGGTGTCCCGCCGGCTCCGTCGTAGAGCGTGAATGCCCAGCGCCCATCGGCGCTCATCAGGCGAGTGACCGGCGCGCCACGCATCGCGTCGGTTCGCTCTGCAGGATCCCGAATCGGCTTCGGGAGCAGCCTGCTCGCGTGCAGGTCGTATGCACGAACGCTGTAGCGCGTCGGGTCGCCCGGCGACGTGTAGTTGATCAGGAACATCGTCTTCCCGTGCGGAGACACCGCGTCGAAGCTGAAGTCGCCTGGCAGCGTCACGAGGTGTCTCATGTGGAGCGTGCGCGCGTCGAGCAACGCGAATCGAGTCACCGCACGCGGAAAGGAGACGCGCGGCTCGATCAGCACGAGTTCGCGGCCGTCCGCTGAAAGGCCACTCGCGGACGCGTCGTAGGCGACGGCCGGGATCGTGAAGTTCCCCACCAGGCGTGCGATGCCGAGAATCTGCCCCCCGTCGCGGGCGATGCGCTCGACGAGCGTGGTGCTGCCCTGACTGACTGTCACGTACCGGTTAGGACCGCTGGGCACGGTTACGCCGCTCGAGCCAACATCGATGCCGAGCACCGGCAGTCCGTCTGCGAGCGCCCCGGGGGCGGCGGTGCACGCGAGGACGGCGACGGCGAGAAGAACGAGTGGGCGCATCGACGAGGAATACGCGTGCGCGCCTGCTGGAGGTCCCCCTCGTCGCTCAGGCAGGGGCGGAGAGGACCGCGCCGAGCACATCGTCGAGCTGCGCGGTCGCGAGCGCGACCGTCGTGTCGGCCGCGCCGTAGTACAAGCGAAGTTGTCCCGTCGGTTCGTCGTGGATCAGGCCACACGGGAAGACCGCGTTCGGGACGTCGCCTGTGCGCTCGTACTCCGCGTCCGGGCCGAAAACCCAGCCGGGCAGGCGATGCGTGATCCGTGTCGGGTCGTCGAGGTCGGCAAGCGCGAGCCCCACGCGGTAGAGCGCACCCGAGACCGTGTCCTTCACGCCGTGGTAGACGATCAGCCAGCCGCGCTCGGTGCGGAAGGGTGGCGGCCCGATCCCGATGCGCCGCGAATCCCACCACGCGCCGGCGCGAGGCGCGAGGACCTGCGTGTGTGTGCTCCAGCTCACGAGATCGGGCGACCGCGAGATGACGATCTCACCGCCGGAACCGGCGACCGCGCCTTCGCTCGGCCGGTGAAAGAGGATCCATTTTCCATCGATCCGCTCCGGCAGCAGCGCCGCGTTCTTGTCGTCCGCACGCTTGATCACGCCGTGTCGCTCGACCGTGCGGAAGTCTGTCGTCAGCGCGAGAAACACCGCGGGCCCCTGAGGCCCGTACGTGGTGCAGGTGATCGACCAGCGCTCGAGCTCGGGCAGCCACACGACCCGGGGGTCCTCGAACCCCCATTGTTCACTCTCGACGCCTGCGGCCGGGGCGAGGAGTGGTTCCGGCGCGACCGTCCATCCGTCGACGCCGTTGGCCGAGCGTGCGACCGTCAGATGGGAGATTCCGCGGAGGTCTTCGACGCGGGCGAGGAGAATGGTCTCACCGTCGATGACGGCGGCTGCCGGGTTGAACAGCGCGTTCGCCGCATAGGGCAGATCGGCGACCGTGAGGATCGGGTTGAGCGTGTGCCGCTCGAACAGCTCGCCGCGCCTCACGCAGCACTCGCGACAGGCTGACGCACATGCGATGTCAGCGCAGCCGCATCGATGAGGAGCGCTGCACGGTGGAACGCCAGCGTCGATTCCGCTCCCTCGTTGCGGTTGATGTCCTCGCTGCCCAGACCGTCGCTGCAGCCCCCGGTGGCAAAGTCGTACAGCGGCCGGTTGAGATGATTGCGCCCGAGGAACCAGTCGAACGCGAGGTGTGCCCGGACGCCGTGCTCACGATCGCCGGTGATGTCGAACGCCGCCAGTTCGGCCTCGACGAACGCCGTCGCTTCGAGCGGCTGCTCGTCGCCCGAGTCTTCCGCGGGCTCACCTCGCTTGCGACCGCGATGACCGCTCAGTCGAAGCATCCCGTCGGCGAGGCCCGACTCGTCGCCCAGCCAACGCAACGACGCGAGCCCGGTCGCCACGTCGTCGGCTCGACCGAGGGCCGCGCCGCCCGCGATCAGCGCCTGCGGCAGCCGCGCGTTGTCGTAGGCGAGCGCACCTTCGAACCAGACCCAGTCATCACCCGCGTTCGACTCGAATGCGTCGCGAAGGCGGTCGAGACCTCGGCTGAGCAGCCCGTGGGCTGCAGGGTCGAGCCGGTCGGGGTCGAGCTTCGACAGGCCGAGCACGGTGTACGCGTCGGTTCGGAGCGCCGTCGGGCCTTCGAGCCCGGTGACGAGCGAATCGAGCAGTCGCTGTGTCGGATCGACGAGCGCCGGGGCCCATGCGGTCGAGAGGATCTCCCCAAGCGCCCAGATCGCGCGGCCGACGTGGTCACCGATGTGGGGCTCGTCGAGCCAGTGGCGCTCGTAGCTCATGAAGTTGCGCATGCCAGGCCGTCCGTCGGTCGCGTCGTGCATGAAGGCCAGCGACCGGTAGACCACCGACGTCCAGAACTGCTCGTCCGACCTGCGTGCAAGCTCGTGCGCAACGACGCCGAGGCGCGCTACATCGTCGACGCAGTATCCGCTGCGTCGGTTCGGAATGGCGCCGTGCGCGTGCTGCACGATCCCGGCGTCGTCGACCATCGTGCGCAGATGATCGGTTCGGACACTCGCAAGGTGTGGCTCGAGGCTCGCGATCGCTGCGCGACGCGGCGCAAGCTCGACTGCCTCACGGAGGACCGCGGCGGTCAGCCGGGCTACCGACGGCCAGCTCAGCCCCTCGCCGATCCGGCGGGCCTCCGAGCGCGCCGCGTGCAGCCGCTCGGGCTCGTCGATGAAACGGTTGACGGCAGCAGCGAGCGCGGCCGGGTCCGCGAACGGGACGAGCTCGCCGGCGCCGGTCGACAACAGGTCTTCGGCATAGCGATAGGGCGTCGAGACGACGGCGCATCCGGCGGCTATCCCGAATGTGAGCGCGCCCGATGAGGTCTGCTCGCGGTCGAGGTACGGAGTGACGAAGACGGAGGTGACGGCAAGGAGGTTCGAGATCTCCTCGATCGTGAGAAACCGGTCGTCGAAGTCGACGTGCTTGGCCAATCCCGTTTCGGCTACCAGCTGCTGCAGCGACAGCCGATAGCGCTCTCCCTCGCGCTGCGCGACGCCAGGGTGTGTTCGCCCGGCGATCACGTACACGGTCTCAGGGTGCTGCTCGACGATCGCCGGCAACGCGGCGAGGACGGTCTCGAGCCCCTTACCCGGTGACAGCAGGCCGAAGCTCGACAGCACGAAGCGGCCGCGCAGCTGTTCCTCACGTGTCGAGCGGTCGCCGTCGATCGCCGCGGCACGAGCGCGGTCGATGAGCAGTGTCGGTGCGCCGTGTGGCACCACGCGCAGCTTCTCCTCCGGGCAGGCCCCGCTGTCGGCCAGCAAACGCAAGGCACTTTCGGTCATCACGACCACGAGGTCGGCGTAGCTGCAGAGCGCCTCGAGGATGCGGGCCTGCCGGTTCGTCGGCTGCGACAAAACGGTGTGCAGCGTCACGACGAGCGGCTGCGTCAGCTCCTCGGCGAAGGACAGGATGTACTCGCCGTCGCGGCCGCCGAAGATGCCGAATTCGTGCTCGAGCAGCACCACGTCGACGTCATGCCGCCCGAGGACGCGTGCTGCACGCACATAGTCGCCACGTGCTGCCTGGGAGATCGTTGCGACGACCCCGGGGCGCTGCGGCCGGGTCGGGTCGTCGACGACGACGACTTTTGTGACCGAATCGATCTCCTCGAGGCCGATCAGACCTGCGCGCACGTCGGCGGCGAACGTCCCGATCCCGCAGGCGCGTGGTGGGAAGGTCGAGACGAGAGCGGCGCGCAAGCCTTGCGGCGCGCCGCCGATCTGCAGAGCTCTGAGCATGCGACTACCCCGATCCGTTCGTGAGAGGACGCGCGTCATCTGGGCTTCCAACACCGGGAGGTGCGCAAGGCCACGGTAGCCGATCGCTCAGGAAGGGGTGCGCTCGTCGAAACCGCACTCGACGCACACGTAGATCAGCTCGTCCCCGTCGGCAACGAGGAAGTTCGTCACGCCGCACGCAGGACAGATGGGCGCGCGATCCTCGTCGGGCTCGTCGAGCACGATCATGCCCGCGATCGCCGCAGTACCCGCTTGTCGCCGAGCCGGCGCGTGATGCCGTCGGCGTCGTAGCGCTCGAGGAGCAGCTGGGCCGTCCGGCGACCGACGCCGAGCGCGTCACGGAAGGCGGGAAGCGTGATTGGTTCGAGCGTCGCCAGCAACTCACGGCCGCGCTCGTACAGATCGGTGGAAACCGCGTAGCCGTCGCCGACGCGACGCAGGCGGCCCGCCTCTTCGAGAAACGCGCCGAGCGCCTTGTCATCGACCTTGGCGATCTCCTGGTGAGCAAGTTGCGCTTCGAACTCCGACGCGGCCTGCGCCCGTTCGCCGAGCGCAGCGGCGGCGCCCGGGAGGAATGCCTTCGCACCGCGGCGGTCGAGCTCGAGCAGATTGAGCACGTGTTGTGCCCAGGGCTCGGCCGGCAGGAGCTCCGCGAGCGGCACGCCGGGATCGAGCGGATGGGTCCGGGCGCGCTCGGCGACTCGCTCGCGCACGCGGTCCCGCAACGCACCCAGCCAGGCGTCGGAGAAGTAGTGCTCGCCCGCCGAGCGGACGGACGCGAGGCCGCGCGCAAGCTCGTCGGGCGCCAGTAAGCCGCGCGCCTGCAGCTCGCGCCCGGCAACCGGTGCATGGACGAGCGTGCGGACGATCTCGGCCGGGTCGCCGCGCGCGAGGATCTCGAGGCGTTCCGGCTCGAGGCGGCGTGGGGGCGCCGGGTCGAGCACGGTGCCGCCGCCGACGGTCGCGTCGGTGCGCAAGACGACGCGGTCGCCGCGCGCGGCAACGACAGGGCGCGTGAGTCGCAGCTGAGCGAAGCGGCCGGCGCGCGCCACGCGGGCCGGTCCCGACTGCGTGCCGAGATGCACGGTCACATCCGCGGGGATCTCCGCGATCTCGTCGATCAGGACGTCGAGACGAAAGGACAGCGGGTAATGGCCGGGCTCGACGAGGACGTCGCCACGCTTCAGCTCGCGGCGATCGGTACTCGGAAGGTTGACGGCAACGCGCTGACCGGCCGCAGCGCTGTCGACCGCCTGGTCGTGCACCTGCACCGAGCGAACGCGCACGGTGCGGCCGCCGGGCTCGACGCGGAGCACGTCTCCGCCGGCGATCGCCCCCGACCAAAGCGTCCCGGTGGCGATCGTGCCAACCCCCTGCAGGGTGAAGGCACGGTCGACATAGAGCCGCGTCGCGCGTGCACTGTCGCGCTCGGTCACGGGAACGCGCGCAAGAGCCGCCCGGAGCTCGTCGAGCCCCGCGCCCGTCTTCGCCGAGACCGCAACGACCTCTGCGCCGGGTACGAGCTCGACCGCCTCCGCCAGGGCGAGTGCGAGTGTCTCCTCGTCGACGACATCGGACTTCGTCACCGCGACAACGCCCGCGTCGACGCCGAGCAGGCGCAGCACGGCGAGATGCTCGTGCGTTTGCGGCCGCGCGCCTTCTTGCGCGTCGATCACGAGGAGAAAGAGATCGATGCCGGTCGCGCCGGCGATCATCGTGTGCACGAACCGTTCGTGTCCCGGCACATCGACGAGCGAGACGTGGCGATCGCCCGGAAGCGCGAGTGGTGCATAGCCGAGATCGATCGAGATGCCGCGGGCTTTCTCCTCGGGCAGACGGTCGGTGTCCTTGCCCGTGAGGGCTCGCACGAGCCAGGTCTTGCCGTGGTCGATGTGGCCGGCGGTACCGACCGTCAGCGGCATGCGCGAACCGCGCCGGCGACCTCGTCGGCCTCCGCGTCGTCGAGCGTGCGACAGTCGAGCAGCAGGCGACCGTCGCGCACGCGCCCGACAACTGCCGGCGTGTGCCCGCGCAGCGCCGGTGCGAGCGACTCGTCGAGCGCGCACGCGAATGACGGCAGATTCGCGAGCGGGAGCGCCCCGCCGCCCATCTTCGCCACCGTCTCCTCGACATCGCCCCCGAGCTCGACCGCCAGCCGCTCGGCGCGCGTTCGTACGGCACCTATGTCTTCGTTCAGCATGCGGAGGACGGGTACTTCGCGCAGCGCACGTTCGGGCTCGAGGTACAGCAGCAGCGTTCCTTCGAGCGCAGCGAGGCTGAGCTTGTCGATGCGCAGCGCGCGATGCAGCGCATGGCGGCGCAACCGCTCGACGAGGTCGGCACGGCCGACGACGATCCCGGCTTGCGGCCCGCCGAGCAGCTTGTCGCCACTGAAGCAGACAAGGTCGGCGCCTGCGTCGAGCGACATGCGTGCGGTCGGCTCGTCGGCGATCTCGACGAAGGTGCCCGAGCCGAGATCGTCGAGTAGGGGCACCTCATGGCGCCGCGCAAGTGACACGAGGTCTCTCAGCGCGGGCTGTTCCGCGAAGCCGACGACGCGGAAGTTCGACTGGTGCACGCGCAGGATGAGCCCTGTTCGCTCGGTCGCGGCGCTTTCGTAGTCGGCGATGCGCGTGCGGTTGGTCGTCCCGACCTCGACGAGCCTCGCGCCCGACCGCGCGAGCACGTCGGGAATGCGGAAGCCGTCGCCGATCTCGATCAGCTCGCCTCGCGAGACCAGAACCTCGCGGTTCTCCGCGAGGGCAGCGAGTGCTAGCAGCATCGCTGCGGCGTTGTTATTGACGACGATGGCGCTCTCGGCGCCGGTCAGCCTGCGCAGGATTGCGGCGACGTGATCCTGCCGCGACCCCCGCGTCCCTTCGGCGAGGTCGTACTCGAGATTGGAGTAGCCGCGGCCGGCCTCGAGCGCGTGGTCGAGCGCCGCAGCGGACAGTGGGGCCCGACCGAGATTCGTGTGCACGATCACGCCCGTCGCGTTCAGGACTCGGCGCAGGGTCGGGCGCCTTGCGGCGTCGAGCTCCGCGCCCAACCGCATGGTCAGGTCGCCGGGATCGGCGCCGGCGCGGATCTCCTCGCGCGCCTGCGCGAGCACAGTCCTCGCTGCCGCAACGGCCAGCGGATCATCCGTCGTGCGCGCGAGCTCGTCCACGGACGGGAGGTTGCGCAGCTCCACGGCCGCACGATACTGGCGATCACGCCGACTTCCGAATCCGTTGCTTCACTGTGTTCGTGAAGCGCGTTCTCATTCTGGTGGCCGCTCTGGTGCTTGCGACGGTGGTCGCGACGGTTGCGCGCGGCTTGCAGTTTCGTGGTGCGGCGAAGCCCGGGGTGCACGTGCTCGGCGTCGACGTCGGCGGCGAGAGTCGTGGCCAGATCGAAGCTCACCTGCGCCGGTGGTCGGCGCGCGTCGTGACGATCCGGAGCGGCGGCCACGCCTACCACGTGCCGCGCGGCTGGCTCGTCAAGGTCGATGTCCGTTCGACCGCGGGGCGCGCGCTCGACGCCGGACAGATCCTTTCGCTGCTCGTGCCCAACCATGTGGATGTCGCCCCGGTCGTTGCGCCCGCCGGCAATTCCGGGAACGTGCTGCACGCGCTCGAGAAGAGCAACCGGCCGGCGGTTTCGTCGACCGTGACGGTTCACGGCACGATCGTGACGACAACGCCTGCGAGTAACGGTCTCGAGCTCGACCGAAGCGCACTCTTGCGTCTGCTCTCGGAGAACGGTCGAAGGGTCGCCGCTCCCTTCAAGAGCATCAAGCCCCCGCTGCTCGACCCGGCCGCACGCAGCGCCGCTTCGACGGTGCGGCTGCTGCTCGCACGTCCCGTCGTGGTGGATTACCACGGCGCCAGGCGAGGATCGCTGCGGCCCGCCCAGCTCGCGCGAGCGCTCCGGATTCGACCCCGCGCTCACACCTTTGCTGTCGGCTTCGACCCCGAGGCGCTCGCGCGCGTGGTGCGGCCGCGGCTCGGCTCGTGGATCAAGCGTGCCCACAACGCGCGATTCGCTGTCGCAGGCGATCGCGTGCGTGTCGTTCGGTCACGTCCCGGACGCGACCTCCATCCGTTGCAGCTGGCAGCCGCAGTCACCGCGGCGGCGCACGCTGATCACGTCGCGCACGTCGAGCTCGGTCCGCGCGCGCCCGACCTGACCACTGCGAAGGCGCACGCGCTCGGCATCTCGCGCAAGCTCGTCTCGTACACGACGCAGATGGGCGTCTCGTCCTCGAACCGCATTCACAACGTGCACCTGATGGCGGACTTCATCGACGGCACCGTGGTCGAGCCGGGGCAGAAGTTCTCGTTCAACGACGTCGTCGGCCCGCGAACCGCCGAGCGAGGCTTCCTGGAGGGGCAGGAGATCATCGGTTCGCTGGTGCTGCCATCGATCGGCGGTGGCGTCTGCCAGACCGCGACGACGCTCTTCAACGATGCCTTCGAGCTCGGGCTGCCGATTCTCGCGCGCACGAACCACAATCTCTATCTCGCGCACTATCCGATCGGGCGCGACGCGACCGTTGCGTGGGGCGGCCCCGACTTCCAGTTCAGAAACGACTTGAAGCACGGGTTGCTGATCAAGACGTCCTACAGCGACCAGACGCTGACGTTCACCTTCTACGGCACCGCAGAGGGACGGCGTGTCGTCTCGCACACGGGGCCGCAGACGAATTGGACGAAGCCGGCGATGAACTACGCCGTCGACCCGAACGCGCCGCGCGGCTCGTCCAAGGTCGTCGCGGGCACCGGCGAGCTCGGCTTCGACGTCGTTGTCGACCGGACGGTGTACGCGAAGAGTGGAAAGAAGCTGCGCGGCGACGTGTTCAAGTCGCATTACATCCCGGACAGCCCGACGACGGTGTACGGCCCTGGCCGCACACCGCCCGGCCCGTACATCGTGCTGCCGTCGTCCGTCTAGTGGTGTGGCCGATCGGGACGGCGCCGGCGCGCCACGGATGCGCGCGGTCGTGTCGATTGGCAGGCGGGGGGTCTACTGCGCGTCTTCCTTGTGCGTTGCCGCGGGGTCGTCGGCGCAGCGCCGCTCGTAGCAGTCGAGCACGAGCTGGACGGCCTCGTCTGCGTCGTCGGTGACGTGCAGGAGCTCGATGTCGTCGGGGGAGATCATCCCGTCTGCGAGTAGCTCCCCCTTGATCCAGTCGATCATCTCTCCCCAGTAGTCGCTGTCGAAGAGCACGACCGGGAAATGCGAGATCTTCCCGGTCTGAATGAGCGTCAGGGACTCGTAGAGCTCGTCGAGCGTGCCGAAGCCGCCCGGGAAGATGACGAAGCCCTCGGCCGGCCTCACGAAGCACACCTTGCGCGCGTAGAAGTGGTCGAACGTGTGCTCGATGTCGAGGTATGGATTCGCGCTCTGCTCATGCGGAAGCTTGATGTTGAAGCCCACCGACTGGCCGCCGCCTTCCCGAGCGCCGCGGTTCGCCCCCTCCATGACACCGCCGCCTCCTCCCGTCACGACCGCCCAACCCGCTTCGCCGAAGCGCCTGCCGACGGCCCGCGCCTCCTCGTACGGCGTGCTCCCCTCGTGCACCCGCGCAGAGCCGAAGAGCGCGACTGCCGGACGGCGGATCTCGGCGACCTTCTCGAAGCCCGTCCGAAACTCGGCGGCGATCTTCGCGACCGACCTCTCGATGTCCGGAGACGGATGGTCAAGGATCTTCTGGTCGTCCATCTTCGGCTAGAGGCGGTGCTGCGGCAAGTAGGCGGCCCAGGCGCCGAGAACGCAGAAGACGGTTGCCGCCGCGTAGAGGAGATACACGGCCGTCGCCTTTCGACCGCCGCCGCCGAGCCGCAGGAAGCGCGCCGACTTCCAGATCGCGCCGCCGTCGAAAAAGCCGACCGGGATGAGGTTGAGCAGGTTGAGAACGAAGCCCGAGTAGGCGAGCGCGAGCATCAGGTGCGAGCCGTTCGAGCGTCCGACGACATAGCAGCCGAGTGACGCGATGCCGCCGAGGATAGGGCCCGCGACGGCGACGCGCGCGGTCTGCCACGGGTTTCCCCGCGTGTACTTCACGAAGGCGAGCACGAAGGGCACGAAGATCGGCCACGAGGGATTCAGCCCTTCACGCTTCGCCTCGACGAAATGGCCCATCTCGTGCGCGAAGATCAGCAGCACGAAACCGGCCGCGAATCGCCAGCCGAAGAGCAGCGCGTAGCCGCCGAAGGCAATGAAGATCGTCGAGAACTTGAGGAGCACGAATCCCCATTTCGCGACCACGAAGACACCGGCGATCAGCGGGCCGAAGAGCCGGCGCAGCGTGCCGCCCCAGTTGGTGCCCCTTGGCTGAATCGGGTCGTAGTCGCGAAGTGGCGGAGCGGGATCCATGTCTGCACTGTAGGCGACCGGCGTCCGGCGTCGCCGCCCTGAAGGGTGAGCTACGACCCCTGCCCGATCCACTCCTCGCCGCCGTCGTAGGTCTCCTTCTTCCAGAGCGGCACTCGCTCCTTCAGCGCGTCGATCGCGTCCTTGCAGGCAGCGAGGGCGTCGGCTCGATGTGGCGCGGAGACGGCAATGACCACGGAGGTCTCGCCGATCCCGACGCGCCCGGTTCGGTGGTGGATCGCGATCGCGCAGAGCTCGTAGCGGGCGCGTAGCGATTCTGCGATCTCAGCCATCACTGCCTCGGCCATCCCCTCGTACGCCTCGTAGTCGAGCTGCTCGACCGCCCGTCCACGCGACTCGATGCGCGTCGTGCCGCTGAACGTCGCGATCGCGCCCGCCTGCTCGTCGCGCACCTCGTCGACAGCACGGTCCAGCGAGAGCGGTTCCTCGCTGAGCAGGAAGGCTCCGCCCGAGACGGGCGGGATCAGCGCGACCTCGTCGCCGTCGGAGAGCGGGTGGTTGCGCTCGGCGTAGATCTTGTTGACCGCGTACAGGAGGCCGCGAGGCTCGTCACCGAGCTCGAGCGCGCCCCAGACGTCGGCGACGGTCGCCGCGTCGACATTGCGCACGGACCAGCCTGCCCGCTCGCGCAGACCGGCGAAGAGGCGGACGCGAACCATCGTGCAAGCCTACGCGCCGAGCGCTGCCGCGTAGGATTCCAGCTCGTGTCGACCGCCGATCACCGCGAGACCGAATCCGGCATCGAGGTCAAGTCCGTCTACACGGCCGACGACGCGACCACGGGGCTCGAGCTCCCCGGCGAGTTCCCCTACACGCGGGGCCCGTACCCGGACATGTACCGCGGGCGCCCCTGGACGATCCGGCAGTACGCGGGATTCGCCTCCGCCGAGGAGTCGAACGAGCGCTATCGCTATCTCCTCGCCCGGGGGCAGACGGGCCTCTCGATCGCCTTCGACCTGCCGACGCAGCTCGGTTACGACTCGGACGACCCCCGCGCGCTTGGCGAGGTCGGCCGCACCGGCGTCGCGATCGACTCGCTCGCCGACATGGAGATCCTCCTCGGCGGGATCCCGCTCGACGAGGTCTCGACGTCGATGACGATCAACGCGCCGGCGTCGCTCTTGCTGCTGCTCTACGAGCTCGTCGCCGAGGAGCAGGGCGTGCCGTCGAGCGCGCTCAAGGGAACCGTGCAGAACGACATCCTCAAGGAGTACATCGCGCGCGGGAACTACATCTTCCCGCCGCGTCCCTCCATGCGGCTCACGACCGACCTGTTCGCCTACTGCGCCGAGCGGATCCCGTCGTGGAACACGATCTCGATCTCCGGCTATCACATCCGCGAGGCGGGCTCGTCAGCCGTGCAAGAGCTCGCGTTCACGCTCGCGAACGGGATCGCCTACTGCGACGCGGCTGTCGCTGCGGGGCTCTCCCCGGACGACTTCGGGGCGCGGCTCTCCTTTTTCTTCAACGCGCACAACGACTTCTTCCAGGAGGTTGCGAAGTTCCGCGCGGCGCGCCGCCTGTGGGCGCGGATCATGCGCGACCGCTTCGGGGTCACGAACACGAAAGCGCAAGCGCTGCGCTTCCACGCGCAGACCGGGGGCTCGACGCTGACCGCGCAGCAGCCCGAGTCGAACGTCGTGCGCGTGGCGATACAGGCCCTCGCTGCGGTGTGCGGCGGCGCGCAGTCGCTGCACACGAATTCGTTCGACGAGGCGCTCGCTCTGCCGAGTGAGCGCGCCGCGAAGCTCGCGCTGCGCACACAGCAGATCATCGCCGCGGAGGGCGGCACGCTCGACACCGCGGACCCCCTCGGCGGGTCGTACTACATCGAGTCGCTCACCGACGAGCTCGAACGACGCGCGTCGACTCTGATCGAACGAATCGACGAGCTCGGTGGCGCGGTGGCAGCGGTGGAGGCCGGGTTCGTGCAAGGCGAGATCGAAGAGTCGGCCTTCCGCTGGCAGCAGGAGGTGGAGAGCGGCGAGCGCACGATCGT
>JBBQLT010000002.1:0-198850 GCA_038328165.1 Gaiellales bacterium
CACGCAGGAGCTCGGCTACCGCTACCCCGACTTCTCCGACGGCGTCGACCCCGCCGACGTGCAGCTGCATGCGATCTGCGACCACGCCTTTGTCGAGCGCTACGCGACCGCGAACGGTCACAAGCGCCGCGCACGCGAGCGGCTCGACGACGAGCTTGCGCTGATCGCGCGCCTCGGGCTCTCCGGGTTCTTCCTGCTCCACTGGGAGGTGCTCGAGCTCGCCCGCGACTGCGCGCTCGAGGTGCGCGGGCCGGGAAGCCCGCGGCATGCGCTGCCGCCGGGCCGGGGCCGTGGCTCGAGCGTCGGCTCGATCGTCTGCTACCTGACGGGCCTCTCGCACGTCGACCCCGTCAAGGCCGGGCTCTCGCTCGGCCGGTTCATCAACGACGAGATGGTCGCTGTCCCCGACATCGACCTCGACTTCCCACGCGAGATCCGCGAGAAGCTGATCGTTCGCGTCACCGAGCGCTACGGCCGTAAGCACGCCGCGCTCGTCGCGAGCTTCTCCACCTACCGTTCGCGCGGCGCGATCCGCGATGTTGGCAAGGCGCTCGGCCTGCCGTTCGCCGAGCTCGAGCGGCTCGCGCGTGTTACCGACGGCTGGGACGCGACACGCGTCGGGGACGAGCTTGCAGGCGTGCCGGGCTCGCATACGGGGCCGCGCTGGGAGGCATTCCGGGAGCTGACGCGCGAGATCGCGGGACTGCCGCGTCACATCAGCCAGCACCCGGGCGGCATGATCATCTCGACGCGGCCGCTCATCGATCTCGTGCCCGTGCAGCCCGCCGCGATGGCGGGCCGGCAGATCTGCCAGTGGGATAAGGACAGCTGCGGCGATGCCGGCTTCCTGAAGATCGACCTGCTCGGTCTCGGCATGCTCTCCGCCGTCGAGGACGCAATCGACCGGATTGCGCGCCTGCGCGGTGAGACGATCGACCTCTCGCGCATCTCGCTCACCGACGAGGCCGTGTACGCCGAGATCCAGCAGGCCGACACCGTCGGTGTCTTCCAGATCGAGAGCCGCGCGCAGATGCAGAGCCTGCTCCAGACGCGGCCCGAGAACCTCGACGACCTGACCGTGCAGGTCGCGCTCGTCCGGCCGGGCCCGATCCAGGGCAAGGCGGTGCACCCGTACATCAAGCACCGCCAGGCAAAGCGCGACGACCCGGGCTTCGAGCCGCCAGTGGAGCACGAGTCCCTTCGGGAGCCGTTGCGCGACACGCTCGGTGTCGTCGTCTTCCAAGACCAGGTACTCGACGTTGCGATGGCCTCGGCGGGCTTTTCGGTCGGCGAGGCGGAAGGGTTGCGCCGGGCGATGAGCCGCAAGCGGAGCGAGGAGGCGATCGAGGCCTACCGGCCGCGCTTCATCGCGGGCTGTCTCGGCAACGGCATCGCCGAGCCGACCGCTCACGTGATCTACGACAAGCTCGTCGGCTTCTCGGGCTTCGGCTTCCCGAAGTCGCACGCCGCTGCGTTCGCGCTGCTCGCCTACCAGTCGGCGTGGCTGCGGCGCTACTACCCGGCCGAGTTCCTGTGCGCGCTCATGAACGCGCAGCCGATGGGCTTCTACCCACCGTCGTCGCTCGTGCGCGACGCCCAGCGGCGCGGGGTGGAGGTGCGGCCGCCGCACGTCAACCGCTCGCAGGCGCAGTGCTCGATCGAGGACGGCGTCGTGCGTGTGGGGCTCGGCTATGTGCACTCGGTCGGCGAGGAGGACGCAATAGCGTTCGAGGCGCTGCAGCCGTACGCCGACCTCGGTGATCTTGCACGGCGCGCGGCCGTGAAGACCGACGCGCTCGAGGCGCTCGTCGCTGCCGGTGCATGCGACGAATGGGGCCCGCGACGACAGTTGCTCTGGCGGCTCGGCGTCACCTCTCGCGGCCATTCGGTGCGAGGCGGCAACCGCCAGCTTGCGCTACCGCTCGAGCCAACCGCGGAGATTCCCGATCTCCCCCCGCAAACCCCATGGGAGCAGATGCTCGCCGACTACAGGCACACGTCGCTCTCGGTCGGGGTCCATCCACTCGAGCTACTGCGGCCGCATCTGCCCGCCGGTGTGGCGACGAGTGCCGAGTTGCCGGAGACCCCGCACGGCGCGCTCATCCAGGTGGCGGGTATGGCGATCGCGCGGCAGCGGCCCGCGACGGCAAACGGGGTCGTCTTCATGCTGCTCGAGGACGAGCACGGCCAGGCGAACCTGATCCTGCCCCCGCAGGTCTACGAGGCCAATCGCTCTGTCGTCCGCGGGGAGCCATTGCTGCTCGCCCGTGGGCGTCTCGAGCGGCACGGCCGCAACGTCAACCTGCTCGTCAGCGAGGTCGTCTCACTCGGGCCTCTTGCGCGCAAGGCTGCGAGCGAAGCGGAAGTCACTCGTGCGCTGCCACGGGCGCACCACTTCGGCCATCGCTAACCCCTCTGCGACCGCTGGTGCGCCGGGCCTGCGTGGTGCGAGAGGTTGTACGCCGAGTTGACGAGCCCGACGTGCGTGAACGCCTGCGGGTAGTTGCCGAGCAGGCGCTTCTCGACCGGGTCGTACTCCTCGGAGATCAGGCCGAGGTCATTGCGGATCGCGAGGAGCCTCTCGAAGAGCGCGCGCGCCTCGTCGTCACGCTCCTGCATCAGCAGCGCGTCGACGAGCCAGAACGAGCAGGGCAGGAAGACACCCTCGCCGCCCGGCAAACCGTCGACGTCGTTTCGTTGTTGCACCTTGTATCGCTCGACGAATCCGTCACGCGTCAAGTCGCGCTGAATCGCGTTGATCGTCCCGGCGACGCGCGGGTCATCGGCGGGGAGGAAGCCGACGAGCGGGATCAGAAGGGTCGATGCGTCGAGCTCGCTGGAGCCGTACGCCTGCGTGAATGACCCGAGCTCGACGTTGAACGCCTCGCGGCAAACCTCCTCGTGGATCTCCGCACGCAGCTGCCGCCACCGATCGAGCGGACCGCGGAGGTCCCAGCGCTCGACGGCTTCGACCGCACGGTCGAACGCAACCCACGCGAGCACCTTCGAGTGCGTGAAGTGGTGCCGTGGCCCGCGCACCTCCCAGATGCCTTCGTCCGGCTTGTCCCATGCGCCCTCGAGAAAGTCCATGATGTTGCGCTGCAACGACCAGGCATGATCGTCGGGATCGAGGCCGTGCACGCGCGCCTGGTGCAGGACGTCCATCACCTCGCCGTACACGTCGAGCTGGAACTGCTCGTGTGCTGCGTTGCCGATCCGCACTGGCCGTGAGCCGGCGTACCCCGGCAGCCATTCGAGCTCGGACTCGGCGATGCGCCGCTGGCCGCCGACGCCGTAGAGAATCTGCGCCTTCGCGGGGTCGCCCGCCACTGCGCGCAGAAGCCACTCGCGCCAGGCCCGAGCCTCGTCGATGTACCCCGCGTTCATGAACGCGTAGAGGGAGAAGGTCGCATCGCGCAACCAGCAGTAGCGGTAGTCCCAGTTGCGCACGCCACCGATCTGCTCCGGCAGCGACGTCGTCGGCGCGGCAATGATGCCGCCCGTTGGCAAGTACGTGAGCGCCTTGAGCACGACGAGCGATGTCCGGACCGGGCCGGCATGCTCGCCCTCGTAGACACAGCCGCTCATCCAGTCGCGCCAGAATGCCTCCGTGTCCGCGAGCGCAGCTTCCGCGTCGACAGGCTTTGGCAGGCTCTCGTGCGACGGGAACCACGTCAAGACGAACGGGACGCGATCGCCGGCACGCACGATGAAGTCCGCGGTGTGCGTCATCTCCTCGGGCTCGAGGTCGACGGGCGTTCGCAGGGTCAGGCCGTCCGGCCCGCCGACCGCGAGGAGCGTGGCGTCTTCGAGACGACGAACCCAGGGAATCGTCGAGCCGTAGTCGAAGCGGATCACGAGCTCCGTGCGCATCTGCACGCTGCCGTCGAGGCCCTCGACGATCCGCACGATGTCCGGCTTCGACTCGCGCGGGGGCATGAAGTCGATCACGCGCACGCGGCCGGTCGGTGTCTGCCAGACGGTCTCCAGGATGAGCGTGTCGTCGCGGTACGACCACGAGGTCGCATGGTTCACGCCTGCGGGTGCGAGCAGCCAGCGGCCGTGCTCTCGCCCGCCGAGGATCGCCCCGAAACATGAGCTCGAGTCGAAGCGCGGGAACGGCAACCAGTCGACCGACCCGTGACGGCCGACGAGGGCGGCGGTCTGCAGGTCGCCGAGAAGCGCGTAATCCTCGATCCGCTCGGCCATCTCAGCGATTCTCGATCTCGAGGGCGTACGGCGGCAACCGCTTTGCGACCGCGCGGTCGAAGTCGGAGAGATACCGCTGGGCGTCGCCCGCGTCCAGCGTCTGGGCGAAGTGGTCGCGCAGGTCGGCGAGGATCTCCGTGCCGGTCTCGACGGCGTCGAGATACTCGCCGTAGCGCTTCTCCGCCTCGTCCCGACCGGCAGCGGTGTAGCGCTCGTACGTGGTGTCCGCTTCCTCGATCACGTCCGCATGATCCCGCACGAACAGGTCGAGCTGACGGTTGATCACCCCGCGGAGCGGCGAGCGGCCGAATCTCATTGCAGCTCCTGATAGAGCGCGAGGTGCCGTGCGGCTGCGGCCGTCCACGTCAGCTCACGGCGTGCGGCCTCCGCGCCCGCGCGCGCAGCGGCGAGCGCGTCGCGGTCGCCGAGCAGTTCGCCGACGGCGGCGCTCAGCGCCTCCACGTCGCCGGCCGGGACGACGCGTCCGGCGCCGAAGCGGCTGATCGGCTCCCCGAGCCCGCCGACGTCGTAGACCACCGCCGGCACGCCGGCGCCGAGCGCCTGCAACAGCGCACCCGACTGATCGAGCTCGGCGCGATACGGGAACACGGCGACGGTCGTCTCGGAGAGCGCCCGGTCGAGCTCGGATTGCGGGAGGTAGCCGAGGCGCCACTCGACGCGCTCTGCACTCCGCAGGCCGTCGAGCGGCATCGCCGGGTCACCCGCGACGATCAGCCGGGCGTCGGGCAGCAGGCGCGTCGCCTCGATCGCATCCGGCAGGCCTTTGTACGCACGGATGACGCCGAGTGCGAGCAGGGTCTGGCCGTCGTCCGAGCGCGTCGCGGAGCTCGGATACACGGGGTGAGGAATGACGCGCGCGTCGACACCGAGCTCGGCAAGGGTCTCGCGCCCTCGCTCGGTGTGCACGACGACCCGGTCGAAGCGCGCGAGGAGGCGCTGCCAGAGCCCCCGGCGTGACGCCGTGCGACGCGGGAGCAGGTCGTGCGCGGTGAAGACCGCCGGCACGCGAAAGCGCAGGCGGACGTCGGCTTGCGGCAGGGCGAGCCACTGCACGTGCACGACATCGGGTCTCGCACGCGCGAGCGACGCGAGCACGTCCAGATGCTCCACCGCCTTCAACGGCAGTCGCAGCCGGGAGCGCGTGAACAGGCGCGAGGAGACGGGATAGAAGCGCTCGCTTCGCCGGTAACCGTCTGGGCGCGGTACGGCCCCGAACCGGAAGCGCGAGGTCACGAGCTCGACATCGGCGCCCGCGGCGCCGAGCGCCCGGGCGAGCTCGTGGTCGTACCACGGCGTGAAGGCGGGCGGATCGGCAAGCAGGACACGCACGGAAGTAGCTTAGGCGCGTGCTCGTCCGAAGCTGGAACCTGTTCCACGGCAACACCGTGCCGCCGCAGCGGCGCGCGTTTCTGCGCGAGATGGTGCGGCTCGCGAGCGCGGGCTCACCCGACATCCTCTGCCTCCAGGAGGTGCCGGCGTGGGCTCTCGGCGAATTCACGATCGGGGATGTAGCGGCGAGGCCCGTGCTTGGTCCAGTTCCGATCACCGCGCGTGCCGGGCGCGCGCTCACCGACCTGCATCACGGCGTGCTCCGCTCGGCGTTCTCGGGGCAGGGAATCGCCTGCCAGCTCTCGCCCGGCCTGCGCGTGCTCGAGCATCGAGTTCTCACGCTGAACCCCTACCGCTTCCGCAAAGCCCAGGCGCGCGCCCTCGGGCTGGGCGCAGTCGCTCGTCTCACCTGGGCGAAGGAGCGGCGTATCGTCCAGGCAGCCCGCCTCGCGGCGTCCGACGGCAGAACGCTGCTCATCGCGAACCTGCACTGCACGAGCTATCCCCCCGACCAGCGCCTCGCGGACGCGGAGCTCCTGCGCGCGGCGTGGTTCGCAGCCTCGTTCGCGGAGCCCGGCGATGTGCAGGTGCTCGCCGGTGACTTCAACGTCTCGGCCGAGCGATCACGCACTCTCGCCGGGCTGACCGGCCCGGAGTGGGGCTTCTCCGCCGCGGGGCCCGGCATCGACCACATCCTCGTTCGAGGAGCAGAGGCGACGCCCGTGCGGCGCTGGCCCGATGCGCAACGGGCACACGACAAGCGCCTCCTCTCGGATCACGCGCCCGTGGAGCTCGACCTTCGGTGAGCGTCGACTGGATCGCGGAGCGTGCGCGCTTCCCCGTCCTCGACACGTTTGCGTTCCTCAACGCGGGCACGTTCGGGCCGCTCGCGCGCGAAACCTCGGCGGCGATGGCGGGACTTCGCACGTGGGAGGCCGAGCACGGGCGGGGCGGTCGCGCGTATTTCGACGAGATGCTCGCCACGCGTGAGCGTGTTCGCGAGTTGCTAGCAGCTCAGATCCACGTCTCCACGACGAACGTCGCCTTGACGTCGTCGACGACGCAGGGAGTGCACATCGTCGTCTCCGGCCTGGGATTGGAGGCCGGCGATGGGGTCGTGACGACGGACGCCGAGCACTTCGGGCTCACCGGGCCGCTGCTCGCAGCGGGCGCATCGCTGCAGATCGCGAAGGTGCGTGAGACGCGAGCCGAGGATGTCTTCGATCTCATCCGCGAGCAGATCACCTCGCGAACGCGCCTGATTGCGCTCTCCGCGGTCTCGTGGATCGACGGCACGCTCTTCCCGTGGCGGGAGCTCCAGGAGTCGTCGGGGCTGCCGGTGCTCGTCGACGGCGCGCAGTCGGTCGGCGCGCTCGAGGTCGATGCCGGTGCGGCCGATTTCTACACCGTCAGCGCCCAGAAGTGGCTTTGCGGGCCGGACGCGACGGGAGCGCTCTATGTCCGCGAGCCGGACGCCCTGCGACCGAGGCTCGTCTCGTATCCGTCGGCCGAGACGTACGACATCGGCGCCGGAACCTGGGAGCCGAAGGCCGGGGCGGCGCGCTTCGACCCGATTTTCACACCCGCGTCATCGCTCGCCGGCCTCGAGGCGGCACTCACCGATCTGCCCGCGGGCCGCTTCGAGCGGGCGCGCGAGCTGACCGAGCATTGTCGTTCTCTGCTCGGTGGCGCGGGGCACGACGTCGTCACGCAGGCCGGCCAGGCGACGCTCGTCGCCTTTCGTGCGCGCGGAGATGCTGCCGATGCCTCGGCGGCGCTCTACGACCGCGGCGTCGTCATCCGCAACCTGCCCGCGAGCGATCTCCTGCGCGCCTCGGTCGGCTGGTGGAACGACGAGGGTGATCTCGAGCGCCTGGTGGCGGCCCTCGACGAGCTGCGAGCCTAAGAGGCGTCGGTGCGGAGGCCGAGCTCACCGGCGATCGGCTGCAACGCCTCGATCACGTTCGTGATGTGGTCGTCGAGGTCGACGCCCAGGAGCTCGGCGCCCTCGTAGACGTCGTCGCGCGAGACGCCGGCGGCGAAGGACGGCTGCTTCAGCTTCTTCCTGACCGACTTCGGCTCGAGCCCGTCGAGGCCCGTCGGGCGAACCAGCCCGCAAGCGTGCACGAATCCCGAGAGCTCGTCGCAGGCGAAGAGCGATTTCTTCAGCGGCGTGTCGCGGGGCAGCTCGAGGTGATTCGCATGTGAGAGGACACCCTCGACAACGACCTCCGGATAGCCCTCCTCGCGGAGAATCGCAGCGCCGTCCTGGGGATGCTTGTCGAGCGTCGGGTGGATCTCGTAGTCGAAGTCGTGCAGGAGCGCGGTGACCCGCCACAACTCCTCGTCCTCGCCGAACCGGCGGGCATACGACGCTGTGGAGGCCTCGACCGCGAGCGCGTGGCGCAGCAGCGCCTCGCTCTTCGTGTGCCGGGTGAGCGTTTCCCAGGCCTGCGCGCGAGTCGGGTTCAAGGCCTCGCTAGCATAGTGCGCTCCCGTGTCCTCGACGACCGTCAGACACGTCGTGGACTCGTTCGTGATCGAGGGTGGCAAGCCGCTCTCCGGACGGGTTCGCGCCGCCGGCAACAAGAACGGTGCGCTGCCGATTCTCGCAGCGTGCCTGCTCACCGACGAGCCGGTGCTGCTCCAGAACCTACCCCGGATCCGCGACGTCCTGACGATGCTCGGCCTGCTGTCGCAACTCGGCGCCGAGGTCGAATGGACGGGAGCGAACGAGGTGCGCATCTGCGCGCAGAACATCGGCCACGAGGTCGATCACGAGCTCGCAAGTCGCATCCGCGCCTCGTTCCTGCTCGCGGGGCCCCTTCTCGCTCGTCTCGGCCGTGCAAGCGTGCCGCCGCCCGGGGGCGACATCATCGGCCGCCGCCGCCTCGACCCGCACTTCCACGCGTTCGCGGAGCTTGGCGCGGCGTTCGAGCTCAGCGAGCGGTACGAGTTGTCGGGGACGCTTGCCGGCGCTCACATCCATCTCGACGAGGCGTCCGTGATGGCAACCGAGAACGCCGTCATGGCTGCGTCGCTCACGACCGGCGAGACGATGATCTCGAACGCGGCCTGCGAGCCGCACGTCCAGGATCTCTGCCGCTTCCTCGTCTCGCTCGGCGCGACGATCGACGGCGTCGGCTCGAATGTGCTCCACATCAGCGGTGTCGAGCGCCTCCGGGGCGGCAGCTACTCGATCGGCCCCGAACACGTCGAGGTCGGCAGCTTCATCGGCATGGCCGCGGTGACAGGCGGCGACCTCACGATCGACGGGATCGTGCCCGACGACCTCTGGCCGGTCCTGCCCGTCCTGCGACGGCTCGGCGTCGAGGTCGAGCTGGGCGATGACTGGGTCCGCGTGCCGGCGAACCAGGAGCTCGTCGTCGTCGACGATCTCGGGGGTGCGATCCCGAAAGTCGAGGACGGCCCGTGGCCGGCGTTTCCTGCTGATCTCACGTCGATCGCCGTCGTCGTCGCGACGCAGTCGCAGGGCACCGTGCTCGTGTTCGAGAAGATGTTCGAGAGCCGGTTGTTCTTCGTCGACAAGCTCGTGTCCATGGGCGCGCGAATCATCCTGTGCGATCCGCACCGGGTGGTCGTAACCGGCCCGTCGCGCCTGTACGGCCAGCGCATGTCGAGCCCCGACATTCGCGCGGGCATGGCAATGGTGATTGCGGCGCTTTGCGCCGAGGGAACCTCGGTGATCGGCGACGCGTACCAGATCGACAAGGGTTACGAGCGCATCGACGAGCGCCTGCGCGCGCTCGGCGCGAGCATCGAGCGCGTCGAGCTCGGCGGCTAGTCCGCGATGAGCGAGACGCAGACAAGCGTTCGTCTGGCCCTTGCCAAGACGGGATCCGCAAAGGTCACAACCGGCTTGCCGATGCTCGATCATCTCGTGACCGAGCTCGTCCGGAGCGCGCGCTTCAAGCTGTCGCTCGAGGTCGCACCCGGAAGCGCGGACGCGGTGGCCGCGGCGGCCGGCGAGGCGCTCGGACGCGTGCTCGGAGAGCGCCTCGAGGCTCCTGGAGCGGCGGGGTCCGGGTGGGCGCTCGTTCCCGCCGACGAGGCGCTCGCATTGGCTGCGCTCGAGCGCTCCGAACGGCCGCGACTCGTCACAAACGTGGACTTCTCGGGCCAGAGCGTCGGCGGTCTTTCGACGGACGTCGCCTCGCGCTTCCTGCGCGAGCTCGCCGACGCGGCGCAACTGAATCTGCACGTGCGGCTCGTCGAAGGCACCGATCCGCAGCACGTGCTCGCGGCGATCTTCAAGGCGGTCGGCGCCGCACTGGGCCAGGCCTGCCGTCCCGAACCGGAAGCAAAGGAGGAACTGTGAGCAAGGAAGCGGTTCGTACGGAGGAAGCGCCCGCGCCGTTTCAGGGCGCACCGTACTCCCAGGCGGTCAAGGCGAACGGGCTCGTCTTCGTCTCGGGCCAGCTCGCGCTTCGCCCCGGTGAGAAGGAGCTTGCGCCCGGGGAGATCGGCGCGCAGACCGAGCAGGTGTTCGCGAACCTCCGTGCGATCCTCGCGGCCGCTGGAACGTCGCTCGAGAATGTCGTCAAGACAACGGTGTTCCTGCAGAGCCTCGACGACTTTCCAGGGATGAACGAGGTGTACGCGAAGCACGTCGGCGGTACGCCTCCCGCGCGGTCGACCGTCGAGGTGGCGAAACTCCCATCCGGCGCGCTCGTCGAGATCGAAGCGATCGCGCTCCAGTAACCGTTGCAGTCGGCGTGACCGGAGTAGAGGACTATGTCCGCTCTCTCGAGCTGGATGCGTACGTCGTCGGCGGCGCGGTGCGCGACGCGCTGCTCGGGCTCGACGCGAAGGACTCGGACTTCCTCGTTCCCGGCGTCGACATCGACGGGCTCCGCGCCGCACTCGCGCCGTACGGGCACACAGACGAGCTGACCGTCGCGGGCCGCGCCGTCGGGGTTCGGTTTTACCCGCACGATCGCGGGGTTCGGAACCGAGCGCCGAAAGGGATCGAGCTCGCGCCGCCGCGCCGGGAGATCTCGACCGGCCCGGGCCGGCACGACTTCGAGATCGTCGTCGATCCTTCGGCGACCGTCGAGACGGATCTGGCGCGCCGCGACTTCACGATCAACGCGATGGCGCGACGACTCGTTGACGGCTCGCTCATCGATCCGTATGGAGGCCGTGACGATCTCGAGCGCCGGATCCTGCGCACCGTGTCGACAGCGAGCTTCGCCGAAGACCCGCTGCGTCTCGTGCGGGGATTGCGGTTCATCTCGCAGCTCGGGCTCGAGCCCGACGAGGACACGGTTCAGCAGATGCGTGACGAGGCAGGGAACGTTGCATTCGTCTCCGGAGAGCGCGTCGGGGGCGGGCTCGCCTCGGACGGTCTCGGCGAGCTTTCGAAGCTCCTGCTCGGCGCCGAGCCCGCGAGGGCGCTGCGCGTCGCGCGTGACACTGGAGTGCTCGTCGCGCTCCTGCCGGAGTTCGAACGCTCGATCGGCTTCGACCAGGAAAGCCGGTATCACGATCTCACGGTCGACGAGCACACCTTCGAGGTCGTTCAGGCGGCGGCGGACGCGGGCGCGCCGCTTCAGGTTCGGCTGGCGGCGCTCTTCCACGACCTCGGCAAGCCGTACGTCGCATGGCGAGGCATCGACGGGCGGTTGCACTACTACGCGAAGCCGGGCGTCGCGGCGCGCAGTCACGAGCAGGCGAGCGCCGATCTGGCCGTCGCGGCGATGAGCCGTCTTCGCTATCCCACCGAGTTGCGCAAGCGAGTGACGCGCATCGTGCGAGCGCACATGCTCGATCCTGGCCGCGCAGATCCGCTCCGGGCGCGACGGCTCCTCGCTCGTCACGGCGCGGGTGTCGCGTTCGACCTGCTGGATCACAAGGAGGCCGATCTGCGGGGTAAGCGGCGCCCGGGTGAGGCGGTGCCGGAGGCCGAGCTCGACAAGCTCGCAGGCTTCCGGGCAATGGTCGAGCAGGAGCTGACGAGCCCGCATCGTCTGCGCGATCTCGCGATCGGCGGCGACGACCTGCTCGCCGCGGGCTACAGGCCGGGCCCGGAGCTCGGCCGCACCTTGCGAACGCTGCTCGACGAGGTCGTCAGGAGTCCCGCGCTGAACACGCGTGAGGCGCTCCTCGAGCGCGCGAAGGAGCTGCGACTATGATCCGTTGGGACGAGCCGGGGTACGTGGTCGCATTCACCACGCGCGCAGGGGGAGTCAGCGATCCCCCGTATGACTCGCTCAACCTGTCGATCGGCACCGGTGACGACCGCAAGCTTGTCGACGAGAACCGTCGCCGCGCATGCGCGGCGGCGGGCGTTCCCGCCGACGCGCTGGCGTTCAACCGCCAGGTGCACTCACGGACGGTGCATCGCGCCCGTCCAGCTGCCCGGGGCGAGCCGGGCGACGGTCTCTGGACCGACGAACCGGGCATCTCGCTGCTTGCGATGTCGGCCGACTGCCTGCCGATCGCGATTGCCCGCAGGAGCGGTGTCCCCGCGCTCGCGGTGCTCCACGCAGGCTGGCGCGGGCTCGCGGGCGGCGTGGTCGCGGCCGGCGTGGCGGTTCTCGGCGACGGATCCGAGCGCGGCTCGGAGCTCGCGGCGGTGGTCGGGCCGGCGATCGGGCCGTGCTGCTACGAGGTCGGGGCCGAGGTCTCCGCACTGTTCGACGACGACCTGACGGCGGGCGGGAAGCTCGATCTGTGGTCGGCGGCGGAACGAGCCCTGCGCGCAGCGGGAGTCGAGCGAGTCGAACGTGTCGACCTGTGCACGCACTGCAATCCGGAGCTCTTCTTCTCCCATCGGCGAGACGGGCGTGCGCGAGGCGTTCAGGGGGTGCTCGGTGCTGTCGGCTGATCACGTCCGAGCGCGGCTTGCGGATATTCGGGAGCAGGTCGGGAACGGTGTGACGATCGTCGCCGCGACGAAATACGTAGCGTTGCGTGACATGGCCGTGCTGATCGAGGCAGGCGTGGTGGTGGTGGGGGAGAACCGCGCGCAGGACCTCGAGGAGAAACACGCCGAGTACGGCGATGCCTTCCGCTGGCATTTCATCGGCCGGCTCCAGTCGAACAAGGTGAAGGTCGTCAACCGGACCTGCGAGCTCGTCCACTCGCTCGACTCGCATTCGACGGCGCGCCGCCTCGAGGTGCCTGCGCTCGTGCAGGTCAACCTTGCCGGCGAAGGCTCGAAAGGCGGCGTCTCGGTCGACGAGCTGCCCGAGTACCTCGCCTACGGGGTCAGAGGCCTGTCGACGATGCCGCCGGCGGCCGCGAGCGCCGAGAGCTCCCGTGCGTGGTTTGCCCGCCTGCGCGGGCTCGCCACCGACCACGGCCTCGAGGAGCTCTCGATGGGGACGACGCAGGACTACGCGATCGCTGCGGAAGAGGGTGCGACGCACGTTCGCGTTGGTTCGATCCTGTTTCGCGATTAACATCTCCTGCAAATGGCCCTCGCCGATCTCTGGTCTCGGACGCTCGTCTACTTCGGCATCGCCGAGGAGGATGACGATTGGGACGACGAGGATGGCATCGCTGCGGAGGAGAGCCTCGAGCAGAGCTACCGGGAACGACCGAATGTGCGCCGCCTGACGCCGCGTCGCCGCCAGCAGGATTTCGACGACTGGACCGAGTCGGAATCCGATCAGCCGACCTCGCGCGTGCCAGCCGTGCGGCCGTCGCGCGCGTCGGTGCGTGAGATGCGGCCTGCGATCGAGGCGGTCCCAGGCCCGTCGAGCGTGAAGGTGCACCTCGTCCTGCCGCGGAGCTTCAACGACGCGCAGCAGATCGCCGACAAGTTCAAGCAAGGAATCCCTGTGATCCTCAACCTCCAGGGTGCCGACACCGAGCTCTCAAAGCGGTTGATCGACTTCGCAAGTGGCCTCACCTACGCGCTGAACGGCGGGATGCAACGGGTCGCCGACAAGGTCTTCCTGTTGACGCCGCGGAATGTCGAGGTCTCTGCCGAGCAGCGCGCCGCGCTGCTCGAGCGCGGCGGCTTCTACAACCAGGCGTAGGAGAAGCGCCCGGCGCCCCGAAAGGGCCGATCTATGGTGCTTGACGCCACGGGAGCGGCTGCCCGATTCGTCTTCGTCTTCACGACCGTGTACGGGCTGACCCTGATCCTCTACGTGCTCACGTCGTGGGTGCAGCTGCCCTATTCGCTGCGGCCGGTGCAGCGCTTCCTCAACGACGTCTGCGAGCCGTACCTACGCCTCTGGAGGCGGATCCTTCCGTTTCGGGCGGGGCCAATCGATTTCTCGCCGATGGTCGCGATCATCGCGCTCGGCGTGATCAGCCAAATCGTCATCTCGATCCTGAATCGTTTGTAGAAACGGAGGGGCTAGGGCATGCGCTACACCCCAGTTGAGCTCAGGCACGTGAAGATCGGACGGAGCTTGCTCGGCGGCTACAGGCGCCGGGAGACCGAGCAGCTGCTCGAGGACGTGGCGGACAGCTTCGAGGACGTCTGGCGCGAGCGCGGCGAGTTGACCGACAAGCTCGAGGACGTGGAGCAGCGCTTCGGCGAGCTGAAACAGCGCGAGTCGCTGCTTGCTTCGACGCTCGTGTCCGCCGAGCGCGCCGCCACCGACGCGAAAGAGGCTGCCAAACGCGAGGCCGAGGTGATCATCGCCGAGGCACACCAGGAGGCACGCTCGGTCACACGCGCTGCGCAGGGCGAGCGCGAGCGGCTGTTCGCCGAGGTCCGCCGCGTCGAGACGCTGCTGCGGGCAGCACTCGGTCTCGTCGAGGAGTCGCGCACGGAGTTGCCGCTCGACCGGGTGGGCGATGCAGCTCGCGCGGATCCCGCCCCGCTTCCGGCGGTGGAGCGATGGCCCAAGCGTGAGGACACACGCGAGTTCCAGGCCGCTCTACCGCGCGACGCCGACGAGCCTCAAGGCGACGCGCTTCCCCCGTTGCCGCCGGTCGCGACGTTCGAGACGGATGAGGAAGAAGGCCCCTGGACCGGACGGGACTTCGCCTGGGGGTAACCTTGGGCGCGTGAGCGACTCGATTCGGCTCCGGCTGCGCGTCGCGCCGGGTGCGTCCCGCCCGGGCATCGTCGGACGACACGGCACGGCCTGGAAGGTGCGCGTTGCGGCCGCTCCCGAGGCAGGAAAGGCGAATGACGACGTCCGCCGGCTCCTCTCAGAGACGCTCGGGCTCGCGGCACGCGACATCGCGATCGTTTCGGGGCACTCCTCGCGGGACAAGATTGTTCAGCTGGCAGGAGCCGATCACGACGAGACCGAGCGGAGGCTCACTGCGGCGAGCAGTCCGGGAAAGGAACGCGAGTGACCGACATCGATACCGACGCATTCCGCAAGCTCCTCCTCGAGGAGCGTGAACGATTGACGCACGCTGTCGACCATCTGCAGGGCGAAAGCGGGGGGAGCATCGAGGACGAGCTCGGCGAGCTCTCCGCCGGTGGTGTCGACAATCATCTGGCCGACACGGCATCGGCGACCTATGAGCGCGAGCTCGACGCCGGCTTCCAGGAGGGCGCTCAGCACGTTCTCGTGGAGGTCGAGGCCGCCCTCGCCCGCATCGACTCCGGTTCCTACGGGACGTGCGGGGTCTGCGGCAAGCCGATCGGCGCCGAGAGGCTCTCGGCGATTCCCTGGGCGCGGCTCTGCATCGACGATCAGCGACGGGCGGAGTGACCGAGCCGCATCGGCCGGCGCCCGACGTGCGAGTAGGGTCGTCGACAGACGCGATCGCGCCGGTTTCGGTCGCCGAGCGCTCGCTTGGGGCGGGCATCTGGCAGTGGGTCGGCCTTGCGACGGTCGCGGTCGCGGCGTTGCTGGCCGATCAGGTGACCAAGCGCGTCGTCACGCAGACGCTTCGCCTCGACGAGGCCAAGCACGTGGTCGGCCCGCTCTCGATCCATCACGTGCAGAACACCGGTATCGCCTTCGGGATCTTCGCGGGCGCGACGACGGGCGTGACGTTGATCACGGCGGTCGCAATCGCCTGGATGCTCGCGTTTTTCGCCCGTTCGGGCTCGCGCCACCCGGTGCTACCGGCCGCGCTCGGTCTGCTGATCGGCGGCAGCGTGTCCAATCTCGTCGACCGTATCCGGCTCGGTCACGTCACCGACTTCATCGACTTCCGGTACTGGCCGGCGTTCAACCTCGCCGACTCGTTCATCGTTCTCGGCGTAGCCATCCTCCTCGGCGCCCTCGTCGGCACGGACAGAAAGCCACGGCCGCCGCGGCGGACACTCGACGTCGCCGCTCGATGAAGCTTGCCGTTCCCCCCGCGGCAGCGGGCGAGCGCCTCGACCGTTTTCTCTCCACGCACCTCGGCTCTCGAGCTGCCGCGGAGCGGGCTGTCGAGCTCGGTGCTCTCGTCAATGGGGTCGCCCGGGCAAAGAGCTTTCGGCTCGAGGGCGGGGAGGACGTCGAGCTCGCTGAGCCGGTGACCCCCGCGATCGTCGCGCGTCCGCCGGCGCCCCAAATCGCGTGGGAAGACGAGCACCTGCTCGTGGTCGACAAGCCCGCAGGGCTCGTCGTGCACCCCGGCGCCGGGCACGCAACCGGGACACTCGTCGATGCCCTGGCGGGAAAGATCGCCGGGGGCGAGGACGGCCGGCCCGGCATCGTGCACCGTCTCGACCGGGATACCTCAGGGCTGATGGTGCTTGCGCGCTCGGCGGAGGCCCATTCGCTGCTCCAGGAGCTCGTGCGCGAGCGCGCGCTCGAGCGAACCTACCTCGCGCTCGTGCGCGGCCGCCCGCGTTCGCGCAGCGGCCGGATCGAGGCGCCGATCGGCCGCGACCGCAGCGAGCCGACTCGGGTCTCGCTCGACACCGACTCGCCCCGGGCGGCGGTCACACACTTCGACGTCGAGCAGCTTCTGCCAGGGCACGCGCTCGTGCGAGTGCGGCTCGAGACGGGGCGCATGCATCAGATTCGCGTGCATCTCGCCGCAATCGAGCTTCCGGTGGTCGGCGACCCGGTCTATGGCGTGAAGGAGCCCGCACTCGGGCGGCAGTTCCTGCATGCCGCCGAGCTTGCCTTTCCGCATCCCTTCACCGGCGAGCGCGTCGAGGCCCGCTCCGACCTTCCGCCCGACCTCGCCGCCTACCTCGACGGGCTCATCGGCGCCGCCCGCTCCTGAGGGTCCGCAAGCGCACTCGCCGCGGGCGGCTACCATTCAGGCTCTCAGTCGTTCCCTCGAACCGGTGGGAACCCCGAGGTGGAGGGTGGCCGGCAGCTCATGCCGGCTTCCACCGAGGCCCGCCGGAGTCATCGCAGTCAAACCAGGAAAGGGGCTCTCATGCCCGTTGTCTCCATGAAGGAGCTTCTGGAGGCCGGCGTTCACTTCGGCCATCAGACCCGCCGCTGGAACCCGAAGATGAAGCGATTCATCTTCAACGAGCGCGGCGGGATCTACATCATCGACCTCACCCAGACGCAGCAGCTTCTGGACGACGCATACAACTTTGCGAAGGCGATCGCCGAGCGCGGCGGCTCCGTGCTGTTCGTCGGGACGAAGAAGCAGGCGCAGGACGCCGTGCGGGATGAGGCGAGCCGCGTCGGCATGCCGTACGTCAACAACCGCTGGCTCGGCGGACTCCTGACGAACTGGCGGACGATCTCCGACCGGATCCAGCGGCTGCACGAGCTCCGCGGCCTCAAGCAGGACAGCATGCTCGACCTGCTTCCGGCGAAGGAGCGAATCCAGATGGAAGCGGAGCTCGAGAAGCTCGAGTCGAACCTCGGCGGTGTTGCCGACATGCGGCGACAGCCGGACGCGATCTTCATCGTCGACCTCAAGAAGGAGCAGCTTGCGGTCCGCGAGGCACGCCGGCTCGGCCTGCCCGTCATCGCTCTCGTCGACACGAACTGCGACCCGGACGAGGCCCAGTTCGTGATCCCGGGCAACGATGACGCGATCCGTTCGTGCGCCCTCGTGGTGAAGGCGATTGCCGCCGGCATCGAAGCTGGCAAGCAGAAGGTGACCCCTGCCGAACTGAAGGCACCGCGGAACGGCGGTAGCGAGGAGGTGCCCGCCGAAGCTCCCGAGCCCGGCGCGGCCCCCGAGACCGAGGCGGAGCCCGAGTCCGAGCCGGCGGTGGCCGTTGCAGCTCCACCGGCGGATGCCGCGGTTCCTGCGGAGCCGGCAGCGGCGCCACCGGTCGAGCCCGAGGCGGCACCCAGCGGGGAGCCGGCCGGAACCGAGGAAGGGGCGACCGCGTGACCCAGATCTCCGCCGCCATGGTGAAGGAGCTCCGCGGCGCAACGAGCGCGGGGATGATGGACTGCAAGCGCGCCCTGCAGGAGACCGCGGGCGACTTCGACGCGGCGGTCAAGCTGCTGCGCGAGAAGGGAATGGCGCAGGCGGCCAAGCGCGCGGGCCGTGAGACGAGCGAAGGGAAGGTCGATGTGCGACTCGCCGGGAGCGTCGCCACGATCGCGGCTATCGGCTGCGAGACCGAGCCGGTCTCGAAGAACGACGATTTCCAGTCGTTCGTCGGCAAGGTGCTCGAGCGCGTCGAGGCCGAGGGAGAGGACGCGGTGGCGGCCCTCGAGGATGAGCGCGTTGCGGTCGCAGCGAAGCTCGGCGAGAACATCCAGATCATCGGGTCGAAGCGGATGGAAGCCTCGGGGGACGAGCTCCTCTCCTCCTACATCCACCCACCGGGCCGGGTCGGCGCGCTCGTCCGCACGAAGGGCGGCGATCCGCAGGCCGCGCGGAGCCTCGCGCTGCATCTCACGTTCGCTCGGCCGACGTACGGCTCGCGCGACGAGGTGCCCGAGGAGCTTGTCGCCGCCGAGCGGCAGATCCTGTCGAGCGCGGACGACGTGCTGTCGAAGCCCGAGAACTTCCGCGAGAAGATCGTCGAGGGTCAGCTCCAGAAGAAGTTCTACGGCGAGTCGGTGCTCACCGAGCAGACGTGGTATCGCGCAGACGAGTCGACGGGTACCGTCGCCCAGGTGCTGAAGGAACGCGGCATCGACCTGCTCGACTACGCGTGGTACTCGGTCTCGAGCCTCTAGTGGCTGCGGCGCCGAAACCGAGCGCCGCCGCTGCGTTCCGGCGCATCCTGCTGAAGGTGTCCGGCGAGTCGCTCATGGGCTCGGAGGAGTACGGGCTGGACGCGCACACGATCGACCTCGTAGCTCGCGAGCTCGTCGACGTGCGCGCGGAAGGGCTCGAGATCGCCGTCGTGATCGGCGGGGGCAACATCTACCGCGGGATGGCCGCGGCGGCCGAAGGGATGGACAGGGCAACGGGGGACTACATGGGCATGCTCGCGACCGTCCTGAACTCGCTCGCGGTGCAGGAGGCGCTCGAGCGCCATGGGGCGGACACGCGCGTGCTGTCGGCGATCGAGGTACAGGAGGTCGCCGAGCCGTACATCAGGCGCCGCGCCGTGCGCCACCTCGAGAAGGGCCGCATCGTGATCTTCGCAGCCGGCACGGGCAACCCGTTCTTCACCACCGACACGGCTGCCGCGCTGCGCGCGCTCGAGATCGGGGCCGAGGCGATCCTGATGGCGAAGAACGGTGTCGAGGGCGTGCTCGACGGCGACCCGCGCACCGATCCGGCGGCGAAGCTGATCCCTGAGCTGACGCACCTGCAGGCGATCGAGCGCGGCCTGAAGGTGATGGACACGACGGCGCTCTCGCTATGCATGGACAACCATCTGCCGATCCACGTCTTCGAGCTCGCACCCGGCAATATCGGGCGCGTCGCGAAGGGCGAGCGGATCGGCACCCTTGTCACGACCTCTGCCGAAGGAGACCAACGGTGATCGAGAAGTTCCTGGGCGACGCGACGCAACGCATGGACAAGTCGGTCGAAGCAACACACGAGCACTTCAACTCGGTTCGGACGGGACGGGCGTCGTCGGCGTTGCTCGATCGCATTCAGATCGACTACTACGGCACGCCGACGCCCCTCAAGAATCTCGCCACCATCAGCGCTCCCGAGCCGAGGATGCTGACGATCCAGCCCTTCGACCCGTCAGCGATCAAGCAGATCGAGAAGGCGGTGCTCGAGTCGGACCTCGGGCTCACGCCATCGAGTGACGGCAAGCTCGTTCGGCTGCCGATACCGCAGCTGACCGAGGAGCGCCGCAAGGAGCTCGTCAAGGTCGTCCGGCAGATGGCCGAGGAAGGGCGCGTCGCGGTTCGGAATGTCCGCCGTGACGCCATCAAGCATCTCGAGGAGCTCGTGCGCAACGGCGACGCCGGTGACGACGACGAGCGCGCGGCCGAGACCCGGGTGCAGAAGCTGACCGACGAGCACGTCGGCAAGATCGACGACCTACTGAAGCGCAAAGAAGCCGAGATCATGGAGGTGTAGAGGTGCTCCTCTCTCCATGAACCTTCTCGGACGAATCCGCACCCTCGCACGCATCCGGCCGCTGCCGGACGTCGACCTCCCCGAGGTCGCGCGCTCCGTCGCGATCATCCTCGACGGGAACGGCCGCTGGGCGAAACGGCGCGGCCTGCCGACCGCCGCCGGGCACCGTGCGGGCGCGCGTACCGTGCGGCGCGTCGTCGAAGCGTCGATCGATGTCGGCATTCAGGATCTTTCGGTCTTTGCGTTCTCCACCGAAAACTGGTCGCGTCCTCCGGACGAGGTCGACGCGCTGATGCAGATCTTCGCGGAGACGATCGAGCGCGAGTTGCCCGACCTCGCGGAACAGGGGGTGCGCGTGCGGTTCATCGGACGGCGCGACCGCGCGCCCGAAGAGCTCCGCCGGCGGATGGGGGCAATGGAGGACCGCACCGAGCTGAATACACGGATCAACCTGTGGGTGGCGTTCGACTACGGCGGCCGTGCCGAGCTCGTCGAGGCGACACGACGCATCGTCGAAAGCGGCGTCGACGCCGCTGAGATCGACGAGAACGTCTTCGCGGCGAACCTGTATGCCCCGGAGCTTCCCGATCCGGATCTGCTCATCCGCACGAGCGGCGAGTTGCGCATCTCGAACTTCCTGCTCTGGCAGCTCGCCTACACGGAGCTCGTCTTCGTCGACGAGCTCTGGCCCGACTTCGGCGAGCGTGAGTTGCGCGTTGCGCTGGCGGAATATGCGTCGCGCCGCCGACGATTCGGAGGCAGATGAGCCGATGAGCAACGGCGTCTCGCGCATCGTCGTCGGCGCAATCGGCCTCCCGATCGTTCTCACGACCGTCTACTACGGCGGCTGGCTGCTCTTCGCGCTCGCTGCGGTTGCTGCGGCGTTCGCCCTCCACGAGTACTGGCTCCTCGCACGGCCGCTTGCTCCCCTCGCGCCGGCCGGCTATGTCGGTGCGGCGCTCGGGCTCGTGGGCGCGGAGATCGGCGGCATTGGCTGGCTGGTCGGAGGCATCGTGTCGACGTTTCTCGTCGCGTTCGCCTTGAAGGCGATCTCGGAGGCTCGTCAGGCCGCGACGATCGCGATCAGCGGGACGGTGATGGGCGCGCTCTGGATCGGCGGCGGGCTCGCATTCCTGATCCTGCTCCGCGACCTGCCCGTGCACGGCCGGCTCGCGGCGTTCAGCGTGCTCCTCGCAGTCTGGGCGGGCGACACGTTTGCCTACGTCGGCGGCCGGCTCGTCGGGCGGCACAAGATGGCGCCGAAGACATCGCCCGGCAAGACCTGGGAGGGGTTCGTCGTCGGGACCGTGGCGACCGTGTTCGTCGCCTTCGTCACCTTCTACAAGCAGGGCTACCTGACGATCGGCCAGTCGCTCGTCGTCGGCGCGGCGGTCTCGATCGCTGCGCCGGCCGGCGATCTCTTCGAGTCGCTCCTGAAGCGCGACATGGACATGAAGGACACCGGCACCCTCCTCGGCGGCCACGGCGGCATGCTCGACCGGATCGACGGCCTGCTCTTCGCCGCACCAGCCGTGTACTTCACGGTCCTGGCCTTCGCGTAGAGCCGACGTGCCGGTGGCTGACACCGGACGTGCCCGTTGCGGACCTGGGCACACTGTGAAGATGACTCGCGTCGCCCTCCTCGGGGCAACCGGCTCCATCGGCCGCCAGGCGATCGACGTGATCCGGGCGAACCCGGGCCTGGAGCTCGTCGCCGCGACCTCCGGCTCGACGCCGATCGACGCGCTCGCGCCGCACACGCAGGTCGGAGGCGATCCGACCGAGTTGCTCGAGCGTGCCGAACCGGAGCTCGTGTTGAACGCGACGCTCGGTTTCGCGGGGCTGCCGGGGACGATGTGGGCGCTCGAGCGCGGCGTCACGCTCGCGCTCGCGAACAAGGAGAGCCTCGTCGCGGCCGGGGAGCTGGCGCTGCGCGCCCGCGAGCGGGGAGGCGGCCTCCTGATCCCGGTCGACAGCGAGCACTCCGCGCTCTTTCAGTGCGCGCAGCTCGGCGAGCCCGAGAGCGTCGTCATCACGGCGAGCGGCGGCCCGTTCCGTGGCCGTACGCGTGACGAGCTCACCGACGTGACCGTCGCCGAAGCGCTCGCGCACCCCACGTGGACGATGGGGGCGAAGATCACGATCGATTCGGCAACTCTCGCCAACAAGGGGCTTGAGGTGATCGAGGCGCACTTCCTCTTCGGCCTCGCCTACGACCGGATCGAGGTCGTCGTCCATCCGACGTCGATCGTCCACGGCGTCGTCCGATTTCGTGATGGTGCCGCGATCGCGCACCTCGGCTATCCCGACATGCGAGTCCCGATCTCGTATGCGCTCGCCTATCCGAACCGCGCGCCCACGCCGTTGCCCGCGCTCGACCTGACGGCAGGCCCGCTCGAGTTCTTCGAGCCCGACCTCGAGACATTTCGCATGCTCACTCTCGCGCGCGAGTCTGGAATCCGCGGTGGCACGTATCCGTGCGCGTTCAACGCGGCGAATGAAGTCGCTGCGGGGGCATTTCTCGAGGAGCGGATCGGCTTTCTCGACATTCCGGCAATCGTCGAGGACGTTCTTGGGCGGGTCGACGGTGCTCCTGCCTCCGATGTCGAGGAACTGCGCGAGGCCGACCGGCGTGCGCGCGAGCTCGTGGGGGCGGCATGGGCCTGATCGCCGCGATCGTCGGGCTTGCGCTGCTCGTGATGATCCACGAGGCGGGGCACTTCTTCGCGGCCCGCGCAGTCGGCATGACGCCGCGCAAGTTCTACATCGGCTTCGGCCCGCCGATCGCGCGCACGACACGAGGGGGCGTCGAGTACGGAATCGGATCGATTCCGCTCGGCGGCTACGTGAAGATCCCGGGCATGAACCGTCCGTCGCCCGGCGACTTTGCGCGGATGCTGACGCCCCATCAGGCGCGACTCCATGCCGAGGCAATCGGCGAGATCGACGCGGCGATCGAGCGCGGCGACCACGACGGCGCACACACGCACGTCCTCGACCTGAAGGATGAGCTCGGCGACTCGCGCGTCTGGCAGGAGCTCGAAGGTGGGCTCGCACCAGATGCGTATTGGCGCGCCGCCACCTGGCGTCGGCTGACGGCGATCTTCGCCGGCCCCGCGGTCAACCTGCTCTTCGCGATCCTCGTCTTCACCGCGCTCTTCGTCATCGCTTCGACTCGCGAGACGAACGTTATTGGACAAGTTGCTGCCGGCTCACCGGCTGCGGCCACGAAGCTTCGCGTTGGCGATCACGTCCTCGCAATCGCCGGCGAGCGGGTGACGCCGAAAGACCTTCCCGAGCACATCCGTGCAACGAAGGGCGCGCCCTTTACCCTGCTCGTCGAGCGGCACGGCCGCCGCCTCATCGTCGGGCCGGTGCAGGCGAGACTCGATCACGGTGCCTACCGCATCGGGATCTCGAGGGAGATACGCACCGGTCCTGGTGAATCTCCACCCGCAGCGTTTCGTGACGCGCTCTCTCTGACGAGGCAGGTCACGTCGGAGACGGTGCGCGGGATCGGCCATCTCGCCACCGGCCGTGACACGAACCAGGTCTCGAGCTCCGTCGGCATCGTGCGGGTCTCTGCGGCCGCCTGGCGCCAGGGCCTGCGCGACTTCCTGTATGTGCTCGGGCTCATCAGCCTGGCGCTGGGCTTGCTGAACCTCCTGCCGGTGCTGCCGCTCGACGGCGGGCACATCGTGATGGCCCTGCTCGAGAAGGTGCGTGGCCGCACCTTCCGTCAGGCGGTGTACATGCGCTACACGGTCGTCGGCCTGTCGCTCTTCCTGCTGCTCATGTACTTCGGGCTCCGCAACGATCTCTTCGGCGGCGGTGGCTGAGCCGGCGGCGTTCCCCGAGCAGCGGCTCGGGCTCGTCCTCGGCGAAGCGTCCGCCTAGGCGACGGCGCGGCCGAAGCGTTCGGCCGAGCGAGCCTTGCGCTTGGCGGCCTCGACCTCACGATCGCGCGGCGGGGCGGGCGTGACGAGACTCGCGAGCAGGCGCTCGGTCGCCTCGGCGACCTCGCCGACCGCCTGGTCGAACGCGTCCTCGTTGGCCCGGGAGGGCTTCTGCATCCCGCTCACCTTGCGCACGTACTGAAGCGACGCGGCGCTGATCTCGTCCTCGCTGGTCGGCGGCTCGAAGTTGTAGAGGATGCGAATGTTCCGGCACATACGGGCAATTGTAACCGCCGACCTGCCGACTCGGGTTGATCCGATGTCACGCCTCCGGCAGCGGCTCACCTACGCGAACGCGGCCGCGACGGCGGCGCCTTTCTTCGCGCTTGCGGGCGGTGCCTACGCTGTTTCTGGCGCATCCACGGCTGTCATCCGCGGCTGCGTGAACAACCGAACCGATGTGCTGCGCGTGCTTTCGCGCCACATGGGCTGCGAGAAAGGCGAACACGCGCTTTCGTTCATCGAGCGGGGGCCGGCCGGACCCGTCGGTCGTGTGGGTGCGGCAGGCCCAGCGGGCCCGCAGGCGCGCAGGGCGCAGCCGGTGCGGCAGGCCCGATCGGACCCGCAGGACCGCCGGGTACGAGCGGCGGCGTGGGCTCAGCGGTCGCGTCGGCCTCCATTCTCGGCGACCACAGTGTGGCCGGCTACATCAACTCGAAGGGCGGGGCGCCGACGGTGACCGGGACGACGTCGTCGTTCTTCGTCACATCCCCCGGCGTGACGCTGACGTCTAACACGATCGTGCAGGCGACGGGAACGGCGCTGACCGGGTCGAGTGGCAGCGTCCAGTCGATGTTCCCGCTCGCGAATGTCGACACCACGAACCACTGGATCCAGGTGACGTACACCGGCGCGAGCGCGCCCGGCACCGGGTTCAGCTTCTTCCTGACCGTCTTCCAGTAGTTGCTCGCTACGCTTGCCTCGTGGCGAGCGAGCGCTCAGTCAGCGTCGGCGGGGTTCGGATTGGCGGAGGTGCGCCGGTCGTCATCCAGTCCATGACGCTGACGAAGACGCATGACGTCGAGGCGACGACGGCCCAGATCGCCGCGCTCGCCAGTGCCGGCTGCGAGGTCGTGCGAGTCGCGGTTCCGAAGGGCGAGGATGCGGACGCCCTCGCGAAGATCGTGCGCTTTTCGCCGATCCCGGTCATCGCCGACATCCATTTCAATGCGAGCCTTGCGCTCCGCGCGATCGAGGCCGGGGTCGCGGCCGTGCGCATCAACCCCGGCAACATCGGCGGCGACGACAAGGTCGAAGAGGTCGTCCGCGCTGCCAAGGCGAAGGGAATCGTGATGCGCATCGGCGCCAACTCGGGTTCGCTGCCGAAACACCTGGCCGGGCTCGCACAGACCGATCAGGCCGAGGCCCTCGTCGAGGCGGCGCTGGAAGAGGTGCGGCTGCTCGAGCGCCTCGACTACCGCGACTTCAAGATCTCGGTGAAGTCGAGCCACGTGCCGACGATGATCCGCGCCTACCGCCTGCTTGCGTCGAAGGTTCCCTACCCGCTCCACCTTGGCGTCACCGAGGCGGGCACGCCCTTCGCAGGCTCGATCAAGAGCGCCGTCGGGATGGGTGCGCTGCTCGCGGATTCGATCGGCGACACGATCCGCGTCTCGTTGACGGCCGACCCGGTCGAAGAAGTGAAGACGGCCTGGGAGATCCTGAAGGCGCTCGGCCTGCGCGAGCGGGGGCCGGTGATGATCGCATGCCCGAGCTGCGGCCGCGACAACGTCGGCGTGCAGCAGCTCGCCGAGCGGGTCGAGGAGCGGTTGCGCTCCTACCCGCAGGCGTTCGAGGTGGCGGTACTCGGCTGCGCGGTGAACGGGCCTGGTGAGGCCGGTGACGCAGATTTTGGGATCGCGGGGGGCCGTGACGTGGGCTTCGTCTATGCGCATGGCCGCGTCCTGAAGAAGGTCTCGAGCGACATCCTCGTCGAGGAGCTCTTCCACGAGATCGACCGCTGGATCGGCGAGGGCATGTTCCGCCCCAAGCGCCTGAAAATGGCAAAGCCGGCCGCGCTCGCGATGGCCGAAGCGTCCGCCATCCCGCTCGAATAACACGGAACGACGGCACAGGCGGGGCGTCGGTAGCCTGAGGAGGCAACGATGATTGCGCGTGCCTCACAGCTGTTCATCCCGACCTTGCGCGAAGCCCCAGGCGATGCGGAGGCCGTCAACCACAAGCTGCTCGTCCGCGGTGGTTTCATCCGCCAGGTCAGCGGCGGGATCTGGACGTTCCTACCCCTCGGCTGGAAGGTGCACCGGAAGATCGAAGAGGTGATCCGGGAGGAGATGGATGCGATCGGCTGTCAGGAGATGCTGATGCCGGTGCTGACCCCGTTCGAGCTCTGGCGGCAATCCGGGCGCGACTACATCCCGGAGCTCTTCCGGCTGAAGGACCGCAAGGGCGCCGACTACGTGTTGCCGTTGACGCACGAGGAGACGGTGACCTTCCATGCACGGGAGCTCCAGAGCTATCGCCAGCTGCCGCAGATGCTCTACCACTTCTCGATCAAGGAGCGTGACGAGCCGCGCCCGCGGGCCGGCCTGATTCGGCTGAGGGAGTTCATCATGAAGGACGCCTACTCCTTCGATCGCGACGAGGCCGGGCTCACGAAGAGCTTCGAGCTCCAGCGTGGCGCGTACGAGCGGATCTTCGAGCGCCTCGGTCTCAAGGTCTACGGCGTCGAGGCGGAGTCGGGGATGATGGGCGGCAGCGGATCGTTCGATTTTCTCGCGCCGGCCGGCGCCGGCGAGAACACCCTCGTGACCTGCGAGAACGGTGACTTCGCGGCCGACCTCGAGGTGGCGCGCGGCGTCCCGCGCGCGTCCGTTCTTCCCGATGCGCTGCCGGCGCCAGGAGAGGTCGAGACCCCCGGTGTCAAGACCTGCGAGGCGCTGGCAGCATTCCTGTCGATTGATGTCGCGGCTACCTCGAAGGCGATGCCGGTGACCACCGACCAAGGTGCAGTTGTCCTGGCGCTCGTTCGCGGTGACGACCGCATCGAGCCCGCCAAGCTCGCCGCTGCGCTCGGCAGGCCCTCTCGGCCTTCGACCGACGAGGAGATCGTGGCGGCCTTCGGCGCCTCGGGCGGCTCGCTCGGGCCGGTCGGCTTCACGGGTGAGGTGGTCGCCGACGAATCTCTGCGCGACGGCCAGTACGTCGCGGGCGCGAACCGCGACGGGTGGCACCTACGCGGCGTCGAGGCGGGCCGCGACTTCGAGCCGCGGTTCGCCGACCTGCGCCAGTCGATCGAGGGCGACACGTGCCCCCAGTGCGGCGGCCGCCTGCTTTTCGAGACCGCGATCGAGGTGGGCCACATCTTCAAGCTCGAGACGCGGTTCTCGGAGCCGCTCGGAGCCACCTTCCTCGACGAGGAGGGGCGGCAGCGGCCGCTCATCATGGGGAGCTACGGGATCGGCCCGGCTCGCGTGATGGCGTCGCTCGTCGAGCAGCGGAACGACGAGCAAGGCATCATCTGGCCCGCTTCGATCGCCCCGTATGACGTCCACGTCGTCCAGCTGCTCGGCGCCGAGGAAATTGCGGCGGCCGCGGCGGAAGCATTCTCGGCGGCCGGGAGGGATGTGCTCCTCGACGACCGTGACCTGCGGCCCGGCGAGAAATTCGCCGATGCCGACCTGATCGGGATTCCAATTCGCGTCACAGCGGGGAAAAAGAGCCTCGACGACGGGGCTGTCGACGTTCGCAGCAGGGCGTCGGGCGAGGAACGACGTGTGAAGCTCGCCGACCTGGGAAGAGAGGACTGAGTGGCGAAAAGACGCCGGTATGCATCGGATGCGTTCGGCCCGGCGGTCGAGCGACTGATGAACGAGACGGGAGTGACCTATCGGGCGCTCGCCTCGAAGACGAGCCTGTCCGCGGGGTACCTGAACCATCTCGTCCACGGGAACCGTCCCGTTCCCTCGAACGACGTCGTGGAGGTCCTCGCGCAGGCGCTCGACGTGGAGCCAGAGCATTTCCGCGAGTACCGCCTCCGCGTGATCACGGAGAAACTCGAGGCGATGCCCGATCTCGTCGACCGTCTTTACAAGCGTCTTTCAGGCGCACCCTAACCCGAGCGCCCCTTCGGAGTCTCAGTGTGTGGCCGGTGGGGTCCCGGCAAGCGACCACTGGGGGGTTAGGGGCCCCACCGAGCCTCTTGAGCTTGCCTTTTGGAAAGACCAGGCGCGGGCCCTCCGTCGAGGGCCCGCAACCGCGAGTCGGGGTGGAGAGATTCGAACTCTCGATCTCCCGGCCCCCAGCCGGGCGCTCTAGACCAGACTAAGCCACACCCCGAACGCGAGGAGTGTAGCCGCGAGGGTCGCGCGCTCAGTGCCCGGGCGTGCTGGTGGGAAGGGCGCCGACGGCGTCCTCGAGCCGCGCGTGCACGGCGTCGGCGACGTAGACCGTCCAGGGGTGGGCGGGCGTTCCACCCGTGTAGGCAATGACGGGGATCCCGCGCGAGTGCGCGTGCCAGGCCTCCATCGCGGTTCCCTCGTCGGGTGCGGTGAAGGCGGCGAGCACGGCATCGCATGAATCGATCTCGGCGAGGTCGCCTTCGACGATCTCCGCCTCGTGGCCCACGGTCGCGCCGCGAAAGTCGCGCCGCATCGGGTCGACGGGCTGCCAGCCGGCGAGCTCGGTGAGCAGTGTCGCTCGCCGGCGGTACTCGTCGGCAAACGGCGGCCCTGCCAGGTAGACACGCGGCACGGGACTAGAGTACGGGCGTGGATCACCAGTTCGTCGCCCTTGGGCAGGCAGGGAGCGGTGCCTACGCCGGCCTGGAGACGTTCCCGAACCCGGGTGTCGAGCGGGTCGAGCTCGTCAGTGACGAGCTCACCGCCGTCTGCCCGGTCACGGGGCAGCCCGACTTCTACACGGCGACGATCGAGTACCGGCCGCGCAGTCTCTGCCTCGAGTCGAAATCGGTGAAGCTCTACCTCGCGCGCTTCCACGACCAGGGTGTGTTCTGCGAAGCGCTTTCGGTTCAGATCCGGGATGACGTGGCGGCCGCGCTCGAGCTCGAGAGCGGAGCCGTCGGGGTGACGCTCCGCCAGAAGGCGCGCGGCGGGATCACGATCACCGCCTCCGTGTAGGTAGATCCCTCACCGCGCCCGTGCGGCTGTGGGCTGATCGTCACACCCCGGTAACGGTGCCTGGCACCGTTCCGATCGGCGCTGCACCCCGGCACCGCCTCATCTGCGACGGGTGCAGGGTGGCGAGCTCGGATCGTCACACTCCCGTAACGGTGCCTGGCACCGCACTGAACCCCGGCACCGCCTGCGGCTGTGGGCTGGTCGTCACACCCCGGTAACGGTGCCTGGCACCGCACTGACCGGCGGCGCTCAACTCGGCACCTCGGCCGCGGGTTTGCGACCGCCGAGCAGGTGAATGAGCCCAATCGCCCTTGCCCGTCCGGGATGGGTGGTAGATGATCGGGACACCCTCGGTGCTGCGGCCACTTCTCCTCTGTTTGGTGCTTGCCCTCGTTCTGCCCGCCGCGGCGCCATCGGCCGGCAACGCGCGCGTCTCGGCGTTCTATTACCCCTGGTACGGCACGTCGGCGGAGGACGGCGCGTTTCAGCACTGGGGACAGCGCAATCACGCCCCTCCGAACGACATCGCCTCGAGCTTCTACCCGGCCCGCGGGCTCTACTCGTCCTCCGACCAGCTCGTGCTCTCCGCACAGATGGATGAGATCCGCGCAGCGGGCATCGACGAGATCGCCGTCTCGTGGTGGGGGAAGGGGTCGCCCGAGGACACCCGCCTCGTGGCGGTTGTCGCTGCGGCGCGCTCAGACGACATCGGGGTCGCCATCCACCTCGAGCCGTACCCCGGACGCACGGTCGAATCAGTCGTCGACGACCTCATGTATCTCCGTCTGTTCGGCGTCCGCACCTTCTACATCTACCGGCCCCTCGACTTGCCGGTCGCCGACTGGGCGGCCGCACGGAGCGCGCTCCACGCGGGCGGGTCGATTCTCTGGGCGCAGACCGCGCTCGCTGGTGCGGCGGCCGCCGCCGGCTTCGACGGCGTCTACACCTACGACATCGTCACCTACGGTGGAAACACGTTTGCGCGGCTGTGCGACGAAGCCCGCGCGCTGCATTTGCTCTGCGCGCCCTCCGTCGGCCCGGGCTACGACGCCCGCCGGGGAAGCGGCGACCCGCGCGTGAAGCCACGGCGGCAGGGTGCGACCTACGACGCGATGTGGCGGGCCGCAACCGCCGTGCGACCCGACCGGGTCACGATCACCTCCTTCAACGAATGGCATGAAGGCACGCAGATCGAGCCCGCTGCCCTCCCGGTGCGCCATGGTCGCTACCGCTACCTCTCGTACGACGGGGCATGGGGAGCGCACGGTGTCGCCGCCGAATCGGCGTATCTGGAACGCACGCGCTACTGGGCGGACGCGCTGCGGAAGACGTCGCCGCTGCAACTGAAGACCAGTGCTTCGTAGAGGCCGGCTGCGTCGACGTCTCGCAGTTGCGGGTGGTCGAGATCGATCGTCGCGTCGGGCCATGAGTCGAGCCCGAGGGCGGCGGCGCCTTCGTCCGAGCCGAACGCGAGCAACGAGTCGAGCGAGATGATGTCGCGCCGCCCGGACTGCCGGCGAGCGATCCCTTCGAGCTCGCGCAACTCTTCCAGCGGGTCGATGCGCACATTCGAGTCGGAGCCCACGCAGATGCCGATCGTGCGGTGGCAGACGCGCGCGACAGGCAGGAATCCGTCGCCGAGGTTCGCCTCGGTCGTCGGGCATGCGCAGATCCGCGCGCCGGCATCGCGGAGCAGGTCGAGCTCGTGCCCGTCGGCGTGCGTCGCATGGACGATCGTCGTGCGCGGCCCGAGGCAGCCTTCGCGGGCGAGGAGCTCGATCGGCCGCAACCCGTGCTCCGCCAGGCACTCCTCGATCTCGCGTGGCTGCTCGTCAGCGTGGACGTGCAACTGCAGATCGTGTTCGGTGGCGTAGCGACCGAGCTCGCGCAGTGCTTCCGCCGGGCACGCGCGCACGGAGTGGGGCGCCACGCCGACGCGGATCCCGTCGGCGCGGAGTGCTTCGAGCGCGCGCAGGTAGTCCGAGACCGAGTCCTGTCGGAACCGTGGGCTTCCACCGCGCAGGTAGCACGCATAGAGGCAAACGAGCTCGACGCCCGCCTCGATCGCTGCCGCCGCGGCGGCTCGGGCCTCGTCAGGCCCGAGATAGTGAAACTCGCCGACGGCGGTGAAGCCGTTTGCCCGAAGCTCACGGTAGACCTCGACGTACTCGCGGCGAATCTCTTCGACGGTCAGCGACTCCGCGAGTGCGACCATGCCGTCGCGCCAGGCCCAGAAGTCGCCGCCGGACGCTCGTCCACGCATGCCGCGCTGGAACGCGTGACAGTGCGCATTCACAAACCCGGGGATCGTCAGCGTCCGCACCGCCGTATCCTGTCAGCGTGACCACCGGCGCCGTCTCCGTCAATGCAGCCACCGGGCTTCGCGCCCAGTTGCCGAACGCCCTGACGATCATGCGGCTCGCGTTGATCCCGCCGTTTGTCGTGGCGATCCTCGTCTCGGCCGGAGGACGGAGCTGGGTGGCGGGGACGATCTTCCTGATCGCAGGCATCACCGACCAGGTCGACGGGTTCCTCGCCCGCCGCTGGCACGTCGAGTCTCCGTTCGGCAAGATCGCAGACCCGCTGGCCGACCGGCTGATGATCGGCATCGCCGTGCTGCTCGAATGGCATGCGGGCCGCCTGCCGTTTGTCGCCCTCGCGATCCCGCTCCGGGATCTCGCGTTGATGGGGTTGACGCCGGTCATGATTCAGCGGGGCTATAAGTTCGAGGTGAATACCCTCGGCAAGGCAGCCACCTGGCTGCTCTTCCTGGGAGTGGGCTGCTCGACGGTCACCCACCCGTCGACCGCCTGGCCGCTCTGGATCTTCTGGGCCGGCTTCGCCCTCGCGATCGCGTCGCTCGGTTTGTACGTCGCGAAAGCGCGACAGGAAGTGCACTGATGCGTGCCGTCGTCATGGCAGGCGGCGAGGGCACACGCCTGCGGCCGCTCACCTCTAATCAGCCGAAGCCGATGGTCTCGATCCTCGGGAAGCCGTGCATGGAGCACATCCTCGAGTTGCTCCGCGAGCACGGGTTCGAGGACGTGGTCATCACGGTCGCCTTCCTGCCGCAGGCGATTCGCTCGTACTTCGGCGACGGCGAGAATCTCGGTCTGAACATCGAATACTCGGTCGAGGAGAGCCCGCTTGGGACTGCGGGGTCGGTCCGGCTCGGCAGCGACCGGCTCGACGAGACCTTCCTCGTCATCTCCGGCGATGCACTATGCGACATCGACCTCGGCAAGATCGTCGATTTCCACAAGGAGAAGGGCGCCGCCGTGACGATCGGCATGAAGTCGGTCGACAATCCGCTCGAGTTCGGCATCGTCGTCACCGATGAAGATGGGCGGGTCGAGCGCTTCCTCGAGAAGCCGTCCTGGGGGCAGGTGTTCTCGGACACGATCAACACCGGCATCTACGTTCTCGAGCCGGAGGTGCTCCGGCACATCCCGACCGACCGCCCGTACGATTTCTCGAAGGAGCTCTTCCCTCTGCTCCTCGAGATGGGACGGCCGATCTACGGGTACGTCTGCGAGGGCTACTGGCAGGACATCGGCAACCTCGATCAGTATCGCCAGGCGAACTTCGACGCGCTCGACGAGAAGGTGCGGCTGAACGTCTCCGGCCTGAAGATCCGCGGTGACGTCTGGGTCGGCGAAGGAGTCGAGATCGACGACGTCGAGGGTGTCGAGGGACCGGCATTCATCGGCAACTACTGCACCGTGTCGCCCGACGCGTCCGTCGGACCGTACACCGTGCTCGGCCCGGGTACGACGCTCCGCGAGCGGGGCCGCGTCTCGCGCAGCGTGATCGATGCCTCGTGCTACATCGGCCGGAGCGCGTCGGTCGAAGGCGCGATCATCGGCCGTGGGTGCGACGTACGGGCCCACGCGCGGGTGCACGAGGGGGTTGCGATCGGTGACCAGGTCACGCTCGGCGACCAGTCGGTGATCTATCCAGGGGTGCGGATCTACCCGTACAAGGAGGTCGAGTCAGGAGCGCAGATCCACGAGAGCCTCATCTGGGAGTCGCGCGGGACGACGCGCATCTTCGGCAAGGACGGCGTGCTGGGCCTCGTGAATGTCGATCTCACGCCCGAGGTCGCACTGCGCTTCGGCGCCGCGCTCGGGACGGCGCTGAAGCGCGGCGCACGCGTGGTCGCAAGTCGCGAGAGCGCGCCTGCCTATCGGATGATCAAGCGAGCGCTGATCTCGGGGCTCAACTCCACCGGCGTCCACGTGGCCGACCTGCGCACGCTTCCGGCGCCGGTCGGCAAGCATCTGCTCAAGACTCAGGGCTACGACGCTGCTTTCCATATCGGTGCGGCGTCGAACGATCCCGAGGCGGTGCAGATCCGCCTCTTCGAACGGCCGGGCATCGCGTTGTCCTCGAGCTTGCAGAAGGAGATCGAGAAGCACTACACCCGCCAGGAGCTACGCCGTGTGCCCTTCGGCGACGTCGCCTCGATCTCCTATCCCGCCCGCGCGCGTGAAAGCTATGCGAGCGACCTGCTCGCCGATCTCGACGTCGACGCGATCCACCAGCGCGGGTTTCGCATCGTCGTCGACTACGGCTATTCGGCGGGCAGCTACGTGCTCCCGATCGTCCTCGGCCCGCTCGGGGTCGAGGCGGTGACCGCGCACGCCTTCGAGTCGGACGCATCGTCGGGGCCCGTGCGCCTGCACGAGACGATGAAGCAGGCGAAGCGGCTCGTGGCTGCGGTCAACGCCGACTTCGGCGCTGTCTTCGACCGCTCGGCCGAACGCATCTACCTAATCGACGAGCTCGGCCAGGAGGTTCCCCCCGAGCAGGCGCTGCTCCTCTACCTGCGACTCATCGCTGCAAACGGGCAGCGGGGCAAAGCAGTCGTGCCGATCAACACGACAAGTCAGGTCGAGGGGCTCGCGGGAGAGGGGATCGAGATCGTGCGCACGCCGGTCTCGCTGCCCGACCTCACACGGATGGCCGCAGGGGAGGGCGTGCTCTTCGGCGGCGCGGTGGGGGGCGGCTATGTCTTCCCCGACTTCCTGCCCGCCTACGATGCGATCGCTTCGCTCTGCAAGCTGCTGGAGTTGCTCGCCCCCGTGCAGCGGCCCCTGTCGGAGCTCGTGGGGGAGCTGCCGCGCCCGACGCTCATCCACAAGCAGGTGCAATGCTCCTGGGCCCTGAAGGGAATGGTCATGCGCGTCCTGAACGAGCGCTTCTCGGCTGCGAATGTCGACCTCCTCGACGGGATCAAGGTCTTCGACGACCGCGGCTGGGTCCAGGTGCTTCCCGACCCGGACGAGCCGCTGATCCACATCTATGCGGAGGGGGCAACGGAGGACGCTTCGGAGGAGCTCGAGGAGGAGCTGCGCAGGATCGTGACCGATGTGATCGAACGAGAGGGAATCGGCGCACGGAGCTAAACCCTTAACCTGAGGTTGACGGTTCCCGCTTCCTCTGCTGGAATCCCTGTGGCCTCGCTAACGAAAGGCGCGAAACGTGGAACCGCTTCCTGATCTGGGCTCGCTGTCCGACGCCGACCTGAAAAGCCTGATCGAAGATTCCGAGCAGAAGGAACGCGACTTCAGCTATCAGCGGCGTCTCCTGCACGGGAAGATCGACATCCTGCGGGCCGAGCTCGTCGCGCGGCTGCAGCGCTCGGGCGGCCGCAGCGTGCTGGACGAGGTCGATGTCGAGCGCCTGACGGAGATCCTGGCCGGAAAGGCCTCGCCGCCCGCGTGAGTGTCGTCTACTGCGCCGAATGCGGGTTCCAAAACCCCGAGTCCGCGAATTACTGCTCGCGCTGTGGAGCGCTGCTCACGAAGGGCGAGTCATCGGGCGAGACGACCCAGACGTTTTCCTCCGACGAGATCGCCGATCTCGAGCACGAGGCCGTGATCGGGCTCGAGGGGCCGGCGCTCGTCGTCCGCGCGGGCGGAGGGCGAGCGGGGGAGAGCTTCAAGCCGACGTCCGACCGGACCCGCATCGGGCGCTCCCCGGACTGTGAGGTCTTCCTGGACGACGTGACGGTCTCGCGCAATCACGCCGTGCTCGTGCAGCGTGACGGCGGGTTCGTCGTCGAAGACGAGGGATCGCTGAACGGCACCTTCGTGAATCGCCATCGCATCGACAGCGCACCGCTCTCGAACGGCGACGAGCTCCAGATCGGCAAATACCGGATGACCTTCATCGCATGACCTCGACGGCCAGGCAACCTAGCCGCGAGCGTCTCCTGCGGATCGGCGAGGTCGTGCGCCGGTTGGCCGAGGAGTTCCCGGATGTCTCGATCTCGAAGATCCGCTACCTCGAGGACGAAGGGCTCGTGACGCCGAAGCGGACCCAGGGTGGCTACCGGCTGTTCAGCGCCGAGGACGTCGATCGGCTTGACGTGATCCTCCGCCTGCAGCGGGACGAGTTCCTGCCTTTGCGCGTGATCCGCGACGAGCTCGACGCACCGGGTGCGAAGGAGCGGAAGCGGAGGCGGCCCACGGCGCTCGGGGCGTTGGAGGATGAGATCGACATCGCCGAGCTCTGCGAACGCGCCGGCATCAACCGCGAGCTTGCGAAGGAGCTCGAGGAGTTCGGTCTCATCTCGTCCCGCGGGAGCGGGGCGGACAAGCGCTACCCGGAGTCGGACGCCGACGTGGCGGCAACCTGCGCGCAGCTCGCGCGGTACGGCGTCGACCCGCGTCACCTGCGCACGTTCCGTACGGCCGCCGGACGCCAGGCAGCGCTGCTCGAGCAGCTCGTGGCGACGTCTCTGCGCGGGCGAAGCGCGGAGCGGCGAGCGCAGGGCCTGCGCGACCTGCAACAGCTCGCGGAGCTGGCGAGCGAGCTCAGCGCGCTGCTCTTCTGGCGTGACCTGCGAGACTTCGCGCAGTGACGATCGATCTGCGCTCGAAGATCCGCGAGGTCCCGGACTTCCCGACACCGGGCGTGGGCTTCAAGGACTTCACGCCGCTTCTTGCCGATGCCGAGGCGCTGCGGCAGACGGTCACCGATCTCGCCGAGTGGGTGAAGACGAAGGACTGCGATCTCGTCCTCGGCGCCGAAGCGCGCGGGTTCATCCTCGGTGCGGCGATCGCCCGCGAGGTCGGCGTCGGCTTCGTGCCGGCCCGCCGCCCGGGCAAGTTGCCGCCCGAGACGGTCAGTGCGTCGTACACGCTCGAGTACGGCTCGAATTCACTCGAGCTCCACCCGGAGCTGATCCAACCGGGCGCGAGGGTCGTCGTTCACGACGATGTGCTCGCAACCGGCGGGACGGTCGAGGCCATCAACGGCCTCGTCCGCCGGCTCGGCGGGGTCGTCGTGGGCGCGTGCTTCATCATCGAGCTCACGTTCCTCGGCGGCCGGGAACGGCTCGCCGACTGCGATCTGCACGCGCTGATCGAGTATTAACGTCTGCCTCGAGGGGGCAGACGGCTCTCAGGTTGCCTCCGGATCGTCCGATAAGAGAGCAGGCATGTACGACGCCCTGACGAGCAGGTACACCCTTTCGTGCCCGACGCACGGGGAGACGCAGGTGCGCCTGTCGCGCTTCCGCCGCCTCGACCAGCTCCCGGGTGCGCATCATCCTTCGGTCTACCGCATCGAATTCGCGTGTCGGTGCGGCGCCGAGCATCCTGCGCTCGTCACCCACGACGACCTCGACTGGGCGCCGCTCGGCCTGCAAGACTCGACGCGTTTCGTGAATCTCATGACCTCGCGCGTCGAGGAGCTTGCGTCAGAGCTCGGCGACCTCGCTGCGAGTCGCATCAAAGCGGGGGAGTGGCCGTGGAGCTTCTTCTGCTGGCCCGAGGAACGGCCGCGTCCCGTCTATCCTTCGGCGTTCAAGCTGCTCGCTCCGGGCGCCTCGGGCGACCAGGTCGGACTTGCGGTGCGCTGTCCCGGGTGCGACAAGGTGTCGGTCAACCTCGTCTCTCGCGCGCACGTCGACGTTCCGTTCGTGAACGACAGGGAAGTGGGGGTGGTCGGGCATCTGTTCGAGCACGACGTCGCTGCGACGGTCGAGGAATTCCGCGCCGAGCTGTGGTCGGGATCCTTCGACGCGCGGCGTCTGGCGCTTGAGTAGGCGATTCACTCCCGCCAGGGATTTGGCCGCGCGGCGTCGCGCCGATATCTGCTGAAGCTTCCGATGCCCGCTCTCACGCCGCACCCCGACCGGGGAACAGAGCTCCTCCTCGTCCACTGCACCGCCGTCGCGACTGACCGGCCGAGCGCGTACGACCGCCTCGAGCAGGAAATCGGCGGCGACCTTGCGAGACTCCTCGTAGTCGCTCTCGCGGGCTCTCAGGGGCGGCGCGGCTCGTCTTCGCCGTAGACGCGCACGAAGACGAAGCTGAGGAAGCCGACGACGGCGCCGATCACGAAGGTGATCGCGCTCGAGAAACCGATCATGCCGCCGCCGAGCCAGATGAGCAGACCGAAGAAGAGTCCCCAGAGAAACGACGTGACGCCGTGGTCGATCGCGGGGGGCCGAAGGTGCAGCACAGCCACGCATCCTAGTACGAGCTCGACGGTGGACCAAAAAAAATTCACCGAGCCGGTTGCGCTTTCGTCCACCTTCCCCGTGAACCTTCGGCTTCCGCCTACGGCCCTCGGGAGCGGCTTCGACCTACTCGCGCTCCGTGCTCGGTGCAAGAACCAACCTACAGGGGTGTCGCGGCCGGCCGCAAGAGGCCCGGGAACGCGAAGCGCGCAATTTGCGAATAGTTCTCTGAGCGCAGCCCGAGCTAGCGGTTCGTGCTGCACGCTCCAAAGGGCTGGACCAAAGAAATTCACCGAGCCGGTTGCGCTTTCGTCCACCTTCCCCGTGAACCTTCGGCTTCCGCCTACGGCCCTCGGGAGCTGCTTCGACCTACTCGCGCTCCGTGCTCGGTGCTCGACCAACCTATCCCGGGAGGACGTGTTGTTGCAAGCCCGCCGGCGGGAAAATTGACGCTCTTTGCGGTTGCGCAATTGTCCACATTTCCACGCCTTTTGTGGATGGGATGGGGACAATTCTGTGGATGACGGCTGCAGAGTGGGTGACCGCGGGCCGGGCGGTTCTCCTCCGACTTGACATAACACCTACTCTCGTGCATTCGCACGGGAAGGGCGAGCAAGGGGTTTGGGCGGCCGGCTCTGCGGCTAGATCTCTCCTCGAGTGCCGACGGAGACGGACATCCTGCTCCTGAGCGACGAGCTGCGCGCGCTGGTCGATGCGGCCGAGGAACGCGGCACGCTCCTGCAGTCCGAGCTGTCGGACGCGCTCGAGCAACTCGGCCTCGACCCGATCGAGATCGATTCGGTGTTCCGCGAGCTCGAGACCCGTTCGATCGAGGTCGTGAACGACTTCGACGAAGACGGTGAGCCGAAGCCGCCGCCGCCGCCGCCGGAGCCCGCGGTCCCTCAGGCGCCGCTCCAGATCACGTGGGAGACGACCACGGATGCACTCCAGCTCTTCCTGCGCGAGGCCGGACGGCACCCGCTTCTGACTGCGGCGCAGGAGGTGGAGCTCGCGAAGAAGATCGAGGCAGGCGATCTGGCGGCGAAGACGCGCATGATCCAGTCGAATCTTCGACTCGTCGTCTCGATCGCGAAGAACTACCGCAACCAGGGGCTGCCGTTTCTCGACCTCATCCAGGAGGGAACCCTCGGGCTGATTCGCGCCGTCGAGAAGTTCGATTGGCGCCGCGGGTACAAGTTCTCGACGTACGCGACGTGGTGGATCAGGCAAGCGGTCTCGCGGGCGCTCGCCGACAAGGCGCGCACGATCCGCATGCCGGTGCACATCGTCGAACGGATGCAGAAGATGAACCGGGCCGAGCGCTCGCTCTGGTCACAGCTCGGCCGCGAGCCGACACTCGAGGAGATCGCCGATGAGGCGAACCTGCCGGTGCAGCAGGCGGTCGAGGTGCGTGCAGCTGCGCGGACGTCGACGTCGCTCGACGCGCCCGTCGGCGAGTCCGACGACGCCACCCTGGGCGACTTCGTTGCAGGCGATGGCCCCCTCCCCGACGAGCTCGTCGAGCGCTCGCTGCGCTCGCAAACGCTTGCCGACGCGCTCCGGTCGCTGTCCGACCGGCACCGAGCCGTCGTGATCCTTCGCTTCGGGCTCGACGACGCTGAGCCGAAGACGCTCGAGGAGATCGGCCGCCGACTCGGGCTGACGCGCGAGCGCGTCCGGCAGATCGAAGTCGAGGCGCTGAAGCGGCTCGCGACACTGCACGAGATGAAGTCGGTCGGCTCCGCGGGCTGAGTCTCAGGCGTACAGGTAGAGCTCGAGGCCCGGCGCGACCGCCCGGAGCTCTCGCAGCGCCCGCGTCTCGAGCTGGCGGACGCGCTCGCGGGTGATTCCGAGGTCGTTTCCAACCTCCTCGAGCGTCTGGGGCGGCTGCCCGTCGAGCCCGAACCGACGAAGCACGACGTGCTTCATGCGCGGGTTCAGGCGCTCGATCGCCTCGGTGAGGTCGGCCGTCCGGGCGAGCGCAGCGCTCGCCCCGTCGGGTGACTCTGATTTCTGGTCTTCGACCATGTCGGCGACCATGCTCTCGCCGTCGCCGACCGGCGTCTCGAGCGAGACCGGATCCTCGACGAGCTCGAAGAGCTCTCGGATCCGCTCCACCGGCATCCCGGACTCCTTCGCGATTTCATCGAGCGTCGGGTCGCGGTTCAACTTCTGGGTGAGCACGCGACGCGCCCGGTGTGCGCGGCGGACCTGCTCGGCGACGTGGACCGGTAGCCGGATCGTCCGCCCCTGGTCGGCGAGCGCACGCGTGACGGCTTGCCTGATCCACCAGGTTGCGTAGGTCGATAGCTTGTAGCCCATCTTGTAGTCGAACTTCTCGACCGCACGGATGAGGCCCATGTTCCCTTCCTGAATCAGGTCGAGCAGCGGCACGCCTGCCTTTGTGTAGTTACGGGTGATCGACATCACGAGGCGCAGGTTGCACTCGATCAGGCGTCGCTTGGCGGCCTCGTCGCCGAGGTCCTTCCGGCGCGCCAGCTCGCGCTCCTCCGACGGCGTGAGCAGGCGGCCGTCGCCGATCTGGCGCACGTAGAGCTTCAGCGGGTCGGAGCTCTGGAGGCGGTCCGTCTCGCTGAGAAACGCGTTGTCGGGCTCCTCTTCCTCCTCCGGCTCGTCGGGTGCATCGAGCGCCGGCAGGAGCTCGAGCACGGGCTCGGCGCCGTCCAGGTCCAACGCTGTCTCGGGGGCGGGATGCTCCACGACTCTTCTATCGGCGGAAGGAGCGCCGCCCTTGAGATGTAAAACACCTATGCAGGGATACAACAAACGCGGCTCGATGCCGTCTACGAATTTAGGATCGTCATTCCATGTGCGGCATCGCGGGATACAGCCTTCGTCCACGCTCGAGCGTCGAGCGGACTCTGGCTGCGCAGTCGCTGCTGGCGGCGATCGCCGAACGGGGCGCCGATGCGGTCGGGTATGCCTACCGCTCGCCGGCCGAGATCTACCCGACAGTCGTGAAGCAGCGCACGCCTGCGTCGCAACTGCTCGAGCGCGTCTCGGTTCCCGGTGCAGCCAATCAGCTACTCGTGCATGTCCGCGACTACACGAAGGGACATCCGTCGATCGCGGCCAACAACCATCCGGTGCGACACGGCCCGGTCGTGGGGATCCACAACGGGATCATCCTGAACGACGACGAGCTTCTCGCCCCCCTCTCCTGCGCCCGCACCGAGCCGCGGATGACTGTCGATTCCGAGGCGATCTTCGCGATCGCCGCGCATTCGCGCAACGCGGCACGTGCATTCGAGCCTCTGCGAGGCGCGATGGCGACCGCCTGGATCGACGAGCGCGAGCCCGGCGTCGTCTTCATCGCCCGCGGCATGGGCCGCCCACTCTGGGCGGGCGTCGGACGAGACGGCATCTTCTTCGCCTCCACCCGGGTCGCGCTCGAGGTGGTGGAACGCTACTGCCGGATCAGGCTGCGCAAGCGGGAGGTGCCGGAGGGAACGCTTCTTGCTCTCGAGAACGGCTCGGTCACACTGGAGGAGCGCTTTGTCCCGGACCTCGCCTACTTCGAGCACGATCCCCTGCCGTCCGTGCGCGCGCCGCAGGAACGGGACTTCTGCCTCCGCCGCCTCGCAGCGCTTGCCGCCGCTGCCGCATAGATGACGGTCGAGTCGATTCACCTCGGGGCGCCGAACATCGCTGAGCTTCGGCCGGTCGATTCCGTGCGTGCGGTCGCCGGCAAGGGACTCGAAGGCGACCGGCACTATCACGAGACGGGCGCGCCGGCCGGCCAGGCGCTCACGCTCGTCGAGTCGGAAGTCGTGGCGGACGTCGGCCTCGAGGCGGGCGAGACGCGACGCCAGGTAACGGTACGGGGCGTCCGGTTGAACACCCTCGTCGGGAAGCGCTTTCGCGTCGGCGACGTCGAGTGCCTCGGGATCGAGCTGTGCGAGCCGTGCTCGCATCTCGAAACGATGACACGCCCAGGGATCATCAAGGACCTCGCCCACCGAGCAGGCATCAATGCCGACGTCTTGACCGACGGCACAATCTCGGTCGGTGACGAGCTCGTCGCGCTCGACTGACGCCGTGGGCAATCGGCCCGGCGCCTCTGGGGTCCGCCGCCGCCGGGCTAGCGCTTGACGATGTTGTGAATCTCGACGATCTCTGGTGGACCGGCGAGCTCGACACCGCCCGCGGAGAGGATCGGCATCAAGCGTTGACCGAACGTCTCGAACTGCTCCCTCGAGTCCCAGATCTCGCTGACCCGGAAGCTGTCGCCGGAAGTGAAGGCAACGTGCAACTCGAGCCCGTCAGGAGGGAAATCGCCAGATGCTTCGATGCTGGGCATTGTCGCGTCGTACTTCTCGGCTGTCATGCCGGGCGCTCCGGTGAAGCGGACGAGGATGCTCACGATTTCCCTCCATGCTCGGGTGACGCTCACCCTACTCCCGGCGAGCACCGCCTCCAAATGGTCCCGCAGAGCATGGAAAGCAATGGCACTACCCGAGCGAGCCGTCGCGCTCGACCGTCGCACCCTCCTCGACCAGGCGTTCCCGGACGAGAAACTGAAATGTCGCCCAGGCGCCCCGCCGCGACTCGAACATCCGGTAGACCTGCCACTCGGTGAGCATGGAGGCATCCGACCGGCGGGCTTCGTTCCAGTCCCCGAACTTCGGCAGGCGGCCGATCCGGCGCGCGAGCGCCGAGCCCTGCAACACCGCCCGCTCGAGACGCTCCTCCCCCACCGCGACGTCGAAGCCGGCCTCGCGCAATGCGAGCGCCAGCGAGCCGAACGTGTGCCAGTAGAGCGACTTGGACGGAATCGTCCCGCGGCGCTCGTCGAGGTCACGGGCCGTCGGTGTGCGGCCGAGCTCGTCGCCGAGACGGCGTAGCTCGCCCACGAGCTCCTCGCGCGTTGCGAACCGCCTGGGCATGAGGCCCGCCGCGCGCTTCGCGGCGTTCCACGTGCCGAAGTGCTCGATCACGGTCTGCGGGTGGACGCGCGCCTCGGGGTCGGCGGCGAACTCCTTCATCGTCGGCGAGCGGCCGAGCCGCCCGGCGGAGTCCCGCAACTCGCGCAGGATCTGGTCGTCGCTGTAGCGCCGGCGGATGCCGGCCTGGAACGCCGCGAGCTCACCCGGATCGATGTTCGCGACCGCGCTATAGGGCTTCCGCGTCACAACAAGAATGGTAGAGCGGATTGAACGGTCCGCAAGTGGAGCCTGTGCGGCGCCTCTCAGTCGACGAGGGCCTGGGGCTCGCGCTCGAGGGGCTCGGCCGTGACCCGGGTGGCGACGATTGCCTCGAGCGCGACCACGCATCGCGGGCAGAACTGGCTGCCCGCATGCGCCCGGAGCTCAGCGAGCGCCTGCTCGACGGGCCGCGCGGGGCGGTAGACGCGAGTGGTCAGCATCGAGTCGAAGGCGTCCGCCACGTGGATGATCCGCGCGCCGAGCGGGATGTCGTCGCCGACGAGACCCTCCGGGTAGCCGCCGCCGTCGAACCGCTCGTGATGATGGCGAATGGCGGGAACAGCATCGGCCAGGAACCCGAGGCGGTTGATGATCGATGCACCCTCGGCTGCGTGGCTTGCCATCACCGCCCACTCCGCGTCGGTCAGGCTCGACGGCTTGAGGAGGATCGCATCCGGCATGCCGAGCTTGCCGATGTCGTGAAAGAGGGCGGCGTGGCCGAGCAGTTCGAGCTCGGCGTGGGAGAGGTTGAGCTCGCCACCGATTGCAAGTGAGAGCTGTTGCACGCGACGCGAGTGGCCCGCGGTGTATGCGTCTCGTGCATCGACCGTCGCCGACAGCGACTCCATGGCGGCCGTCGAGCGCTCCTTCAGCAGTCTGTTCGCATGCTCGAGCGAGACGTTCTGGGTCTGAATCGTCTCCGCGGCGGCGCGAAGCTTCTGAGCCGAGCGCTGCGTGTGCTTGAGGTAGGCCTCCTGCGTCTTGCGCATCAGGAAGAGCGGCAGCGCGAAGACGATGATCGCCCAGGCGCCGATCGGCTTGTAGGCCTCGTAGATGACGGCGGCGATGAAGCCGTAGACGGCGTAGTGCGGCAGGAGCCAGCTGAACCGCTCCAGCCAGACCTTGCGCGGGCTCTCATTCCCCTCGACGCCGACTGCGATCGAGACAAGGCCGAGGTTGACGAAGAAGTACGCGAGGCCCGCGACGAGGCCCGAAGCCACGAAGATCCCCGTGCCGACCGCACCGCCGAAATGGAACGAGAAGACGGCCGCCGCGCCGAGCGATGCGAGCGAGAGCGCTCCGACGTTGAAGAGCAGCTGGTGGAAAACGGCTCGGCGAGCGCTCCATTCGACGGCCGACATCGTCAAGGCAAGCGGAAGCGCGGCGCGAGGACCGATGATCGCTGCGGCCGCGAGGGCCCCGACGGCGCTCACCGAGATCGAGCCGGTTTCCATCTCGAGGGAGAGCACCTGCCCGAGGCCGACGAGCACGATGATCGTGCCGAGGCCGGCGAGGTCTGTCGAGTGACCAAAAACCGACGAGAGGATGCCGGCGGTCGTGCCGAGGAGGCCGACGAGCCCGACGGTCAGCTTCAGGCGGCGCGGGACCGAGAAGAACCGCGGCGCCGGTGCCATGTGCGGGCGTGAGCCTTGGCGGCGCTCGACCTCCGGCACCATCTCCGGCGCCGGCTGGAGGGGCTGGACGGGCTCCTGGCGCGGCAGCGGCAGCGAGGCGTGACGCGTCGTGCGCTTCTCCGCCTGAGTGAGCAGCGGCTCGTTCGAGGCGTCGAGCACGCGATTTCGGCCCTGGAGCTTCGCCCGGTAGACCGCGAGGTCGGCCTTGTGCACGAGCTCGTTCATGTCATTGCCGTTGCGCGGGAAGCTCGCGATCCCCATCGAGATCGTCGCGCGAATGGGCTCGCTCGAGGTCTCGACCTCGAAGAGCCGCGCGGCGACTGCCCGGCGGATGCGATCGGCGATCTCCTGTGCCTCCTCGGGTGGAGTCTCGGGGAGCAGAATCGAGAACTCCTCCCCACCGAAGCGCGCCGGGACGTCGTAATGGCGAAGCTGCTGCCGAAAGACCTCTGAGATGCCGCGCAGGACGGCGTCGCCCGCAAGGTGACCGTAGGTGTTGTTGATGTCGCGGAGCAGATCGAGGTCGGCCATGATCAGCGACATCGGCCGCTGGAAGCGCTGCGCCCGGCTGAGCTCGTCCTCCATGACAACCGTGAAATGGCGGGCGTTGAACAACCCTGTCTTCGGGTCGATGCGTGCTTGCGCCTGCAGTTGCGGAATCGCGAGTGAACGGTGAATCAGGAGGAGCGGCGCAACGGCGAACGGGATCAGCCACGGGTTCAGGTGCAAGAACGCGGCGACGGCGAGCCCGAGCGTCGCGAGCACGAAGTCCGTCGAGAGGCTCTCGAACGAGAAGACACCCGCCTCACGCAGCGAATGGCCTCGCGCGAGCGTGATCATCGGGGCGAGGATGACGTGGTTCGCGGCGACTGCGACCGTGCACGCGGTGAGCCCGGCGACCGCCCAACGCAGATGCTCGCCCGGAATGAGGCCGTCGGCGCGCAGGACCATTTGAGCTGCCCCCCACGTCGCGAGGTTGCTCAGCGTGTAGTTGCAGATGTTGAAGCTCTGGATGTACCACGCGTAGCGTTCCTTCAGCCACTCGGGTATGTGCATGACGACCCCGAAGAGCGCCACGAGCTCGGGCGGCAGGATCATCGCGGCCGGGATCAGGAACACCCACGAGGTGTGGAACGCCGTATCGCGCGCGGTGCGGACGGTGTAGGTATGTGAGGTGGCAGCGCCTGCGGCGAGCAGCGAGAAGGTGAGCCAGCCGGGCGTGTGGACGTTCAGCCTGAGGAGCAGGGGAACCGCTGCTGCGAGCGCCGCGATCCCGACGGCAACCGCGTAGGCACGCGCCCGTGGTGGGAGCGCTCGCGCACTCTTGCCGGCGTCCTCATCCGGATGGCCGTTGAGCTCGATGCTGCTCGGGATTGCACTCATGCCGCTCGATCTCCTATCCGCGCCGTAGCGGCGGCCGCAAAAACGCGAGTCACACCGGAACCTACGGTCAAAACGGGTGCGCGCTCATCCCCCTTTCGGGTGCGGCCGACGAGCTCCACCACTCGGATGGACTCGCCGGCCGGTTCGGTGTCCCTATGGAAGCTTCGGCGTGGTGGTCGTGGGCGCGGCGACGCCGAGCGCGACCAGCGGGCTCAGCCCATCGACCGTGACGGCTGTGTCGAGATCGCTCGCGGCCGCGGTCACGGCGGCCGCGTCGGCCGTGCTCTGGCTGAGGCTTGCCGCATCGCCCTCGGCAGCATCTTCCTGCGAGGTGTCGGCCCAGCTCATGTCAGCCCACGACATGTCAGTCCAGGACATGGAGCTCCAGGACATCGAGTTCCAGGACATTGCCTGCCACGCCTGATCGCTCCAGGATTGATCTGTCCAGGACATGGAGCTCCAGGACATCGAGTTCCAGGACATGTCCGACTTCGCCGCGCTCGCCCAGCTCATCGCATTGAACGAGAGAGCACCACCGGGCCCCGTTGCCGCGACGAATCGTTCGAGGCCCTGGTTCGGATTCGGGGTCTGGGAGCTCGCGACGGCTCGAGTGGCTGTCAGCTCGCCGAGGCCGGACGCCTTCGCGTTCGCTGCCTTCAGGACACGCGCCGTCCGCATCAGCGCGCCCTTGACCTGGTCGGGAGTCAAGCTCGGGTTTCGGGCGAGCATGTCGGCGGCGGTGCCGGCGACGACCGGTGCCGCGAAGGAAGTCCCGGAGAGCTGGATGCGATCCGAGCCCACGAGATTCGCAGCCTTGAGACTGGCAAGCGTCGAGGTCGACGGGACGGGGCCGACCAGGTAGCGGCCCGGCGCTCCAATCTCCGGCTTGTAGAACCCGTCCCTCGTGTACCCGTACGCGGAGAAGGGGGCCATCGAATCGTCGCGGGCATTCGCGCTGCTGCCGATGTCGACGGCGCCGACCGTGATTACGAACGGGTCGTTGCCGGGGGCGTAGAGCACCCCGGAAGGCCCCGTCGAGACGCCGTAGTTGCCTGCGGCAGCCACGACGACGACATTCGAGAACCAGAGCTTCTCGACCGCCTGATCGAGCGGGTCGCGATAGAAATTCGTGCTGTAGCCCGAGTGGAGCGAGAAGTTCGCGATCCGGATGTTGTACTTCGCCTTGTTGTCGAGGATCCACTGGCAGGCCGCGATCACATCCGAGGTCTTCGCCATTCCCTGGTCGTTCATCACCTTGATCGAGACGAGAGGCGCTCCCGGAGCGGCGCCCGCGAGATCCGGCGCGGACCCTGCGGCGATGCCCGCGACGAACGTCCCGTGGCCGCGCTTGTCGTCCAGGGCGCCCGGGTCGGTCGCGGTGTTGCCCGGGATCGTCGAGAGGTTGACGCTCGCGATGACGCGACTACCGAAGTCGCTTCGCGCCTGGATGCCGGAATCGACGATCGCAATCGCCGGCGCCTTCCCGGCGTAGGCCGCCAGGTCTCCGGGCCAGAGATTCGCATTACCCGACTCGTAGGGCCAGAGCTGCGTCGACTTCAGAAGCGCGGTCGATGCTGCGCTCGAGACCTTCACCGTCGCATCCGGCGTCACCGTGAGGTCCGGGACCCCCTGGAGCTTCTTCAGCTGGGAGGCCGGAACCGTCGCTTCGACGGCGCCGATCAGGTCGAGCTGCTTCAAATCCTTCTCGAAGACGCCGAGACCCTTCGCCTTCGCGATCGCATCCGACAAGCCGGCTCCCGACTGGATGATCACGTCCACCTTGCCGGTGGCGCTGAGCAGGCTCGGAGCGATGAAGCTCGCCGCGAGCGGGCTTGCAGCCGGAATCGCGCCCGCGTTCGCCGTTGCAGCAACGGGCGCCGCCAGTGCGAACGCGGCCACGCACGAGACAAGGATGCTGCGCCCACCCTTCCCCCAAAGCACGCTAGGACGATCGCCACCCCTGCTGCCGGTGCCCCAGAGAGCGCTCCCACGCCCTTCGGTTGCTCCCCGCTCCTTCACTTGAGACATTCCACGCTCCCTTGTCTTTTTCGCGCCGGAGCGCGAGCCGCAGTCAACGTCGGCCGGACGCTCCCGAAGTGCCGCAGGGACTGCCCGAACGGGTCGCAACCTATGGGCAATTCGGGTTACCTCCCTCCCCCGCATGGGGGACTCTCCGCCGGTGGTTGAGCAATTTCACTCGATCGAGGGATCGGAGAATCGGCGCGGGTACCGTTCGCGACGTGCGCCCGCCGTTTCCGCTTGCGCTCGAGGCCGCGGCAGTACGCGCCGCGGGCGCACTCTCGCGCTTCGCCGGCCGCGGGGGCGGCACGACGCTGCCGGGGAAGCTGCTGTGGAAACTCGATCCGGGAGCGATCGACCGCCTCGCCGGGCGCCTTCGAGACGGCTCGGTGCTCGTCTCGGCAACAAACGGGAAAACCACGACGACGGCGATGGTGGCGGAGATCCTGCGGCCCTTCGTCCGGGTCGCGCACAACAGCTCGGGGGCGAACCTCGTCTCGGGGATCGCCTCCACCCTCCTTCATTCCACGGGCGCGGATCTCGGGCTCTTCGAGGTCGACGAAGCGGCGCTCCCCGAAGTTGCGCGACGGGTCCACCCGAAGGCGCTGCTCCTCGGAAACCTCTTTCGAGATCAGCTCGACCGCTACGGCGAGCTCGAGCTCGTCGCGGCGCGCTGGCGAGACGCCGTCGCGGAGCTGCCGGGCGCGCTGCTCGTGCTGAACGGCGACGACCCGCAGGTCGGCGATCTCGCCCGCTTGCACGGCAAGGCGCTCATCTTCGGAGTCGATGATCCGCGCCGGGCGCGGCCGGCCCTTCAGCATGCAGCCGACTCGAAGTACTGCCTCCGCTGCGGGACGCCCTACGACTACGCCGCCGCCTACGTCGGCCACCTCGGCGACTACCGCTGCCCGAACTGCGGTCACGCCAGGCCGCCGCTCGAGATCGCGGCGCGCGAGATCGAGCTGCACGGTCTCGACGGCGCGTCCTTCCGGCTGGATACCCCGGGAGGGTCAGTCGGCATCGACCTCGCCCTGCCCGGCCTCTACAACGTCTACAACGCGGTGGGCGCCGCCGCGCTCGCGCTTGCGCTTGCGACTCCGCTCGCCGAGGTCAAGGCCGGCCTCGAGCGGTTCTCGGCGGCGTTCGGCCGCTTCGAGCGGATCGGTGTCGGCGACCGCCGCGTCCTCATGCTGCTGATCAAGAATCCGGCCGGTGCGAACGAGGCCGTGCGCACACTCGTCGAAGGCGCTCCGCCGAAGGTCGCCCTCGTCGCCCTGAACGATGCGATCGCCGACGGCCGGGACGTGTCGTGGATCTGGGACGTCGACTTCGAGCCGCTCCTCCCCTGCCTCGACCGGCTTGTCGCGACAGGTTCGCGTGCGGCCGAGCTCGCCCTGCGTTTCGCCTACGCGGGCCTGCCGCGCGAGCGGATCGACGTCGTTCCGTCGCTCGAGGCCGCCCTCGACCGCGGGCTCGAGCTGACGCCTGCGGGCGGTGAGCTGACGGTCCTCCCCACCTACACGGCGATGCTGGCGCTGCGGCGGGTGGTTGCGAGTCGCGGCCACGTCAAGGACTACTGGGAGCCGGCGGCATGAGAATCCGCGTCGGCCACCTGTACCCGGACTACCTGAACATCTATGCCGATCGAGGCAACATCGCGGTGCTCGCCGAACGCGCCCGGGCGCGGGGTCACGAGCTCGAGGTGCGGGCGATCGGGATGGGAGACGGCGTTCCGGCGGGCGAGATCGACCTGTTCTATGTCGGCGGCGGCCAGGACCGGGAGCAGGCATTGGTTGCGCACGACCTCACCGCAAAGACCGAGGCCCTTCGCGAGGCGGTCGAAGCCGACGTGGCGTTCCTCGCGGTTTGCGGCGGGTATCAGCTACTCGGGCGCTTCTATCGCGACGTCAGCGGACAGGATCAACCGGGGGTCGGCCTCCTGCCGCTTGAGACGATCGCGGGGGAACGGCGGATGATCGGCGACGTGCTGCTCGAATGCGGCTGGGCGGGCCAGACGCTTGCCGGTTTCGAGAACCACGCCGGCCGGACGCTCCTCGACGCCGGCGCCGAGCCCCTCGGCCGGGTCGTTGCGGGGTTTGGCAACGACGGCTCGTCTCGAGAAGAGGGTTGCCGCTATCGGCGTTGCTACGGCACCTATCTGCATGGCCCGCTGCTCCCGCGCAATCCGTGGTTCGCCGACCGGCTCCTCGCCGAGGCGCTCGCGCACGCCGACGGCGCAGGCGAGGTTTCCAAGCTCGCGCCACTCGAAGACACGCTTGAGCGCGAAGCGCACGCCGTCTCCGCGGCGCGGGCGCGGGCCCGGGGCGGTCGGTAGCTACTCGAGGACCCGCTCGTACCGCGCGACCGTGAAGGCGATGAGAACGGGGACGTTGAGCATGAAGAGCGCGAGCATCAGCGTCATGACGACGAGTTGCCCGCCGCGCGTCTTGTCGAAGACGAATGCGAACTCGATCATTCCGGCGATGACGGCGTAAGCGAGGAGCGCCCATTTCCCGACCTGAAGAAAGCTCCCCCATGCGAACTTCTCGAGGCGCGAGAGGAGCACCGCATTCGTCACTTGGAGCGCTGCGGCGACGACGAGAAAGATGACTGCAATTCCGCGTGGCGCATGCTTCGGCAGGTACGCGGCGAGATAGATGACACCCCCCGCGATCACGACCATCGAGAGAGCGCCGATCTCCGTCACCGGCGGAAGGCGGCGGTCGAGCAGGCTCGGGCCGCTTGCCGCCTGCGCTCCGGCGCTCAACTGACGAGCCTCGTCATGATCAACAGCGTCGCGACCTGCATCACGCCCGTGATGCCCGCCGTATAGACGAACCGGCGCATCAGCTTCTCGATCACCCGGCCGTCGGGCACAGGCTTGCGCAGCTCGAAGAGAACGGCGACGTTCGCAGGCTCGAGGTAGGCGAGCGCGATGACGGCCATGACGCCGACGACGAAGAACGAGGCGACGACCCAGCCGTGCTTGGGGTTCGACGTGTCGAGAAAGCCGTCCTGGCGCGCCAGCTGAAAGCCCGCAGCGAGCGTCATCGTGACGATCGTCGGCATGATCAGGAGCATCTTCGGCATGAAGCGCATCGAGAACTCGATGCGCGCGGGGATCGACATGCGTCCGATGATCGGGCCGACGACGAAGCCCACGAAAAGATCGATGGCCGTCCAGAGGCCGCCGCCCACGACGTGGCAGAAGACGAGACCCCAGCGTGCATCCCGCGCAATCGCTACCACGACGCCGGCCAGAACAAGCGCGACGATCGGCAGGCCGCGCACCGGCACGATCACGCCGCGTGGCTGCTCCGCGGCGACAGCGGCGGACCCGCCGTGAACTGTCACAGCCATGATCGCGACCTTAGAGCAAACGCCGGTCAGCGTGCCCACAGTGCGCCGAGGTAGACAGCCGGGTCTCCCGGCTGCCAGCGCGTCAGGAAGCGCTTGAGCGGCGGGTGGACGACGACGTCACCGAGCTCGTCGTCGGAGAACAGGCGGGCACCCTTGATCGCCGCGTCCTTCGTCTCCACGTCCTCGAGCGAACGGTGTGACAGATCGGCCGCGAAGATGATGTGCACCACGTGCTTGCGCTGCGGGACCGCCTTCGGCGCGATGGAGTCGACGATCGCGACGGGTCCTTCGAACTGCACGTCGGCCGAGATGCCGAGCTCCTCGCGCAACTCGCGCCGGAGCGCCTCGATCAACGACTCCCCCACGTCGACGCCGCCGCCGGGCAGCAGCCAGTACTCCTTGCCGGGCTTCTCCTGCCGGCACAGAAGCACGCGGCCTTGCCAGAGCAGGATCGCCGACACACGGATCCGCGGCTCCATCAGTGGCGGGAGGATCCGAAGCCGCGCTCACCGCGCTCGCTCGCGGGCAACTCGTCCACCTCGACGAGATCGAAGCCGGGAACGGGAAGAACGACGAGCTGTGCGATTCGCATGCCGGGCTCGACCACGAAGGTCTCTCGGAGATCTGTGTTGAGGAGAGCGATTTGAAGCTCGCCGCGGTATCCCGCGTCGATGAGGCCCGGCGTGTTGACGATCGAGATGCCGTGCTTCGCAGCGAGCCCCGACCGTGGTTGGACGAACCCCGCGTAGCCGTCGGGGATCGCCACCGCGAGCCCGGTTCCGACGAGTGCACGCTCACCCGGTGGGAGTTCCACGCGCTCGCAGGCGGACAGGTCGAGCCCGGCGTCACCCGAGTACGCACGCGCGGGCACGACTGCTTCTCGGCGGAGCTTCTTGATCGGCAGCTCGATCAGGCCGTCTCCCGGCCGGAGCTGGTCGAGTCGGCGATCAGGTACGCCGCGAAGCGCGGCAGGTCGCGCCGCGGCAGACGTGCGATCAGAAGCACGCCGTCGGGTCGGTCCTCCCGGCCCTCGATCGGCGTCCCGAGTGCATAGAGCTCGGACAATCGGTCGCCGTCGGCATACGGGACGAGGAGCCGCACCCGCTCCCAGCGATCCTCGAAGCGCCGGGCGAGCTCGGCCTTCAGCTCGGCGATTCCCTCGCCGCCGAGGGCGGAGACCTGAGGCGCAGCCGGGAAACGATTCGCGAGGCGGCGGCGTCCAAGCGGATCGACATGATCGATCTTGTTCAACACGATCTCGACCGGCAGCTCGCCGGCACCGATCTCGTGCAGAACCTCGTCGACCGCATTCACCTGCCGGTCCTGTTCGTCGTCGGATGACGACGCGTCGACGACGTGCAGCACCATGTCGGCGAGCAATGTCTCCTCGAGAGTCGACGCGAACCCCTCGACGAGCTGCGTCGGCAGGCGGCGGATGAACCCGACGGTGTCCGTGAGTAGGTAGCGCCGGCCGTCGTGCTCGAAGCCTCGCGTCGTCGGGTCGAGGGTCTCGAACAGCCGGTTCTCGACCGAGACGTCCGATCCGGTGAGCGCGTTCAGCAGCGTCGACTTTCCGACATTCGTGTACCCGGCGAGCGCGATCGTCGGCGTCGCATTGCGGCGACGCTCCTTGCGCTGCGTTGCCCGCTGCTTCTTGACGTCCTTCAGCCGCTTCCGCAGCACCGAGATGCGGTGGCGGGCCAGCCTGCGGTCGGTCTCGAGCTGAGATTCGCCCGGGCCCCGCGTGCCCACGCCAGCGCCGAGCGCGCCCGTTCCGCCGCCGAGGCGCTCGAGGTGCTTCCACATGCCGCGCATGCGCGGGAGGTTGTACTCGAGCTGGGCGAGCTCGACCTGGAGCTTGCCTTCCGCCGACGTTGCATGCTGCGCGAAAATGTCGAGGATCAGCTGCGTCCGATCGACGACGCGCGCATCGAGTGCGTTCTCGAGGAAGCGCTGCTGCGCCGGATCGAGCTCACCGTCGACGATCACACTCTCCGCATCCGCCCGCTTGAAGAGCTCCTTCAGCTCCTCGATCTTTCCCTTCCCGACGTAGGTTCGATTGGCCGGTTGCGCGCGGTGCTGCACGACAGATCCCACCGGTTCGACGCCGGCCGTCCGCGCGAGCTCCTTCACTTCCGCCAGCTCTTCGTCGGGATCCACGCCCTGCGCCAGCACCGCGAGGACGAACCCGCGCTCGGGCTCCGGGGTACGTGGGATCATCGCTCTCGATTATGCCCTCTTCCGCCGTGAATTCGACGCTGGCCGAACGGACGCTCGACCTCGTGAATATCCCCTCCGAGTCCAGGTCGGAGGCGGCGATGCACGAGTACCTCTCCGCCCACGTGCCGCTGCCTCTCGAGCTCGACGACGGAGAGACCCTGCTCTACGCCAAGCTGACGGGCCGGCCCCTTGTCCTCCTCGCCGGGCACACGGACACGGTGCCCGCGCAGGGAAACCTTCCGGGCCGCCTCCAGGGCGGCGCCGTCGTCGGCCTCGGCGCGAGCGACATGAAGGGCGGGCTCGCGGTGATGGTCGAGCTCGGTCGCTTCGTCGCCGGGCTCGGCGCTACGGAGGCCAGCCTCGCCTACGACCTCGGATTGCTCTTCTTCCCGCGCGAAGAGCTCGGGCCGGTTGAGAACCCACTTCCCCGTGTGTTCGAACGTGCGCCGCTGATCGATGAGGCACGGCTCGTCGTCTGCCTCGAGCCGACCGACAACACGCTTCAGCTGGGTTGCCTCGGCAATCTGAACGCTCGCGTCGTCTTCGAAGGGACCTCGACGCACTCGGCCCGTCCCTGGCTCGGCGTGAACGCGATTCGCCTCGCGTTCGAGGGTCTTCGCGAGACACTTGAGGCCGAGCCGCGTGACGTCGAGATCGAGGGACTGATCTTCCGCGAGGTGATCTCGGTCACGCAGCTCAATGCCGGTATCGCGTCGAACGTCATCCCGGCGCGCGCCGAGGCGATCCTGAACTTTCGCTATGCGCCGGACCGAACGCCGGCCGCCGCGGAGGCTCGCGTCTGCGAGCTCGTCGGCCGGGACGTCGAGATCCTCTCCAACTCGGCGCCCGCTCACGTCGCCACCAGCTCGCCGATCGTCGACGAGCTTCGTCGCGCAGGGGCGTTCGAGGTGCAGCCGAAGCAGGCCTGGACGAACGTCGCCGACTTCGCGGCACGCGGGCTCGACGCTCTCAACCTCGGGCCGGGCGGGACTCGGTACGCCCACGCCGTCGACGAACGCGTCGAGATCGCCGAGCTCGCGCGCACCTTCGGGGCCTTGCAGCGCTTCCTGCTCGGCTCGTCCTGGGCCACCCAAAGACCCGCCTCGATCGAGTTCTAGCTTTGACTTCCGTGCGTCGATAGAAGAGGCAGCCGCAGCGTTCTTGAACTGACTGCGGCACCCGTCCCTTGTCAGGTCGGCGCACGCCGGCGACGCAATGGCTATCGCCGATCACGCTCGTTACCGGGAGGTTTCTATGAAGACCTTGAGGTATCCGGCTCTGCTGGGGCTGTTCGCACTCGGTCTCGTCTCGTTGACGTTCGCCGGCTCGTCCGGCGCAGCCGCGACGGGAGTGCCGCTCGGGACTGCCGCCGACTTCGCCGTTCTGGCCGGATCGGGGATCACGAACACCGGCGCGACGACGTTGGTCGGCGATTCAGGGTCGTCTCCGACGTCCTCGGAGACCGGCTTCGGATCGTGTCCGGCGGCAAACTGCGTCACGCAGACCGGAGCGAATCACATCGATCCGGATCCCAACGACTCCGCCACGCAGTCGGCCAAGGCCGCGTTGACGAACGCCTACAACGTTGCGGCAGGGCAGACACCGACCACGATCGCGACCGAGCTCGCGGGTCAGACGCTCGCTCCCGGCGTCTACAACTCGGCGTCCGGAACCTTCGGGATGACGGGAACATTGACACTCGACGCAGGCAACGATCCGAACGCGGTCTTCATTTTCCAAACCGCCGACGGAACCGGGACGCTGATCACCGGCGGAACGGGGAACGTCAGCATGATCCGCTCGGCACAGTCCTGCAACGTGTTCTGGAAGGTCGGCTCATCGGCGACCCTCGGCGGTGGTTCAACGTTCAGAGGGACGATCATGGCCAACGTCTCGATCAGCCTCGGCGCCGCGGTTACGGTTGACGGAAGGCTTCTCGCAGGCGAACAGCCGTCGGGCGCCGGGGCAGTGACGTTGATCAACGACACGGTGATCAAGCCGACCTGTGCGATCACGCCACCCGCGACGACGACGACGACGACCGCGGCGACGAGCACGACGACCCCGACCACGACGACGTCGGCCACGACTGCCGTGACGACGACCACGGCGGCGCCGTCGGCTGCAGGCTCACCGGCGCAGGTTGCCGCGGCACGGAAGGCGGCTGCCGCGAAGAAGGCGGCTGCCGTGAAGAAGGCGGCTGCCGTGAAGAAGGCGGCGGCACTCAAGAAAGCCGTAGCGCTCCGTGCGAAGAAAGCGAGCGCAGGCTCGAGCTCCACGTCGACGTCGGTCGGCTCGCGCGGCAACGCTCGCCCGCCGGTCAACCGGCTCGGCTTCACCGGCTAGCGTGCTCGCGCTCGTTGGCTTGACCGGGCTCCTCGTCGCAACGGCGACGGGGAGCCCGCCTGCGAACCGTCCGGCAGGCGAGTCCCGCGTGAGTGCCGTCCAGGAGCTTGCGGTGCTCGTTGCGTCTCACACGGCCCGGAGCGGCCCCAGGCGTGGCGCGGTCAGGCTCGCGATCGTTGCGCGCCGACGACCGATCACCTTGGAGCAGACCGTTCTTCCCGTGGTCGGGCACGCAACTGATGTAACTGGCCGGCGCTGGCTGCAGGTCAGGCTCCCCGGTCGTCCGAACGGACGGACGGGCTGGATCGTCCGCACCGCGACGATCAGAAGGACAACAGGATGGCACATCGTTGTCGAGCGCTCGCGCCGCCGGGTCGTCGTCTATCGATCGGCCCGAGCGATCCGAACGTTCAGAACAATCGTCGGGAAGCCGACGACGCCGACTCCTGCAGGCGAGTTCTTCGTCGAGGAGGTCATCGCCTTGCCGTCGAGCGGGGTCGGAGCGCCGTTCGCGCTCGCGTTGAGTGCTCGTTCGAATGTGTTGCAGGAGTTCGACGGCGGCCCGGGCCAGATTGCCTTCCACGGCCTGGCGCATGTCGGTGGGACGCTTGGCACCGCTTCAAGCCACGGCTGCATCCGACTCGCTGTCGGCGCGCTCGACTGGCTCGTCGTCCGCATCGGGCCGGGGATCCCGGTATCGATCCGTTAGGGCGCTGCGTGCGAGCTGGGCGCCGGGCACGTTCCGCCCTGATAACTCGAGGCTTGGGTGCGCCGAAACCAGGTCGCTGCGAGCGTCAGCGCCCGTACCTCAGCCGAGCCATACTTGACCCCGAACAGGCGATGCAGCTCGCCCGGCAGCTGGACGCGGGCGCACGCCTCGGCCAATGCCTCGTCGCGCGTCGAGCGCGCCAGGTGCACGCTCTCATGGAGCAGCACGTCGACCGACCAGGCCACCTGAAGCTGGTTCGCAGCGCGCGTCTTCGCGTCGGCTCCGAGCTGCAATCCCTGACAGACATACGGGCTCAGATCCATCTCGCCCTGGTCGATCAGGCTGAAGCCGTAGAACTCGCCGGCCTGCGCAGGCGGGAGCCCGACGGTTTTGAGTTCGAGGGCCCACTCACCGGCGGTCGCACCGCAGACGACCCTGAGCGGGCGGCCACTGAGGAACTGGGCTTCCGCTGCGATCCAGCCGGTCGTCTCGGAGCGCAGGTGCGTCCGACTCGGGACGGTGCTTCTCGCAGCAGACGCCTGCGAGCTCGTACCGAGAGCCGCGAGCGCGAAGATTGCCGAGATGAGCGTGAGCGTTCCGCCGCGAGCCCTGAGCATGCCGGTGCCTCCTGGGAGGATGGGTGGTGCACCGGGCCTCGGTTTCGCTATTGGCTCGCCGTCGGCGTGAAGCAGCGACCAAAGTCGCCGACGGGTCGTAGCCTGCCGCAGTGATGAAAGAACGGACGAACGCCGTCGAGGCGAACGTCAAATCGCAACGCTGTGACCGCAAAGAAACGGCGTCGCACGCAGCACCCTAGTGGGGGCGGGCCGGGTTCACCAGCCCTCGATGGAGTGATCCGGCGACTGCCCCCGCGCGCGCGGGCGACCTGCTCGGTAGCGTCTAGGCATGCAGCTCTCCCCCGTTCTCACGGAGCTCGCGCAGTATCCATTCGCTCGCCTCGATGACTGGAAAGCCGAAGCAAGCGCGCGTGGGATCGAGTTGATCGATTTCGGGATGGGCGACCCACGCGAGGTGACGCCCGCGTTCATCCGCGAGGCGATGCTCGCATCGGTCGACGAGGTCTCGTCGTACCCTCGCGCCACGGGCTTGCCGGAACTGCGGAAGGCGGTCGCGGGCTGGATCGATCGGCGTTTCGACGTTCGGGTCGACCCAGGCACCGAGCTCGTGCCGACCCTCGGCTCGAAGGAGGCGATCTTCTCGTTTCCGCAGATTGCCCTCGGCCAGAAGCGGCTCGTCGCGATCCCCGAGCCCGCGTACCCGGTCTACGAGCGCGGCACGATCTTCGCCGGTGGCACGCGACTGACGGTTCCGCTGGCGGAATCGTCGAGCTGGCTGCCCGACCTGGACGCATTCGACGCGTGGGACGAGATCGCCGTCTTTTGGGTTTGCTACCCGAACAATCCGACCGGCGCGGTCGCGCCGCTCGCCTTCTACGAGGAGCTTGCCGAACGCGCGCGCGAGCATGGCTTCCTCGTCTGCTCGGATGAGGCGTACTCGGAGCTCTGGTTCGATGAGCCCCCCGCGTCGGCGCTCCAGGTTGCCGACCGCACGAACGTCGTCGTCTTCAACACACTCTCGAAGCGCTCGTCGATGACGGGGTACCGGTCCGGGTTCGTTTGCGCCTCCGCCGAGATCATCGCCGCGTTGCGCCGTTTTCGCCCAAGTGTCGGGACGGCTCCGCAGGAGTTCGTGCAGCGCGCGTCCGTCGCCGCCTGGTCGGATGACGCGCATGTCGAGGACGTACGGGCGCTTTACGCACGGAAGCGCGCTGCGGTGTTGCCGGCGCTCGAGGCTGGTGGGCTGCGCCTCGCCGGCTCCGACGCGACGTTCTACCTCTGGGTCGACGTAGGCGGGCCGTCAGAGCCGTTCTGCCGTCGCCTGCTCGAGCATGGAATCGTTGCCGCGCCGGGATCGTTCTTCGGTGGGGCGGGAGAAGGGTACGCGCGCTTCGCGCTCGTGCCGACCCAGGTGCAGTGCGAGCGCGCCGCCGAGATCCTGCGCAAGATCCTGTGACGACTGAAGAGACGATCGACGCGCTCGACCGGGGCGAGGTTCGCGTCGCGGAGCCGCTGGGCGATGCGTGGCACGTGAACGCCGGCGTTCAGGCAGCGATCCTCGACTACTTTCGGCTCAGACAGCTCGAGCCGCGTGAGGTCGGGCCGTTCGAATACCACGACAAGATCCCGCTGAAGTCCGGCTACGAGGCTCTCGGCGTTCGAGTCGTGCCGCCCGCGGTCGCGCGGTACGGCGCGTTCCTCGCGCGCGGCGTCGTGCTCATGCCGTCGTACGTGAACATCGGTGCCTGGATCGGGCCGAACACGATGGTCGACACGTGGGCGACGGTCGGGTCGGGCGCGCAGATCGGAGCCGACGTTCATCTGGCGGGCGGTGTGGGGATTGGCGGCGTCCTCGAGCCTGCAGGTGCTCAGCCGGTGATCGTGGAAGACGGCGCGTTCATCGGGTCGCGATGCATCGTCGTCGAGGGAGTGCGGATCGGGCGCGAGGCCGTGCTCGCGCCAAACGTGACGTTGACCGCGAGCGTTCCGATTATCGACGTCACCGGCGACGTGCCGGTCGAGCACCGCGGGTATGTACCGCCGCGCTCCGTCGTCGTGCCGGGAACGCGCCCGAAGGAGTTCCCGGCGGGGACCTACCACCTCGCGTGTGCGCTGATCATCGGCCGGCGGAGTGAGTCGACTGATCGGAAGACGTCGCTGAACGACGCGCTGCGCGACTACTCGATCTAGAGGCTCCTTGCTCGCGCCTCGCGGCTCATCGCCTCTTCGTGCGGCAGCGCCGTCGCCTGCGTAACAGTTCCGTAACGGTGCCTGGCACCGGCTTTTGTCTGGCCTTCGGGCTCGAGATGCCGGCCCAGTGGGGTTTCACCGCGGCCATGCGCGAGTCGTCACACTCTCGTAACGGTGCCTGGCACCGATCGCGGCGCCGATTGCGGGGGCTCAGGCGACCTGTCTCGCTTGGCCGGTCAGAAAGGCTCGCGCGCCTTCGAACCGCACGGTCAGGTCGCCGCCGGGGAAGCGCACGGTCACCGGCGAAATGCCGAACACCGCCGCGATCGCAACCGCGCTCGAGCCCGACGACACCGTCTCCCCCGCCCCACGTTCCCAGACGCGCGCCTCGATGACGTCGGCGGCCACCGTGCGGGCGACCTGGACGTTCGTTCGTCGCGGAAAGCGCTCATGCACCTCGAGCAACGGGCCGACATGTGGCAGCACGGCGGGATCGCCCTCGACGACGGCATGGGGATTGCCGACATCGACGGCGACCAATGCGATGCCCGAAATCTCTTCGGGGGATCCGACCGACACGTCACCGAGATCCTGTTCGACGAATGCGCCACCGAGCATGCGCGCTCGCACCTCACGGGGACCGACCCGCACGCCAACCTCCTCGGCGCCCGTCTGCTCTGCGAGCCAACGCGCGGCGATTCTCGTTCCGTTCCCCGACATCTCCGCACGCGATCCGTCGGGATTCCAGATCGCGATCTCGACCCAGTCCTCGCCCTTTCGGATGACTTCGAGTATCCCGTCGGCACCGTCGATCTCCGCGCGCACGAGTTCGGGCGTCAGCGAATCCTCAGTGATCAGATAGACGTTCCCCTGTGCGTCCCAGCGCGATGATGTCATCGGCAATCTCCTCGGGAGGACGATTCCCGTCGAGCGTAACCGCCTCGCGCAGGTTGCGCATCCATTTTCGCTGGTAACGCGCCAGGCGCTTCGTTGCTCGCGAGACCTCGGCGATCGCCTGGTCGACGGGCAGGGTCGCGAACTGCTCGAGGCCGAGTATCTTCCGGGCGGTTGCAGAGAGCGGCTGCGCCCAGGCGGCTCGGGCCTCATCGATCGCCCCGCCCTCGGCCATCGCGCGGGTGCGCGCGTCGATGCGCCGGTCGAGCTCCGCGACAGGAAGGTCGAGCGTGACGATGCACGTCTCGTATCGAGGTGCTGCCGTCCACAGCGCCGGTTCGAGAGGCGCAAGCGACCTGCCGGCTTCGGCGAGCTCGAGGGCGCGAATCACCCGCTTGCGATCGTTCGCATGCACGCGAGTAGCCGCGGCTGGGTCTCTCTCGGCGAGAAGCGCATGGGTCGCCGCGGCGCCGTCGCCGTCGTATCGCTCCTGCCAGTACACGCGACGCTCGGGCGTCGGCGGGGGTGGAATCTCGAGCGTGGAAAGGGCTGCGCGAAAATACAGCCCGGTGCCGCCGACGACGAGCGGCAGGCGCGAAGCGGCGAGAATCTCGTCGATTGCGTGCTGGGCCCAGGCCTGGTATTCCCCCACCGACACGCTGCGGGCGAGAGGCACCGTTCCGACGAGCGTCGCAGGACACGGCGGAGCGGCGGTGAGGACGGGTACCCCCGCGTAGAGCGCGGCCGAGTCGGCAGAGACGACGTCGGCGCGGAGTCGCTCCCGCAACACGCTCGCCAGCGCCGACTTGCCTGCCGCGGTCGGCCCGAAGAGCGCGAGCACGCGCGCGGTCACTTCAAATGGTCGCGGCGCGGCGGCGGGCCCTTGCCACCGATCGCTGAACCTGCCCGAAAACGGTCGCGCGAACGGCCCTCGAGGGGTGCGAATACCTTGCGGTCACCGCGAAGGGCAGCCGGGTGCGCTCGGAGGTAGGCGGCCCAGAGCTCAGGCGTCTCGGCGCCGGCAAGCTCGTCGAGCGCAACGGCAACGCGGGAGCCTCGCCGCCGGATCGTCCCGATCAACTCGCCGTCGGAGTCGCGCCCGAGCGTGACGACGACTCCCGCCGACGTCCACTCGGCGCCGTCCCCATCGCGACGCACGACCGTCAGGCCGAGGTCGTCGAACTCGGGAAACGGATCAGGCACCGGTTCCTGCGGCCTGTTTGAAGCCGTGTTCGAGCTCGTCGAGGGTCTGCGGGCGCTCGAACGCGCGGTCCTCCTCGGGATGGTCGGAGCGCCACTCCTTAAACCAGGCAACCGCCCGTGGAATGCCCTCCTCCAGCGATGTCGTGGGTGCCCAGCCGAGAACGTCGTGCGCTTTCGTCACATCAGCGATGTAGTGGGTGACTTCACCGAGGAGTGACGGAGCAAGTGTCACGTTTGGCTCGACGCCGAGCTCCTGGGCGATCAACTCTGCGGCGCGGACAAGTGAGTTTCCCTGTCCGTAGGCCAGGTTGATCGTCTGGTTTCGGGCCGATCCGTCGAGGAGCGCGTAGATCCCGCGTGCGATGCCGTCGACGCAGTCGTCGACGTAGGTGAAGTCGAGCACCTTCGAATCGCCGCCGAAGATCGTGATCGGCTCACCGCGCGACAGCTGATGCATCCAGAGCGGCAGCACGCGATCCATGCGCCAGAGGTCGGAGTCGTAACGGCCGTAGACATTCGAGAACCGGAAAACGAGGTACTTGAGGTCGTAGCAGCGAGCGTACGAGTAGATGAACGCCTCGCTTGCGATCTTCGATGCCGAGTAGGGGCTCTCGGTGAAGGCGAAGTCGGCCGCCTCTTCGGCATATTCCTCGAAGCGGTGAACGTCGCCGTAGACCTCGCGCGTCGAGGAGAACACGACGGGGAGGCCCAGCCCGCGCGCGAACTCGAGGACGTTGAACGTCATGATCGCGTTCTCGAGCGCACGGTGCGGCTGTCGCACCAGCTGGTGCACCTTGGCGTGCGCCGCCATGTGCACGACGAGATCGACCTCGGGGTACTCGACCCCGTTGATCCCGCCGGGAAACGCCGAATAGTGGCCCGCGAGATCTTGCAAGAGCGTCGGAAATGCAGCACCGATCCAGGCATTCGGCCGTTTGTCGACGCCGAACACCTCGTGCCCGTCGGCAAGGAGGCGTAGCGCAAGATTCGTGCCGATCTGACCCGACGAGCCGGTGACGAGAATCCGCATTCGACTGAGCCTAATCGAGCGCCGTCAGCGACGCGTTAGGCACGGGCGAGCGCCTGCTGCGCCCCGCGGAGCGTCGACGAGGTGGCATCCTCGATGCAAACGTCCACGAGCTCGCCCTCGGAAGCGTCGGCGGTGAAGACGACCGTCGTGTTGCGCCGGGTGCGACCCCGGAGCACCGACGGGTCGGTCCGCGACGGTCCCTCGACGAGCACCTCCTCGACACGGCCCACCCGCGCCTCGTTTCTTTCACGAGCCAGCCGCTGCGTCAGCTCGACGAGCCGCTCCATGCGCTCGATCTTCAGTTCGTGCGGAACAGGATCGGGCAGCGCAGCCGCCTCGGTGCCTGCACGCGGCGAGTAGACGAACGTGTACGCGCTGTCGTAGCGCATCTCACGGACCACCTCGAGGGTCTGCTCGAAGTCGCCTTCGGTCTCACCGGGAAACCCGACGATGATGTCGGTGCCGAACGCGAGGTCCGGGATCGCGGCGCGCATCTTCGCGGCGAGCGCGAGGTACCGCTCCGGCGAGTACGTGCGCCGCATCGCCCGCAGGATGCGCGCTGATCCAGATTGAAGCGGGAGGTGCACGTGCTCGCAGACCGCCGCGCACTCCGCCATGGCAGCGATCACCGGCTCCCGAAAGTCTTTCGGGTGCGGGCTCGTGAAGCGAATGCGCTCGATCCCCTCGACCGCGTCGCAGGCGCGAAGCAACTCGCCGAAGTCAGTGCTGATACCCGGCTGGAGGTCGCGTCCCCACGAGTTGACGTTCTGGCCGAGTAGCGTCAGCTCGCGCACGCCCTCGTCTGCGAGGCCCGTAACCTCGGCGATGATCTCCCCCGGGCGCCGCGAGACCTCACGTCCGCGCACGGCGGGGACGATGCAGTACGCGCATTTGGAGTTGCACCCCATCGAGACCTGGACCCACGCTTGGAACCTTCGTTCGCGGTGCATCGGAAGCTTGGCTGCGAACTCCCGGTCGTCAACGCCGAAGCGGCCGCGGGCGACGCCGGCCCCGCCGGCCCCGAGCCATTCGCCGAGGTGGGCGATCGATCCGGGCCCGAAGGCGACATCGACGGCCGGATAGAGCTCGAAGATCCGTTCGCGCTGTGCCTCTGCGTAGCAGCCGCCGACGGCGATCACGCGATCGGGATCCTCCCGCTTCCGTGCGGCCGCTTCGCCCATGTACGCGGCGAGCTTCGTGTCGGGCTTCTCACGGATCGTGCACGTGTTGAAGATGACGACGTCTGCATCGGCAGGCGTCGGCGCCTCCCCAAGCCCGAGCTCCTCCAGCATGCCCTTGATGCGCTCGGAGTCATGCGCGTTCATCTGACAGCCGAAGGTCGTGACGAAGTACTTCTTCACTACACCAGGGTAGCCGCGGGTCGTCGCCTGCACGCGGCCGCCACTCCATTCCCGTCGGGCATGATCTCGGTATGCCTCCGCTCGGCGCACGCGAGCGCGCGCAACTTCCGGACAGCGCCTTCGCCTACATCGATTCGACCGGACGCCGCCGCCTGCCGATCAACGACGCGGCACACGTTCGGAACGCCCTCGCACGCTTCAGCCAGGTGGCATTCGAGGATGAGGCCGCACGAGACCGGGCGCGCACGCGGCTGTTACAAGCCGCCAAGAAGCACGGGATCATGCCGATCGGGTTCCTTGGCGCGCAGTTCAACCCACAGCGCCGGCTGCCAAAAGGGGACGTCACCTTCCTCCTCACCGATCTGGAAGGCTCGACCGAGCTCCTCCGGCGACTCGACGGCGACTACGCGGCTTTCCTCGCAGACGTTCGGCGCCGGGTTCGGGCGGCCGTGCGACTGGCCGGAGGGCGAGAAGTAGATGCACGGGCTGATGACCTCTTCGCGGTCTTCGAGCATGCGCCGGCAGGACTCGAGGCCGCGCTCGGGATTCAGCGGGCGATGAGCGCCGGACCGTGGCCGGGAGGCATCGACGTGCGTCTGCGCGTCGGCATCCACCGGGGACGCCCCACCCTCACCGAGACCGGCTACGTTGGCCTCGCCGTGCATGCCGCCGCGCGCATCTGCAACGCAGCTCACGGTGGTCAGATCGTCGTCTCCTCGACCGTCCACGCCGCGACCGCGGACTCGCTCACCGAGGGAGTCACGCTCCGGCGCCTCGGCGCCTGGCGTTTCCAGGGCCTTCCCGAACCGATCGATCTGTTCCAGGTCCACACCCGCGACCTGCTCGCCGACTTCCCGCCGCTTCGGTCTGCCGAGCCCGCCGGCTAGCAAGCTGCCGCCTCATCGAGCGAACGCGCGACTCAGGCGGCATCGAGGCGCTGGACGCCGCGTCTCTGCTCGATCTTGTTCGAGGCGACGTCGACGGCCCGGCTCTCCCGGATCACCGTCACTTTGATCTGCCCGGGGTACTCGAGGTGGTTCTCGATCTCGCGGGCGATCTCGTGGGAGAGCAGCACCGCACCGTCGTCGTCGATTTCGTGTGGCTTCACGAGCACGCGGATCTCGCGACCCGCTTGCAGCGCGTAGACCTTCTCGACGCCCGGGTGGTTGGCGGCCAGCTGCTCGAGGGACTCCAGGCGCTTGATGTAGTGCTCGAGCCCTTCGCCGCGCGCTCCCGGCCTTGACGCCGAGATTGCATCGGCGGCGATCAGCAGCACCGCCTCGACAGTTTGCGGCTGCACCTCGTAGTGGTGCGCCTCGATCGCGTGACAGACCGCCGGGCTCTCGCCGTAGCGCTTTGCGAGTTGCGTCGAGATCGCCGCGTGCGATCCCTCGACCTCGTGCGTCATCGCCTTCCCGAGATCATGGAGCAGGGCGGCGCGCTTGGCGGTCTTGGGGGATGCCTCGACCTCCGAGGCCATGATTCCCGCGAGCTGCACGACCTCGAGCGTGTGCTTGAGCACGTTCTGGCCGTAGCTCGTCCGGTACCGCAAGCGGCCGAGGATCTTCACGATCTCGTCGTTGAAGTCGCCACAGTTCGCCTCGAAGACCGCTTGCTCGCCCGCCAGCCGGACGTGCTCGTCCAGCTCCGCCTTCGAGAGGTAGTACATCTCCTCGATCCTGGTCGGGTGGATACGGCCGTCCTCGATCAGCTTCATGAGGGTCATCCGGGCGATCTCGCGGCGGATGCCGTCGAAGGACGAGAGGACGACGGCGTTCGGGGTGTCGTCGATGATGAAATCGACGCCGGTCAGGTGCTCGAGCGTCCGGATGTTGCGCCCTTCACGGCCGATGATGCGGCCTTTCATGTCGTCGGAGGGCAACTCGACCAGGGTGACGGTCGTCTCGGCCGCGGCGCTCGCCGCGACGCGCTGGAGCGCGTCCGCGACCAGGTTGCGCGCCCGCCGCTTGGCCTCGGACGCCGCCTCCTCCTCCATCCGGCGCACCCGGCCCGCAAGCTCGTGCCGCACCTGCTCCTCGGACTCGGCGAGGATGCGCCGTTGCGCCTCACCCGTTGTCAGGGACGCAATGCGCTCGAGCTCGCGGCGCTCGTTGTCCTTGATCTCCTTGACGTCTTCCTGGAGCTGCCGGAGGTGCACCTCGCGATCCGCGACGCCCTGCTCGCGACGGGTGAGCTCGGTTAGCTTCCGGTCGATGTCGTCTTCCTTCGTGATCACGCGCTCCTCGATCTTCAGCACCTCGTCGCGACGCTCGCGCACCTCGGACTCGAGGTCGGCACGGAGCTTCACGGCCTGCTCGCGCGCCTCGATCGCAGCTTCGCGCCGCGTCGCCTCGGCCTCGCTGCGCGCCTCGTCGAGCACGAGCGTGCGTGTCCGGCGGGCCGCCTCGAGCCGAGAACCGGCCAGCAGTCGCAGCGCGAGTAGCGTTCCGGCGGCTCCGACTGCAATTCCGATCGCGATCGCGGCTACGAGCATGGGCGCTCCCTACGGGCTCGTGCCCGCACGATGCTCAGTCGCCGATCGGCGTTCGAGGGCGCGCACGCGGCGCGCCGGACGATCTCAGCTCAGATCTCTGCCTGGACGGGCGTGCCCTGGTGCTGCAGGGGGATCGGAGAATGGAATTGTCGGTTTCAAAGAAGCTCGAATGCGAATCAGTTGGAATGCGCGTTGTGCAGGCAAAAAGGAATGATGAGTTGTGAACGCAGCATTCTACAACCCGCGTGACTCATCCGCCACCCGGGGCGGCGGCTTTCTCGATGGAATCCTCGGCGAAGCCCTTTCGACCCAGGTGAGCCGCCGTCTTCGGGCCGGGGCCGAGACGCGCGACGATCTCGGCGGCTCGCTCGGGCTCGGGCAGCAGGGCTGCGAGCGCCGCCGCGGCTTCGCGCTGCGGCACGCCGTCGGCCTCCAGCAGCTGCAGGATGCCGACGTCGCCGAAACCGCGTTCTGCGAGAGCGGCCGCGCGGGCGTGGGCGTACCGTCCGTCGTCGAGGTACCCGAGCCGCTGGAGCCGCTCGAGCGCCTCCGTGCGTGCCGCATCTCCCACCCCCGCGCGTGCCAGCCGGTCGTCGACCTGCCGCAGCGAGCGGTCGCGGTGTCGGAGCGCCCGGGCGGCGAGCTCGATCGGGTCGGGGTCGGCCGGCACGGCTCGCTTCTCGTCGGCGGTCCTAGACGGCCGCCGCTTCGGCCTCGACGTCCTCCTGGTCGCGCACCGGAGTGACCTCGCTGGGCTCGCCCGAGGTCGGCAACAGCCGCGCCGAGATGACTTGCCCCTCGGCGGCCTGCGCCTGGATGCCCTGGAGGATCGACTGGACGATGTCAGGGTGCTCCCGCAGGAAGGCGGTCGCGTTCTGGCGGCCCTGGCCGAGGCGCTCGTCGCCGAAGGAGAAGTACGAGCCGGACTTCTGGACGACCTTCCGCTCGAGACCGACCTCGAGGACGGTGCCTTCCCACGAGATGCCGTCGCCGTAGATGATGTCGAACTCGGCCTGCTTGAACGGCGGGGCGACCTTGTTCTTCACGACCTTCACGCGTACGCGGTTACCGATCGCCTCGACCCCTTCCTTCAGCGTCTCGATCCGGCGGATGTCGAGGCGGATCGAGGCGTAGAACCGAAGCGCGCGTCCGCCCGAGGTGGTCTCCGGGCTACCGAACATGACCCCGATCTTCTCGCGCAACTGGTTCGTGAAGAAGCAGATCGTGTTGGTCTGGTGGAGCGTGCCGTTGAGCTTGCGCAGCGCCTGGCTCATGAGCCTGGCCTGCAGGCCGACATGGGAATCGCCCATCTCGCCTTCGATCTCGGCCTTCGGCGTCAACGCCGCGACCGAGTCGATCGCCACGACCGCGAGTGCTCCTGAGCGGACGAGGAGCTCGCAGATCTCGAGCGCCTGCTCGCCTGTGTCGGGCTGCGAGACGAGCAGCTCGTCGATATTGACCCCGATCCGCTTCGCGTATGCGGGATCCATGGCGTGCTCGGCGTCGATGAAGGCGCAGATCCCGCCCCGCCGCTGGGCCTCCGCGATCACGTGGTAGACGAGAGTCGTCTTGCCCGACGACTCCGGCCCATAGATCTCGATCACGCGGCCGCGCGGCAGCCCCCCAACGCCGAGGGCGATGTCGAGCGACAACGATCCGGTCGACACCGCGCCGATCGCGACCTGCGCCTGGTCGTTCATCTTCATGACGGCGCCCTTGCCAAACTGGCGCTCGATCTGTCCCAGCGCCGTCTCGAGTGCTTGCTCGCGATCCACGTCTACCGAACCTCCTAATGCGACCGTTTCGAGTACATCGTGCCGCGCGCCCGAGGGCCGCAGAACCGAAGCGTAGAGAGCCGCTCGGACGACACGAAACGAACACCTGTTCGCCGCGAGCGGTTGCCTCGCCCGTCCACCTGCGGCACACGCTAGCGGGACAGCTGTGCCGCGTCTGTCACGTCTCTGTGACAAGTTGGCGCACGAGGTGCAGCGCCGCCACTGCGGCCCGGCCGCGGATCGTCTCGCGGTCGCCGGGGAAGTCGAGCCGCAAGCTTCGCTCACCCATCGGCCCCGAGGCGTGCAGGAACACGAGACCGACCGGCTTCTCCTCCGTGCCGCCGTCCGGCCCGGCGACGCCCGTCACTGCGACTGCGACGTCGGAGCCCAGGCGGTCGCGCGCACCGTGCGCCATTGCGGCGGCAACCTCCGCGGAGACGGCACCATGCGCCGCGAGGGCTCGAGCCGGCACACCGAGTTGCTCGGCCTTGACCTCGTTCGAGTAGGCGACAACCGCGCCGAGGAAGGCATCGCTCGAACCGGGCACCTCGGTGAGCCGGGCTGCCACGAGCCCGCCGGTACACGACTCTGCCGTGGCGAGGGTGAGGCGACGCCGACGCAGGAGGTCCAGCACGAGGCTCGCCGTCGACTCCTCACCGCGGCTGAAGAGATGGTGCTCGACCGGTGCAGCGATCGCCGCCGCCAGCACGGCGGCTCGCGCCTCGGCGCCCTTCGCCGCGAAGAGATCGACGTGCAGCTCGAAGTCGCGCGCGCAGATCGTCACGTCGACCCCGTCTCCGTCACCGCCTGCCGCGGCGAGGGCCTCTGCGACCACCGATTCCGAGACGCCGTAGAAGCGCAGAACCTGGCGCTCCGGAGCGGCCGCCTCGCCGAGCAGCCGCCGCAGGGGCTCGGTCTCGAGAACACGGGGCCACAGCTGCTGGAGCTCGCGTGGCGGACCCGGCAAGGCAACGACCGTGCAGGCACCGGCCTCGAGCACGACCGCAGGCGCGGTGCCGACGAGACCCACCCACGTTGCGCCGACGGGCAGCGTCGCCTGCTTGCGCACGCCGCGAGCGAAGTCGGTGTAGGGGCGGTTCAGGCGTGCGGCAACACGGCGCGAGAGCGCTTCGATCGCCGCTGCGAGCTCCTCGTCGACCTCGAGCCCCACGCCGGCAGCGTGCGCCAGAAGCTCGATCGTCCGGTCGTCGTGGGTTGGCCCGAGCCCGCCCGAGACGCAGAGCAGGTCGTAGGAGAGCGCTTCCCGCAGGGCCGCTTCGAGATCCGACGGCTCGTCGCCGACGACGGTGATCCGTGCGGGATCGATGCCAAGGCGCAGCAGCGAAGCGGCGAGGAACGGGCCGTTCCGGTCGTTGCGGTCGCCGCGTACGAGCTCGGAGCCCGAAGCGACGATGGCTGCCCGCACTAAGCCGGGCGCCAGCCGGTCGGCGTCACGACGATCACGCGCGGCTTCAGGCCGGGGACGTGCACGAGCGTGCCGCGAACGAGGATACGGAGGTTCTCGGGCGAGTCGATCTGCACCCAGAGGCGCCGACCGCGGATCGCGACGGCCGGATCGCCTTTCTGGACGGTGCCGTCGTAGGCGACGCTGCCGCTCGCGGAGCCGCTGCGCGCTGCCAGATGGGTGGAGCCGCGCACCGCGACGACGGTGAGCAGCGGGCCCGAGGGACGCTTAACCGGGTGGCGCTTGGCAACCCGCTTCGGAAGCGGGGTCCCGGTGCCGCTCGTCTTCCAGGCGGAGATAACGACGATCGTGACGACCGTGATCAGCGCGAGCGCGATCAGGACAACCCCTGTTTCGAGTCGCCGATTCCGCCGCTCGGGGCGAGCGGCCGAGCGCCGTGCGACCCGTGTCTCGTGGTCTTCCCCCACCACGAAGCGTGAGTTGTACTCATCGACATAGAGCTGCCCGTCGAGGCCCAGGTACTCGGCGTACGTCCGGAGGAAGCCCTTGACGTAGGTCTGCGCTGGCAGCACATCGAACTGCTCGTCCTCGAGCGCCCGCAGATACTTGCCGCGGATTTTCGTGCCCAGCTCCGCCTGGGCGAAGTCGACGCCCCTGCGCATCCGGGCCTCACGGAGGCTGTTGCCGATCTCGAACACGGCCGGCTCAGGGTAGCTGCATCGTCAACCGGAGGCGCGCAGGGCGCCGTAGACGCCGAGAGCGAGCGCACCGGTGAGAGCGGCATAGAGCCCGGCCCACGCAAGAAAACGGCTGGGCCGTGCGCGTCCCCCTTGCTCGACGAACACACTGCGCTCCCGCGCGAACCGGGCGCGCCGTGCGGCGGCGACCGCGACCAGGGCGAGGACGACGGCGGCCGGGACGCTGACATACAGCGAGCGAATCAGCGCCACGCCCTTGAGCATCTGCGCAGCGAGCACGCCGGCCGGGTTCGCGAGCACTGCCAGCGCGCCGAAGAACCCGGCCGCGCGCGCAGCGCGCCTACTGCTTGACATACGGCCGGCCCGCCGCCGCGGGCCCGATCGAGCGCCCGATCACACCCGCGACGGCGATCAGCGTCAGCAGGTAGGGCAACGCCTGGAAGAGCGTGCCCCACTGGTTGCCGTACGCGGTCGGAAGCCGGTCGGCGAGCGCGCTCGAGAAGCCGAAGAGCAGGGCGGCGCCCCACGCGTTGAAGGGCTTCCACTTGCCGAAGACGAGCGCCGCCAGCCCGATGAACCCGGTGCCGTTCGTCATCCCCTCGTTGAATGAATGCACGAAGCCGATCGAGAGGTACGCGCCGCCCATCGCGGCAATCGCCCCCGAGGCGATGACTGCCACATACCGCGTCTTGTAGACCGAGATACCCACCGTGTCGGCGGCCCGAGGATGCTCGCCGACTGCGCGCAGCCGCAGCCCGAACGGCGTGCGGAACACGATCAGCCAGGTCGCGACGAGCAGCACGAAGCTCAACCAGATCATCAGGTTCATCTGCCCGATGATCGGGCCGATGAAGTACCAGTGCTGGACGAACGCGATGTGGACGTCCGGGATGCTGTAGCTCGAGATGTTGCCGGGTGTGCCGCTGTCGCCGTACTTGTCGATGAAGAGGTAGCCGGTGATGCCGAGCGCGAGGAAGTTGAGTGCGACGCCGGAGATGATCTGGTCGACCTTCAGGTGGATCGCCCAGATCGCGTGGATGGTGGCGAGCGCCATCCCTGCAAGCGCGGCCACGACGAGCCCGACGAGCCACGCGGCGCTTCCCGCCCAGGTGTGGGCCAGGTCGACTCCGAGGAGGCCGAAGAACGCGCCGGTGAGAAGCATGCCCTCGAGGGCAACGTTGACCACACCGCTCCGTTCGCAGTACAGACCGCCGATCGCCGCGTACGTGAGCGGCGTCGCGTATCGAAGCGTCGCTGCTCCGAGCGCGCTCCAGACGACGACCTCGTTCAGGTGAGCCGAGGACGACCGGGTCGCAAGGACGCCGAAGACGAGCCCGAGAACGCCCGCTGCGATCGCACCGCCGCCGACCCGGCGCTCGCCGCGTGAGAACGACCAGATGCCGGCGGCGATCGCGAGGATCCCGAACGCAAGCGGCAGGGCTTGCGAACGCGCGGCCAGAGGCGGAAGCGCCAGCCAGAAGGCGAGCGCGCCGAGGAGAATGCCGATGACGCCGATCGTCTTCGGATGGGTCCAGCGGATGCCGCCGATGCGCAAGGCGAGCGCGGTCACGCCGCCCCCCTCCGGCGTCGGAACCACACCGCTATGCCGCCGAGGTTCAGCCCGACGAAGAGGATGACGAGCCCCTGGATGATCGTCGTCAGGTTGCCCGCGAGATCGGGGCGGAAGATCGATGGGTCGAGCTGCCGCCCGGAGGTGCCGTTGATGAGCGCACCGAAGAGGAGGGAGGCGAAGCCGACGCCGACCGCAGTGTTACGACCGAGCAGCGCCGCTGCGAGACCGATGAAGCCGACCTGATTCGCGCCGATGTCGTTCTCACCGATGCGGTATTCCCAGCCCGTGACGTCGATCGCACCGGCGAGGCCCGCGAAGGCACCGGAGATCGCCATCGCAAGGAAGTAGTTGCGCGCGACCGAGATGCCCCCGTACCGGGCCGCCTCGGGGTTGAATCCGACGGCGCGCACCTCGAAGCCGAGCGTAGTGCGGTTGATGATCACCCAGTAGACGAAGAGCATCGCAAGCGCGATGAAGACACCGACCGAGAGTCCCTGCAGCAGCTTCGGCCCCCAGAACACGGGCAGCTTCGCACCGTCGACGATGTCGTTCGAGATCGGGATCGACACCTGCGTGGAGTTCTGCAGCGGCCCGCCCTGGCCGACGAGATACGACCCGACCCAGATCGAGATCCAGTTGAGCATGATCGTCGAGATCACCTCGTGCGCCCCGACCGTCGCCTTGAGGATGCCGGCGATGCCGGCATAGGCCGCGCCGGCGAGCGCTCCCGCGATCAAGCACAGCAGCACGTGCAGGAACGGGTTGAGGCCGGAGATCGACGAGCCAAGCCAGACCGCGAAGAGCGTCCCGGCGAAGTACTGACCCTGTCCGCCGATGTTGAACATGCCACAGCGGAACGCGAAGGCGACGGCGATCCCGGTCAGAGCGATCGGCGTCGTCAGCAGGAGCGTCTGCTGAAGATTCTGCGCCGCGACCGACGCGGTGTCCCAAGGGAAGAACACGTGCTGCGTCCCGAAGGGGATGCGGATCGAGTGGTGGCCGACGTGGAAGAACCAGTTCAGGCCGGTGCCGTTGAAGACAGCCTGGTAGACCCGGAACGGGTTTTTGCCGGTGAGCGCCACGACGAGCCCGCCCATCAGGAACGCGATGATCGTCGTGAGGAGCGGGCCGATCGCCCCGGAGAGCCCGCCAAAATGCGAACGGAAATGCATCTGCGGCGTCGGCACGGCGCCGGGCGCCGGAGGCTCGTCGACTCTGCGGTCGCCGTCGTCCGAGCTCACGCCGCCTCCGCCCCGCTCTGGCTGCCGCCGGTCATGGCGAGGCCGAGCTCTTCCTCGGTCGCGCTCGGCGGGAACTCACCGACGATTCGGCCCTCGTAGATGACGAGGATGCGATCCGAGAGCGAGACGATCTCCTCGAGCTCGAGCGAGACCAGGAGGACGGCGCGGCCGCTGTCGCGCTGCTCGATCAAGCGACGATGAACGAATTCGATCGCGCCCACGTCAAGCCCGCGGGTCGGCTGCGCGGCGATCAGCACCTTCGGATCGCCGTCGATCTCGCGGGCGAGCACGACCTTCTGCTGGTTGCCGCCCGAGAGCGCGGATGCGGGCGTCGCCGGCGTCCCGCCGCGCACGTCGAACTCCTGCAGCAGCTTGCGGGCGCGTGCGCCCATCGCGCGAAGATCGAGCAACCCGCGGCGTGAGTTCGGCGCCTGTCGATAGGCGTGCAACGCGAGGTTCTCGGCCAGCGAGAACGGCAGTACGAGCCCGCGCCGGTGCCGGTCTTCCGGGATGTGGCCGACGCCCGCGTCGAGCGCACCCTTTGCGCTCGCATCGGTCGTCACCTGCCCGTCGACGACGATGCGGCCGCCCGCCACGTGGCGAAGCCCGGCGATCGCGTCGATCAACTCGCTCTGACCGTTCGCGTCGACGCCTGCGATCCCGAGGATCTCGCCGGCGCGGACGCTGAAGCTGATGCCGTGGACCGTCTCGAGGCCGCGGTCGTCGATCACGGTCAGGTTCTCGACTTCGAGGAGCGACGCGCCAGGTTTCGCAGCGGCTTTGTCGACGCGCAGGAGCACGTCGCGCCCCACCATCATCCGCGCGAGGCCCTCCTCGGTCGCGCCGGCGGCAGAGACCGTATCGACGACGACGCCGCGTCGCAGCGTGGTGATCCGGTCGGCGATCTCGAGCACCTCGTTCAGCTTGTGCGAGATGAAGACGATCGACTTTCCCTGCTCCGTCAACGACCGGATGATCTCGAAGAGCTCCTTCGCCTCCTGCGGCGTCAGCACGGCCGTCGGCTCGTCGAGAATGAGGATCTCGGCACCACGGTAGAGCGCCTTCAGGATCTCGACGCGCTGCTGCTGGCCGACAGTCGTCCGGTCGACGCGAGCGTCGGGATCGACGACGAGGCCGTAGCGCTCCGACAGCTCGCGCACGCGCTTGCGCGCGGCATCGAAGTCGAGCAGCACACCGGCACGACGAGGCTCGGTCGCGAGCACGATGTTCTCCGCGACGGTCATCACGGGGATCAACATGAAGTGCTGGTGCACCATCCCGATGCCGTGCTCGATCGCGGCCTTCGTCGAGCCGAAGTCGATCGGCTTGCCACGCATCAGGATCTCCCCCTCGTCCGGTGTGTAGAGGCCGTAGAGGATGTTCATCAGGGTCGACTTGCCCGCGCCGTTCTCGCCGAGCAGGGCGTGCACCTCGCCCGGGCGCAGGTCGAAGTTCACGTCGTCGTTCGCGAGCACGCCCGGGAAGCGCTTCGTGATCCCGCGCAGCTCGAGGAGGGGCGCCTCAGCCATGCGACGCGATCCTAACGGGAAGGGCGACGGCCGCTCGCGATCTCCTGTGCGGCTGTACGCGCGGCGATGGCCGTTGCCGGACCGATTCGTGGATCGAGCCGGTTCACGCCGATCGAGCCGCTCGTGACGCCGAACACGATGTCTTCGCCCCCGTGGAAGACACCCGCAACGGCTTCGCGAACGATCTGCGCGGCGGCAACGCGGGGCAACTCGAAGTCGGCGACGCGCAACCCGACCTGGTTTGCCTGGTGGGAGCCCGCGATCGCTGCGTCGGCGCAGCTTCCGCCGCGTGCCATCACGACGATTGCCCCGCGTCCGATCGCCCCGAGCGCCGCCTCCTTGCAGGCGGCCGGGGCGCTTTTCGACCACACCCGTAACACCCTGATGCTCGGCTCGATGCTGTGGGCGCCGCGTCCGAACGCAGCGGCGAGCGGCATCTCCCGGGGGCCAACCCACGCGATCGTTCTCGACGTTCCACCCTCGCCCGTCACGACGAGAGCCGCGACGACCCCGCCGAGGACCGCCGCCTGATCGTCGCGGAGGACGACACCGACCAGGTTCGGAAGGCGCTCCCCGCGGGTCGAGCCGCCGACCAATGCGTAGTGCGTCTTCGGGTGCGCAGAAGCGACGCGCGCCACGGTTGCGAGGTCGTTCGAGCTCGCCGACACGACGACGAGACGGTACGCAGGCATTCGGCCGAGCGGGGCGTGCGCCACGATCGCTCCCGGCACGCGCACGTCGAGCGTCCCGGCGATCCCGACCCGCAGACCTGTCGGTGGAGGCGGAAGCGGAAGCGCCACCGTCGATGGCGCGATTGCCGGTTGCGTGTTCCCGCCGCAACCCGTCGTGCCCGCCACGAGGAAGAGCACGACGACGAGTACGTTGCGTGCCTTCATCGCCATCGTCACGAAGAACGAACGGGGCGAGCCATGCGGCCCGCCCCGTTTCGAACGAGCAATCGACCCCGCTACTTGACGGTGGTCGGGATGCCCTTGATCTTGCCGGCCTTCAGCAGCTTGAACTGTGCTGCGACTGCCGACTTGATCTTGGCGGAGACCTTGGGGCTCCACTTGCCGTACCCGACGCCGTTGACCTTCGCATCGAAGGTCGCGTTCTTGCCGCCCGCGAGCTTGCCGGCCTTCGCCGTGGTGATCGCGGAGTACACGGAGACGTCGACCTTCTTCAGCGCGCTCGTCATCACCTGCGGGCCGAGGTAGCCCTGGTCGGCATCGACGCCGATCCCGAAGACCTTCTTCTCCTTGGCGGCGTCGAGGACACCGAGACCGCACTGGCCGGCGACCTGGAACTCGACCGTCGAGCCCTGGGCGATCTGGTTCAGCGCCTTCTCCTTGCACTTCGCCTGCACGACGAAGTTCTGGGAGTAGTCGTTGAACACCTTGATGCCCGGATCCGCCTTCTTCGCGCCGAACTGATAGCCGGCGATGTAGCGGTCGACCGGGGGGATCTTGAGGCCGCCGACCGAGCCGACTGCCGTGCCACCGCTTGCCTTGACGTAGAGGCCCGCGGCGTAACCGACGAGGTAGCCCGCCTCCTGCTCCTTGAAGAGTAGGCCGGCGACGTTCTTCGGCTTGTGCTTCATGAACGTGACGTCGTCGTCGACGATCGCGAACTTGTTGCTCGGGTAGGACGTTGCGATCGTGTCCATCGCCTTGTCCATCAGGAACCCGACGCCGATCGTGATTCCGGCGCCCGACTTCACGCACGCCTGGAGGTTCGGGATGTAGTCGGAGCCCGACTTCGACTGGATGACCCGACCCTTGATGCCGTTCTTCTCTGCGTTCAAGAGACCGACATACGCGAGATGGTTGAACGACTTGTCGTTCAGGCCGCCGATGTCGGTGACGAGGCAGGCAGAGAATGCGGCCTTGTGTGCGGCAGACGCCGAGCCACCGCGCAAAGCGGCGAACATGGACGCCAGAAGCACCGTCGCGACCGCAAGAGCCGCGAGCGTGAGCCAACGCTTCCTCACTTGGATGAACCCTCCTGATTGGATTTTCTGACCGGGGGACTAGCGGGCGTACCCTAGCCCCTCTTACAGACGGCTACCAGCCCGCTTGGTTTGTCAATCGGCGGCGACGCGCTCGAGATCGACCTCGGTGATGAGGACGCGGCGTGGCTTCGAGCCCTCGTACGGGGAGATGATCCCGCGCCGCTCGAGCATGTCGATCAGGCGCCCCGCACGGGTGTAGCCCACCCGCAGACGCCGCTGAAGCAGGGAAACACTGGCCGTCTGTGCCGTCACGACCACCTCGATCGCCTTGTCGAGCAGCGGATCCTCGTCCGGGTCGAAGTCACCCTCCTCGCCCTCCGAGTCCTCGGCGAAGACGACCGGCGCCTCGAGGAAGCTCTCGTCGATCACCTGCTCGCGCTGGGACCGAGCCTGCTCGACGACCAGGGCGACCTCATCTTCGGTGACGTATGCACCCTGGACGCGCTGCAGACGGGACGTTCCGAGCGGCTTGAACAGCATGTCGCCCTGCCCGAGCAGGCTCTCGGCGCCGTTCGCATCGAGGATCACGCGCGAGTCCGTCTGTGACGAGACGGCAAACGCGATCCGCGACGGGACATTCGCCTTGATCATGCCGGTGATGACGTCGACCGACGGGCGCTGCGTCGCGAGGACGAGGTGAATGCCGACGGCACGCGACTTCTGCGCGAGGCGGATGATGCAATCTTCGACCCCCTGCGGGCTGACCATCATCAGGTCGGCGAGCTCGTCGATCACGACGAGGAGATATGGAAGCTCCTCTTCCCCGCGCTTGCGGAAGGCGCGGTTTGCCTCCGGCAGGTTCCGGGCGCGCACCTGGCTCAGGCGCTCGTACCGGCGCTCCATCTCGGTGACCACGTTCAGCAGGACGGCAGCGGCTTCTTTCGGGCTCGACACGACGGGCGTGAGGAGATGCGGAATCGACTCGTAGTAGTTGAGCTCGATCTTCTTCGGGTCGATGAGGATCATCCGCGCCTCGTCCGGTGTCGCACGCAGGAGGATCGACGTGAGGATCGCGTTGATGCAGCCGGACTTACCTGATCCGGTCGTGCCGGCGATCAGGATGTGCGGCATCCGCGCGAGGTCAGCCCAGACCGAGGCACCAGAGATATCCTTGCCGAGCCAGACGGACAGGGGGCTTGCGGTCGCCGGCAGGTCGGCGTAGATGTCGCCGAGGGTGACGAGGTTCGGGCTCAGGTTCGGAACCTCGACCCCGACTGCCTGCTTGCCCGGGATCGGCGCGAGGATGCGGATCTCGGTCGTGGCGAGCGCGTAGCTCAAGTCGTCTTTCAGGTTGGCCACCTTGCCGACCTTCGTCCCTGGCGCAAGCTGGAGCTCGTAGCGCGTGACGCGAGGGCCGGCGATCTGGCCGATCACTGTCGCCTCGACGCCGAAATGAGCGAGGCAGGTGACGAGAGCCTCGGCCACGCGGGCGTTCGCCTCCCCGTTCGGGCCGGTGCCCGGCTTCGACACGTTGAGAAGTGCTCGGTCGGGCAGCTTGTAGTCGGCGACGGGCTTGACGGCATCGAACAGCGCCTCCTGCGTCTCGCCGGTTTCCCGCTCGTAGGGGTCGGGGCCCGGGTTGAAGAGGAGTGGCGCCGGCGCAGAGACGGAATCGGAGACGAGGTCGGGGTAATCCTGCTGAACGTCGACGGGCGCCTCATGCCGGGAAAGCGCGCCGGCGGCGCTCGCGACCGGCTCGGGCGTCGGGCGCTCACGGCGGACGCGGGTATGGGCAGCGCGGACGGCGTGGCCGGAGCGGCGGAGGATAGCGCCGAGGCTTGCGCCTGTTAGGAAGAGCACACCCGCGATCGTCAGCAGGACGCCGAGGATGGTCGCGCCCGATGATCCGAGCCCGAGCCCGACGAGCCGGGCGAGGCCCCTGCCTGCGAGGCCCCCGTGGCCGGCGCCGAGCGTCAGCAAGAGGCCCGTGAGCGCAACCCCGAGCCCGAGCCTGAAGGGCCGCACGTCGACGAGCGAGCTCCTGCCGACGATCAGCGCCCCGAGCGGCACGAGGATGACGGGCATCAGGTAGGCGGCGTCGCCGATGCCGCGGAGCACCAGGTGGGCGACCGGTCCGCCGCTCGATCCGAACCAGAGGACGGCGGCGAGGAAGACGCCGAGGCCGGCGAGGCTGAGGCCGATCAGCTCAGGATGATGGTGGGTGCGGGGCCGCGTGCGCGTGCGGCCCGTGCCCTTCCCGCGGCGCTTCTTGATGCGAGAGGGGGTCTTCGGGGACGCCTTGTGGACCCGCTTGGAGCGCGGCATGCGGTGCCCTTCGCGGCGGGTCGCCCCCCTCCTGCCTCAGCCGTCGAGCGAGGTGACGCGTGCGACAACGAGCTCCGCGAACGCGTCACCGTCGATGTCGAGGCCCACGATGGCGTTCGGCGCCCCGAAGTGCTCCCGACCGCGCCAATCGACATTCGTGCGGCCCCAGCTCGGGCCGGTCGTGCAGTCGACTTCGATGAATGCGTCGCGCACGGTCAGTAGACCCGGATGGATGAGGTGGGCGATGCACACGGGATCGTGCATCGGGGAGCCGTCGAGGTCCGGGTAGCGAGACCGGTGGAAGCGCGCGTAGAAGTCCATCAGCTGCGCGACCATCGAACCGATCGGGCCGGACGAGCGGAGCCTCTCGGTGTGCTCGTCCTTGATGAGCGCACGGTGCGTCACATCGAGCCCGATCATCGTCGTCGCGAAGCCGGCCGCAAACACGCGCTGGGCAGCCTCAGGGTCCGCCCAAATGTTGAACTCGGCTGCGGGCGTGCGGTTGCCCTCACCGACCGCGCCCCCCATCAGGACGATGCGCTCGGGCCGTAGCTCCGGGTGGAGCGCGAGCAGCAATCCGATGTTCGTCAGCGGGCCGGTGGGAACGAGCGTCAGCTTGCCGTTACGTGCTCGCAATTGCTCGGCGATGAAGTCGACCGCGTGCTGCTCGCGCGCCGAGCCACTCGGCGGCGGCAAGTCGGGGCCGTCCAGGCCGGACTCGCCGTGCACGTGGGCTGCCACTTCGCGATCGCGGATGAACGGGCGGTCGGCGCCTGCGTGGACGGGAATGTCGCCTCGACCTGCGAACTCGAGCACGCGCAGAGCATTTGCGGTGGTCTTGTCGAGCGTCTGGTTTCCGGAGACGGTCGTGATTCCGACCAGGTCGATCTCCGGTGAGGCGAGAGCGAGGAGGATCGCGATCGCGTCGTCGTGTCCCGGGTCGCAGTCGAGGATGATCGGCGTCGGCGTCATGGCCTGAGTATCGCGTCAACCTGGGTGGCGGTCGGGAGAGACGGTTGTGCCCCATGGCGCGAGGCTGCGATCGCTCCTGCTGCGCATGCGCGCTGCAAGGCATCCGCACGATCGCGGCCTTCCATCAGCGACACAACGAGGCATGCGGCAAACGCGTCACCCGCCGCGGTACCGTCAACCGCGTTCACCTTGGGCGGTCGCGCACGCGCGACCTCGACACCTTCCTCGAAGAGGGCGGCTCCCTCATCGCCGTACGTGACGGCGACTAGCTTGCCGCGGGTCACGACCTCGTGCTCGAACCGGTTCACGATCAGCAGGTCGGGCTCGATCGCGATCGGCCGCGCCGGGGCGGCGTTGAGCGCGAAGAAGTCCGCGCCGCGCGCCGCGGCGAGGACGACTGCGTCGGGCACTTCGAGCTGACAGAGGACGGCCCCGGCGTGTGCCCTCGGGGTGACGGAAGCATTCGCGCCGGGCACGATGACGATCTGGTTCTCGCCGTCCGCGGCGACGAGAATCAGCGCGATGCCGGTTGTCCCGGCTCGCTGGATCTGGAGCTCGACACCCGCTGCCTCGAGGCCGGCGAGCGCCTCGTTCGCGAGCGGGTCGTTTCCGACGGCGCCGACCATGCGCACGGCTGCGCCGAGCCTCGCCGCTGCTACGGCCTGGTTGGCGCCCTTGCCGCCGGGAATGCGCTCGAAAGCGCTCGCGGCGACCGTCTCGCCCGGGCGCGGCAACCGCTCGACGCGCGCAACGAGGTCGAGGTTGATCGACCCCACAACAGTGAGCTGCACGGGCACTTGTGACAACCTCTATGCGGCGATCGCGCGCAGGTCGTCGAGCGCGCGGCCGAGCAGATTTTCGCGCAGGTCGAACAGACCGGCCCAGAGCGAGCCGGCATCGATCGTCGAGTGCCAGCGCACGGTCGCTGCGAGGCCCTCGAGGGCACGAACGAGTACGGCAAGCTCGAGGTAGGCGGCGGCGACCCGGTGGGGGCCGACCTTCACGCCGGCGCGGTCGAGCACGGGCTCCCAGTCGACGAGCTCGGCGCTCGACGGTTCGCCGAACCAGGACTGACCTTCGGCCAGGTCGGCCTCCAGCTCGACGAGGTAGCGCCCGAGTGGTTGCTCGAGCCCGGCGAGAGCGGTCTCAACGCGATCCGCGGCGCGCCGGAGTGCAGCCTGGCGTCGCCCGGGTGTGCTTGGATCCGGCTCGCCGCGGGCCCAGCGCTCGAGCAGGCGGCAGAACGCGAGCGACGCGACCTCGACGGCCACGAGCTGGGAGACGAGCCTGCGTGCGGTTGCTTCCTCGACCGCGTGGTCGACGATCACGGCCGCCCACTCCGGTCGCGTGCCGAGCGGTGTGCTCATACCTCGACCACCACGGGCAGGATCATCGGCCGCCGGTGGGTCCGGTCGTAGATCAGCTGGCCGATGCCGTCGTGGATGTGCTCCTGAAGAAGCTTGATCTCGCGGATGTCATCGCGGAGCAAGCCGCTGACGATCTGGTGGGCCTCCTCACGCATCTCTGCGAGCAGCTCTTCGCTTTCAGCGAAACCGCGAGTGATCAGCTCGGGGTGCGATGCGCCGTCGCCGCTCAGCGTCGTCACGACGATCAGGACACCGTCCTCCGACATGTGCCGGCGGTCACGGATCGCGACGTCCGAGATATCGCCGACGCCGAGACCGTCGACAAAGGTGACGCCAGATTCGACCCTGCCGGCAATCCGGGCGCCGTCACTCGAGAGCTCGACGACATCACCGTTCTCGGCGATCACGATCGACGAAGCCGGCACTCCGGCCTCCTGCGCCAGCCGCCCGTGGGCGGCTTGCATGCGGTACTCGCCGTGAATCGGCATCACCGCCTTCGGTCGGATCAGGCTCAGCAGCGTGCGAAGCTCCTCTGCACGGGCGTGGCCCGATACGTGCACATCAGCGTTCTCCTCGTGCAGCACTTCGGCTCCGTTTCGGCTCAGCCGATTGATCGCGTCATGCACGCGAAGCTCGTTCCCTGGCACGGGTCGCGCGGAGATGATCACGGTGTCACCGCGCTCGACTCTGATCGCGGGGTGGTCGTTGTACGCGATGCGAGTCAGCGCCGAGAGCGGTTCGCCCTGGGATCCCGTGCAGAGGATGAGCTGTTTGCCGGGCGGAATCTCGTCGAGATCCTGTGCGCGCACGAGCACGTCGTCGGCCACCTCGACGTAGCCGAGGTTGCGGGCAACGTTCATGTTGCGTCGCATCGAGCGGCCGACGACCGCGACCTTGCGCCCCGATGACACCGCGACGTCGATTGCCTGCTGCATGCGATGAATGTTCGACGCGAAGCTCGAGACGAGGATCCGGCCGCGCCGTATGGGGATGATCTGGCGGAAAGCTTCGCCGACAACGCGTTCGGACCGTGTGAAACCGGGCCGTTCGGCGTTCGTCGAGTCGCCGCAGAGCAGATCGACTCCGCGGTTCCCGAGCGTCGCGAGGCGTCCGACGTCGGTGCGCAGACCGTCTACAGGCGTGTGGTCGAGCTTCCAGTCACCGGTGTGAAAAACGCGACCGGCGGTTGTCTCGATACAGATGCCGACGGCATCAGGCACTGAGTGCGCCATGCGCACGAACTCGAGCCGGAACGGACCGAGATCGACCGGGTCTCCCTCGGGATCGATTTCCCGCAGTTCCGCGGCACGGAGGAGACCGTGCTCGTCGAGCTTCGATTTCACGAGGCCGAGTGTCAGGCGGGTCGCCCAGATCTCGCGCACCTTGACCTCACGCATCAGATATGGAAGCGAACCGACATGATCTTCGTGTGCGTGCGTGAGGACGACGGCACGGATGTCCTTGTCGCGCAGATAGCCGAAGTCGGGAAGGATCAGGTCGACGCCCAGGTGCTCGTCGCGCGGAAACGCCATGCCTGCGTCGACGACGATCAGCTCGGAGCCGAGCTCGTAGACGGTCATGTTCTTGCCGACTTCACCGAGCCCGCCGAGCGGGATCACACGCAATACGTCACTCATGAGGCAGGCAGTCTAGGCGTGGACGAGCAGTCCGAGCCGATCGAGGCATTCCCGCACCTCAGCGACCTCGTCCTCGTTCGCGGGCACGAGTGGCAGCCGGTGCCCGCCGACCTCGTGACCAAGCAGGTTGAGCGCCGCCTTGATCGCGATCGGGTTCGAGGCAACCTTCAGGAGGTCGTACGCAGGCGCGAGGCTCCGGTCGATCTCGCGGGCGCGCTCCGTATCGCCGGCTTGCATCGCGTTCATCTGGGCGGCGACCTGCGGCCCGACGACGTGCGTGTGAACACAGATGCCGCCGGTCCCGCCAAGCTCGAGGAACGGTTGGATCAGGTTGTCATCACCTGCGTAGAGGTCAAGACCGGTGGCGACGATGTGACGCGCCTCATCCACGCTCGCATTCGCCTGCTTCACCGCGCAGACCGTCTCGATCTCGGCGAGGCGCGAGATCGTCTCCGACTCGATGTTGATGACGGTTCGTGCCGGGATGTTGTAGGCGATGATGGGCTTGTCACTTGATTGTGCGATCGCTTCGAAGTGAGCGACGATGCCTCGCTGTGGCGGCTTGTTGTAGTACGGCGTCACGACGAGAAACGCATCGACGTCGAGCCGGTGCGCCCGCTGCGTTAGGTGTACCGAGTGAGCTGTTGAGTACGTGCCGGTACCTGCGACCACGGTTGCGTCACCGCCGACGGCGTCGGCCGCCGCGCGGAAGAGGTCGAGCCGTTCGTCGTCGGTGAGATTCGGGCTCTCGCCCGTCGTTCCGGCGACGACGACTCCGTCCGAGCCATGGTCGACGAGGTGCCGCGCCAACCGCTGGAATGCGTCGATATCGACCGTGCCGTCCTCGCGGAACGGGGTGACGATGGCAGTGAGAACGCGACCGAGCATCGCCGGATTGTACGTCGAGGCGACGTCACTCTCGAACCTGTCCCGCGCACGCACCTCCCGGCGCCAAACGAGCGTGACATTCCGTCCACAGTCGTCCGCGCGGGCCACGACCCGTGGTCAGACCAAGTTCGGCAGAAGCGTGACCCGCAGTCCCGGCAATTGTGGCGGGGATGAGGATTGGAGGCGACGGCTCGTGCTCGATCTGCGGCTTGGGTGTGGGCATTGTCTCGACGCCGACGAGTGAGAGACTCGATCCACAGCTGTCCCCGCGGGGCACGACCCTTGGTCAGACCAAGTTCGGCAGAAGCGAAACGTTTCGTCCCCAGGAGAGCGTGAGCACGGGTACGGCCTCGAAGGCGCGGCGACCGTTGCCAGCGTCCAGGGCCAGGGCCAGGGAAACAGTCGAGTGGATCGCGAGTCTCCGCATCCGGATCGGCCTAGCGCTCGATTCGTACGACGCGGTCGCTGATCTCCGTGACCGGGCTTGCGAGTCGCAGGAACCGGGCTTCGTATGGGCGGCCAGCTAGGCCGACCAGCGCTTCAGGCGCAAGCTCGCGCAGCCGGGCAAGCACGGGCTCGACATTCCGCTCCTCGTAGAGAACGTCTGCTGCGAGCCCAAGATCGAACCGCTCTGGCCACGGATCGCGCCAATCGCGCACGTCGGTGCGCAGTTCGAGACCGTTGGCGGCCGCGTTTCGGGCCAGCAAGTCCACCGCGTCCTGCGCCCAGTCGGTGGCCGTGACGGCGGCGCCGCGCGCAGCCGCGACGAGAGATGGCAACCCGAGACCACAGCCAAGCTCGACGACCCGAGCGCCTTCGAGGCTCGGAGGAAGCGCACCCGCCAGCGCCGTGGCGGCCGGCCACAACTCCGCCCAGTACGGCAGGAACTCGTCCTTGCCGAAGGCGGTCTCGTCGATCAGCGCATCCGGTGCCACCGGCCGCAGCAGGCAGAGTGTCACCTCCCCCACCCGGATCGTCTCTTCGCGTAGTTCGGTCAGAGGATCGCGTCGAGGCCGACCGTGACGCCGGGGGGCATGCGCGAGAGCCTTTCGAGCGCCAGCAGGACGCCGGGCGAATACGCCTCGCGCGAGGTCGCGTCGTGGCGAATTGTCAGCAGTTCGCCTCGCCCACCGAGCATCACCTCTTGATGCGCGACGAGCCCGGGCAAGCGAACGGAGTGAATAGGAACGTGGCCCCCGATGCGTTCCGCTGTTGCCTTCGCCGTGCCGGAAGGAGAGTCGAGCTTGCTCGCATCGTGGAACTCGACGATCTCGGCGCGTTCGAGGTGACGGGAGGCTTCCTCGGCAAAGCGCATCATCAGCACCGCACCGATCGCGAAATTCGGCGCATAGAAGACAGCGACCGAGGTGTCCCCGAGATCGGCGGGGTCCCAGCCGCTCGTCCCGACCACGCATGGAACTCCGGCTGCGACCGCTGCGCGGACGTTCTCGAGCACAGCCTCCGGCCGAGTGAAATCAACCATCGCATCCGCCACCGCGAGCGAATCGACGAGGCGATGACCGGCCGCCTGCAGCGCCGGCGCAAGGGCCGAGCCGACCTTGCCGCGGCGACCGTTCAGTAGAACCTTCACGCCGCGTGCGCGAGCGTCGGCGTCACCCGTTCGAGCGCGGCGACGAAAAGCTCCTGACTCGGGCCGATGCACGCGGCGGAGAGCCGTTCGGGCGCCAGCAGAGCGGCGGCAAGCCCGCAGACCGACTCCGCGTCGACCGCATCGATCTCCGCCACGATCCGATCGACCGAAAGCAATTCCGAGTCCGTGATCAGCGACTTGCCGAGGCGGTTCATCCGTGTGGAGGTGGATTCCATCGACAGGAGGACGCGGCCCTTGATGTTCTCCTTCGCGCGTTCCAGCTCCCGCGCAGGCAGGTGACCGCCTGCGATATCGGCGATCTGCTCCGCAGTGATCGCGAGTGCATCGCCGAGGTTGTCCTCGCGCGTGCCGAGGTAGATCCCGATCTGCCCTGTGTCCGTGTACTGCGACACGAACGAGTACACGGCATAGGCCATGCCCCGCTTCTCGCGAATCTCCTGGAAGAGACGTGACGACGCCGAGCCGCCGAGGATCGCATCGAGGAGCGACGCAGCGAAGCGCCGCCGGTCGGATCGCGAGATACCGGGCGCCGCGAGACATACGTGGTATTGCTCGGTGTCCTTCTGCTGGAACCGCAGGCGTGGCGGCGTCGCCTGCACGAGCGGCGGGCGCACGTTGACCTTTTCCGCTCCCCCCACGGCTCGTTGCGCGAGCGCGCGTCCCACGAGCTCAACCACCTGGTCGTGGTCGACATTCCCGGCGGCGGCGACGACGATATTGCCGGGCACGTACATCGTGTCGTGGTAGCGCGCGATTGCCTCCCGAGAAATCGACGAGATCACCTGCGAGGTTCCGATCACGGGTCGCCCGAGCGGATGGTCGCCGAACACGGCATCCGCAATCAGGTCGTGTACGAGCTCTTGCGGGGCATCGTCGTACATCGCGATCTCCTCGAGCACGACCTCGCGCTCGGAATCGAGCTCGACGAACGCCGGCGCGAACACCATGTCGCTCATCACGTCGACTGCCGTTTCGAGGTGATGATCCGGTATGCGTGCGTAGACCAGTGTGTGCTCACGAGAGGTCGCCGCATTCAACTCACCACCGAGCCCGTCGAAGATCTCTGCGATCTCGAGCGCGCTGAACCGGCCGGTTCCCTTGAAGAGCATGTGCTCGATGAAGTGCGTGACGCCGGCCTCAGCCGGTTCCTCGTCGCGCGATCCGGCACCGATCCAGTACCCGACCGCTGCCGAACGGACGTGATCGAGGCGCTCCGAGATCACCCGCTCGCCCGAGTCGAGCTCGGTCAGCCTCCAGTTCTGCACCCGCCCATGCTAGAGGCTTCAGGCGTGGCCGTCCTCGCGTAGTTCGCGAACAAGGACGACCACGCCTGAGCGCTCGCTACTCGGAGCGGGACCCCTCGCGCTCGCGACGGGGGCCGCCGCGGCCTCCGCCACGGGGGCCGTCACGGCGCGGGCCGCGATCCTCGCGAGGCTCACGCGGCGGGGCATCCTTCGCCCGCTCGACAAGCTCCTCGGGAGAGACCATCGAGTCGCCTTCGTGCTTGGAGACCAGCTTGAGGCCGATGCGGCCCCTCGCCTTGTCCACTTCCTGCACGAGCACGTCGAGGATGTCGCCGCGCGCGATGACATCTTCGATGTGGTTGACGCGACCGGGGCCTACGTTCGAGACGTGGAGGAGACCGTCGGTCCCCTTCTTCAACTCGACGAACGCACCGAAGTCGGTCGTCTTGACCACACGGCCCGTGTACGTGTCTCCGACCTCGGGCTCCTTGGTCAACGCTGCGATTGCCGCGATCGCGGCATCACCCTTGGTGCCTTCGGTTGCGTAGACGAGGATCGTACCGTCCTCCTCGATGTCGATCTGCACCTCGTACTCCGACTCGAGCGAGCGAATCGTCTCGCCGCCCTTGCCGATCACCATGCCGATGAACTCCGGGTTGATCTGGATCGACGAGATCCGCGGTGCATGCTCGGCGAGCGCTGTGCGCGGCTCCGAGATGGCCTCGTTCATCTTCCCGAGGATCGCGATGCGGGCGTCCTTCGCCTGCGAGAGCGCCTCCTCCATGATCTGCCGGCTGACGCCGGTGATCTTGATGTCCATCTGCAGCGCAGTGATCCCGTCCTTCGTACCGGCGACCTTGAAGTCCATGTCACCGAGGTGATCCTCCGCACCCTGGATGTCGGTGAGGATGACGTAGTCATCGCCTTCCTTGACGAGACCCATCGCGATGCCGGAGACCGGCGCCGTGATCGGGACGCCAGCATCCATCAACGCAAGGGTCGAGCCGCAGACCGAGCCCATCGACGAAGAGCCGTTCGACTCGAGTGTCTCCGAGACGAGGCGGATCGTGTACGGGAAGTCCTCCGCGGACGGAATGACCGCCTCGAGAGCCCGCTGGGCAAGGGCACCGTGACCGATGTCGCGCCGCTTGGGCGAGCCCATGCGACCCGTCTCCCCGACCGAATAGGGCGGGAAGTTGTAGTGGTGCATGTACCGGCGGTCCCGTTCGAGCGACAGGTCATCGATGCGCTGGCCCTCCTTGGCGGTGCCGAGGGTGAGGAGCGTCATGATCTGCGTCTGGCCGCGCGTGAAGAGACCCGACCCGTGGGTTCGGGGCATCACGCCGACCTGGATCTCGATCGGGCGGATCTGCGCCGCCGAACGGCCGTCCGGGCGACGCTTGTCGACCGCGATCTTCTGGCGCACGAGGCTCTTGTAGATCGCCTCGCAGGCCTTCTTGATGTAGCCCTTCGTGAGTGAGTCCTTCTCGCCCGACTCCCCGTCGCCAACCGGGAAGGGCAAGCTCGCGGTCTCGACGATGCGCGTGAAGAGCAGGTTGCGCTTCGCCGACTTGAGGTCCTTCGAGTCCTGCTCGGCCTCGGTGAGCCCTCGCAGGTCCGCCTCGAACTGTTCGCGAACCGGCGCCTCGACGGAGACGGAGCGCTGCTTCTCGAGGATCTGCGCCAGCGACATGCGGGTCTGCAACTCCTTGAACACCTGGTCCTGCGTCGAGTCCATCGAGAGCGTGCCGGCTTCCTTCTCGACGATCTCCTCGACGATGCCTGCTGCGTCGCGCAGGCCGACTTCCTGGATCCGCGTCCAGACCTGGTGACCGAACTCACCTTCGAGCCGCTCCGTCGTCGCCGGGTCGAGCCACTTCGGCTTGCCGGCCTTCGAGCGGAGCTCCTCCTGGGCCTCGCAGATCTTCACGATCTCGCGATGCGCGATCTCGAGGGCTTCGAGAAGTTTCGCCTCGTGAACCTGTTTCGCGCCGGCCTCCACCATCGTCAAGCCATCCTTCGTGCCGACGACGATGAGGTCGAGGTCCGACTCGTCGGTCTCCTGAAGCGTCGGGTTCACGACGAGGTTGCCGTCGATAATCCCCATTCGAACAGCCCCGATCGGGCCGAGGAACGGGAGCGGCGACACGACGAGCGCCGCCGAGACGGCATTGATGCACAGGATGTCGTGCGCGGTGATCATGTCCGCCGAGAAGACGGTCGCGACGCACTGCGTCTCGTTGCGATAACCCTTCGGCCAGAGCGGCCGGACGGGGCGATCGGTCATGCGGGCGGTGAGGATCCCCCGCTCCGTGGGCCGCCCCTCGCGCTTGAAGAACCCGCCCGGAATCTTCCCGGCCGCGTACATGCGCTCTTCGATGTCGACCGTGAGCGGGAAGAAGTCCGCGCCTTCACGCGCCTCCGTCCGGCCCTGAGCCGTGCCGAGCACGACCGTGTCGCCACTGCGAACGACGACTGCGCCGTCTGCCTGCTTGGCGAGCTTGCCGGTCTCGAACGAGATTTCCTTGCCGCCGATGTCGACGGAAACGGAAACCGGCACCCCGGCGGGGTGCTCAGCCTCAACGATGCTCAATGTATTCCCTTCCTCCACTGTGCTTGCCTTTTTCAAAGGCAGATTTGAAGGGTGGAAGTTTGGGTCAGCGCTCCCTGCGGGGCGCTCGCCCAAACTCCACCCTCCGTGACTGGCCGGCGTCTCAGCGGCTAGCGCCTGAGACCCAGCTCCTTGATGAGGGCGCGATAGCCCTCGAGATCCTTCCGCTGCAGGTAGTTCAGGAACCTGCGGCGCCGTCCGACGAGCTTGAGCAGGCCGCGACGCGAGTAGTGGTCGTGCTTGTGTGTCCGGAGATGCTCGGTCAGCTCGCTGATCCGCTGCGTCAGCATCGCGATCTGGACCTCGGGCGAGCCGGTATCCCGATCATGCTTGCCGAACTTGCCGACGTGCTCCAGCTTCTCTTCCTTGGTGAGGGGCATGCTCTCTCCTCTGTCGATGTCACCCAGGGCCAACGAGCTCAAGCCCTTGAAGTCTCAGCAAACGCCGCGAAGGAAGGCGCGCACGGCCGAGACCGGGTCGGCCAGTAGGGTAGCTGATCCGTGCTGGATTCGAGGTTTGTCCAAGCCTGCGAGGCAGCAGCGATCGAATGGAACGTCCCATCGCTCGCGGTGGGCGTCGTTTGCGATGGTCGGATCGAGACCTTCGCGACCGGCTGTCAGGTCGAGACGCTCTTCCGGATCGCGTCGATCACTAAGCCGTTCACCGCCATGCTCGCCCTCGAGCTGCTCGACCCGCAGGCCACGACGGGTGTGTGGCCGCCCGATGTCCGCGTCCGCCACCTCCTCTCGCACACGAGCGGTTACGACTGCGAGCTCGCCGATCGCGAGCAAGCACGCTTCGGCGGCGGGGACGACGCGCTCGCGGCTCAGCTCGGCGAGCTCGCCTCGGTGCGGCGATTCGTCGGCGTCGAGCAGTGCTGGTCGTACGCGAACACGGGGTTCTGGCTTACCGGCTGGCTGGCGGCCGAGCAAGCGGGCGAGAGCTACGAGGAAGCACTCGCCCGGCACGTTCTCGAGCCGGCCGCGCTCGACGCGACGTCCTTCGGAGAGCCGGAGCTCGAGGGCACCGGGGGCGACGCCGCCGACGGCTCGTATCCGCGCGCGCGCCGCCCGTCAGGCGGGCTCGTCTCGAACATTCCGGACCTGCTGGCCTTCGGACGATGGCATCTCGCGCACCCGCGCTCGCCGCAGATGCGAATCGTCCACGGCAGGCCGGTCGCCGGCGTCTACGGCCTCGGCATGTTCGGCGAGCGTGTCGGGGGCCGGGAGGTCTGGGGCCACGGCGGCTCGTTCGGCGGCTTCGAAAGCTCACTCCTCGTCGTTCCCGAGCACGACGCCGTCTTCGCCGGACTGACGAACTCGAGCCGCGGAAGCAAGGTGCTGCACGCGCTCGAGGACGAGTTCTTCGAGCGGTTGATGGGCGCGCGCAGGCGGGTTCCCGAGCCGGTCGAGCTCCCCGCAAGCGCGCGCGACGCGTTCACCGGGGCCTACGCTTCGAGCGATTCCTGGATCGAGGTCGGCCTGACCGGCGACGGCCTGCTCGTGACGACCGACGAAGGCGATCTCACCGCCCGCCCGATCGGTGAGCGCACCTTCGAGATCACCGGCGGCGACCACGCACGTGAGCGGTTCGACTTTCCTCTCGAAGGCTTCGTGCGCTTCGGCAGCCGGCTCGCCGAGCGAGTCGAATAGTGGCGGCCCGACCGTGAGGGGAACCGTCGCAGCAGGGCACCCAGCGACGGCGAATGCCGGCGCTCGGATCCTCGCCGACGGGGGCAGCGCGGCTGACGCAGTGGTCGCCGCGGCGCTTGCCTCCTGTGTCGCCGAGACGTTGATGACGGGGCTGCTCGGCGGCGGGCACGCGATCGTGTTCGACGCCGACACGGGCAGGACGGTCAATCTCGACTGCTTCGTCGCGGTCCCTTCCGGCACCGGCGCGCCGATGGCTCACCTCCCCGTCTCCTTCGGAGCAGAGCTCGTCGACTACGCCGTCGGTGCGTCGTCGTGCGCGGTCCCCGGGCTGCCGGCAGGTCTCGATGCTCTCTGGCGCGCCGCCGGAAGGCTCACGTGGGAGCGCCTCGTCGAGCCCGCGCTCGACCTTGCCCGAGCGGGCGTCGTCATGCCGGCTGCGCACGTCGCATGTCTCGAGATGCTCGCGCCCGTCATGACGATGCGTGAGGGTGCGTCGATCTACGCCCCGACGGGCCGCCTGCTCGAGGTCGGCGATGTGATGCGTCAACCGGGGCTCGTCACCGCACTCGAGCTGCTGCGCGACGAGGGCGCTCGCACCGTGTACACGGGCTCGATCGCACGCGAGCTCGAGCGCCTCGTCTCGGAGAGGGCAGGAACGATCACCACCGCCGATCTGTCCTCGTACGCTGCAGTCTGGTCTCGGCCGGTGGAAGTCTCGTTGGCAGCCCGTCGCGTGCTGACGCGGGCTGGGCTGTCCGGCGTGCCCGAGACGCTTGCGCGCCTCGAGCCGGCCCGAGGGGCAGAAGGGCTGCTCGCAGCGCTCGAGGAGCCCGTGCCGATCGACGGCCACACGACGAACATCTCCGCGCTCGACGCTGACGGCAACGCGTGCGTGCTGACGACGAGTCTCGGCCTCGGGTCGGGCGACTGGCTGCCCGGCCTCGACCTGCATCTGAACAGCATGCTCGGCGAGGCCGATCTCGTCCGCGGCCCGTTGCGCCCCGGCGACCGCATGGCGAGCATGATGGCGCCCACACTCGCGTTTGCCGGCGAGCAGCTCGAGCTTGCGCTCGGGGCGGCCGGGGGAACGCGGTTACGCACCGCGCTCGCCGGTGTCCTCGCCGCGGTGCTCAGTGAGGGGCTCGAGCCCCAGAGCGCGATCAACCGTCCCCGCTTTCATCCGGTCGGCACGCTCGTGAACGCGGAGCCGGGCGTCGACGAGGAGTGGCTCGCAGCGCTCGAGGCTCGCGGGCGCACCGTCCGGCGCTGGCCCGAACCTCATCACTACTTTGGCGGCGTCAGCGCCGTCTCGCGGCACGGCTCCGGAGCAGACCCGCGACGAAGCGGCGCGGTCGCGCGTGGATAGCGAGAGACCTACTCCGGGCGGGTTGTCGCGCGCGTCTGCGCGACGTCGGCTGCGATCTGGGCGATCAGGGCCGCTTCGCTCTCGAAGACCAGCTCGTCGCGCAGTCGTTGCCACAGCTCAACAACCAGCCGGTCGCCGTAGAGGTCGCCTTCCCAGTCCAGGAGATAGGCCTCGACCCGGCGTTCCATTCCGCCGTAATGCGGGTTGACCCCGATCGAGACCGCCGCGCGCAGCTCGCCGACCGCTCCGGCGTAGATACCGAACGCGGGCACCAGCAGGTCGGGCTCAACGTTCAAGTTCGCGGTCGGGAAGCCGAGCGTGCCGCCCCGCTGATCGCCCCAGACGACCGTTCCCTCGACCTCGAGTGGGCGGCCGAGAAGCTGCGCCGCGCTCGCCGGCTCGCCGGCGTGCGCGAGTCGCCGGATCCGGCTCGATGAGATCCCTTCCACGAGCGGCACCTGGCGTGCATCGAGGCCGAGCGATCGGAGCAAGGCGAGATCGCCGGTCCGCCGGCGGCCGAAGCGAAAGCCGGCGCCCGCGACGACGATCTCGGCGCCGATCGCGAGCAGGTGCTCCGTCGCGAAGGCGCTGGGCGAGAGCGCAGCCGTCTCGGCGGTGAACTCCACGACGAGGATGTCCTCAACCCCGCACTCGAGGAGCAGTTCGAGCCGCCGCTCGAGGGTGGCGATCAGCTCGACGCGGTTTCCGAGCACTGTTCGCGGATGCGGGTGGAACGTCACCACCGTCGGTGTCGGGCCTGCGTCGACGGCGGCGCGTACGACCGCTCGATGGCCGAGATGGACGCCGTCGAACGTCCCGATCGCGACAGCCCGCGGCCTCACCTCGAGCTCCCGCGGGTTGCGCGCGATCATGCTGCCGAGGGGCCGGCGGCGGCAGCAGCCAGCGCGAGCACAGCCGTCCGCACCTCGAACGGCACCCGCTCGAGCGAGCCTGGCGGTAGCCGTTCGAAGGCCGCCCCGATCGGGATCAGCTCGACCGCGTCCGGGTCGGCCGCCGCCTCGTCGACCGAAAACGGGCCGATGGCGATCCGCCGCAGCGTCGTGCAGTGGCCACCGAGGGCCTCCGCGATCGCGCGCACGTACGTCCCGGAACTGACGTGCAGGGCGATCCGCACCGACTCGGTGCTATACGCGATGACGTCGAGCGCGTACACGCGCGAGCGCCGTAGGGGCATCTCGACCTCGACGCCCCTGCGCGCCAGCTTGTAGGCGCGCTCACCGCCGATCTTCACCGCCGAGACGGCAGGAATCGGCAGTTCGATCTCACCCCGGAGGGCCGCGAGCCGAGCCTCGAGCGCCGATTCCGTCGGCGGGCGGTGCTGCGCCACCACCTCGCCCTCCGGGTCGCCCGTGGACGTCGTCGACGTGAGATCGACGTCCGTCACATAGCGCTTGTCCAAGCCGACGAAGCATGCAGCCACCTTAGTTGCCGCCCCGGACAACAGAAGCAAGAGCCCTGTGGCGAACGGATCGAGCGTCCCGGCGTGACCCGTCCGGGCGAGCGTGCGACGGCGAAGTGCCGCGACGAGCGCGAACGACGAGGGGCCGGCAGGCTTGTCGAGCAGCGCGACCCCGACGGGTCTAAGCGCTCTCGGCGGCATCTGCGGCGGCCTCGGACGCCGTCGCAAGCGCGAACTCGCGTTGGAGAAACTCGATGATCTCGGCGATCGAGAGCTCGGACGAGAACCCTGCGGCCTGACGGTGGCCTCCACCTCCCGCTTTGGCGGCGATCGCCGAGACGTCCACCTCGTCATGGCTCGAGCGCAGTGAGATGCGACGTGAGGGCCCTTCGTCGCGAGGTGGCTCGCGGATCAACGCGACCATCTCGGACTTCTCGACCGCGCGCAGCGAGTCGATGATCCCCTCCGAGAACGGCTCCTCCGCGCCCACCGCCGGAAAGTCCTCCTTCAGGAGGAACGAAACGACGAGCCGGCCGCCCTCGAACAGCTGCGCCCGCTCGAGAGCGCGCGCGAGCAGCTTCAGCTTCGCGAACTGCACGGTCTCGTAGACATGCTGGAACACGCCGTGCACGTCGGCGCCCGCTTCGAGGAGCTCAGCGGCAAGGCGATGCGCCTTCGGCGTCGTGTTCGTGTACTGGAAGCGGCCGGTGTCGGTGACGAGGCCGACGTACAACGCCTCCGCGATCGCCGCGGAGAGCGGTACGCCGAGCGCTTCTAGTATGTCGCGCACGATCTCGGCCGTCGACGAAGCAGCGTCGACGATCAGGTGCATGTCACCGAAGCGAGAGTTGTCGTGATGGTGGTCGATGTTCAGAACCAGCTTCGCCCGTTCGACGGGACCCGGGTCGGGACCGATCCGCCGCTCGTTCGCGCAATCGACAGCGAGGAGAACCCGTGTGCCGATGTCCACCGGGAGCTCGCGCACGAGACCGTCGAGATCGAGGAAGCGGTACTCGTCAGGCGTCGGCGCCGTACCGGAGAGGTACATCGTCGCGTCCTTCCCGAGCGTGCGTAAACCGAGCGTGAGCGCCAGCATAGACCCGAGTGCGTCGCCGTCGGGGTTCTCGTGGGTGACGACGAGAAACAGATCGTGCTCCGCGATGGCGGACCCGATCGCCCGGACATCACTCATCTCCACGGGTCCGCTCATCGGATTCGACTGGGTCTTCGGGATCGGTCAGATCGGCGGAGAGTTCATCGATCAACTTCGTCATCCGGACGCCGCGCTCGACGGAGTCATCGTAGGCAAACGTCAGCCTGGGAGTTCGCCTGAGGCTCAACTGCCGGCCGATGCGGCTCTGGAGCACTCCGTGAGCGGACGTCAAGCCGGCCATCGTCGCCTCGCGCTTCCGCTCGTTCCCGAGGACCGAGACGAAGACGGTCGCGTCGCCGAGGTCGGGTGTCACACGGACGCCCGTCACCGTGACGAGGCCGATCCGCGGATCCTTGAGACCCGCGACGCCTTCGGCGACGACGGCTCGGACTGATTCGTTGACACGGCGCATGCGCTCCGACACAGGTCGCGAGCGTAGCGCCACCGGACGTCTACTCGTCGTCGGGTGAGATGACGAGCCGATTCGACCGTACGAGCACCCAGTCCCCGGACGCAAGCCATCGTTCCGCGCCCGCCGCGAGGTCCTCGGCGTCGCGCGCTGTGCGTGCCGTGCACGCGACGATGAGTGTCGTGCGCTGCCAGAGGTCATGGTGATCGACCTCGGCGACCGACGCCGCGAACCGATTGCGGAGGTTGTCCTTCGCCGACCGCACCTGCTGCCGCTTGCCCTTCAGCGATCCCGCTTCGGGGAAATGAAGCTCGACTGTCAGGATCGAGACGAAGCCCGAAGGCACAGTGGCGGTTGACTACGCGGCGGAGTCGGAAGCGCCCGCGGGCTCGTCGAGCGAGGTCCGCTCGACTTCGCGCGTTTCGTAGACCTCGAAGACGTCGCCCTCGCGCAGGTCGTTGAAGCCCTCGAGAAGCACGCCGCACTCGAAGCCCTCGGTCACCTCGCGAACATCGTCCTTGAACCGCCGCAGCGCAGCGACCGTCGTCTCGTGGATGCGCGTGCCGTCGCGGAACAGCCGAACGCTCGAGCCACGGCGTACGAGACCGCTCGTGACCATGTACCCCGCGATGGTGCCGACACGTGAAGCCTTGAAGAGCGCACGAACTTCGACCTCGCCGATGATCGCCTCCGTCTCGACCGGCGTGAGCATGCCGACGAGCGCCTGCTCGATCTCTTCGGTGAGCTGGTAGATGACCCGGTAGAGGCGGATCTCGATGCCCTGGCGTTCTGCTGCCTGCCGTACCTCGGCCGACGGCCGGACGTTGAAACCAACGACCATCGCGTTCGACGCTGCGGCGAGGTTCACGTCGTTCTCCGTGATCCCGCCGACGCCGGTGTGGATCACCTGCACGCGAACCTCGGGGTGCTGGATCTTGCCGAGCTCGGAGACGATCGCCTCGACCGATCCCTGGACGTCGCCCTTGAGCACGATGTTCAGATCGGCAGACGCACCGGCCTGTAGCTGCGAGAAGAGGGAGTCGAGCGACACGCCGCGGCTCCGCTGTTTCGCGACCGCCTCGCGGCGCAGGCGCTCGCCGCGCTGATGGGCGAGGTCGCGGGCGCGGCGTTCGTTCTCGACAACCCGACCGAGCTCGCCGGCGGGCGGCGGCTTGTCGAAGCCGAGGATCTCGACGGGCTCGCCCGGCAGCGCCTCCTCGATTCGCTCACCGAGGTAGTCGTAGAGCGCACGCACGCGGCCCCAGGCGTCGCCGGCAACGATTGCGTCGCCGACCCTCAGCGTGCCGCGCTGTACGAGCATCGTCGTCACCGGGCCGCGGCCGACGTCGAGCCGAGATTCGATGATCGGACCGGATGCGTCTGCTGACGGGTTCGCGCGCAAGTCGAGCTCGGCGTCGGCCACGAGCAGGATGCGCTCGAGGAGGTCGTCGAGGTTCTCGCCCTGCTTGGCCGACACGCGCGCGATCTGCACGTCTCCGCCCCACTCCTCCGGTTGTAGCCCCTCGGTCGCGAGCTCACTCAGCACGCGGTCGGGGTTCGAGTCGGGCAGATCGATCTTGTTGACGGCGACGACGATCGGCACGGCGGCGGCGCGCGCGTGCGAGATCGATTCTTTCGTCTGCGGCATCACCCCGTCGTCGGCCGCGACGACGAGGACCGCAATGTCGGTCACCTTCGCGCCGCGCGCACGCATCGCGGTGAACGCTTCGTGTCCCGGTGTGTCGAGGAATGTGATGCGGCGCCCGTTGTGGTCCGCCTGGTACGCGCCGATATGCTGAGTGATTCCGCCGGCTTCGGTCTTCACGACCGACGTCTTGCGAATCGCGTCGAGGAGTGTCGTCTTGCCGTGATCGACATGGCCCATGATCGTCACCACAGGCGGCCGCGCAACCAGAGACTCTTCGGCGTCCTCGAAGACCTCGGGCTCACCATCGTCGTCATCCGCGTGCTTGATCGTGACCTCGCGGTCGAGCTCGGCCGCGATGAGCTCTACCTCGTCGTCGGTGAGGGACTGGGTGGCCGTCTTCATGGTGTTCAGGTTCATCAGGAGCTTGATGATCTGCGGCATCGCAACCCCGAGCGCCTGCGAGAAGTCACGCAGCGTGACGCCGGACTCGACGGTGACGGGACCCGAGGGCGCGACAACCTCGCGCGGCGTGCGCGGGCCGCGGTCGACCGGACGGTCGCCGGGACGCTGGCGCTGACCCTGGCCGGGCCGGTTGCCCCCCTGATCGATGACGACGCGACGCCGCCCCTTGGGGCCGCCGCCGCGCGGTCTGATCGGTCTGTTCGGCTTACCGTTGGCCATGGCTCAAGTGTAGAGACGGGAGAGATTCGGGTCGACACGCACGGTGGCGCGCAGCGACCGGTTGAACGCCCGCCGAGCCGACGCACGCTCGAAACAGGCGAGGCGCCGGCAGGTGTAGGCGCCGCGGCCCGCTCCTGCGCCCGGCAGGAGCTCGCCCCGCTCCGCGTGGAAGCGCTGAAGCTCTGCCTGGCGCGCCTTGCGGCCGCAACCGGCGCAGGTACGAATCGGCTCTCCGCCCGTTACTCGCTCCTCTCGCTCGTGCTCTCCGCGGCGCCGGCGTGCTCGATCGGGACGCCGCCGTCAGGATCGTCCTCGACGTGCTGGTGCTGCGCGTGCGCCGCGGCACTGTCGAGCGTCTCGTCGGCGCCGTCGACCGGCGCGTCGCCGGGACCGGCGGCGAACGCCTCTGGCGCCGGGTTTCCGAAGGCGGCCAGGTCCTCGGTGACCGCCTCTGGCTCCGCGGTGTCCGCGAGCGCTTCGAGGTCGGGCTCCTCCTCCTGGACGATCGGATTCGCCTCGTCGTCGGAAGCGTGCAGGGCGAGCTCCTGGTGGGCCGGAACACCGCAGAACTTCGATCCGGGTAGCGCGGCGTTCGGGCAGCGCTTCCCGTTCGAGAGGATTGCGGAGCAGCGCCCGGAGAAGTCCTCGCTGTCGGAGCCTTCACCGCCGAAGGCAGCGTTGGCCTCCTGCTGGGCGAACTCCGAGTCGGAGGTGATGTCGATCTTCCACCCGGTCAGGCGTGCGGCGAGGCGGGCGTTCATGCCCTCTTTACCGATCGCGAGCGCCAGCTGGTCGTCGGGGACGACCACCGTCGCCTCCTTGCCCTCGTCGTCGAGGTAGACCTCACGGACGCGAGCCGGCGAGAGCGCCTTCGCCACGAATCGTGCCGGCTCGTTGTTCCACGGGATGATGTCGATCTTCTCGCCGCGAAGCTCGGAGACGACCATGCGCACGCGCGAGCCGCGCGGCCCGACGCACGCCCCGACCGGATCCACGCCCTGCGCATGGGACTCGACTGCGATCTTCGAGCGGTAGCCAGGCTCCCGGGCGACTCCGCGGATCTCGACCAGGCCGTCGGCGATCTCGGGAACCTCGAGCTCGAAGAGCGTCTTGATCAGCTCCGGATCGCGGCGGGAGAGGATCACCTGCGGTCCTTTCGTGCCCGTGCGAACCTCGCGGATGACGGCCTTGATTCGCGAGCCCTGCTCGTAGCGCTCGCCGTCGACCTGCTCGGGCCCGGGCAAGAGTGCCTCGACCTTGCCGAGGTCGACGAGAATGTTCCGGCGGTCGCCGGTCTGCTGGACGATGCCCGTAACGACCTCGCCGACGCGGTCGATGTACTCGTCGTACATCATCTCGCGCTCCGCCTCCCGAATCCGCTGCAGGATGACCTGCTTCGCGGTCTGAGCGGCGATGCGGCCGAAGTTGCCCGGTGTGACGTCCTTGCGATTGATCAGCTGATCAGGGATCTGCGACCAGTCGATCTCGAGATCGTCGTCGGAGAGAAGCGTGTGGTTCTTCTCGCCGGACTCCTCCTCGATCCGCTCGAGATCGTCGATCGCCTGTTCGCGCGCCTCATCGAGAAGCCTTGTCTCAAGATCCTCGGGAATGTCGATCGAGAACACCCGGAAGTCTCCCTTGTCATCGAGCTCCACGGTCGCGTGCCGCGAAGCGCCAGGCGTCTTCTTGTAGGCCGCAAGCAGCGCGTCCTCGAGCGCAGCGACGAGCGTGCCGCTCTCGATGCCCTTCTCGCGCTCGATCTCGCGGACGGCGTCAACGATTTCCTGGCTCATCCTCTCATCACCCTTCGTCGATCAGATTTGCCCGGACGATGTCCTCGTACCGGATGTCCACCGGGTCGGATCCCTGCTGGATCTTCACGCTCCGTTCGGTCGCCGAAATCACTTCTCCGCGCGCCCGCGTTGACCCCGCCTTGACGCGCACGGCGCGCCCGAGGGCGCGCTCGAAATGCGCCTTCGTGCGAAGCGGCCGGTCGAAGCCTGGCGAGGAGACCTCGACGCCGTAGGAGTCGAGGTACGGCGCGAGAACGTGCGTGACGCGCTCACACAGGGCGTGATCGACCCCCTGCGGGTGGTCGACGAAGACGCAGAAGCGCTCGCCTCCGTTCAACTCGAGGGCGAGAACCTCGACCCCGGGAATCGCGTCTTCGACCATGCGTGTCACCTCGCGCTGCAGCTGCCTCTCCTTCTCGTGCGATGCCGACGCCAACTCAGAAAATCCCCCCACTTACGAAAAATGGGCGCCGCGCGCCCATCTCGAAAATACCGAAATGTGGTCACGGAAACGTAGCAGAATCCGCTATTCCAGGATGATCGTGACCGGGCCGTCATGTACGAGCTCGACCGCCATGCGCTCGCCGAAGACGCCCGTTTCGACCCGGATCCCGAGCGCGCGCAGCTCGGCCACGAATTGCTCGTACAGCGGTTGGGCGACCTCGGGCCGGGCTGCCACCGAGAAGCTCGGCCGATGCCCCTTGCCGGTGTCCGCGACGAGCGTGAATTGACTGACGACGAGGGCTTCGCCGCCGGTGTCGAGGATCGATCGCTCGAAGCGGCCGTCGTCGCCCGCGAAGATGCGGAGGTTTGCGATCTTCGCGGCGAGCCGGCGGGCGTCAGCAGGCCCGTCTCCCGCTGCGACACCGAGCAAGATGCAGAGCCCCGGGCCGATCGAGCCGCCCGGCGACGCGGACGCGCGCGTGACCCGCTGAAGCACCGAGGTCACCGACGCGTTCTCAGTCGGAGTCGACCGCGTCGAGATCGAGAATGCGAGCGGCGTACTGCTCCGAGCTCGGGTCCATCGAGCTCGCGAGCTTGTAATGCCCGTTGGCCTCGGCAATGCGGCCCTGCCGCTCGAGTGCGCGCCCGAGTGCATAGTGGGCGTAGTCGTCGGTCGGCGAAAGCTGCTCGACGATCGTTCGAAACTCTCGCTCGGCATCCTGCCAGCGCGCGAGGCGGAAATACGCGATTCCGAGCGCCTCGCGGATCGAAGCCTTCGCGGGCTCGATTTTCCTCGCGCGCTCGAGCGGCACGGTCGCCTGGGCGGCCATGCCGCCTCGGAGGCGCTTCTGGCCTTCGCGGAAGAAGTCGTACGCGTCGCTCATCGTAGGTAGGGGAAGTTCTCGCGCACGAGATCAACGGGCGACGTGAGGTCGCGTGTGCGCCCCACCTGGATAGCAGAGACGCGCGCGCCCGCGTCGATCGCGAGTTGCAGCACGTCGGCCAGCTCGTGCGGTGGTTTTCCGGGCAGCGGGCGCAGGAACGCCTCGACCCGCGGACCGAGCAGCCAGAGCGGCGCTCCCGTGAAGCCGCCGCGCGCGCTCGGAGCGTTCAGCCGCAGGACTCGGCCGTCCGCGATCTCGAGGCGCGTGTGGTCGGGCCGCTCCGGTTGGCGCCGAACTGCGACCGCCCCGTCGCTCCCATGCGCTTGCGCGACGAACCTGCCGACATCGCCGCTTGCGAAGCGCGTGTCGGCGCCGGTGACGACGTACGGCGCTGTCGCCTCGGCGCGCGCGACGGCATCGGCCGAACCGAGTGCGGCCGGTTGGCGCACGAACCGAAGCTCATACGGCAAGGGTACGACGAGTTCCTCGACCTGCTCCGCGAGGTGCCCCGTCACGACGACGAAGCGCTCGATTCCCGCGGCCGCGAGCTCGTGCAGGAGCGTGACGACCACGGGCTTACCGTCGATCGGCAGCACGGGCTTCGGCCACCGGTCGGTGAGCGGCGCGAGTCGCTTGCCGAGCCCGGCCGCCATGATGACGGCCTCTTCTACAGCAGTTCCTCGACAGCGTCGAGGATGGCGCGGGCGATTGCCGACTTGGGAGCCTTCGGGACGACGCGCTCGGTGTCGCTCGTGACGAGGACGACCTCGTTCTCCGCGACATCGAAGCCGATGTCCGCCCGCCCGATGTCGTTGAAGACGAGCAGGTCGGCATTCTTCGTCTCGAGCATCGCGCGCTTGCGCTCGAGCCCGCTCGAACCGTGCTCGGCGCCGAACGCGACAAGCACCTGTCCCGTGCGCTTCTGCGCACCGAGTGCCCGCGCCACATCCTGGGTTGGCTCGAGCTCGAGTGTCCAGCTCTTGTCGTCCTTCGGCCGCTTCCCGGCGAGCGCGTCGGCGGGCCGGTAGTCGGCGACCGCGGCCGCAAGCAGCGCGACGTCGACATCGGGGAGCGCGAGGGCGGCGTCGAGCATCGACGCGGCGGTCGGCGTCGGAATCACCTCGACGCCGTCAGGTGCGGGCAGTTGGAGGTTCGCAGCGAGGAGAATCACCTCGGCGCCGCGGCGGCGCGCTTCCGCGGCGAGGGCAACCCCCATGCGGCCGGAGGACCGATTGCCGACGAACCGCACCGAGTCGACCGGCTCTCGCGTGCCGCCCGCAGTGATCAGAACGCGGCGTCCGGCGAGCGAGCCCGGTACGAGCGCCTGGTCGATGCGGAGCGCTATCTCCTCGGGCTCCGCAAGCCGACCCACCCCCCATTCTCCCTCCGCGAGCTCCCCCTCGTCGGGGCCGACAAGCTCCACACCGCGTTCCTGCAGGGTGCTGACGTTCGCGCGTGTCGCCGGGGCGGCCCACATCCGTGGGTTCATCGCAGGCGCGACGAGCACCGGGCCGCGGTGCGCGAGGAATGCTTGCGTCAGGACATTGTCGGCGATGCCGTGCGCGAGCTTCCCAAGGGTGTTCGCCGTGCACGGCGCGACGACGAGCAGGTCAGCCCGCGTCAGGTGCGGATAGAGGTCCTCATGGAGAGGCCGGCGCGCGAGAGCGGCGAAGGTCTCGGCTCGCACGAACCGCTCCGCCCCGGGCGTGAGCAGCGGGATCACCTCATGGCCGGCCTTGACGAGGAGGCGCGTCAACTCACACGCCTTGTACGCGGAGATGCCACCGGTGACACCGAGCAGGATCCGGCTCATGCCGGAAGTGTGCCGGTTACTTCTTGTACTCGTAGACGATCTTGCCCTCGGAGATTTCTTCGAGGGACATCGTCAGGTAGTTCTTGGAGCGGGACTCGATGAGCGGCGGCGCGAACTCGTCGAACGTACCCTCACCGAGCTGGTGGTGGTAATTGTTGATCTGCCGCGCGCGCTTGGCGGCGACGATCACGAGCGCATAGCGCGAGTCGACCTGGCTCAGCAGTTCATCGATGCGGGGGTGAATCATTGCCGGGCCATGGTAGCGGCAGAGTTCAGCTTTCGGGCGATGATGGCACCGAGATCGTCGGCTGCGCGCTCCCGGTCGCGGTTTTCGACCACGTAGTCGAACTCGTGCCGCAGCTCGAGTTGCCTCCTCGCCCTGCCGAGCCGCTCCTCGATCACCCCCGAGCTCTCCGTTGCTCGAGCGCGCAGGCGGCGCTCGAGCTCCTCGACCGGGGCCGTGACGAAGATCGTCACCGCATCGGTGCTCTTTCGCTTGACCCGCAGCGCTCCGTCGGTCTCGAGCTCCAGCAGGGGGGCCTTCCCCTCCCCCCGAAGTCGGTCGATCTCCGAATTCAGCGTTCCATAGCGGTTGCCGACGTAATCGACCCATTCGAGGAACTCGCCGTCGTCGATCCGCTGGTCGAACCGAGGGCGGTCGAGAAAGCGATAATCCACTCCCTCCTCCTCGCCCGGCCGCTGCGTGCGGGTCGTCGCCGAGACGGCGAGCGCCAGTTCCGGAAAGCGCGGCAGGACGAGTTGGATGAGCGTGCCTTTCCCCGCCCCTGAAGGCCCGGTGACGACAAAAACCGGCCCACCCGAACGATCCGCTTGGTCTGGGCCATCTCCGCTGGCGCCTCTCTGCCGCATCGACCTACGAGTACACCATCCGCACCAAACTAACGGACGGGTGAACTAGCGATTGAAGAGCCCAATCAGCTCGTGTCGCTGACGGTCGGACAGGCCGCCGACTGTTTTCGACTGGCTGATGCGGCACTGGTTCAACAGGCGGGCTGCCTTCACACGACCAAACTTCGGCACGGCCATCAACATGTCGAAGACCTTCGCGGTCGAGACGAACTCGGGCGGGTCTCGGAGGATCTGCTCGATCGACGTGGAACCGGACTTCAAGTCCTTCTTCAACTGAGCGCGCTTGACGCGGATATCGTTGGCCCGCTTCAGCGCCTCCATCCTCTGATCCAGTGAACGGACAGGAGCTTGAACTTGGGTCTGGGGGGGCACCATGAGTGCGGCATCCTACCAACCTCGCAGCGGCGTGCAACTTCGACCCGACTTGGCTAGTTGGCCAGGTTGGCAACGTTGCCGAGCGCGACACCGAATGCATCGGCCGGGCTCGCGAAGCCTGCCCGTGCACATTCGTCGGTCAGCTCGGCGCGAATGCGGGCCGGTGCGTCGGGGTCCGCGAACAACACGGTTCCAAGCGCGGCGTGTGTCGCGCCACACGCAATCAGCTCCAACACATCCCGGCCGGATTGCATGCCGCCCATGCCGACGATCGGCAGCTGCGTCGCGCGTCGCGCAGCAAGAACCGCGCCGAGCGCGACCGGTTTCAACGCGGGGCCCGAGTAGCCCCCCGCGCCGCGCGCGAGTCTCGGCGCAAGCTGCGCGTCGAGCGCAACCCCTCGCAGCGTATTGATCAAGCTGATGCCGTCCGCCCCTGCCGACTCGACGGCGCGAACCGTCTCCCCGAGATCCGACGAATGTGCCGAAAGCTTGGCGTAGAGCGGGTTTGCGGTGGCTGCGCGGCAGGCGGCGACGATCTCGGCGGCCGACTCCGGCGCCTCGTCGACGTTGGGGCAACTGAGGTTCAACTCGATGCACGCGACGTCGTCACGTGCCAGTTGCTCGCATGTCTCGACGTAATCGCGAGCGCAGAATCCACCGACCGAGACCCAGATCGGAATGTCGATCGTGCTCGCCAAACGCGGCAGCGTCTCAGCGATGAACGCTTCCCGGCCGGGATTCGCGAGACCGATCGAGTTCAGCATGCCGAACTCGATCTCGGCGATCCGCGTCGGCGGGTTTCCTGCACGCGGCTCGGGTGTCACGGTCTTCGTGACGAACGTGTCCAGACCGCGAGCGACATCGGGTGCGATCAGCGCGTCGAGACAACCGCTTGCGTTCATGAGAAGCACAGAACAGGACCTTCCACGCACAACCTTTTCAACTCGCCTTCGACCTCGACGACGCATCCGTAGCACGCGCCGTAGCCGCAGGCCATCGGTGCCTCCCAGGCGAGCTGCGCTGACGGCGAGATCGCACGTATTGCTTCCAACATCGGCTCGGGACCGCACGCGAGCACGTCGTGCCCGGGCGGCATGGCGTCGGTTACGAGTACCGGATCGATCACGACCTCCGCGTTGCGAACGAGCAGGGCAGCTTCGGCGTGATGCGCAGAGCGAAAGCCGAGCAGGGCCGGCGCAGACGGGAGCGCGTCGGCGAGGAAGGGCAACGGTGCGATCCCGATGCCGCCGCCGACGAGGAGCGGGCGCGGCACGTCGACCCGGAAGCCGTTCCCGAGCGGACCGAAGATGTGCAGCCTGTCGCCCGGGCGAAGGGCTGCGAGGGCGCGCGTTCCCGGGCCTACCGGGTCGACGAGGAATCCGAGCTCTCCACGCGGCGCGAGGCAGAGCGACATCGGCCGGGGAAGAACGTGACCCGGTGCTTCGAGCATGAAGAACTGACCCGGAGCCCCCTTGTCGAGGCCGCCTCGGCCGACGCGGACGAGCGCATAGGGCCCGACGGCTTCGACGCCGGTGACGCTACGACGCTCGCGCCTGGGCTTCGACATCGATGCGCTCCTGGAGCGACAACGCCGTCTCGGCGCGCGCGTTCGCGATCGCGTGGACTGCAGCGGCTGCACCTGCGATCGTCGTGATGCAGGGGATGCGGGCTGCGAGCGCAGCTTCGCGGATCAGATATCCGTCAGAGCGCGGCCCGGAGCCTCCCTCCGGCGTGTTGACGACGAGGTTGCAGCGGCCGCGACGGAGCAGGTCGACCACGCTCGGCCCGTCACCTGCGGCCTTCACCTTGCGAACCTCGCCGACCTCGAGGCCGGCCCCGCGGAGCGTACGCGCCGTGCCGCCCGTCGCCACGATCTGAAAACCGAGACCCGCGAGCGCCGCCGCGACGGGAACCGCCGACGCCTTGTCGTCGTCGCGGACGGACACGAAGACGACGCCTTCGTGAGGCAGCGACCGCCCGGCCGCGCGCTCGGCTTTCGCGAACGCGCTCGGAAAGTCGCTCGCGCTTCCCATCACCTCGCCGGTCGCGCGCATCTCGGGCCCGAGCACGGGATCGGCGCCGGGGAAACGGGCGAACGGCAGAACGGCTGCCTTGACGCTGACCTGGCGCGGCGGCCGCTCGGCAGGAAGGTCGAGATCGGCGAGCTTCTGACCGGCGGCAAGCCGGCAGGCCGCCTCGACCAGGTTCACACCGGTCGCCTTCGATGCAAACGGCACGGTGCGCGAGGCGCGGGGATTAACCTCGAGCACGAAAACGACATCGTCGACGATGGCGAACTGCACGTTCAAGAGACCGACAACACCAAGTGCCGGGCCGAGGCGCTTCACAATCGCCGCGATGTCGGCCGAGGCAGGCCCGCTGAGCGATTGCGCCGGGAGCACGCACGCCGAGTCGCCCGAATGGACGCCCGCCTCTTCGACGTGCTGCATGATCGCCCCGACGTAGGTGCTCTCGCCGTCGCACAGCGCGTCGACGTCGATTTCGATCGCACGCTCGAGGAAGCGGTCGACGAGCGTCGGCCCCTGCACGCCGTCGAACGCGGCGATCACCTGCTCGTCGCTGTGGCAGACACGCATCGCCCGACCACCGAGCACGTACGACGGACGGACAAGTACCGGGTAACCGATGTCCGACGCGATCGCCGTCGCCTCCCTCCCAGAGCGGGCGATCCCCCACTCGGGGCAGCGGATCCCGAGCCCGGCGAGGAGGCCACCGAAGCGCTCGCGGTCCTCGGCGAGGTCGACCGCATCGAACGGCGTGCCGAGGATCCGGAATCCGGCCGCCTCGATCCCGCGTGCGAGCTTCAACGGCGTCTGACCGCCGAACTGGATCACGACTCCCTCCGGCTGCTCGCGTTCCAGCACGCCGAGCACCGAAGCAAGGTCGAGCGGCTCGAAGTACAGGCGATTCGACGTGTCGTAGTCCGTCGAGACGGTTTCGGGGTTGCAGTTGACCATCACCGCCTCGTAGCCGAGCGATCGAAACGTCTGCACGGCGTGCACGCAGCAGTAGTCGAACTCGATGCCCTGACCGATCCTGTTCGGGCCGGAACCGAGAATGACAACGCGTTTCGCATCGCCTCTCGGCGCAGCTTCGTCGCGTTCACCCCAGGTTGCATAGAAGTAGTTGGACCTTGCCTCGACCTCGCCGGCGCACGAGTCGATGCGGCGATACACGGGCGCGTTCGACCGCTGTCGTTCCTCCTCGGCTGCGAGCGCTTCGAGCTCGCGCTCGAACCACGGATGCAGGCCCTCGGGGTTCCAGTCGAGGTCGCCTTCGAGACCACGCTTCGCCTTCACGAACGCCTCGATGAAGCTGCGACCGATTCCCATCGTCTCGCCGACGGACTTCATCTGCGTGCCGAGCGTCGTGTCCGCGCCGGCGAACTTCTCGAAAGCAAATCGCGGGATCTTGACGACGACGTAATCGAGCGCCGGCTCGAAGCTCGCAGGCGTCGTGCCGGTGAGGTCGTTCGGGATCTCGTCGAGCGTGTAGCCCACCGCAAGCTTCGCGGCGACCTTGGCGATCGGGTAGCCGGTCGCCTTCGAGGCAAGGGCGGACGACCTCGACACGCGCGGGTTCATCTCGATCACGCGAATCGCACCGGAGGCGCGGTCACGCGCGAACTGGATGTTCGAGCCGCCCGTGTCAACGCCGACCGCGCGGATGACGCTGATCGCGCTGTTGCGAAGCTCCTGGTAGGCCTCGTCGGGGAGTGTCATCTGCGGGGCGACGGTCACCGAGTCACCGGTATGCACACCCATCGGGTCGAGGTTCTCGATCGAGCAGACGACCACCGTATTGTCCGCACGGTCGCGTACGACCTCGAGCTCGAACTCGTCCCATCCGCGCACCGATTCCTCGACGAGCACCTGGCCGATCGGCGACGCGTGCAGCCCGCGCTCGACCTGCGCGCGCAAGTCGGCGGCGGTATCGACGAATCCGCCGCCGTGACCGCCGAGCGTGAATGCGGGACGTACCACGGCGGGAAGCGACACGCCGTCCAGATCGTCGACGGACGTGACGATGCGAGAGGTCGGGACCCGCAAGCCGCAGCGCTCGACCGTCAGCTTGAAGAGCTCCCGATCCTCGGCTCGGTTGATCGCGTCGATCGACGCGCCAATCAGTTCGATGCCAAGCTCGTTGAGGATTCCCGCCGCATCGAGCTCACGCGCGATGTTCAGCGCCGTGCCGCCTCCCATCGTCGGGAGCAGGGCGTCGGGGCGCTCGCGCCGGAGCACGCTCGCGACACCCTCGAGGTCGAGTGGCTCGAGGTAGGTCCGGTCGGCGAACCCGGGGTCGGTCATGATCGTCGCCGGATTCGAGTTGACGACGATCGTCCGAAAACCGTCCTCACGCAGGACTTTGAGCGCCTGGCAGCCGGCGTAGTCGAACTCGGCGGCCTGGCCGATCACGATCGGCCCCGAGCCGATCAGGCAGATCGAATCGAGATCGCGACGCCTCGGCATCAGGCTGCCGCCTTCAGACCGTCGATGAAGGAGGCGATGATCGAGGCGGCGTCATGGGGGCCTGGAGCCGCCTCCGGATGAAACTGGGCCGAGCGCGCGCGCAGCTCCGGATACTCGAGACCTTCGACCGTGCCGTCGTACAACGAGGTGTGGGTCACCCCCTGACCGTCACCTGCAGCGACCGCGAAGCCGTGGTTCTGCGAGGTGACGAGCACGCCGCGCGAGCGATGATCGAGCACCGGATGGTTCGCGCCTCGGTGTCCGAAGGGGAGCTTGAAGGTGCCGTGTCCCGTCGCGCGCGCGAGCAACTGGTGGCCGAGGCAGATCCCGAGCACCGGCGTGCGGCCGAGTAGCTCCTCGAGTGTCTTCGTCTCGCGCACGAGCGGCGCGGGGTCACCCGGCCCCGGCGAGAGGAGCACTCCGTCGTAGCCGGCGAGCGAGTCGGCGTCGACGTCGTGCGGAAACACATCCACCGCTGCGCCGTTTGCGGCCAGACGGCGCAGGACCGACCGCTTGCAGCCGTAGTCGACGACTGCGACGCGCACCTCGCCCTCGGTTGCGAACGCGTAGCGCTCTGCGGTCGAGACGCCTGCAACGAGCGCGGCGCCTGCCATTGCCGGCTGCGACCGTACCGCGGCAAGGACTTCGTCCACGTCGAGCTCACCTGTCACCGCGGCGGCCCGCATTGCGCCCCGCTCGCGCAGGTGCAGCACGAGCGAGCGTGTGTCGACGCCGGTCAGGCCGACGATGCCGTGATCGTGGAGCCAGTCCGTCCACTGCGGGCCGCGAGCCTCGCGCATCACAACACCCTTGACGTGCGAGCGCCGGGACTCGCTGCGCGCATCCTCGATGCCGTAGTTGCCGATCATCGGCGCCGTGAAGCAGACGATCTGCCCCTCGAAGCTCGGGTCGGTTGCGACCTCCTGGTAGCCACTCATCGACGTCGTGAAAACAGCTTCACCGAAGGCGAAGCCGCTTGCGCCGACGGATTCGCCGTCGAAGACCGTGCCGTCTTCAAGCACCAGAGCCGCGATCACGATCCGTGCACCACGCGGCCGGCGGCCAGCGTCAGCTCGATGCGGCTGCGGAGCCGCTTGCCGAGCAGCCAGGAGTTCGACGAGCGCGAGCGGAAGATCGCCGGTTTCACGCGCCAGCTGCCCGCGAGGTCGATGAGCGTCATGTTCGCCGGCGCACCGACCACGATGCGCGGCCGGTCGAGACCGAAGATCGCTGCCGGCCCGGCTGACAGTCGCTGGAGCAGCGTTTCGAGCGAGAGCAGGCCCGCTTCGACGAGGTTCGTGTAGAGCGAGGCGAACGCTGTCTCGAGCCCCGTCACACCGAACGGCGCCGCCTCGAACGGCACGTCTTTCTCCTCGGGCGAGTGCGGCGCGTGATCGGTGGCAATCGCGGCGATGGTGCCGTCTCGCAGCGCTTCCAGCAAGGCAATGCGATCGTCTTCAGTGCGGAGCGGCGGGTTCATCTTCATGTTGGTGTCGAGCGTTCGAAGGGTCTCATCCGTGAGGCAGAGGTGATGCGGCGTGGCTTCGGCGCTCGCACGCACACCGAGTGCGTGAGCGAGCCGCAGATGCTCGACCGATCCGCGCGCCGAGAGATGCATGAGATGGACGGGCTGCCCGGTCTCTCGGGCGAGCTCGAGATCGCGCGCCACCATCAGGCTCTCTCCGAGCGACGGCCAGCCCCCGAGCCCGAGCTCGTTGGCGATCGCGCCCGCATGGGCGTGGCCGCCCCGGGTGAGTGTCGCCTCCTCGCAATGCACCGCGATCGTACGACCGGTGATGGCGTTGTACTGAAGCGCGCGCCGCATCACGCCCGCGGCCGCGACGGGCCGGCCGTCGTCGGTGAAGCCGGCAGCTCCCGCATCCGCGAGCGCACCCAGTTCGGTCAACTCGGCCCCGTCCTGGCCCTTCGTGAGCGCGGCCATGAATCCAACCGGCACGTGCGCCTCCGCCTCGGCGCGCGCGCGCACGCTGCGGAGCACCTCGGCGTCGTCGACCACCGGGTCCGTGTTCGGAATTGCGAGGATCGCGCAGTAGCCGCCGGCGGCCGCTGCGGCGGTGCCGCTCTCGATCGTCTCCTCGTCCTCGCGCCCCGGCGTGCGAAGGTGCACGTGCGGGTCGATGAACGCCGGCGCCAGGAGCTTCCCGGCTCCGTCGATCACCCGATGCTCATTCGCGTCGAGGTCGAGCCCGATCTGTGCGATCACGCCGCGATCGATCCGCACATCGAGAATCGCGTCGATGCCCTCGACGGGGTCGAGCACGCGTGCGCCGCGGATGACGACGTCGTCGGCTCCCGTCGGCCCCGCGAGCATCACGCCACTCCCACCGCGGTCTCGACGGCGACCGGGCCGGCCGTCAGAAGGTCGTACAGCACCGCCATCCGCACGATCAATCCCGCCCGCACTTGCTGGACGACGAGCGACGCGTCGGAGTCGGCGACGCGTGCATCGATCTCGATGCCGCGGTTCATCGGGCCTGGGTGCATGACGCGCTGGCCGTCGCGGACGCGTGCCGGGGTGATCCCCCAGCGGGCGGCGTACTCGCGCAGCGAGGGGACGAAGTTCGCTCCCTCGAGCATGCGCTCGCGCTGCATGCGCAGGACGTAGATCACGTCTGCGTCGGCGATCGCCGAGATGTCGTGCGAGGTCTCGGCGAGATCGGCGGGCAGAAGCGTGGGCGGCCCGACGAGCACCGCCTCGGCCCCGACGAGGCGGAGCGCCTGGACGAGCGACCGCGCGACGCGCGAGTGGATCACGTCACCGACGATGGCGACCCGCAGCCCGTCCAGCCTTCCGAAGGCCTCGCGCATCGTGTACAGGTCGAGGAGCGCCTGCGTGGGATGCTGGCCTTTGCCGTCGCCGGCGTTCACCACCCGCGCCTCCGTCAGGCGCGCGACGAACTGCGCCGCCCCGACTTCGGGATGGCGCAGGACGATCACGTCGGGGTCGTAGGCCGAGAGTGTGAGTGCTGTGTCCTTGAGCGACTCGCCCTTGTCGACCGACGAGCCCGACGATCTGAGCGTCATCGTGTCGGCGGACAGCCGCTTCGCCGCAAGCTCGAACGATGACGACGTGCGGGTCGACGACTCGTAGAAGACGTTCAGGACGAGCCGGCCGCGCAGCGTCGGCAGCTTTTTCGTTTCACGGGCCTGCGACTGCGCGAACGACTGCGCCGTTGCGAGCAGACGCTCGACATCGGCCCGTGAGAGGTCGGCCACCGTCAGTAGGTGCCGCCGCTGCTCGGCCGGCGGCAGCAGGTCGCCGCCAACGACCCGGAGCTCAGTCATCGTCGGCCTCCTTCTGCGCGGAGACGAGCGTCACGCGGTCGAGCTCGTCGACCTCCACGAGCTCGACCTCGACGCGATCGGCATGAGTCGTGGGCAGGTTCTTGCCGACATAGTCGGGCCGAATCGGCAGTTCACGATGACCTCGGTCGGCGAGGACGGCGAGTTGTACGCGATCCGGGCGGCCGTACTCGAACAGCGCGTCGATCGCCGCGCGGATCGTCCGCCCGGTGTAGAGGACGTCGTCGACGAGAATCACCGTTCGGCCTGCCAGCTCGAACTCGAGTCTCGTGTCCCGCACGAGCGGCTGTGGCCGCCGGGGCGCCTGGCCCGCGCGCACGTGCACGTCGTCGCGGTGGAACGTGATGTCCAGCTGGCCGAGCGGGACGTCCTCGGCCGAGCGCTCTTCGATCAGTCGGCGAAGGCGCTGGGCGATCGGCACGCCTCGCGTGTGGATTCCGACGAGCGCGAGGCGTTGGAGGTCGACGTTTCGCTCGATGATCTCGTGCGCGATCCGGGAAAGCGTGCGACGAATCGCATCTTCGTCCAGCAGGACGACGCCGGTCGGCGTGACGGCAGAGTGAGACATTCGACTCCTTCTCGGCCTCGCTGGACCGGGTTAAAGGGGCGGTGCGAGTCCCAGTGTAAGCGAACCGGCCGGACGGAGTAGGCTCCGCGGCCGATGAACACGGAACTCGTCGGCCGGTACGCCCGGCTCGTCGTCGAGACGGGGGCGAATGTCCAGCGCGGCCAGATCGTCTGGATCATCGCCGAGCCGCGGGCCGCGCCGTTCGCGCGTGCGATCGCAGCCGCGGCGTACGAGCGAGGGGCCCGTTTCGTCGACCCCTGGTACTTCGATCCGGAGGTGAAACGGATCCGGCTCGAACGGGCTCCCGCCGACTCGCTCGACTTCGTCCCGGAGTGGTTCGGCCGCCGCCTGCTCTCGGTGGGCGAGCAACACGGGTCGCGGATCACGATCACGCCGGTCGTCCCGCCCGGTCTCCTCGGCGGAATCGACCCGGCGCGGGCGGGGCTCGATCAGCTTCCGTCGACCCGCGAGACGTTCGACGTGATCAACGCCCGGACGACGAACTGGTGCGTCGTGCCGTGGCCGACCACCGACTGGGCGCGCCTCGTCCATCCGACGCTCGGCGACGACGCGGCACTCGAGGCTCTCTGGGAGCAGCTCGTCTTCATGCTCCGCCTCGACGAGCCCGATCCCGCGGCCGCCTGGCGAGAGCGCTTCGGGCAGCTTCACGATGCCGGGCGCCGGCTTGACACGCACGGCTTCGATGCCCTTCACTTCGAAGGACCCGGCACCGACCTGACGGTCGGGCTCCTGCCGACCTCGCGCTTCTCGAGTGAAGTAGCGGGCATGCAGACCGTGGACGGCGTCGTGCACTTCCCGAATCTTCCGAGCGAGGAGATCTCCTCGGCTCCCGACCCGCTGAGGGTCGACGGCATCGTCAGTGCGACCAAGCCGCTCGATGTGTCGGGCACCGTCGTCGACAACCTTCGGGTTCGCTTCGAAGCCGGCCGCGCTGTGCAGATCGAAGGTGAAAACGCCGAGGCGCTCCGCAGCCGTTGCGCCAAGGATGACGGCGCTTCGCGCCTCGGGGAGGTCGCACTCGTCGATCGCGAAGGACGGATCGGCAAGACGGGGACCGTGTTCTTCAACACCTTGCTCGACGAGAACGCAGCGAGCCATCTCGCGTTTGGAAACGCCTACGCGATTTCGGTCGGCGCGGAGGATCGGGAGCGAATCAACACGAGCTCGATCCACATCGACTTCATGATCGGCTCCGACGACGTCGCGGTCACGGGCTTGCACCGAGACGGCAGCAGGGTGCCCGTTCTCCGCGGCGGCTCCTGGCAGCTCGAGCCCCACCCGTCGTAACGACCCGGGCCGGGGAAGCGTGATGCCCTAACGCTGTGCGCCCGCGAGAGGTTCGTCGCTCCGTTCCGGCAGCGCCCCGCCCTTCACGAGCCGCGGCTCACCGCGCTCGCGCAACGGCAGCTCCACGAGGTCGAAGTCACGCGGCACGATCGTCGCCGGAAAGACCGCTCGGGCCTCACGGGCGAGCTCGGGACCGAAGTAGCGCGGCGAGACGTGCGTCAGGGCGAGCAGCCGAACCTTTGCGTCACGCGCGATCTCGGCCGCCTGCAGAGCGGTCGAGTGCAGCGTGTCGGCGGCTCGCTCCCGTTCGTCCTCGAGAAACGTCGCCTCGTGCACGAGCAGGTCGGCGTCCTCCGCGAGCACCCGCACCGTTTCAGTGGGGGCGGTGTCGCCGGCGATGACGACGCGGCGGCCGGGCCGCGGTTCGCCGAGTACCGCGTCGGGTGTGAGCACTCGCCCGTCGGAGAGCGTGATCGAGTCACCTCGCTGAAGCGCTCCGCGTTCCGGCCCGTTAGGAACGCCGAGGGCGTCGGCGATCTCGACATCGAAGCGGCCCGGGCGCTCGTGCTCGACGAGGGCATAGCCGACCGCGGAGACCCCGTGGTGCACCGGGAAGACGAGGATCCGGTAGCCGCTCCGCTCGAGCGTCTCGCCGGCCCGCAATTCGACGAGCTCGAGTGGGTAGGAGAGCTTGCCGACGACCCGTCCGAGGCTCGCAAACAGATCCCGGAGGCCGGGCGGGCCGTACACCGTCAAGGGCACGTCGCGCTGGCGGAGCGAGAACGTCTTCAACATGCCGGGGAGACCGAGGTAGTGATCGGCGTGGAAGTGCGTGAGGAAGATCTCCTCGAGGTCGGGCAGGCCGACCGACGAGCGCATCAGCTGCCGCTGGGTGCCCTCCGCGCAATCGAAGAGCAGCCGTTCGCCGCCACGGCGCAGGAGGAGGGCGAGCGGGGCCCGGTTCGCCGTCGGTGCGCTTGCTGAGGTGCCGAGGAAGACAAGGTCGAGATCCATGCGCTGCCGATTGTCGCAAGACGACCAGAACGGGGCTCTACTCCCCGAGGCAAGGACGAGATCTCTCTAGGGAAGGACGAGCCGCTGGCCCGCGCTGACGTCGGCGCCCCCCAGGTGATTTGCCCGTTCGATGCGCCAGACCGCGTCCCTGAGATCGCCTCCGTAGTGTCGCTCGGCGATCGACCAGAGCGACTCGTAAGGCCGGACCGTGACGACCTGCTTCGCGCCGTGCGCCTGCGACGAATGCGCGGAGGCGCTCCAGACGAGAACGGCAATCGCGGCGAGGAGGATGATGCGGACGAACATGTGTTCGCCCACGATAGCGAACAGATGTTCGTGTTGTCAAGTCCCCCTTCTCAACCCGGCCGGCTGCGCCGAGGACGCAATGGGAAACCGACGACGAAGGGCTTCGAGGTGAGCGTCGTCGTCCGCTCGGGGTTCGTGGCCGCGGCGAGCGTGATCCGGTAGTCGTAGGACCCCGGCGGCAGCGTCCGGCCCGTGAACTTCACGAGCGGGCTTCGATAGGCCTTTGCGCCCCCGGACACGGTCGAAACGGCCCTCGGGGACCCGCCTGCGGCGCTGCGCCGGCGCAGGGTGGCCGTGTAGGTCGTGTCCTCGCCCGCGGTGACGCTGAAGGCCCAGAGCTTCGCGGACGCCGCCCGGCGGGAGGGCTGTGAGCCGAGGCTCGTGCCGGGCCCGCCGAAGCTGCCCGCCGCACCGAGCACCTTTGCGGTGTGCGACCACGGCTGCGTGAGACCCAGCACGCCGCCCTGGCAGAGCCCCTGCGCCGAGGCGATCTTTGCCTTCAAAGCGGCGTACGACTGCTTCTGGATTCGATCTGCGTAGAGGTTCCCCGACTGGAACCCGGATGAGCTGCCGGACTCGTCGATCAACGGGAAGTACATGAGCGAGCGGACCGCCGGGTCGCAGGCCGCGATCTCCGCCAGCTCGACGTGGTTTCTTGCCTGCTGTGACTCGCTGATCGCGACGACGTTCTCGGGTGTGCCGTCGTAGGCGGCGGCGTCCTGCACCGGCACGGCGGTCTGCTCCCCCGCCTCGTCCAGATTGATGGGCAGGGCTTGCGGGGCGGCGAACGGCGCTGTCCTCAGATATGCGCCCTCCGTCACGGTCGGCTGCCCCGTGCCGTGAAACGCATCCCAGAGCGCCTGCTTGATCCGGTCGAGGTTGGCCGCGCCCGCCCGCGGCCAATCGAATGGCTTCGAAAACGGATCCGAGTCCTGAACCGGCGGGTAGGGGTGCATGTCGAACTCGTCGAAGATCTTCAGGCGACGGCCTGACGCGCGGTAGGCATCACCCAGCTCCTTGATGAACCAGACCGGGGAGTGACCGGGGTTTGAGCTGGCATACGCGTTGTCGTTTCCACGCGAGGAGATCGCCGGGCCCCACACGACCGCGTCGGGACGGACGAGCTTCAACGCGTCGTACGACGTCGCAAGCGTGTGCTCGTAATCGGTTGCCGCCGCATCTCGACCATCGACGTACTGCGGTTGCCAGAACCTGTTGACGTTCGGCTCGTTGCCGATCACGAAGTTCTGGACATCCGGGAACGCCTGCCCGACAAGACTGACGAAGCTCGCGAACGCAGTCTGCGCAGCCTCGCTCGAGCCGATCGCCGTCGGCTTGGCCGGGTAGATCGCGAGAATCGGCCGGATGTCGTTCAACTTCGCGCAATCGATCGCGAGTTGAAGATCCGACTGGAACGGAATGACGGTCGGCGCTTCGGAGTCCCACTGCACGGTCATCCGCAGGTCGCGGTAGCCGATGTCGGTCGCCGAGGCCCACCAGACATCGCCGCACGGGTGGAACTTCGGCCAGTCGTCGGCGACGCCGTAGCGCAGCGGATCCGCGGCCGCACCCGAGGCGGCGGCCAGTACCGCGAGCATGACGACCCCCGCAAGCAGTTTCAGCACAGACCGAGCCCTCTCTTCTCCCCCGCCGCAGTGTAGGTGCCCCTCGATGATTGATCGGAGCGGCCCTACCTTTCGAAGAGGGTAGCGAGCGCATCGAGAAGCTTGCCCGGCCCGAAGCGGACGGGATCGTCCGCGGGGAGCCCGGTCTCCATCTCCGCGGCGTCGATCGCACCTCGGGCGGCCTCGTCGTCGAGATTACGGGTGTTCAACGCGATCGCATGCACGCGGGCGGGCCGAGCGAGCAGGCTGATGCGCTCGTGGAGTGCGACGACCTCGGGGAGCGGCGGGATCGTGAACCGCTCGTCTCCGTCGACGATCGCAGACCCCGCCATGTGGCAGAGGACATAGGCGTGCGGCGCCGATCCGTGCATCAGCCCCAGGGTGACGCCCGAGTACGCGGGATGGAGGATCGACCCCTGCCCCTCGACGAAGAGCACCTCACCGCCACGCTCGACCCCCTCGAGGACGAGCTGCTCTGAGGCGCCCGCGATGAAGTCGGAGACGACGGCGTCGACTGCGATCCCCCACCCGGCGATCGCGATTCCGGTCTGGCCCGTCGGTATGAACTCACTGCGAACGCCACGGCGGCGCGCCTCGCGGTCGAGCTCGAGCGCGACGGTCATCTTCCCGATCGCGCAATCAGAGCCGACGGCGAGGATCGTCGTCGCTGCGTGGGTGAGGTTCGCGCCGGTCGGGACGTTCAAGCCGGGAGGAGGCTTGCGCAGGTCGCGGAGCTCGACGCCGTGCTCCTCCGCAAGCCCGGCGAGCTCGGCGTCGACCGAGACGAACTCGTGCAACCCGTTCTCGATGTCGAGGCCGTGGCGGATCGAGTCCTTCAGGAGCTCGCGCCACGCCTCCGGAAAGCGCCCGCCCTGGGTCGCGACGCCAACGAGCGCTGTCGTCGCCTCGTACCCGGCGGCGTCCGCGACCGACCCGACGATCGGAAATCCCTCTTCCGTCTCGCCGGCCCGTGCCGAGTCGAGGATCGCGACGACGTCCCCGGGCCGGTAGCGGATGACGCCGCGTGCCGTCTTGCCGAAGTGCGGATCGTCGGACCGCCCCTCGGCGAGAATCAGGAGCTTACGCGGGCGAGACACCGAGCCCCGGGCGGTCGGCGGGCACCTGGATCCCGTCCTTGAGCTCGACCCCGGGCCACGGGTCGAAGGCGAGGAGCAGGTTGCCATCGAGGTCGACGTGATCCATGAGCGAGGCGATGTGGGCTCCCGGCGCGATCCCGAGGCCGGACTCGACCATGCAGCCGAGCATCACCCCGAGCCCGAGCGCGCGAGCGGCATGCACCATCCGCACCGCTTCGCGGATGCCACCCGATTTTGCGAGCTTGATGTTGATCCCGTGCGCGCGTTCCGCGCACGCAGCGACGTCGGCGAGCGTATGGCAATCCTCATCCACGTAGATCGGAACCGCAGCGCGCCGCTTCAACTCGGCGCCATCCGGGTCGCCGGCCGGGAGCGGCTGCTCGCAGTACTGGAGCTCCATCTGCGGGAGATACTCGAGCGCCTCGTCGAGCGACCACGCCTCGTTCACGTCGCACTGGAGCGGCAGGTCGGTGATCGAGCGCACGGCGTTCACGCGCTCGAGATCGAGGCCGTCGCGGCCCCCGAGCTTCAGCTTCAGGCGCCTGAAGCCTCGGCTCGCGATCTTCTCGGTGCGGCGCGCCATGTCGTCGGGGTCACCGAGCCAGATCGTCCAGGACGTCGGCGGGCCAACGCGCCGAAGGCCGAGCAGCTTGTAGACCGGCTGCCCGGTCAGCTTCCCGAGCAGGTCGTGTAGTGCATGGTCGACCGCCGCGCGCGCCGCATACTCGCCGGGTGGGAAGCGGTCGGCGATCTCGTCGAGCCCGAACGGATCCTCGCCGAGATCGACACGGTCGAGCCAGTCGAGCGCCGACTCCGCCGACTCCGCGTAACGCTCGACCGGCGCCGCCTCGCCGAAGCCCGACACACCTTCGTGCTCGACCTCGACCTGCACGACCTCGGCCTCGTCCTCCGACCCGCGCGAGATCGTGAACGTCTCCGCGAGCTGCACTGTCACCGTCTCGGAGGTCAGATTCACGGGGTTACACTAGTGCGGCACGCGCCCGTAGCTCAGGGGATAGAGCGCTCGCCTCCGGAGCGAGAGGAACGGCCTTTCTATATGTCTGTTGCTTCACCTAGCCGCATGGCTGCGTCAAAGCGCCTCAAGCACTTGGGCAGGGTGAGGCTCTGCGAGGCGGGACGGATTGCCAATCCATTGCCAGAATGCGAGCATCGTGGAATGACTGGCAGCATCGAATCGCGGGAACTGACCCACTACCCAATTTGAAACCCATGTTCAGAGCCGCTGCCCTCGCCGCCACCGTCCTGGTACTCGTCGGCTGCGGCGGCCACAAGCTGGCTGCCTACAAGGTGAGGACACCCCAGATCGAGGGGATGGTCTCAACGTGGGTTCAGAGCCAGGCCGAGAAGAAGCATTTCTTCTTCACGAACTATGCGACGCATTGCGCGCGCACAACGGGGCTGCAGTGGTCGTGCTTCACGGATTTCCTTGACGGGTCGACGAAGCATGAAGCGTCGATAGACGTGGTCTGCGACGCCGATACAGGCCAGTGCATCTACACGACTAAGAGCGAGAACTAAGGCGCACCATCGCAAAGGCGTAGGTCGTCTTAACAATGTGGCTTCTCCGTGCCTTGTTGGCGCGAGAAGTTCCGACGTTGCGATAGGGACTGTGCGCTCCCTGTGTGCGTTCGTAGCGTCGCCGGTACGCGCCGCTGCGGCGCTGGTTGACAGCGCCAGTCGGCGGTCCTACGGTGCATCTATGGAAGACGTGACGGTTCGAGAGATTCTTCGCATGGCGTCACCGGAGCTCGTAACCGGTGCGGCTCATGCGGCGGTTGACGCTCACGCCGCAGGCGATGACGTTCGGGTGATTTCGCTTGAGTCCGGCTTCGCATTCCCGGCTTTGCAAATCCTTCGCTGCCTCGAGGTTCCAACTCCCTAAAAGACTCACCCTCCGAAACGGGTGAGGGCAACCAAACCGCCTAAGCCGATTGAGCCCCGAGAGGGGCTCTCGGGGCTCCTAGGGCTACTCCTTGGGCGGCTTCTTGTAACTGTCAACGATTAACTTCGCCAGCGTGCCGGTCGTCGCGAGCGTTGCAACGGTCTGACTCGCAAGGGAACGCTCCATGTCATGCCCCACGCCGGGATTCACCTGCTGCTCTTGGTTCTTGTTTTCGGCCACTGTGCCGCTCCTTCCCTTGAGAACGCGAAGAGTAAGGAAGGCGACGGACGAGACTACGGCGTCTGGAAGCCAACCCCCCGCATTGCGTTGAGAACCACCTGCTTCAACTGCTTACGTGCCGCCGCTCTGATTGCCGCGAATCCGTTCGAGCACCTGACAGACGATGACCGTCCGGCAGAGCAGGAGAGTAAGCAGGCGCACGAATGGACGCAGGACGAACTAGGAGCGCTTCTAGCGGCCTCGGAGGAACACGCGCTACAGGCGACTTCAAAGGCGAACTACACCCCGCTCCTTCGTCTCGTTGCCTGCGTCGGTTTGCGGCTCGGGGAAGTCCTCGGATTGCGTTGGGAGGATTTCGATTGGGAAGCCGGGACGCTGAAGGTTCAGCGGCAATGGACGCGCTACGGTTACGGCCCGACGAAGACCAAAGCAGGAGTGCGGACTCTGTATCTGCCGCCCGACGAGCTCGAGGCGTTGCGCGGTCTTCGTGTTACGACTGCCTTCCCGCTGGACGAGCATCCCATCTTCGCGTGACGGGAGGGAACACCCCTCGGACACCGGAACGTCACCCAACGAGGCTTCGAGCCTGCGAGGGATTTGGCAGGGCTTCCTTCGACGCTGACCTTCCACGATTTGCGGCACGCGGCAGCATCACGGCTCATCGCATCCGGCATTGATGACGAACTCGTCGCCAACCTGCTCGGGCACGAGGATTCCACCATCACTCGCCGGGTCTACTCGCACGTCTACAACCGTGCCGAGAAGATTGCGGAAGTCAGGCAAGCACTAGCTGGCTAGTTCGCCTTCTTGGTCGAGCTTCTCGGCCGTCGCTCGCAAAATCTCTAGGTACTCGGTTAGCTCAGGGTCGGTGAAGTCTTCATCGGCCTTGAGCTTTCGAGCGAGCTCGCGTAGGGCGTCACCGAATGCATGTGGAACGGGCGAAGTCACGGCCTGAGATTACGCTCAGATTGCCAATCATTGCCAATGCCCCTTTTGCAATGGGGAAACGCTCGAGAGAGCCGCTGCTAGATTGGCTTCGCTGCAACGCAACGCGCCCGTAGCTCAGGGGATAGAGCGCTCGCCTCCGGAGCGAGAGGTCGCAGGTTCGAATCCTGCCGGGCGCATCCGCTGGCGGGCGCCCGAGCGCTCGACTCAGCTCACGGCGAGAGGTCGCAGCTTCGAATCCTGCCGGGCGCATCCGCTGGCGGGCGCCCGAGCGCTCGACTCAGCTCACGGCGAGAGGTCGCAGCTTCGAATCCTGCCGGGCGATCAGTCGCGCGACGAGCAGGCCGGCTGGGCGAAGAACGGCTGCGCCCCCGAGGGGGAGGCGCAGCCGTTCCCACCGCGTCGTTCGAGCCTGCCAAGCGTCAGAGACGGCTAACTCGTGAACGCCACCAGGTCAGCGCAGAAGTCGCGGTTAGAGAAGTCACTGTTTCCGGTGGATGCCCGCACGATCCGGAACGAGTTGGGGACCTCGACATCGTCGCTGGGGTCACCAGGAGTTCCGTTGTAGTTGATGTCGACGGCGAACCGGACATTGCCGGGGTCCTTGAGCACGAGATTGCCGTTGGTGTCGTAGTAGCGGGAACCGCCGGCGGCGAAGGTGGTGATAGTGATTGTTCCGTCGCCGTTGTCGACGATCGTGTGATCCATGCTGTTGGAGGTAAAGACGTTGGTGTACGTGCCGCCGGTGTTCAGGTTCGTGGTCACCACGGTGCCGCGCACGCTCTCCCGGTAGTACGGGAACGGTGATGACCCGCGTTGGTTGAACACAAAGTTCCCGGAGACGTCCACGCTGTTTTGGGCCGGTGTGCCGTTGCAGTCGAAGACATCGCTGGTAAAGACGTCGTGGAAGTGACCCTTGTCGATGGGTCGAGCGGTAGCGGGTGCGCTGGCGAACACCGTGCCCGCGATGACCAGCCCTGCGATGAGTAGTACAGAACGTCCTTTCATGACACCTCCCCTTGTTGAGAATCGCCGACGAGGTCAGCCCGCCTAAGCGGCAGCCACCACCACGTCGAACCGTCCGGCCGCAACGCCGACGAGTATCCGAGTGAGGGCGGTTTGGGCGCGCTAGACCGGAGGCGGACAGCGAGCCGTCCGTGGACCCCTCCATTTCGAGCCGGCCGCATCGGCGCCATAGGCCAGTCTACGCCCCCCAGCGAGAAGAAGACCAGCATCGCCGTGAGCGAGGTTGCGTGTGGGGAAGTCAAGAAGTTCGTTGTCGTCCAACACTCAGACTTCGGTTCAGAGCGGGCTCGCTTTTCCGCATCACCTCGGGTTGCGCCGCATCCCGTGTGTCCGATCACGTGCGGCACCCGGTTAGCAGGGATGTTCGAAGCCTGCCGGGCGCATCTCGCAAAGGAATTTGACCCTCGGCACGTTTCGAGGCAGGATCCGACGGTTGGGCGCCCGAAACGCACTCTCACCGGTTTCTTCTCCAGAGGGGGGACAATGAAGCGCACGTCGATCGTCGCACTGATCGCAGTCACCGTCGTTTGCCTCGCAGCAGTCGTCGCGGCCGCCGGCAAGGCAACGGCCGCGGGTGGGCCGCCGAGCATCGCCGCCGGGCCCGCATTCGGATTCATCCCGTCGCGAAACGCGAATCACGGTGGAGGTCATGGAGGACGCGTCGTCAACCTGACGTGGCACAACGGCCCCGTCATGCACGGAACGACGGTCGACCCCATCTTCTGGGGCTCGGCCTGGGGTACCTCGTTCAAGGGCGACAAGCAGTCGGGCCTCGACACGCTCTACTCGGGCGTACACGGCACCGCGTATGCAAATACGAACTCGGAGTACACGGACTCCACCGGGCCGGTGAACACGTCGACGATCAGCAAGGGAACGGATGCGGTCGACCTGACGGCGACGCCGTCCGGCGCGCCGTCAACGAGTCAGGTGCTCGCGGAGGTCGCGAAGGAGACGAACAACAACCCGACCGCGGGCGCCTACTACCCGGTCTACTCGGATCAGCCGCGCGGGAACGCCGGCTACTGCGCGTGGCATAGCTCCGGGACGATCAACGGCAAGCAGGTCGAGTTCGGGTTCTTCTTCAACCTCGACGGCGACCCCGGCTGCGATCCGGGGGATCCCGCGACCCAGCACAGCCAGGGTCTCGAGGCGCTTGCGAACGTGAGCGGGCACGAGCTCAGCGAGATGCTGACCGACCCGCAGCTGAACGCCTGGTACGACCAGCAGGGAAGCGAGAACGCCGACAAGTGCGCGTGGACGTTCAGCGGCACCGTCTCGATCGGCGGTCAGAGCTGGAAGATCCAGGGCAACTGGAGTAACGCCGCCGCTCTCGCCGGGACGGGCTACGCGAACGTCGGCTGCATCCAGATGAGCTGACGACGAACCGAGGAAGCTGAGAGCCGACCGAGGTGCCAGCCAGGCACCCCGGTCGGCGCTCGCGAAGCGGTCAAGGATCGGGCCTTTGCTGTCGATACCTGGCTGCATGAAACTCTTGGCCTACGGGATCGCCGGGACGTTGCTGGCGTATGCGGCGGCGGTCTGGGCGCTTCTGCGTCGCGAGCCCACCTCGGCCGCCTGACCGTCACCTCCGGCGGCGCTGCTGCGCGCGCCATTCGTCCTCGGTCGTCAACTGGCTCCGCTTGCGGGCTGCGACGACGCATGCCATGTGCGCGTGCCGTCGTTTCGACACATCACCTTCCGGTGCGATGAGCGCATGAGCGCTTGTCGCGTGCAGCATCCCGTCGCAGAACGGGCACACGTAGCTCGCCGGCTTGTGACTCTGCGCGGGACGCATCGCCCACCACCGTGGCTCCATGCGGCGACTGTAGCCTCGGACGGTGCGCGCCCACCTCCGCTCGCTCGATCCGCAGCTGCCCCGCGCCGTCTGGTTGCTGCAGCTTGGCGGCGTCGCGAACTCGTTCGGGAACGGCGTCGTGCTGCCGTTCCTCGTCATCTATCTCCACGACGTTCGCCACTTCGGTCTCGGTCTCTCGGGCCTCGTCGTCTCCGTCTCCGCCGCGGCTCAGCTCGGCGCAGGCCTCGTCGCCGGGCCGCTCGTCGACCGGTTCGGCCCGCGGCCGGTGCTCGGCGCGGGGCTCGTCATGCAGAGTGCCGGCTTCGCGTGCTTCCCGCTCGTCCATCACCCCTGGCAGGCGTTTCTCCTGATCGCGATCGAGGGAGCAGGCAGCGCGGGCTTCTGGCCCAGCCAGTCGACGCTGATCGCGCGACTGACGCCATCGGCACGCCGCCACGCGGCATATGCGCAGCAACGCGTGACGATGAACCTCGGGATCGGCCTCGGTGGCCTGACCGGCGGGTTGATCGCCACGGTCTCGCGGCCCTCCTCGTTCACCGTCCTGTTCCTCGTCGATGCGGCGACGTTTCTTGCCTACGTCGGCGTGCTCTTTCTCATCCACGATCCGGGAGTCGCGGTCGAGGAGCGCTCCGACGAGCGCTCCTCGTACCGGGCGGTGCTTCGCGACCGTCTCTTCATCGGCCTCTGGACACTCAACTTCCTCTTCGTTACGGCCGGTTACTCGCTCTTCAACCTCGTGCCGCCGTTCGCCCGAGACCATGCGCACGTGAGCGAGCGCGAGATCGGCGCGTTCTTCTTCGTCAACACGGCGCTGATCGTGATCGTCCAGCTGCCGATCTCGCGCGCGATCGAGGGCAGGCGCCGCATGCGCGCGCTCGCGCTGATGCCGGCGCTCTGGATCGTCGCCTGGCTCGCACTCGACGGCGGCGCCTACTGGCTGCATGCGACAGCGGCGTTCGTCGTCATGACGGTCGCGCTCGCGATCTTCGGCCTCGGGGAGTGCTTCCACGGGCCCGCCCACCAGGCGCTCGTGGCAGAGATCGCGCCGGGACACCTTCGTGGGCGCTACTTCGCGGTGCATTCCCTTTCCTGGGGGCTCGCCGGCACGGTCGGTCCCGCCGCCGGCGGCTTCCTGCTCGCAGCGGCGCCCTTCGCGCTTTGGCCCGCGGCTGCGCTCGTCTGTGGCGTCGCGATGATCGGCGCACTCGCGCTCGAGCGTCGCGTGCCGGAGCGTTACCGCCGCATACCCCGGGCCGAGCCGTCGTCGCCGGTGCCTGCGGCGGCGTCCGCCTGAGCGGGAGACGGGGGTAGGATGTCGAAGATGCCGGTGATGTCTGTCCTCGAGGATCCGTTCAGTACCGATGCCAAGCCTGCCTCGCATCCGGCGCACCCGCGCACGCGATCTGGCCGTCGCCCCGTCAGCGCCGCCGTCGCCGCCTGCTGAGCTCAGCGCAGCAGGCCTCACCTGGATCCACCTCGACGCGCCCGCGCTGACGCACGCGCAGGAGCTGGCGGACCGCTTCGGCTGGCATCCGCTCGACGTCGAGGACGTGATGTCGAAGCGCCAGCGCCCGAAGATCGACGACTACGCCGACGAGGGGTATCTGTTCGGCGTCCTCCACTTCCCCATCTACGACCGTGCGAGCCGCCGGTTGAACGCGGCCGAGCTCGACGTGTTCGTCGGGCCGAACTACCTGGTCACGCTGCCGAGCGTCGAGCTGCTGCCGGTGTCGCGGCTCTTCCGTCGCTGCGAGGAAGACGAGCAGTTCCGTGAGCAGCTGCTCTCGAAGGGATCGGGGCGCCTGCTCTACGAGGTCCTCGACGACCTGTTCGACTATTGCTTCCCGATCCTCGACAAGATCGGGCACAAGCTCGACTCGCTCGAGGACGACGTGTTCGAAGGTCGGTCCGAAGAGGTCGTTCGCGACATCTCGAACGCCAAGCAGGAGATCATCAGCTATCGAAAGATCATCAAGCCGGAGCGGTCCACGTTGCGCGTACTCGAACGTCACATCGAACGCTTCCTGCCGGAGGAGCTCGACCTCTACTTCGACGACATCGTCGACGCCGCGGAACGCATCTGGGACATCCTCGACAACTACAAGGAGGTCGTCGAGGCGCTCGAGTCCACGAACGAGTCGGTGATCTCGCATCGCCAGAACGACGTGCTCCGCATCCTGACGGTCTTCTCGGTCGTCCTGCTGCCGCTGACGCTGATCACCGGCTTCTTCGGCATGAACGTGCGGTTCCCCGGCTTCGACACCGCGTGGGCGTTCTGGGTGATCTTCGCCGGCATGGCTGTCTCGCTCGTCAGCCTGCTCGCCTTCTTCCGCTTCAAGCGCTGGATTTAGCGTCTAACGCCGCCCGCACCGCATCGTCGAACGGCGTGCGCGTCTCGCGCACGAGCTCCCAGATGCGGCCGTCCCGAGCGACGGTCGGGATCTTGAGACCTTCGACGAGCGGCCGGGTGACGGCGGCGTTGACCGGCGTCACGAGGTGGAGCCACAGCGAGGAGAGGCGTGGGGTGAGAAACGGCACCTCGATCAGGATCGGATGCCGGCCACGGATGACTGCGGTCCGCTCCATCATCGAGCGATACGTCATCACCTCCGGCCCGCCCACGTCGTAGCTCTCACCAAAGGTCTCGGTGTCGCCGCAAACCGCCACGAGGGCGGAAATCACGTCGGCGAGGGCGACGGGCTGCGTCTCGACGGAGACCCAGCGAGGGCAGATCATCACAGGGAGCCGATCGACGAGCGCGAGGATCGTCTCGAAGGCTGCGCTCCTCTCTCCCACGATCATCGCCGCGCCGAGGGTCGTGACGGGGACGGCTCCGCGAACGAGGATGCGCGCAGTCTCGGCACGGCTGCGCAGGTGCGGCGAAAGGTCGGTGCCGTCCCCGCCGATGCCGCCGAGATACACGATCTGCCGGGCGCCGGCGGCCGCCGCAGCCTCCGCCACCGCTTGTGCGGCCGCGCGATCGCGAGCCTCGAAGTCGCTCTGACCGAGCGAGTGCACGAGGTGATAGACGACCGCTGAGCCCTGAAGCGCCGCCCGCATCGCTCCGGCGTCGCCGGCATCGGCCGCCACCGGTTCGATCCGCTCGTCGATCTGCGGGCGAGGGCGTCGCGCGACCGCGGCCACCTCGTGCCCGGCCTCAGCAAGTGCGAGAACGAGCGGGCGGCCGATCGTCCCGGTCGCACCCACAACGGCGACACGCATGCTCACCGTGGCGACCGTACGGCGAGCGCGACGTAGCGCCGTCCGACAAGATCGTGCAGCCAGATCTCGAGTCGCCAGAGCGGTCCCTGAAGACGCGGGGCGAACCTCTCGACGGCTACAACGACCTCCCCTCCTTCGGCTTGCCAGCGGATCGTGCCGTAGGGCTTGCGCGAGAAGACACCGCCGACGATCGGCCTGCCTCCGTCGCGCAGCGGGCCGAAGCGCAGCAGCACCGGCCCGACGCCGAGAATCCGGATGCTGTCGCGTCTGAAGCGAACGAGCCCGAGCGTCGTCGTGCCGAGCGCTCGCCAGTAGAACGCCTGCAGGGCCTCGGCCGTGAACGTCCCCCGCGCACCGCCGCGCTGAAGGATGTCGTAGGTGCCCTCGGGGCGGCGCGTGATCGTCGTCTCCACGCGGGGCAGCGTAGTTACGCTTGAGCGGATGCCGAAACCACTATGGGCGCCGTGGCGCCTCGAGTACGTTCAGCACGCCGAAGAGCTTGACCGCTGCATCTTCTGCGAGCCCGAGCCCGAGTTGCTCGTCCACGTCGGCCCGTTTGCTCTCGTCATGCTGAACAAGTTCCCCTATTCCTCCGGGCACCTTCTGATCGCGCCGAAACGCCACCTGGACGACTTCGGTGCGCTGACGGACGAGGAGGCGCTCGAGGTGCACCGGCTGGGCGCGCGTGGCGTCGAGGCACTTCGGGGTGAGTACGCGCCTCACGGCCACAACCTCGGCTGGAATCTCGGGCGAGCCGCAGGCGCGGGGATCGAAGGTCACGTCCACCTCCATGTCGTGCCGCGCTGGAACGGCGATACGAGTTTCATGCCCGTCCTTGGTGACGTCAAGGTGCTGCCGGAGGCGCTCGAACAAACCGCCGAGCGCCTCCGCCCGCATTTCAGCTAAGGCTTACGAGCCTCCTCCGCCCACTTGCGGTGGTGAGCGAGCGCCCATTCTTCGTCGACCCACCCGCGGGTGATCCCGCTGAGTGAGTGCCGCGTCTTCGGGTAGATGAGCGACAGGTAGAGGTGGCCCACGAAGAGGAAGAACGAGATGTAGGTCAGCCAGTCGTGCACGAGAAGCGCGCTCGGTAGCCGGAAGCGCGTGTTCCGCTCGCCGTACCAGAGGAAGAAGCCGGTGAGTGCGAAGAGGAGGGCGAATGCGGCGGTCACGATCGCGTTCAGCTTCTGGCCCGCATTGAGCCTGCCCTGAGGTGCGCGGCGACGGCGCAGCCACGCCCGGTCGTCGGCGTCGAAACGATCGATCTCACGGGCGGTGCGTCGAAGCGCTCCGCGGTCGCCGACGAGAACGACGAGCAGGAGAGCGACACCCCAGCCGACGGCGGTCCAGATGTGGATCCCCTTCAGGAGCGGACGCCGGCTGACGAGCTCGGAGAGACTCGGCAGGTAGAGGCAGAGGCCGGTGACGAGAAGCAGCACGAACGCCGTTGCATGCACCCAGTGCACCGCGCGTTCGGTCCGGCCGAACCGCGGCAGGCGCTGTTGCTCAGGCGTGGTAGCCATTCGACCGGCCGACCCACGCGTTCTGGTCGTAGCCGAGCCCTTCCCAGTAACCGGTCGGCTGATGATCGACGAGCTCCATCCGGGTCAGCCACTTGACGCCCTTGTAGCCGTACATCTCCGGGATCACGACGCGGGCGGGCGCCCCGTGCGGGCGCGAGAGCGGCTTGCCGTCGAGTTCGACCGCAAGCAAGACGTCCGGCAGGAGCGCCTGCTCGAGCGTCAACGAGTCCTGGTAAGGGTCCTCGAGCGAGACGAAGCGAATCGCGCGGGCGCTCGGCTTCGGCCGGGCAAGGGCGAGCAGGTCTGAGAAGCGAACACCTGACCAGCGCGCGTTTGGCACCGACCACCCTGTGACACAGTGAAAGTCGCTCACCTGCGCCACACGCGGGAGCGCCAGAAGCTGCGCATAGGTGAGGCGGATCGGTTGCTCGACGAGACCTGTGATCTCGAGCCGCCACACCCGCTCGTCGAAGAGCGGCATCGACCCGGACACCGTGTAGATCCGCCAGCCTCCGACCGGCAGCAGGTTGCCGATCAGCTGAGAGAACTGCGCGGTCAGGGGAGAGAAGATTCCCGCCGCCGGGCCGGCCCAGGCGAGTGAGGAGACCCCGCCGGCGAGCAGTGCGAGAAAGGCTCGCCGCCCGTACGGCCGCGGCTCGTCCGGAGAAACGGTCACGTCGCGCTGCAGACTCTCGACATCCCGCACACGTTACGCTCGTATCTCGGATGGTGACCTCGACGGCCGATCTCCTCGACGCGCACGGTGAACGGGCGGCGGTGTGTGAAGCGGCGTTCCGACAGTTCGGCGCCGTGCGAGCATTCGCCGGCGAGATCGCGACCGTGCGCTGTCATGAGGACAACGTGCTTTTGAAGCAGCTCCTCGGCAACTCGGGTCGCGGCCGCGTGCTCGTCGTCGACGGCGGCGGATCGCTGCGCTGCGCCCTGGTGGGCGACAGCATCGCGGGCCTCGCGCTCGCGAACGGCTGGGCGGGCCTCGTGATCAACGGCTGCGTGCGGGACTCGGCGGCACTCGCCGAGCTCGAGGTGGGAGTGACGGCACTCGCAACACATCCACGACCGAGCGGCAAGGCCGGAGCAGGCGAGCTCGATGTGCCGGTTACCTTTGGCGGCGTCAGGTTCAGCCCCGGCTCGACTGTCGCGAGCGACGACGACGGCGTCGTCGTCCTCGGCCCGTAGTCCATGAACGACCCTTGATCCTGACGGGGACCTGCGACCTGGCTGCAGACCGCAGTCGCAGATCCCCTCAGTTCAAGCCTTCGACCTGAGACGAGCCTGTCGGAGCCCCTCGGGCTTAGAGAGGGCCGTCCCACATACCGGGCACGATGTGGCCGCCGCGTGCGAGGGCAGCGGACACCGCGATCACAACGATCGTGATCAGAACCGATTTCCAGGTCCTGCGGGTGCGGTGATCGTTTGTCATACCTGCACCGTGGCGTTTTTTCCCCTCTTCCGCCTGCCTCCAGAGGGGGATATTGCGATCTCAACGATGCGCCGGCGATTCGCCGATGATCGAGGCGCTTCCCTCCCGCCCGAGGGAAGCGCCGACGACTCGTGCTTGCCCTCTTCCCCGCCGGTCGTTACCGCGTCAGCAGGCGGAAGAACAGCCCACCTTTGTCGAATGCGCAAAGCTTGCGCCGCAACTCATTCGTGCTCATGCCGCTCCTTCGGTTGCCGCTTTCACCTTGGAGGCGCCTCGGAAGGCCCTGCCGCATTGGGCCTCCCGAGATTCGAACAAGCGCCCACACGGCACTGTGGTCGAACTCAGGCACTTGACCAAGCACCCGAACGGTGGTTCATCGCGCCGCTTGATCGGCTCCGGGCGTTCTCTGAAGGGTCGGCCCGTGGCGGCCGCAGCAGTCTTGGGGGAACCTCAACCGCCTTTATCGCCACGGGCCGATCTTGTACCGGCCGCGATCAAGGGTACGCGGCGGTTTAAGGGAATCAAGCAGATCCGGTCGCCGGAATCAATACCAACCTCGATCGCGAGGAGGAATCCGCCGACTCGGCGCGTAGGCCGCAGATGCGCCGGCGGGGTCCTCCTCAAGAACGACGGCTGCAGGGAACGTCGTCGGCGCTAACCTCTCACACCTTTACCTCGGTCCGTTCGACAGTCGATTTTCTGGCCCTAAAGTGATCGGCGCGGCGGGTCGATAGGGAACGCGTGGCGGCGACGGACATCCTGACGGACGCACGTCGGCGTGCGGGTGACGATTGGGTCGGTCGCTGGCTGTCGGCCTGTGCCGATCTCGCCGAGCTCGAGCGGACGAATCCGATGTCGGACGCGGTGATCGACGAGATCGACGGCCGCATGATCCGGATCGGAGACGCGTGGCTGGCCGACTTTGCGTCGTGCAACTACCTCGGCTTCGATCTCGACCGCGAGATCATCGATGCCGTTCCCGCGTATCTCGATCGGTGGGGAACGCATCCGAGCTGGTCACGCCTGCTCGGCAGCCCCGCTCTCTACGAGGAGATCGAGGAGCGCCTCGCGAGCTTGCTCGGCTCAGGCGATGCGCTCCTGCTTCCGACCATCACACTCATCCACCTGTCCGTCATCCCGCTCCTTGCAGCGGGCGGCACGGTGTTCGTCGACCGGCGCGCGCACAAGACGATCTACGAAGGTGCGGAGTTCGCGACGCTTCGAGGGGCAACGCTGAAGCGCTTCGAGCACGACAACCTCGACGAGCTCGAGAGTCTTCTCCGTCGCGACACCTCGTCCGCGCGCTTGATCTGCATCGACGGCGTCAACAGCATGACCGGGAATGTGCCCGATCTTCCGGCGTACGCCGCGCTCGCCCGCGACCACGGCGCGATCCTCTACGTCGACGACGCGCACGGCTTCGGCGTCATCGGCGAGCGCAGCCCCGGCGAGCTGTCCCCTTACGGCTCCCGCGGGAACAGCATCGTGCGCCATTTTTCCGAGAGCTACGACAACGTCGTGCTCGTGGGGGGCCTGTCGAAGGCGTACTCCTCGCTGGCGGCGTTCGTCGCGTGCCCTTCGGAGATGAAGCGACTGCTCAAGACTTCCGCTCCGCCGTATCTGTATTCCGGGCCCTCCCCGGTGGCGTCCCTGGCGACGACCCTTGCAGGGCTCGACGTGAACGAACGCCGCGGTGACGTGCTCCGCGCAGACCTGTGGGCGAAGACCGATCGCGTTCTCACACACCTCGCGCAACTCGGCGCACGGACTCCGAACCACGACGGGTTCCCCATCATCGAGGTGCCTCTCGCACATGCAGAGCAGATCGGAGACGTCGGCAAGTTCCTGTTCGAGCACGGCATCTACGTGACCCTTGCGGCGTATCCGCTCGTCCCGCGCAGCGAGGTCGGCTTCAGGCTGCAACTCACTGCCGCGAACACCGACGCAGAAGTCGACCAGCTCCTCGTTGTGCTCTCGAGCCTGGCGGACGCATTCGACCTGCAGCCGGCGGAGAAAGCCGCATGAGAGTCCTCGCTCTCCTGCGGCCCAGCCGGTCAAGCGCCTGGGCATGGTATCTCGCCGCGATGGTGGTACTCACCGGGTGCTACCTGTTCGTCGCGCCGTTGAAGGGCTACGCCGTCGTGATCAACGTGATCGGTGTCTCCTCGCCCTTCGCGATCGGGCTCGGCATGCGGCTCCATCACGCGAAGGCGAGGCTTGCGTGGTTGCTGCTCCTCGTCGGGCAGGTGCTGTACGTCGCGGGTGACTTCTACACCTACACCTACCCCGATCTGCTCGGTGGCACGGTTGGTTTTCCGTCGGTCGGCGACGCCGTCTACCTCGCCGTCTATCCGGCGTTGTTCGCCGGCCTGATTCTGCTCGCGCGGCGACGAGACCCGCTCCGCCGCGATCGCTCGGCCGTCCTCGACTCGCTCGTCCTGACCGTGGGTTGCGCACTGCTCTCATGGGTCCTCCTCGTCGCGCCGAACCTCCATCTGTCCGGCTTGACGGTGTTCGCCAAGCTCGTATCGATCGCGTACCCGCTCGGTGACGTCCTGCTGCTTGCCGCGGTGATCCGGTTCGCAGTGCAGGCGGGCGCCAAGACCCCCGCGTTCTACCTGCTCGGTTCGGGAACGGTGGCACTGCTCGCGACGGACTGCGCGTACAACTATGCGCTCCTCCACGGCACCTATCACCATCAGGTGATCTTCGACGCCGGCTGGATCGCCTACCTCGTGCTCTGGGGAGCAGCAGCGTTGCACCCGTCGATGCGCACACTCGAGCAACCCGCGGCCGACCCGCGCGTGCGCCTCACAGCATCCCGCCTCGGCTTGCTCGCGCTCGCCTGCCTCATCGCGCCGGGGATCCATTTCACCGAGGAAATCGCGAACACCGACTTGCTCGTCGTCATCGGCGCCTCCGCGATCCTCTTCCTGCTCGTCGTGTTGCGGATCGCAGGCCTCGTCCGGCAGGAGGAGCGAGCGACGGCGCGCGAGGTGGCACTTCGTCGGGCCGGGCTCGCGCTCGTCGAGGCCGTCGGACGCTCGACCGTCAACGAGGACGTCGCAGGCTCGGCCGCCACCATCGCAGGCCCGGGCTCGCAGGCGCGCCTCGTACTCTGGAGCGAGAGCGGTGCGCATGTGGCGTCGAATGACGCGGGAACCTGGGAGATCTCCGCCGAGACGTCGGACTGGCTTCGCTCCGGGCTCGAAGAGGGCGAGAATGTCGCGACCGTCTCCCCGTCGAAGGACGCGCTTGCGGCGCTCCGGATGGCGAGCGACACGACGACGCTCCTCGTGCGACTCTCGGTCCGCGACGAGGAGCAAGGAGCGCTTGTCATTCAGACGCCCGCAGACGTGGCGTCCGATCTCTTCGATTCGCTCGAGTCGCTCGCCTCACAGGTCTCCCTCGCGCTCGATGCCGCATCGCTCACCGAGAACCTGCATCGCCAGAAAAGCGAGGCCCGCTTCCGTTCGCTCGTCGCACATTCGAGCGACCTGATCACGGTGCTCGACAAAGAAGGGATTGTCAGCTACCAGAGCCCCTCGATCGAGCGGCTCCTCGGCTACGACGTCGAAGAGCTGGAGGGCTTGAGCTTCGGCGACCTGCTCGCCGACGGCGACCGCTCGCGCCTGCAGCAGATTCTCGAAGGTGCCACGACGTCAGGCTCCGAATCGCATACGTTCGAGTGCTCGTTGCGGCACCAGGACGGGCGCTGGCTTCACTTCGAGGTGCAACACACCCAGCTGCTCGAGGACGAGCACATCCACGGCATCGTGCTCAACAGTCGCGACGTCAGCGAGCGGAAGGCTTTCGAGGAGCAACTGGCGCACCAGGCTTTCCACGATCCCGTCACCGATCTTGCGAACCGAGCTCTGTTCGCAGACCGCGTTGCCCACGCGCTTCGCTCGACCGTTCGCAAGGGCGCGCTCATCGCTGTCATGTTCATCGATCTCGATGACTTCAAGACGATCAACGACAGCCTCGGCCACCAGGCCGGAGACCTGATCCTGTTCGACGTCGCGCGTCGCCTCGAACGCGCCATCCGCCCCGCCGACACTGTCGCTCGCTTCGGCGGTGACGAGTTCGCAATCCTCCTCGACGGCGTCTCCGGCTCCGACGAGGCCGCGATGATCGCCGACCGCCTTCTGGTCGAGCTCGACGAGCCGACCGTGATCGACGGCAAGCAGGTGTATCCGCGCGCCAGCATCGGCATCTGCATCAGCGACGAGGATCTGCTCTCGCAGGAGGCGGAAGAGCTGATCCGCAACGCAGACCTCGCCATGTACATGGCGAAGCGTCATACGAAGGGCCGCTACCGGCTGTTCGAGCCGACGATGCACGAGCGCGTGGTCGAGCGACTCGAGCTGCGCGGCGAGCTCGAAAAGGCGCTCGAGCTTCGACAGCTCGAGGTCTACTACCAGCCGGTGGTTCGGCTGAACGGCGGCGACGACTACGGCGTCGAAGCACTTCTGCGCTGGCACCACCCGACGCGCGGTTTGATCGCGCCTGCGCAGTTCATACCGCTCGCCGAAGAGACCGGGCTCATCATCCCGATCGGCAAGTGGGTCGTCGAGCAGGCGTGTCGAAAGGGCGTCGAGCTGCAACGGCTCTTCCCGACTCCCGACCCGCTCCGGATGAGCGTCAACCTGTCGGTCAAGCAGCTCCAGTCGGAGACGATCGTGAACGACGTGTCTGCTGCGCTCTCAACAAGCGGCTTGCCGCCCGCTTCACTCGTGCTCGAGGTGACCGAGACGGTGATGCTCGCCGACGCCGACATCGCCGTCGCACGCCTGCACGCGCTCAAGGACCTCGGTGTCCGCATCGCGATGGACGACTTCGGAACCGGATACTCGTCGCTCAGCTACCTGAGCCGGCTGCCGGTCGACATCCTGAAGATGGATCGCTCCTTCCTCGGCGGCGGCATGGACGACAACGGTCTCGCGGCGGCGATCATGGCGATCGGCGACCGGCTGGGGCTCGAAGTCGTCGCGGAAGGCATCGAGTACCAGCACCAGATCGAGTCGCTCCAGGATCTCGGGTTCGATCTCGGGCAGGGCTTCCTCTTCGGCCATCCCATGCCGAGCGGGTCCCTCAACGAGCACCTCCTCGGCGTGGAGCTGACGGAGGCAATTCAGCTCGACGCCGATGCAACATAGCTTCGAGGGGCTCGACCGCCCCGGAGGGGTATCGCGCGTCGGCCTGCTCCGCCCGCTGAAATCGCGCGACTTCGCGCTGCTCTGGCTCGGCATGAGCGTCTCACTCGTCGGCGACGGCATGTTTCTCGTCGCGGCGGCGTGGACGGCGTACTCGCTCTGGAATAGCCCCGCGGCGCTCTCGGTCGTCGGGATCGCGATGACGGTCCCCACGATCGCGTGCCTGCTTCTCGGCGGCGCGATCAGCGATCGGTTCGACCGGCGGAAGATCATGTTGTACGCCGACCTCGGCCGCGCCGTTGCGATCGGGTTGCTCGCCGCGCTCGCGCTCGCCCACGCGCTGACCTTCGCCGCCCTCGTCGCGATCGTTGCGGCCTACGGGATCGGTGCAGCCTTCTTCACGCCTGCGTTCGAGTCGATCGTTCCGGCCATCGTCGACCGCGAGCAGCTCGCACAGGCGAACGCGCTCGACCAGTTCGTGCGGCCGATCGCGCTCCGTCTCGTCGGGCCTGCCCTTGGCGGTGCGCTTGTCGGCCTCGTCGGCGCCGGCACCGCCTTCGCCCTCGACGCCGGGTCGTTTCTCGCCTCAGCAGCGACCGTCGTTGCCCTGCGCCCGACAGCCGGCGTCGTCACCGACGCGGGGTCGACGGTCGCCGCTGTGCGGGACGGGTTTCGGTTCGTCCGTGGGCAAGTCTGGCTCTGGGGGACTCTTCTCTCAGCTGCGATCGCCTACCTCGTCTTCCTCGGACCGACCGAGGTGCTGCTCCCGTTCATCGTGAAGAACACGCTCCACGGCTCGGCGGGTGACCTCGGGCTCGTGCTCGCGGCGGGTGGTCTCGGCGCAATCGGGGCCGCCCTCGCGATGGGCCAGGTAGGTCCGCCGAGGCGCAATGTGACCTTCATCTACGCCTGCTGGACACTCGCGACGCTGGCCGTGGTCGGCTACGGCCTCGGCCACTCGGTTCCCCAGCTGATGGTCGCCTGCCTCCTCTTCAACGCGCTCGAAGCAGCGGGGACGATCGTCTGGTCGACGATCAAGCAGCAACATGTCCCCGCCCATTTGCTGGGACGCGTGTCCAGCCTCGACTGGTTGATCTCGATCAGCCTCCTGCCGGTGTCGTTCGCGATCACCGCGCCTGTCGCCGGAGTGCTCGGAGTCCGCGCAACCCTGATCGGCGCCGGCCTCGTCGGGGCGATCGCAACGCTTGGCGGACTGTTCCTGCCGGGCATGCGTGACCTCGAGGAACGGAAGCACGTCACGCCCGGACCGACGAGCGCCGGGGCGACGAGCCCCTGAACGGTTCCGTAATCGAGCTTGGGAATCCGAACCGCGATTGCGTCGTCCTTGGTGTGCGGCTGATGATCGCGACTCCAGGCGCTGTGTTCCCGTCATCCCCGGGCGATGCGTGATCGGCTGGGTCGCGCAGCGGCCACTGTTGGCGTTCACTGACGGTTAAGGTCTTCGTGTGAGGTCGCGGATCGGCGACGCTGTCCCTTCACTCGGTGCCACCGCGCTCCTGGCAATCTTGCTCGCTGCGATCTCCGCGGCGACGGTCACACAGGACACGTGGCTCGCTTTAGTTGCAGGCCGCGAAGTCGTGGTTCACGGCCTCCCGACCCAGAACCACTTGACGGTCTTCGGCGCGGGACACATTTGGGTCGACCAGCAATGGTTGGCGCAAGCGGCCTTCTACGGCCTCGATCGCTTCGCCGGGGGCGGCGCGGTCGCGCTCGGAATGGCGGCGGCACTGGCAGCGTTCGGTGGCGCCTCCTACCTCGGAAGTCGCGGCGGCACGAAACCACTCGCGGCAACCGCATTCCTCATCGCAGCCGTCGTCGCCGACCCGTGGTCGATCCAGGTGAGGGCGCAAGAGCTGGCGCTACCGCTTTATGTGGCGCTGGTTGCCCTCCTGCTTGCAGACGAGCAGAGAGTTCGCGCGCGAACGTTCTTGTGCTGGCCGATTTTCGTTGTCTGGGCGAACGTGCATGGCTCGGTCGCCTTCGGTGTGGCGATCGTCTGCGCGTACGCGGTAACCGCGCGGACCCGACGAACGCTCGCGCTCGCCGCCGGATGTCTCGTCAGCGCGTTCGCGTCGCCCTACGCGATCAACCTCCCTCGGTACTACTGGACGATGCTCGTCGACCCGCCGTTCGCCGGGATCAACGTCGAGTGGCAGCCGTCGTGGCCGGGGTTTCTAACGATCGGCTTCTACCTACTCGCGACCGTGACCGGCGTCGTTGTACTGCGCGCACGAAACAGCTTCACCCGCTTCGAGATCGTTCTGCTCGTGTTGACGTTCGCGTCCGCGGTCGTCGCTCTCCGCAACATCGTCTGGTTCGCCGTCGCGGTCGTGGCCGTCGTCCCTCGGCGCGTCGCGCCGGGGGATCCGCTCTATGGAAGAGGCGTCCGAACGCTCGCAGCGACTTGCGTTGCCGTCATGCTTGCCACGATCACGTACGCCGCAACGCGTCACGATGCCGATCGTTCCGGCAGCCTCACGCCATCGGCCGCGGCAGCCGTCGCCGCGGCGGTCGAGCACACGCACGGGATCGTGTTTGCTGATGATCTCCATGCCGACTGGATCCTCTGGCACGTCCCGAGTGCTCGCGGCCGCGTCGCCTACGACGGGAGGCTCGAGATCCTCTCGCGGGCGCAGTTGCTCCGACTGATTGCAATGCGCGACGCCGCAAGCGCGGTACCGCTCCTCGCCCGCTATTCCGTCGTCGTTGAGACACCCGCCCGAACCCGGCGGTTGAACCGCTGGGGCCGCGTCGCTTACTCCGACGCGGCGACGGTCGTTGTCGTCCGACCGGCGGCGCTATTGCGGGTCGGGCAACGATGGCGACGATGCCGCTCGACGACCCCTTCCGTCCCGGGCGTATGCGTTTAGGAAGGGCGCCAGGAATCTCGCTAAGCAGTTCACGAAGTCGAGCAAGAACTCCGGCACTACCGAGACTGATCGCTTCGCTGTCGAAACGCTGGACGCCATCGAGGCTCTCGCGGTCGCGCAGGGTGAGGAATGCTACGCGACTCGGCTTTCGCGCTAGAACGGCGCGCCCTCTTCAACCTTGACGCGAGGGCGGGACCTCCGGGACGACGAACCTACTGAGCGGCTGTGAGCGGTACGACCTTCCCGGCCGTTACCCCCTCGAGGTACGCGTCGAAGAGTTTGCGGTCCTCGGCTATCTGTCCCGGAAGCAGATGCCGGTAACGCCCTGCCACTGACCCGTTCGAGTGAACCATGTACCGGTCCGCGCACGCCTCGCTCACGCCAGCATGATCGAGGAAGGTCGAGAATGAGTGCCGCGCTTCATGCAGCGTTATCGGCTCCAACAGGCCGAGCTTTGCCGCCTCCCCGCTCCCTTCGTGCACTTCTTCGCGTCGCTTGTTCTCCGCTCGCCATGCGGTCTGCGCTTTCCGCGCGACGTTCTTCGGCTCGAAGGGGATCTCGGTTGTCAGCCCGAAAACGAGCGCGTCGGGATTCGCGTTCGCTTCTAGGAGCCGCTCGATGAACGGCCGAAGCATGTCGGCCAGGAAGACCACCCGCGCTCGACGGTGATCGTACCGGCCGCAAGATCGACGTCACGATGGCGGAGCGCCCGTAGCTCGCCGCGACGGAGACCTGTGTAGAAGGCAGTGGCCCAGAGCGCCCGCTCTGCCTCAGGAAGCGGCGCAAGAAGCTCTACGGCCTCCTTCGGCGCGGCGGCCCTCTGACGGCTCCCAGCGGTCGGCAGAGGAAGATCTACCGTCGGGTTGACTGCGACTGCGCCACGACGTCGCGCCCTTCGGTAGATCGCCTGCAACGGGACAAAGGTGTTGCGGATCGTCGAAGCTGAGCACCCAGCAGCCTGAAGTTGCTCCTTCAGGTCGAGCAGATCGGGCAGGTCAACGTCGGCTAGTTTCCGTTCGCCGAGCGTTGGCAGAACACGAAGACGCTGTGCGAGTTCGTAGTTGCGCACGACCCCGGGCTTGTACGGCTGCCCACTCTTGTTCAGGATCCGGCCCTCACGGACACCTCCCAGCCACTCGCCAACCTCATCGCGGACGGTGGTCGAGGTCGGTGTCCGGAGTTGCTTGTTCTTGACCGCCTGAGTGGCGTCGGTGCGCTTGCGGCCGCGAACGCGCCGTTGCCGGTGAAGGTGCGGCGGAGGTTGCACGTCCTCGTGATGAGTCCGGGGTCATTCCGCGCCTCGGGTGTGAGGCCGCGGGTCTTGCAGGTGCGGCTGTGCCTGGTGCGGATCCCTAGTGCGGTTGCCACGGAGCTAGCCGTCCGCGTGGCTGCTTCTGGGCGGCAGTTCACCTATGGGTTCCGAGCTACTGGCGCGCATCCTGGCGCACACACTGCTTCATATGCCGGAGATCAATCAGAGACAATGTAAAAGCCCCGTTTCCGGGGCTTTTCTAGGAGCGGGCGATGAGACTCGAACTCACGACCCTCAGCTTGGGAAGCTGATGCTCTACCAACTGAGCTACACCCGCGTGCAGTTGATTCTACCGGCGAGGGGCGCGCGCCGCGCCCCTCGCTCAGGATCTCCTGCACGCGGTCAGACGGGGGCCGGCGTTCCCTCGTAGACCTCGATGAAGCGCAGGTAGTTTCGGGCGATTCTCTCGACCGCAGCGTCACGGTCGAAGCCGTCCGGGTTGGCGGCGTACGCCTTCACCGACTCGCCGAAGATCGAGCGGCCGATCGCAAAGCCGATGTAGCCATGCACGCCGGAGCCGGCACGCAGCCACTCGTCGACCTTCGCGTCGGAAGCGCCCCGGCCGAGCACGACGCACGACACCCGGTCGCGCCCCTCCCGGCGGACGAGCTTCGCAATCTGGTCGCAGGCGCTCCGGTCGTCGATCCCCTCGATCTTCCAGATGTCTGCTTCGACGCCTCCGTCCTGCAGCTCGTGGATCGCGCGCATCATCAACTCCGGCCGAAGCTCGACGTCGTAGCGATCCTCGTCGCCGCCGACCTGCTCGAGCTGTGCGGCCTCCGCGGGAACGAGCAGTTCGAAGAGGTACTTGCGATGGTGCTCGTGCAGCCATTCGGAGAGCCGCCGCAGCTTCTCGATCTGGCGCTCGTTCATCGCCGCGTCGCCGTCCGGGTTGAAACGGACGAGGACTTTTGTGAAGTCGGGGTCGTACTCCTCGATCTTCTCGCCGAACGCGTCGCCATAGTCGAAGTCGAACTCCACCTGACCGGACTTCTCGACGGGCATGGCGAGCCTGTATCCGCGCTCTTTTGCCTCGCTCGCGACCGTCGATCCGTACTGGGCGTCGACAAGGATGCCCGACGCGTCCTTCGGCGCACCGAGCTCGACCGCCCTCTGGAAGCCCTCCCAGATCAACGACTTTGCGCCCGGAACACGGTCGACGTCGCCCACCATCTTCTCGAACGAGCCGCGATGGTCGAACGCGAGAACGTACAGGCGCTCGTCGTAGCCGAGGTCACTCAGTCCGACACTGCTCATCTAGTACTCCCTTCCCGTAAATGTTGCGAGCTTCGAAAGTCGATGACGGGCCTCGATCCGCCGCACCGTTCCGGAACGCGAGCGCATGACGATCGAATCGGTGATCGCCCCGTCATTCACATACCGCACCCCGCGAAGGAGCGCGCCGGTCGTGACTCCGGTCGCGGAGACGAACACATCCTCACCCATCACGAGGTCGTTCGTCCGGAGGACGCGGTCGAGGTCGTAGCCGGCCTGGACGAGGCTCTCGCGTTCCTCCGGCGTGCGCGGCCAGAGCTTGCACTGAATGCCACCGCCGACGCACTTCAGCGCCGCAGCGGAGATGACGCCCTCGGGTGTTCCGCCGATGCCGTAGAGCAAGTCCACTCCCGTCTCCGGCCGTGCAGCGGCGATGGCAGGCGCGACATCGCCGTCGCGGATCAGGTTGACGCGCGCACCGGCCTGCCGAAGCTCGCCGATCAACTCGTCGTGCCGGTCGCGTTCGAGCACGACGACGCGAATGTCGGAGACGCGGCGCCCCTTCGCCTTGGCAACCGCCTGGACGTTCTCGGTCGGAGTCGCGTTGATGTCGATCACGTCCACCGCGTCGGCTCCGGCGGCGATCTTCTCCATGTAGACGGCGGCGCCGGGGAAGAACATCGAGCCCCGTTCGGCGACGGCGATGACGGCGATCGCGTTCGGCTGGCCGAGTGCGGTCAAGCGAGTGCCTTCGAGTGGGTCGACCGCGACATCGACTTCGGGGCCGGAGCCCTCGCCGACTTCTTCGCCGTTGTAGAGCATCGGCGCCTCATCCTTCTCACCTTCGCCGATGACAACGACGCCGGCCATGACGACCGTGTCGAGCATCGCCCTCATCGCATCGACCGCACCCTGGTCGGCTGCGATCTTGTCGCCACGCCCGATCCACCGGCCGGCGCCCATTGCGGCCGCCTCGGTCACTCGCACGAGCTCGAGCGCAAGGTTCCGGTCTGGGCGACGGGTGGCCATCGAGGTCTGATCCTAGAGTGTGGCCGGTGCGCCTCGACTGGGAGATCGCAAAACGCGGCTGGCGCCGGTACGCCGCCTACCCGTGGGCAACGGTTGCCGGCATGTTCACGAACACGACGTTCGGGTTCATCCAGGCATACATCCTGCTTGCGGTCTACCGGCACCGCGGTGACGTCGGCGGCTACGACGCGCGCGACACCGTTACTTACGTGTGGCTCGCGCAGGCGCTGATCATGACGGTCTACATCTTCGGCTGGTACTCGCTCGCCGAGCGGATCAAGGACGGCTCGATCGCAACCGACCTCGCGCGTCCGCTCGACCCGCAGCGCTACTGGCTCGCATATGACCTCGGCCGCGCTCCGTATCATCTCCTCTTCCGAGGGGTGCCGCCGTTCCTGGTCGGAGCGCTCGTCTTCGATTTCCAGTACCCCTCTCCTCTCGCGGCCGTCGCGTTTCTCGTCAGCATCACGCTGGCAGTCGTCGTCAGCCTCGGGTTTCGCTTCCTGTACAACGCGGCGGCGTTCTGGCTGCTTGACTACCGCGGAATCGCCACCGTCGCGACCTGCATCGTCGTGTTCTTCTCCGGCATGGTGATGCCGCTGACGTTCTTCCCCGATTGGCTGGGGGCGCTTGCGCACGCATTGCCGTTCGCTTCGATCCTCCAGTCGCCGATCGACATCTGGCTCGGGAAGCGCCACGGCGTCGGGCTCGCAGAGACACTCGCGCTTCAGGTCTTCTGGGCGCTCGTGCTTCTCGGCCTCGGACGCGTTGCGTTGCGCTTCGGATCGCGAAGGCTCGTGGTGCAAGGTGGTTGAGCCGGTCGTCCTGTGGCGACGCCTCGTCGGCGCTCAGATTCGCTCGCAGCTCCAATACCGCGTGTCGTTCGTCCTTGATGTAACGGGGGCCTTTCTCATCTCGTTCATCGACTTCCTCGCGGTGCTCGTGATCTTCCACAACGTGCCGCAACTCGGAAGCTGGAGCGTCCACGAAGTTGCGCTGCTCTACGCGGTCTCGTCGATCTCGTTCGCCCTCACCGATCTCGCCATCGGTCATCTCGACCAGTTCCCCCAGAAGGTGCGCGACGGCAACTTCGACATCGTGCTCGTGCGTCCGCGCGGGACTCTCTACCAGGTGATTGCGTCGGATTTCGCGCTGCGGCGGCTCGGCAAGGCGATTCAGGGCGGGCTGGTGCTGGCCTATGCGCTTGCGTCACTGCAGATCCACTGGACGGCGGGCCGCGCGCTCGTGCTCGCCGTCTCCGTCCCGGCCGGGTCGGTTATCTTCGCGTCGGTCTGGGTGGTGGGCGCCTGTCTCGCGTTCTGGACGACCGACGGCGGCGAGTTCACGAACGCGTTCACCTATGGAGGCACGTTCATGGCGCAGTACCCGATCGACATCTACTCCGCCTGGCTCCGTCGTTTTCTCGCGTACATCGTCCCGCTCGCGTTCGTGTGCTATTTCCCGGCGCTCTACGTGCTCGGCAAGCCCGACCCGCTGGGCCTGCCGCGCGCGCTGGACTTTGCCTCGCCGCTCGTTGCCGTTCTCGCGGCTGTCGTTGCCGGCACGATCTGGCGGGCGGCCGTCCGCCGCTACCGGAGTGCGGGCGGATGATCGAAGCTGAGGGCCTGACGAAGCGTTTCGTCGTGCGGCGGGGCCGCTTTCGGCGCGAGCGTCATGTGGTCGAGGCCGTGACCGACATCTCGTTCAGTGTCGAGCGTGGCGAGCTCCTCGGGTATCTCGGGCCGAATGGAGCCGGCAAGTCGACGACGATCAAGATGCTCACTGGCATCCTCGTTCCGTCGGACGGGCGAGTCCAGGTTGCGGGTCTCGATCCGTCGCGCCGGCGGATCGAGCTCGCGGGAAAGATCGGCGCGATGTTCGGCCAGCGCGTGCAGTTGTGGTGGGATCTGCCGCTGATCGAGTCGTTCGAGCTCCTGCGCCATATCTACAAGGTCCCGGCCAATCGTTACCGAGCGAACCTCGCGCGTTTTCGGGAGGTGCTCGAGCTCGACCCTTTCCTACAGACCCCTGTGCGACAGCTCTCCCTCGGTCAGCGGATTCGCGGGGAGCTGACGGCGTGCATGCTGCACGGGCCTGAGCTCCTCTTCCTCGACGAGCCGACGATCGGGCTCGACGTCGTCGGGAAGCAGCGCGTGCGGGACTTCCTCGTCGAGATCAACCGCGAGAACGGCGTCACCGTCCTCCTGACGACCCATGATCTCGGTGACATCGAGCGTCTGTGCAGCAGGCTGCTCGTGATCGACCACGGCAAGTTGATCTGGGACGGCGCGATCGTCGACCTGAAGGAGCGCTACGGCGCCGAGCGGACCTTGATCGTCGACCTCGAGGAACCGGCTCCGGCGCTGCAGGTCGAGGGTGCGCGGGTCGAGAAGGTCGACGGCCCGCGGCAGTGGCTCCGTTTCCAGGGGCCGGCCGCCGAACTGACCGCTCGCGTCGCCGAGAGCGCGCGACTCGTCGACCTCCGCATCACCGAGCCAGACATCGAAGAGATCGTCCGCCGGATCTACGGCGGAACCTCTCCACCTCGGGACGACACAGTCGCGTCACACTTGGTCTGACCAAGGGTCATGGCCTGCGTAGGCGTGTCCTACGTACGCCAAGGCGGTCGGCATCAGCACGCCTGGTCTGGCGAGGGTCGTCCGGCGGCGCAGTCCCGTCACACTTGGTCTGACCAAGGGTCATGGCCTGCGCGGGCGTGTCCTACATGCTCTCGGGGGCTTCGACTCCGACGAGATCGAGGCAGCGGGCGATCACCCGCTGCGCCGCGCGGCACAGGCCGAGGCGGAAGGACTGAGCGGGGTCGCCGAGCACTCGGCACGCCTGGTAGAAGCGGTGATAGTCGTCGGCCAGCCTGATCGCGTACGACGGCAGCGACTGCGGCCCTCGCCGGTCGGCCGCCTCGCGTACCGTGAGCGGAAAATCACAGAGGCGCTTGATCAACTCTTTCTCTGCGCCCGCGAGCGGCCCGGGCGGCGGCCCCCCGACCTCTGCGCCGTCTGCATTTCGCAGGATCGCGGCAATCCGCGCGTGCGCGTACTGAACGTAATAGACGGGGTTCTTCGCCGACTTCTCCGCCGCGAGATCGAGGTCGATCTCAATCGTCTGATCGGGACCGCGGTTCACGAGGTACCACCGCGTCGCATCGACGCCGATCTCGTTCATCACGTCGTCGACGAACACGACGTTGCCGGCCCGCTTCGATGCCTTCGATGCAGCGCCGCCCTTGGTGAGATGCACGAACTGGTAGAGCAGCACCTCGATCCGCGCCTCGTCGTAGCCAAGCATCCGCGCGATCGCCGCATACCACTTCGCCGTCGCATGGTGGTCGGCGCCGAGGACGTAGATCGCGCGATCGAAGCCGCGCTCGAGCTTGTCCACGAGGTAGACGACGTCGGCGGCGCGATAGGTGGGCTTCCCCCCCTTGTCGGCCGACCGGATGAGCACCCAGTCCTGATCGTCACCGTAGGCCGACGAGCGCGCCCATAGCGCGCCATCCTTCTCGTACGTGTCGAGACGCGGCAGGAATTCTGGCAGCTTCGCCTCGAGCACGCTCTGGAGGGCCCAGCTGTCGAAGTGAACGCGAAAACGCTCCATCGTTTGCTCGATCGATGTGAGCATCCGGGCGACCGGGTCACCCTCAGAGCGGGCGAGGTCGACGACGTAATCGCCGTGATACCCGTCCTCCGGCACGGGGTTCCCGGCTCTCAGCGCTGCGACCGACGCACGAAACCGCTCCATCTGCGTGCCCGCGTCGTTGTAGTAGTACTCACGTGAGACGAGGTGACCGCCGAACGCGAGGATGCGGCCGACGCAGTCACCGTACGCGCCGTTCCGTGCCGCCGACACGACGACCGGTCCCGTCGGATTGGCCGAGACCATCTCCACCTGTACCCGCTCGGGCTGACTGACCCACCCTCCGCCGTAGCCCTCGCCGATCTCCGCGAGCGAGGCGAGGAAGAACTCGTCGGAGAGACGCAGGTTGAGGAACCCTGGGCCTGCGACCTCGGCCGACACGACCTCGTCGAGCGCGAGCACCTTCAGCGCGATCTCCTCCGCAACGTCGCGCGGCAGCCGTCCGATCGACTTCGCCGACCGCAACGCGACATTCGTCGCGAAGTCGCCATGAGCAGGATCCTTCGGCCGCTCGAGCTCGACTTCGGTGCCCGCGACCTCGCCCACACGAGCCGCCAGACGCGCGACGGCGCTCATCTGATCGGAAGGATCCATGGCTCTAGTATCGTGGAGGGCACATGGACGACGCTCCCGAGCGGCAACTGAACATCCACATGGAGCCGCAGCATCTCGCGGGCGTCTACGCCAATTTCGCGAACATCACGTTCTCGGACTACGAGTTCACGTTGACGTTCGCTCGCATCGACCACGAGGTGGAGGAGGGCGACGTTCCCGGCGTCGTGGTCGCACGCGTGAACATGTCGCAGCAGTTCATGCGCGAGCTCCTCGCCGCAATGCAGGACGCCTACTCGAAGTACACGACGGTGAAGGGCATTCAAGACCTTCCCGAGACCGACGAGCACTCCTAGGCCCGCGCCAGCCGACGGCGTCGACGGCTAGCGTCACGGTTCCTCGTCATGCGCGTCGCCGTACTCTCCGACATCCATTCGAACCTTCACGCCCTGGAGGCGGTGCTCGCGGACGTCGGCCGCCATGCGCCGGACGAGATCTGGTGCCTCGGCGACGTCGTCGGGTACGGGCCGAGGCCGAACGAGTGCGTCGCCATCGTCCGCGAGCGAGCCGATCTCTGCCTCTGTGGTAACCACGATCTCGCGTCGGTCGGCGGGCTCGATACGGCCGAGTTCAGCGGTGACGCGGGTGTCGCCGTCCGCTGGACTCAAACGGTGCTCGGCGACTCGGAGGCAGCGTGGCTCCGTGGCCTCGCGCCTCTCGCAAAGAGACCCGGTGTCGAGCTCTTCCACGGAAGCCCCCGTGACCCGGTCTGGGACTACGTACTGACCGAGCAGGTCGCGCTGATCAGCATCCTCGAGACGCAGGCGCCGCTTGTCCTCGTCGGCCACAGCCATGTCGCCCTCGCGCTCGCGTGGGATGGCGAGGCCCTGAGCGGCGGCCTTGCGCCCGACGGCACCGAAACGGAAACAGCCGGCAAGCGCTGGCTCGTCAACCCGGGCTCGGTGGGGCAACCGCGTGACGGCGACGAGCGAGCTGCGTGGGTCCTGATTGACGACGAGGCGGGACGGGCAGCGTTCCGGCGTGTCCCGTATCCAATCGAGAAGACGCAGGCGGAGATCCGCGCGCGCGAGTTGCCGGAGACGCTCGCGCGGCGGCTCTCGGACGGCGTCTGAGAAGGGAGTTGGCCGTGGCTGAACTGACAAATCTGGAGTCCGAGCTTGGCGAAGTCGTCGGGCTCGCGATGGCCGCGCAAGAGGCCGGGCAGAACCGGACGGCATCACTCGCGCTCGCGTCCGAGGAGGATCCCGAACGGAACGTCCTAGAGCTAGCCCGGCCGAGGCGCGAGGCCCGTTTTCGTCAGCGGGCTTCGCGCACAGCCGGGCGAGCCGCAGACGAGCCGAACGTGATTCCCTGGCGAGCGAGCGCGATCTGCACATCCTCTCGCGCCTTGAAGATCCGCCACTTGACCGTCGCAAGCGTGATCTCGAGGGAGTCGGCGATCTCGTTGTAGGACAGGCCCACGACGTCGCGGAGCAAGAGTGCCATCTTCAGGTCGACGGGCAGCCCCTCGATCGCGCGCCAGAGGGCATCGATCTCCTCGACCCGCTCGGCCGGCAACTCGAGCGCCTCGAGCGACGGCACGTCGTCGATGCACACAGGCGCGAGAGGCCGGCGCTCCTTCGCCCGCAACTCGTCGAGCACCCGGTTCTTCGTCACCTGGAAGAGCCACGTCGTGAACTTGCAACGAAGCGAGAAGCGCGGCAGGCCCTGGAAGACACGGAGAAACACTTCCTGCGTCAGGTCCTCGGCCAGTGCCCGTTCGCCGTTTGTCAGTCGAAGGACGTAGTTGTAGACCGGTGTCTCATACATCCGCAGGATGATCGCGAAGGCACGCTCGTCACCGCGCTGGGCCTTCCGGAGAATCGCCAGATCTGGCTGCGGGAGGGACAAGAGGGTCGGAGTATAGCCCCGTTTTCGGCTGGTATTTTCGGCCTTACGTCTCTCTTACGAGAGTCCTCCCCGTCATCTCTGCGGGCGGCTCGAGGCCGAGGAGATGCAGCACCGTCGGCGCAAGATCGGCCAGTTCTCCACCCTTCTCCAGCTTCGCTCCCGCCTCGGTGACGATCAGCGGCACACGGTTCGTCGTGTGCGCGGTGTGCGGGCTCACGCCGTCGGCGGCGAACATCGTTTCGGCGTTTCCGTGATCGGCGGTGATGAGGCAGACCCCGCCGAGTTCCGTGACGCGCTCGACCACCTGCCCCATGGCGGCGTCGGCCGCTTCCACCGCCTGGACGACGGCAGGGATGACGCCCGTGTGCCCGACCATATCCGGGTTCGCGAAGTTGACGACGCAAAAGCTGTAGCCGTCACCGACGTCGTCGACCACGCGCTGCGCAACCGCGGCAGCCGACATCTCGGGCTTCTTGTCGTAGCTCGGCACGTCGCGCGGGCTCGGAACGAGGAGCCGAGTCTCCCCGGGCCACGCTTCCTCGCGGCCCCCGTTGAAGAAGTAGGTGACGTGAGCGTACTTCTCCGTCTCCGCAACGTGGAGCTGGCGTAACCCCCGCTCCGCGAGCACCTGGGCGAGCGTGTTCTCGACGTCCCGCTCACCGAACACGACCGGGACGTCGAGCTCGGACGAGTAGCTCGTCATCGTCGTCACGTCGAACCGGTGATCGAGCAGCATCTTCGTGAGCTGGCGCCCGCGGTCCGGCCGAAAGTTGAAGAAGATCGCGGTGTCCCCCGCCTCGAGTCGTGGAGCTCCCTCGATGCAGATCGGCTCGAGGAACTCGTCCGTCACGCCCGCGTCGTAGCTCGCCTGCACCGCCTCGAGCAGACGGTCAGGTGACGTCGCGGCGCATCGCCCGCCGGTGATTGCCTGAAAGGCTCTCTCGATCCGCTCCACGCGGTTGTCACGGTCCATCGCGTAGTACCGGCCGACGACAGTCGCGATCCGGTCGAGAGGCAACTCGCTGAGGTCGGTCAGTGCCGAGTTCGGCGAGACGTCGCGTCCGTCCGTGAAGGCATGGATCCACGTCTTCTCGGGCGCGAATTCAAACAGCGCTTGCACGTGATCGATGTGCGAATGCACGCCGCCATGCGAGACGAGGCCGAGCAGGTGCACGCGGTTTCCGCGCTCGAAGGCGGCACGAAGAACCGGGTTCTCAAAAAACGAACCGTCCGCGATCGCTCCACTAACGCGCATCAGGTCTTGGTGGAGCCGGCGCCCCGCACCGATCGTCAGGTGGCCCACCTCGCTGTTGCCCATCTGCCCGGGCGGCAGCCCGGCCGCCGGCCCCGACGCCTCGAGCGTCGTCGACGGGAACGTCTGCCAGAGTCGGTCGAAGACCGGCGTCGACGCGAGCGCGATCGCGTTGCCCGGCCCGGCCGGCGCACATCCCCAGCCATCGAGGATGATGAGCGCTACTAGAGGCTCGACGCTGCGGCCCGGCAAATCGCTTGAAACGAATCGACGTCGAGGGCCGCCCCGCCGACGAGTGCGCCGTCAACGGCCGGCTGGGAGAGGAGCGTTTGCGCGTTCTCAGGCTTCACCGAGCCGCCGTAGAGGACCGGGGCCTGGATCGCCGACCGGATGATCTCGTGAGCGAGTTGCGCCGTCTCGGGGGTCGCCGACCTTCCAGTTCCGATCGCCCAGACGGGCTCGTATGCGATGACGAGGTTGTCGTCCGCCTCGAGCACCGAGAGCTGACGGCGGAGCACCACCTCGGTCTCTCCGCCCTCCCGCTCGGCTTCGGTCTCGCCCACGCAGGCGATCACGTGGAGGCCCGCCTCGAGCGCCGCCCGGGCGCGCCGGCCGACCATCTCGTCCGTCTCTCCGAAGTACTGCCGGCGTTCCGAGTGACCGACGAGCGTGCCGTAGGCGCCGAGCTCGAGCAGCATCCCCGCCGCTACCTCACCGGTGAACGCCCCCTCGGCCTCCCAGTGGCAGTTTTGTGCGAACACGCCGATCTCGGTGCCCGCCAGAGCCTGAGTCGCGGCGGCAAGCGAGACGAATGGCGGGCAGACGACGACATCGACCGCCGCGGGCAGCTCCGCGTCGCGCAGCGCACGGCAGAACTCGCCGGTCTCGGACGGGCCCTTGAACATCTTCCAGTTGCCTGCGATCAGCATATGTGCCCTAACTCTCGGGGATGGCGGCGATGCCGGGGAGCTCGCGACCCTCGAGAAACTCGAGCGCGGCGCCGCCTCCCGTCGAGATCCACGAGATGCGTTCGGCGACACCCGCATCGTGTACCGCGCGCACCGAGTCGCCGCCGCCGACGACCGTCAAGCCCTCGCACTCGGCGAGCGCGTGCGCGACAGCGAACGTGCCCTCGGCGAAACGCGGCCACTCGAAGACGCCCATCGGGCCATTCCAGAAGACGGTTTTCGCGCCGGCGATGCGGCTTGCGAAGTCCTGCCTCGTCGACGGGCCGATATCGAGACCGAGCCAGCCCTCCGGCAGGGCGTTGAACGGGACGTCACGTGACTCCGCGTCTGCGTCGAACGACCTGGCGGCGACGACGTCGATCGGCAAGACAGCCTCGAAGGCGAACGGGTTCGCAACACGGACGTCCTCCGCCATCTTCCCACCGATCAGGACCTGGTTTGCGCGAGCGCCGAGGCTCTGCAGCACCCCCACCTTGTCGTCGACCTTCGCGCCGCCGGCGACGATCACGAACGGCTGCTCGACCTCTTCGAGCAGCGCTCCGAGGTGATCGAGCTCCGCGAGCAGCAGCGCGCCGGCGTAGGCCGGGAGCAGTTCGGCGACGCCGACCGTCGAGGCGTGTGCGCGATGTGCCGACCCGAACGCGTCGTTCACGTAGAGGTCGCAGCCCTCGGCCAGCTCGCGCGCGAAGCCGGGATCGTTCTTCGTCTCACCGCGGTTGAAGCGCGTGTTCTCGAGCACGACAATCCGCTCATCGGGCAGCAACTCGGCCAGGCGATCCCGGACCGGCGCCATGAGATGCTCCTCGTCGGGCCCCTTCGGCCGCCCGAGATGCGAGCACACCCTCACCTCACCCGCGCCGCGGTCGAGGAGTTGCTGCAACGTCGTGAGCGACGACCGAATACGCGTGTCGTCTGCGACGCGGCCGGCCTCGAGCGGCACGTTGAGGTCGGACCGGACGAGAACGATCTTGCGCTCGACGTCTGCGCCCTCGAAGGAACGCGGATGCCTCACGCGAAGATCTTCGGCACCAGATCGACGAGCCGGCACGAGTAGCCCCACTCGTTGTCGTACCAGCCGAAGACCTTCGCGAACGTCCCGCCGGCCATCGAGAGGCCGCTGTCAAACGTGCATGAGGCGGGCGAGTGGACGATCGCCGTCGACACGAGGGGCTCGGTCGAGTACTCGAGGTACGGGGCGAGCGGGCCGGCGGACGCAGCCTGCTCGAACGCAGCGTTGATCTCCTCGACAGTCGTCTCCCGCCCGAGGTGCACAACGAAGTCGGTGAGCGATCCGGTTGCGACCGGCGCGCGCACGGCGACGCCGTCGACCTTGCCTTGCAACTGCGGCAGAACGAGCCCGATCGCGCGCGCGGCTCCGGTCGATGTCGGGATGAGGTTGATCGCAGCGGCATGCGCACGCCGGAGGTCCTTGTGCGGCAGGTCGAGAATGTGCTGGTCGTTCGTGTAGGCGTGGATGGTCGTCATGAATCCATGCTCGATCCCCCAGCCTTCGTCGAGGATCTTTGCCATCGGCGCGATGCAGTTGGTCGTGCATGAGGCATTCGAGATGATCGAGTGCTGCTCCACGTCGTACACGTCGTCGTTCACGCCCAGCACGAGTGTGATGTCCGGGTCCGTCGCCGGCGCCGAGATGATCACCTTCTTCGCTCCGGCGTCCAGGTGCTTCTGCGCGGAGGCGCGATCGGTGAAGAAGCCGGTCGACTCGATCACGACGTCGACTCCGAGCTCGGCCCACGGCAGCGCAGCGGGGTCGCGCTCCGCGAGCCCCTTGATCTCCTTGCCGGCGACGGTTAGCGAGCCGCCGGAAACCTCGACCTCCTCGCCGAAACGGCCGAGCACCGAATCGTGCCGCAGCAGATGCGCCATGGTCGGGACGTCGCCGAGGTCGTTGAACGCCACGATCTCGAAGTCTGCGCCCCGCTCGAGCGCCGCCCGGAAGAAGTTGCGGCCGATCCGGCCGAATCCGTTGATCCCTACGCGTGTTTTCGCCATGCCGGCGACTCTAACTACGCGGCGGGGGCGCTCGCGGCGATGCCGTAGATCGATGCGAGCTTCTCGCGGAGGTACCGGACGTACGGCTCGGGGTCGATCTCGGTGCTGCCCACGACGCGCTCGAGCGTCTCGCCGGGTGTGAACTTGCGGCCGTGGCGGTGGAGGTGCTCGCGGAGCCAGTCGCGGAGAGGGCCGAACTCGCCCGCCTCGAAGGACGCGTCCAGGTCAGGAAGGTCGGTCGTCACCTTCTCCCAGATCTGCGCCGAGATCAGGTTCCCGAGGGCGTACGTCGGGAAATACCCGACCGACCCGCCGGACCAGTGGACGTCCTGGAGAACGCCCTCCGTGTCGTTTCGCACCTCGATGCCGAGGTACTCCCACATCCGCCGGTTCCACTCCTCCGGAAGCTGCTCGAGCGGGAACTCATCCGCGAGCATCGCCTGCTCGAGCTCGAAGCGCAAGATGATGTGGAGGTTGTATGTCGCCTCGTCCGCCTCGACCCGAATGAGCGACGGCGAGGTGGCGTTCACCTCGCGATACCACTGTTCGGCGTCGTACGCCGCGAGCGCATCGGGAAAGAGCTCTTGGAGCCGCGGGAAGAAATGCCGCCAGAACGGCAGCGAGCGCCCGACGAGGTTCTCCCACATGCGGCTCTGCGACTCGTGCATGCCGAGCGAGACCCCGCGTGCGAGCGGGGTGCGCTCGAGCGACGGATCGACCTGGCGCTCGTAGAGGCCGTGGCCGAACTCGTGCATCGTCCCGAACAGGCCGCCCAGGTGCTCGCGGAAGTACCGCGTCGTGATTCGGATGTCGGTTACCCCGGTGCCGGACGCGAACGGATGAACGGTCGGATCGAGACGCCACGTCTCATCGTCGAAGCCGAACGCGCGGGCGACCTCGAGCTCGAAAACCTTCTGAGGCTCGAGGTCGAAATCATGCTCCGGTGCGGCGATGCCGCCGTGAGCCGCGACTTCCTTGACGAGCGGCGCCTGGTGCTCTTTCAGGTAGTCGAAGATCCGGCGGACCTCCGATGTCTTCATCCCCCGCTCGTAGTCATCGAGCACGATGTCGTACGGCTCGTCGCCGGCCTCGAAACAGTCGATATAGCGCTTTCGGAGGTCGAGGTTCTGGCGAAGCACCGGCAAGAACGACTTGAAGTCGTTGTTCTTCCGCGCCTCGACCCAGACGGGATTGGCAAGTGCAGCCGAGCGCGACATCTCAGCGCGCAGGTCCGCCGGGACGTGGCGCAGCTTCTCCCAGTCCCGCGAGGCGACGCGGATGAGGCTCGCCTCGAGCGAGTCGTACTCGTGCTGGGCACCCCAGTCCCGCAGGCCGTCGAGCAGCTTGCCGACCTCGGGGGAGGTGAACTTCGTGTGCGCGATCCGGCCGACGGTCGCCATCATCTCGGCCCGGAGCGGCGCCCCGCCTCGCGGCATCATCACGTGTTGGTCCCAGCCGAGGAGCGCCGATGTCTTCACGAGATCCGAGATCTCGGCGAGGCGTCCCCGCAGTTCGTCGAACGTCGCCTGGCTCACAACGAGAAACCTATATAAACCGCGCGCCCGCGTGCGACCGCAGGAAATCGGCTATGTGACGGGCCGGAGGGGAAGCTCCGAGGACGACCTTCCCCTCCGGATGAACCGTGCTCGATTTCGTCGACGGTGAACGGGGTCTGTATCCACCGTCGACCGAACGCGGACCCGCCACAGGAACCAGTATGGGGAAGCCGGCAATTACTTCGCTAGTGGAGTTGCAAGTCGTAGGCTCAGGTGCTGGCAAATTCGACGATCGCGCGAAGCCGGCGATGGGCTGCGGCCTTCGAAAGCGGTGGGCGCGCTTTCGCGCCCAGCTCGCGCAACGACGCGGAGGGATGACGAAGCCGGAGCTCGGCCATCTCGGCCAGGTAGGACGGCAGTGAATCGAGATCGAGCGAGCGGATCGCCTCCAGCTGCACGTGCGCGGCACGAGCCGCACGGACAAGATTGGCCTCGTCAGCGTTCGCGAGCCGGTTCGCGCGTGCACGTGTCGCCGCCACGACAGCGTGCTCTTCGAGGCGAAGAACGACATCGCTCGCACCGGCCAGGGCGAGGAGGTCGTAGATCGCCTCGTGGCCCTTCGCGTACGCGACCGCGTGGCCACGGCGCTCGAGGACGGCGAGCCGCACGTCCTCGCGCGCTGCGAGCTCGGCGATGAAGCGGGCGCCCGCTATCCCGCTCGCGCGCAGCTCGAGATGCGGGTCGCGCGGGCCCGAGAGGGAACCACTACCGAGCAGGGCGCCGCGGAGATAGGCGCCACGGCAACAGGAGCGCCCGACGACGCGCTTCGGCGGACGCTCGAGCGGCGCACGCGAAGCCGACAGGACTCCGGCCTCGCGGAGCACCGTGAGCGCGTGGGTGTCGACCTCCACGTGCAGCTGGTAGCGGGTCGCCCGGTCGAACGATCGGCGGCGATACGTCCGGATCTCCGACCGGACGCCAAGGTCGCGCAGGAGGGCGAAGGCACGGCGCGCGGCGGCAGAGCTCGCGAGGTCGAGCTGAACGGCAACGGCCGCGGCACGCAGGTGCCAGGCGCCGGAGGCATGGAAAAGCGCCGACAACTCGGCCTGCCGGCAGCAGCCGGATCGGGGCGCGATCTGCGCGAGCTCGTCACGGAGGGCTTCAGAGAGCAACGTCTTCCAACTCAAGCAACCGGCGCTTGTACTCGACCCCGAGGCTGCCCCAGCTCCCAATCCCGCTCGCCGCCACGACGCGGTGCACCGGCAGGAACGGCGCGAGGTCGCAGCGCGCACAGAACGTTCCGGCGGCCCGGGCGGCGCCCGGCCGGCCCGCGAGGGCCGCGAGCTCCCCGTAGGTGACCGTTTCACCTCGCCGAACCGTGCGAAGCGCACGAGCGCAATCACCGTAGAACCCGTCGTCCGTTCGGACCTCGATGTCCTCGAACTCGTCGGGCTCGCCCGCGAAGTACGTGATCAGCCGCCCCGCGAGCACGTCGCCTGCGGGTGACCCCGCCCGCTGCCTCGCCCGCGTCGGACGCGGCAGCTCTGAATGGAAGACAACGCCCTCCTCGTCGAGCCAGACCTCTCCCACGCCCCATCCGGGCGCGTCGTACTCCACGAGCGTCGGCCTCATTGCTCGATGTTGTAGCGTCGGCGCGTGACGCGCGCGAAGCTGCCGCTGCTCGGGTACGCGTACGTGGCGCTCTGCCTGCCTGCGCTGCTCCTCGGGCTCGGCCATCAAAGCGCCGTCTCCGCGCTCTTCACCGCGGCCGGATTCGCGTATCTCTGGTTCCTCGCGAGCCTGCGCGCCCGACTCGTCCGCTTCGACCCCGACGGGTTCTTCGCGAGCGTCGTCGTGCTCGGTGGTGCGACGTTCATCACGCTCCAGGCGATCGCGGTGCTCGGCGGCGACCCGCACGTCGCCGCTCCGGCCTCCGCGGGAGCCGCAACGGTGATCATTGGCTCGTCGCTCGGCGCGTGGCGCGCGCGCAAGATCCCAAACTGGTTCGGCTGGGCCGGGGTCGCCGGCGGCGCCGCGGTGCTCGGCGTCGGCATCGCCGAGGGCGCGGCCGGCTGGACGCTTGCGGGCGACGCCGGGTTTGCCTCCTCGTTCGGCTTCATGGTGTGGGTCGTCGTCACGGCGACCTACCTCCTGAAACGCTGACGAGCCGCCGCCGCGCCGTGGCGCTCCGGTCAGCGATCGAGGACGTGCTTCTGCTTCCCCGCCGCCGATCAAGAGGGCGGGGAACAGGTCCACGGCCGTAATGTACGACCTCATGAGCACACACGCGATCTTCCGGCCGCCAACGCCACACAACGAGCCGATCGACGACTTCGCGCCCGGCAGCGCCCCCCGCGCACGCCTCCAGGTTCGCCTCGAGCGGATGAAGAGTGAGCGCCTCGAGATCCCACTCGTGATCGGGGGCAAGGACGTCACGACCGGCGAGCTCCGCCAGGCCGTCATGCCGCACGACAAGGAGCACGTCCTTGCAGACGTGCACCAGGGGAGCTCCGAGCACGTCCAGGCCGCCATCGAAGCCGGCGCGAAGGCCTGGGAGGACTGGTCCCGCTGGCCTTGGGAAGAGCGCGCCGGGGTGTTCCTCCGTGCAGCCGAGCTGCTTGCAGGCCCGTGGCGCGACACGCTGAACGCGGCCACGATGCTCGGCCAGTCGAAGACCGCCCATCAGGCCGAGATCGACGCCGCCTGCGAGGCGATCGACTTCTTCCGGTTCAACGTCGAGTTCATGACGCGGATCTACTCCGAGCAGCCGATCTCGTCGCAGGGCGTCTGGAACCGCCTCGAGTACCGCCCCCTCGAGGGGTTCGTGTTTGCCGTCTCGCCCTTCAACTTCACGGCGATCGGGGCGAACCTGACGAGCTCACCCGCGCTCATGGGCAACGTCGTGCTCTGGAAGCCTGCATCGACGGCGATGCTGTCGGCCTACTACCTCATGCGCCTCTTCCAGGAGGCCGGCCTGCCCGACGGAGTCATCAACCTGGTCTACGGCTCGGGGCCGGATATCGGCGACGCCGCGCTCGCGAGCCCGCACCTCGCGGGGATCCACTTCACGGGATCCACGCGCGTCTTCAACGGCATGTGGCGAACGGTCGCGTCGAACATGGAGACCTACCGCAACTACCCGCGGATCGTGGGCGAAACAGGCGGCAAGGACTTCATCGTCGCGCATCCCTCGGCCGACGTCGAATCGCTGGCTGCGGCGATCGTGCGCGGCTCATTCGAGTACCAGGGCCAGAAGTGCTCTGCGTCCTCGCGTGTCTACGCGCCGTCCAACCTGTGGCCCGAGTTGCGCGAACGGCTGCAAGAGGAGATCGCCTCGATCAAGATGGGCGACGTCTCGGATTTCGGCAACTTCATGGGGGCGGTCATCGACGGCTCGTCCTACAGGACGCAGGTCGAGGCGATCGAGGAGGCGAAGACGACGAGCGGCGCGGCGATCGTCGCCGGCGGCGGCTACGACGACACGACCGGCTACTTCGTCGAGCCGACGGTGATCGAGACGACCGACCCCGACTTCCGACTGATGCGCGAGGAGATCTTCGGGCCGGTCGTGACGACGTACGTCTACGACGAGAACCGCTGGAGCGAAACGCTCGATCTCGTCGACCGCACCGCGCCGTACGGGCTTACCGGTGCGGTCTTCTCGGAGGACCGGGCGGCAATCGACGACGCTCGCGACAAGCTGCGCTATGCCGCGGGCAACTTCTACGTGAATGACAAGCCGACGGGCGCCGTTGTCGGCCAACAGCCGTTCGGCGGCGCGCGGGCATCCGGGACGAATGACAAGGCGGGATCGATGTGGAACCTCATCCGCTGGGTGAGCCCACGGACGATCAAGGAGACGTTCGTACCGCCGCGCAGCTATCGCTACCCGTTCCTCGACGCCGAGCCTGATTCAGCCGGGACGTAGTGGCGTGATCTGCACGAGCGCAAACGCAAGGCGGCCGCCGGTTGAGAGAGACCTGCACCCGGTAACCGCCTTGCAGACCCGAGCCTTCGTCCTCGTCGGCCGCATTGGGTCGATCCGACATCCCGGCGAGGTGGGGGTGTGCCGGGGTGCGAACTGGCGAATTCATACCACGCGAAACGTCCACGCGACGGCGGTGGCCGTGGTCGCCGTGCGCCCGTAGGCGACGGCCACGTGCCGGCCTGCGTGGAGGGGCGCCGACGTCGTGCCGTAGATCGTTCCCTTGCGCGCGGAACCGCCGCCCTTCTCGAGCAGCTCCTCCCCGTCGACCCAGAGCGCCGTCTCGGCAAGGTCATTCGGTGCTGAGATCTCGACCGCAAACTGCGTGCGACGCGGGGCCGTGTGCTGCGGCCCGAGAATCCGTATCCGCACCGCGCCGCTGCGGTCGACTCGCCACCTACCGGTGGTGAGGCGCAGGGCGAACGCCCGCTCGCCCCTTTGCACGACGGCCCAGCCGTTCGTGGCGCGGTAGAGCGTCTTCGCGCCCGACCCGACGACCGAGGCAGGGCTTGCGGGGCCGGTCGTCGTCGGGGGTGCCGCCCGGTTCGAGGATCCGCATGCGGCGAGGACGAACGTCAGTGCGACGAGCGTGGCGGGTCTGCGCATCGGCCGAAAGCGTAGTCGGCCCACGACGGGTGCAACTAGAGGCTTGATGTGGATCATTGGCACTCACGGATGGTGTCTCAGACGCGGCATCTCGCCCGGGTCGGGCTTGAACGTAGGCACCGCTATGCCCTGCGCCCGACCCGAACGACCTGCCTGGTCAGAGCCATCCCCGCAAGCACCTCTAAACCACATCAAGCCTCTAGGCCCGACCGGTTCGGTGCAGCTGCGCGTAGATGCTGCGCGCGGTCTTCGCCGGCAGACCGGGCACGCTTTCGAGCTGCGACTCGGTTGCGTCAACCACCCGCTCGGCCGAGCCGAAATGCTGAAGGAGCGCGCGCCTGCGCGCCGGGCCGACGCCTTCCAGCTGATCGAACATCGACTCACGCGAGGCCGCGTCGCGTCGCGTCCGGTGAAAGGTGACCGCGAAGCGGTGAGCTTCGTCCCGGATGCGTTGCAGCAACTGCAACCCGGGTGAATGGGCGGGGAGAAGGATCGGCTCGGGCCGCGCGGGGACGAAGACCTCCTCGATTCGCTTCGCCAGCGAGATCACCGCGACGCGGGGCAGGTCGAGCTCCTGCATCGCGGCGAGCGCAGCGCTCAGCTGGCCCTTGCCGCCGTCGATCACGACGAGGTTCGGCGTGGCTGCGAAGGACTCGTTCCAGTCCCCCGACCCGGGGTCGGCTGCGAGCCGGGAGAAACGGCGCGAGATGACCTCGCGCATCGATGCGAAATCGTCTTGGCCGTCGATGCTCCGGACCGTGAACTTGCGGTAGTGACTCTTCTTCGCCACGGCGTCCTCGAAGACGACCATCGACCCGACGACCTCCTGCCCCTGGATGTTCGAAATGTCGAAGCACTCGATCCGGATTGGGAGAGCCTCGAGATTCAGGGTCTCGCGCAGCTCCTCCAGCGCTTCGATCCGGCGCACGCGCTTCGACTCCGCAACGAACGTCTCCGACTCGAGGGCCAGCTCGGCGTTCTGCTGGGCGAGCTGCTGGATGCGCCGCTTCTCACCTCGTTCGGGAGCGCGCACCTCGACGCGTGAACCGCGCCTCTGCGAGAGGAACAGCTCGAGCGGGGCTGTGTCGCCGGCGGCGCGCGGCACGAGGATCTGCGGCGGGATCGACCGCGAGGAACCGTAGTACTCGAGGCAAAACTGCTCGAGCACCTCGCCGAGCTCCTCACCGGCGGCGTTCTCCAGATGAAACGCGTAGCGGTCGACCATCCGCCCTTCGCGCAGCGGGAAGACCTGGACGGCGGCGCGCTCGGCCGACACCGCGACGCCGATCACGTCGATCGTGCCGATCGAGCGCCGCTCGACCGCCTGGCGCTCGGAAAGCCGTTCGATCGCACGTAGCCGGTTGCGGTAGCGTGCCGCGTCCTCAAAGCGCTCCTCCGTCGACGCCTCCCGCATCTGCTCCTCGAGGCGCCTTCGAATCGGGCGATCCTCGCCCGAGAGGAACTCGATCACCTGCTCGATCACCTCGCGGTAGTCGTCCTTCGAGATGTAACCGACGCAGGGGGCATGGCAACGCTCGATGTGGAAGTCCAGGCACGGAATGCCGCTGCGGCGTCCCGGTTGCGGCCCTTCGCAGGGGCGGTAGCGAAAAACGCGATTGAGGACGTCGAGCGTCTCCCGCACCTTCTTGGCATTTGCGTAGGGCCCGAAGTAGACGACTCCGCGACGATGGCGCTCACGCGTGAACATCACTCGCGGGTAGTCGTCCTCGACCGTGACCGCGATGTACGGGAACGACTTGTCGTCGCGCAACCGAACGTTGAACGGCGGCCGATGTCGCTTCACGAGATTCTGCTCGAGATGGAGCGCCTCGACTTCGCTCGACGTGACGATCGTCTCGATCGCCTCGACACGCGACGCCATGTGCTTGATCCCCTGCCGCGTGTCGCTGGAGCCCGCCTGGAAGTACGACCGCACGCGCGGCCGCAGCGACTTGGCCTTGCCGACGTAGAGAACGTCGCTCCGGCCGTCGCGGAAGATGTAGACGCCCGGCCCGGTCGACAGGCGCTTCAGTTGGCTTTCGATCCGGTCGTGGGCCATTGCGGCCAATGTAGACGGCGCTTTCGGATCGATGCGCCGTTTCGCCGCTCGTCGCCGTCTGGGTAACGTTCAGACCGTGACCACCGACGAAAAGAGCGGCCAGTACGTCGCCTACACCTTCTTTCGGATCGATCCGGCCTGGCGCCGGTTGCCCGTCGAGGAGCGGAGCGCGGCAAAGGAGGCATTCGCCGACGTGCTCGATGATCTCGCCCCGCGCTTCGACGCGTTGCGCCTCTACTCCACCACCGGCATTCGGCCCGAGGTCGACTTCTTTCTCTGGAAGATCACCGAACGGTACGAGGACCTGGGCGAGCTCGCGTCCGCTCTCAATGCGACCCCACTCGCAGCCTGGCTCGAGACGCCGTACAACTACCTCGCCACCACGAAAGCCTCCCAGTACACCGCGGCGCGCCGTGCCCGGCGGATCACGCCGAAAGGGTCGCCCTACCTCGTCGTCTACCCGTTTGTGAAGGTTCGTCCGTGGTATGCCCTCCAGGAGGACGAGCGGCAGCGGGCGATGGACGAGCACATCCGGATCGGCCGGGACGAGTTCCCCACGATCCACAACCACACGACGTACTCGTTCGGAATCGACGACCAGGAATTCATGACTGCCTTCGAGTGCGACGAACCCGCGGACTTTATGCACCTGATGCTCAGGCTGCGCGACTCCGAGGCATCGAGGTACACCGAGCGGGACACGCCGATCTTCGTGGGTCAGCATCTCCCCGTCCGAGAGGCGCTTGCTCGCCTCGACGGCGTCGGGTCACTCGTCGAAGATCACCGTTAGGCGGACGATTGCACCGCCGGTCGCGCTCGAGCACGAGCCGGCCTGTCCCGCCGGCAAGCCATACGAACGCCGCCACGACCTCGCCGCGCTCATGACCCCGGCTCAGACGAGTCGACGCTGGTCGCGCCAGGTTCGAACGGCGGCGTAGGCGCATCCGGCTGCGACGAGGAAGAACGCGAGTGCGTTGCGGCCTGAAAGGTGGCCGAGGAAGTACCAGCCGAGGTCGACGAGGAAGACGGCGATCGCGCCGTAGAAAACCCATTGAGCCCGCGACGACCAGGTGTCGATCTCGCGCCGGCCAAAGTCGCGCCAGAAGAAGTACGCGACGACGCCGATCACGATGAAGAACGCGACGCTGAGGAGCGCGCTCGCCGTGACGAGCGCCGTCTCCTCATTGAGCACGACGATCACGAGCGCGATCAGGGCGAGAACGGCGAGATTGCGGATGAAGGGATTGATCCGGCTCATGCGGTCATGTACGCGCGAACGCCGAGGGCTCCTGCGACAAGCGTTGCGCCGCTGAACCAGGCGAGCCGCGCGCGCGGCTCGGTGGGCGCGTAGAGCCACGGCGAGAGCACCGCAAGCAGGGCGAACGTTCCGTAGGCGTAGTGAAGATGGTCGGCCGCCCGGCGGTGGTCAGAAAGGAGCAAGAGACCGAGAGCCACCTGGGCGACGATCAGTGTCTGGGCAAGCGCGAGCAACTGTGCCACCGGTTTCCCGGCCCGTCGCCGCCGCGCAACGAACGCGGCGATCGAGGCGAGCGCACAAACCGCGATCACGAGGAATGCGTTTACGTGGTGGGCCGTTAGCATCGAGCGAAGACAAACTATCGAGAGGGAGACCGTGATCGAAGAAGGGAAGCCCGCCCCCGATTTCGCCCTGACGAGCGACAGCGGCGAACAGGTCCACCTCGCCGACTTGCGAGGCAAGCAGGTCGTCCTCTACTTCTATCCGAAGGACGACACCCCCGGGTGCACGACACAGGCGTGCGGCATCCGCGATGCCTACGCCGAGTTCGAGCAGGCGGGCGCCGTCGTCCTCGGAGTCTCGCCCGATGGCGAGCGCTCGCACGCCAGATTCAGGGAGAAGTTCGGCCTACCGTTCACCCTGCTCGCCGACCAGGATCATCGGGTCGCCTCCGAGTACGGCACGTGGGTCGAGAAGAAATACATGGGCCGCACCTACATGGGCGTCGAGCGCTCCACGTTCGTGATCGGCGAGGACGGCAATGTCAAGAAGGTGATGCACAAGGTGAAGCCGGGCTCGCACGCCGACGACGTGCTCGAGGCGTTGAGGAGCTAGCCGAGCTAGACGAGTGAGACGGTCTGCTCGGTCGCCTCGGCGGCGTAGTTCTCGCCGAGCTTCGTGCGGAGCGTCTGCTCGAGCTCGCCACTCGCCTCGAGCTCCTCGACGATGTCGGCGCCGCCAACGAGCTCACCCTTCACGAACACCTGAGGGATCGTCGGCCAGCCGGAGATCGCCGACAAGTCCTGCCGGATCTGCGGATCCGGAAGCACGTCGACCGCGGTCACCGATGCGCCCGCTCGGCGCAGGGCCTTCAGCGCGCGATCAGAGTTCCCGCACATCGCGAATCCCGGGGTGCCCTTCATGAACAGCGCGACATCGGAATCGCCGAGCACCTCGTTGATCTTCTCCGTATAGCTCACGTCGCTCCCTTCGTCTTGATGCGTAGTTCGTGAATTGTGCCGTCGGCGAGCGGCTCGGCAAGTGCCTCGTAGACCCGCCGGTGCTGCTCGACGAGTGAGAGTCCCGCGAGGGACGCGGCCGTGACGACCACCTGAAAATGGTCGCCGCCCCCGGTCCGATCGATCACGTCGAGCTCGGAGGCCTCCGGAAAGGCCCGCTCGAGTAGCAGGCGCAACGGCTGGGTGCTCACGCGTCGATCGTAGCGATCGAAAGGTGGTCGCCAGGGCGGACTCCGGCAGCTGCGCCTTCCGCGAGCTCGACCACCACCTTCGCGCCGCGATGCGATGCCATGCGCCACGGCCGCAGGCCGGGGACGACGCCGAGCACGACAAGGTCCCGGTCGCAAAAGACCACGTCGATCGCAAAACGCATGAACATCATGTGGATCGAGCCGGCGGGGCGAAAGAGCATCGACTCCCCCACCTCGAGACGAGAGCGCCCGAGCAACCCGCGCATGCGCGCAAGCGGAGTCTCAGCCACATGGCAACGGTCGCTTACGACGGTTCCGTCACCCTTCGTGAGCACCACGGTTTTCATCGAAAGGGTGACACCTCCTACCCCCTTGTAGTGATCTTCGCCGACATGCGCAAGGTTCGGGTTCGAGCGGCTTCTTCATTCACGCAACACCAATGCCGCACGCCAAGCGCACTACGCATCATCGCCCCTCAACGCCGCCGAAGGGAGGTGCAACCGCATGAAGCTTCGCGATTGGATCGAACTGATCCGCATCCAGATCGCCCGCGAGGACGGCCAGACGATGGCGGAGTACGGCGTCGTCCTCGCCGTGATCACCGTCGGCGTCGTCGCTGCGATCGGACTGCTCGCTGTCGCAATCGCCGGAAAGCTCGGGGCCGTCACGAAGGTCCTGACCGGCTAGGTACTCGCTCAAGCGGGCCCCGGTTTCTTAACCGGGGCCCGCCCCTTCTCGACCCCACGTTCCGCGAAAGAACCGATGAATCACACCGCCGCCAATCGAACCCCCGCACGCTGCCTCGACGAGACCGGCCAGACGATGGCCGAGTACGGGGTGATGATCGCCCTGATCACGCTCGGCGTCGTCGGCGCGTTCACGATCATGAACGGCGCCGTTCTCGGGATGTTCGGTCGCATCGCCGGCTACCTCGGAGCCTGAAGGTGCGCCCTTGGGCCCCGATCCGAGGCGAGGACGGCCAGGCGATGACCGAGCTCGCACTCGTGCTGCCGATCTTCGCCGTCCTGCTGCTCGCGATCGTTCAGTTCGGCATCGTCTTCAACAACTACCTGACGCTCACCGACGCGACGCGCGCCGGGGCGCGCAGGGCGGCTGTCAGCCGCTTCATCGGCGACAACGGCGCGTCTGCGGTGCAGGCCGTGAAGACGGCTGCGTCGGGCCTCGACCAGTCGACGCTCGTTCCGAACGTGACCTCGACCGACGGCAACGGCGCGACCGACTGGACGACTCCGGGTGACGTGGTCACGGTCACCGCAACCTATCCGTACACGATCAACATCCTTGGGTTCAGCGTCCAGTCGGGGAGCCTCACGTCGACGACGAAGGAGCGCCTCGAGTGAGAAACATGCGTCACGAAAGCGGGCAGGTGATGGTGCTGACGGCGCTCTTCATGGTCGTGATGCTCGCCATGACGGCCTTTGTCGTCGATGTCGGATCGTGGTTCCGTGCACAGCGAGCCACCCAGTCGACAGTGGATGCGGCAGCGCTTGCCGGGGCGCAGGCGCTCCCGACCGATCCCGCGACGGCGTCGAGCCTCGCGATCAGCTATGGATCGAAGAACGGCGGCGGTGTCGCCGGTGCGAACATCACGTTTGCGAGTAGGTACGAGCCGAACGACACGATTCGTATCTCGACGACGAAGCCTGCGCCCGGGTTCTTCTCGTCGGTGCTCGGCATCGGCAGCGTGACGGTTGGCGCGCATGCCTCCGCTGTCGCGGGCGTGCCGTCCGAGGCGGAGTACGTCGCACCGATCGTCGTCAACATCAAGCATCCGAATCTCTCGGGGCCCGGCTGCCCGGCAGCGTGCTTCGGGCCTACGCACCAGACCACGCTTCCGCTCGGCAAGACCGGAGCGCCCGGCGCGTTTGACCTGCTGAACCTCAATCAGGGCCAGACGAACGGCACCGTCGGGACGACCACCCTCGCCAGCTGGATCCTGAACGGCTACTCGAAGTACCTCCCGCTCGGCGGCTACTTCTCCGACCCCGGCGCCAAGTTCAACGGCAATCCGTTCCAGGGCGCCCTCGACGCGCGCATCGGCACCGACCTGCTCTTTCCGGTCTACGACACGTTGACGGGTCAGGGCTCGAACGCGACCTATCACGTGATCGCCTGGGTCGGCTTTCACCTGCTGAGCGGCGCCATTCAGGGCAACAGCGGCACCCTGACGGGCTACTTCACGAAGGTGATCTGGCAAGGAATCCTGCCGACCTCCGGCCCGAGCAACACCCCGGATCTCGGCGTCCGCAGCGTCGCACTCGTCGACTGACCTCTCCCGCCCCCAAACGAACAGGAACTCACCCCCGCCATGACCTATCGTGTTCGCAACATCATCGTCGCCGTCGCGCTCGCTCTCGCCGCGGCGATGCTCGCGCTCTTCTATGTCGCCAACTACAAGCGGCACGTGCAGCACAGCGAGAGCACCGTGAGCGTCCTCGTCGCGAAGGGCGACATCCCGGTCGGCACGTCCGGGGCGGACATCTTGAAACACCACATGCTCGTGACCTCGAAAGTCGTCCAGCGCTCGATCGTGCCCGGCGCGATCTCGAACGCAGACCAGGTTCAGAACCTCGTCACAACGGGGCCGATCTACTCGGGAGAGCAGGTGACCCTGCGCCGGTTCGCAAACCATGTCCAACTCGGCCCGCGTGCCCAACTGCACGGCACGCTGCGTGCCATCTCCCTCGAGGGGGATGCCGCGCAGCTGCTCTCCGGCACGATCAAGTCAGGCGATCACGTCGACATGCTGGCGACGTGGAGGTACTGCGGCACCGACACGTGCATCGTCAGCCGCGACGTTGCCCGCAACCTGCTCGTCCTGCAGGCGCCCGATGGAGTCACCTCAAAGCTCGGAACCTCGCAGACCGGGTCGATCATGCTTGCGACGAGCGACCGCCACGACGCGCAGAAGGTCTGGTGGGCGGCGAAGAACTCGATCGGGTGGACGCTCGCGCTACGCCCGGTCACGAACGCGACCGACAGCCCCGAGGACGCCGAGAGCACGGGCTCGATGACGGTCGACGGCCTCAACCAGACGAATGCCAACCACTTCAACCAGGTGGGTGCAAAGTGAGCACCGAGACAGACCAGATCTCCACCACACGCGTCTTCTTCACCGGCGACTGCGAGGGATTCGTCAACCTGCGGGAGTCGCTCGCAGACCATCCCGCGATCGACTCGGTCGGCACGAGCGACAACGTCGCACAGGCCGCCGGCGCTCTCGCCGGCGGGCATCTCGACGTCGTTGTGCATGCCACGAGCGACTCGTCGTTCCCGGCGAGCGAGATCGCTGCGATTCGCGAGCACACGCGTGCGCCCGTGATCGTCGTCGCATCCTGCGAGGCGACGGACCTGCTGGACGGCGCGCTCGACGCAGACATCGCGGATGTCCTGTTGCTTCCGCAGCTCGTCGAGAACGTCGTCTTCACGATCAGGAAGACCGCTCACGTCAGGCGGGGCGCCTCCGCCGTGAAGCGCACACACACCGGCCGTGTCGTGACGGTGTTCTCGCCCAAGGGTGGAACCGGTAAGACCGTCACCGCGTCGAACGTCGCTGCCGCGCTCGCGAAGCACCTGCAGAAGCGCACGTTGCTGATCGACCTCGACCTGCAGTTCGGAGATGCCGCAATCGTCCTCGGCATCGAGCCCGAGAAGACGATCTACGACCTGGTCGTCGCACCGGGCGAGCTCGACTTCGACAAGCTCTTGGGCTACACGACGAAGCATCCCTGCGGGCTCGACATCCTGCCCGCACCGTTGCGGCCGGAGGATGCCGAGCTCGTCACCGAGTCGAAGATCACGAGGCTGCTCGAGGTCGCACGCGAGTGCTACGACGTCATCGTCGTCGACACCTCACCGTTCTTCCACGGGCCGATGCTCGCGACTCTCGACCGTACGGACGAGCTTCTGATGCTCTGCGGGCTCGACGTGCCGACATTGAAGAACGTTCGGCTCGCGCTGCAGACACTCGAGCTCCTGTCGTTCCCGACAAGTCGTATTCGCTTCGTGCTCAATCGGTCGAACTCGAAGGTCGGGTTGACCAAGCGCGAGGTCGAAGCGGCCCTGAAGGTCGATGTCGGCAACGAGATCCCCTCCGAGCGCCTGGTCCCGCTCTCGGTCAATCGCGGGGAGGCGGCTGTCCTCGCCGAGCCGGGCGCCGACTACTCGAAGGCAATCCTCGAGCTCGCCAAGTCGATTCTCCCCCAGCAGTCCCCGCCGAAGGCGAAGCGCCGCGGCCTCACCCTCTCGAGGAGTTGAGCAACCGATGGGACTTCACGATCGTCTCTCCCGGCAAGGGGAAGGAAGCACCGCAACCCTCCCGGCGCAGAACGGCCACCGCCCCGCAGCGGCCCCTGTCGCACACGAGGTGGATCCATATGCCGAGCTGAAGGCTCGGATCCATCACGCCTGCATCGCAAAGCTCGGCCCGGAGCTCTTTCGCCAGGAGGACGGCGAAGACCTGGGTGACCGCGTCTACCGTGCCGTCACCGAGGAGCTGACACTCGATCGCACGCCCCTCACCCGCGAGGAGCGCCGCGAGCTCGTCCGCCAGCTCACCGACGACATCCTCGGGTACGGGCCACTCGAGCCGCTTCTCCGTGACGACTCGGTGACGGAGATCATGGTCAACGCGTTCGACAAGATCTACATCGAGCGAAGCGGCCGGCTGGAGCGCACCGATATTCGGTTCGTCGACGACGCGCACGTGATGCGAATCATCGACAAGATCGTGTCCCAGATCGGGCGACGCGTCGACGAGGCTTCGCCGATGGTCGACGCACGCCTTCCGGACGGCAGCCGCGTGAACGCGATCATCCCCCCGCTCGCACTCAACGGCCCCACGGTCACGATCCGCAAGTTCTCGCGCGATCCCTACACGATCAACGACCTGATCACGTTCGGCACGTTGACGGCCCGGTCGGCTCAGTTCCTCGCGGCTTGCGTGAAGGGCAAGCTCAACATCCTGGTCTCAGGGGGCACGGGAACCGGGAAGACGACGACGCTGAATGCCATGTCGGCCTTCATCCCGACGGACGAACGGATCGTGACGATCGAGGATGCGGCCGAGCTTCAGTTGCAGCAGGACCACGTGATTACGCTCGAGTCGCGTCCCGCGAACATCGAGGGCCAGGGCGAGATCAAGATTCGCGAGCTCGTTCGGAACGCCCTGCGCATGCGCCCGGACAGGATCATCGTCGGCGAGGTTCGCGGCGCGGAGACCCTCGACATGCTGCAGGCGATGAACACGGGGCACGAGGGATCGCTGACGACGATCCACGCGAACTCCCCCCGCGACGCGCTCGCGCGGCTCGAGACGCTCGTCATGTCGGCAGGAGTCGAGTTGCCGCACCGCGCGATCAGAGAGCAGATTGCAAGCGCATTCGACCTGCTCGTTCAGATCCAGAGACTCGTCGACGGCTCGCGCCGGATCACCCACATCTCGGAGGTCCCGGGAATGGAGTCCGACGTCGTGACGTTGCAGGACATCTTCGTCGCCGAGCCACCGTCCGAGGGGCAGAACGATGGCGGAGCACATCGGTTGCTCTCGCCGCTGCGCTCGACCGGGCTCAAGCCGCACTTCCTCGACAAGCTCGCCTCGAACAATGTCGTCCTCCCCGCGACCTTCTTCGCCGCGGACGACTCCGACCAGCTTCGAGCGACCTTCGCATCAACGGGGTTCGGAGGCGGTTACGAATGAGGAGGCTCAGGATCGGCGCGCTCGTCTGTGCCGCGGCGGGCCTGCTGACCGCGCCCTCCGCCGGCGCCGGCGCAAACGGCGCCGTGCACATTAGCGCGATCGACACGAGTGGCTTCCCCCTGATCCGCGCGACGATTCTCGCGCCGCGTGGATCAACAGCCGTGCACCTGCGCGAGAACGGCCGACGGGCCGTCGGTCAGTCGGCGACGAACCTAGGCAATTCCAAGGCGATCGAGCTTGCGGTCGACCGCTCCGAATCGATGCGTGGCCGTCCTCTCGCGAACGCGATTCGATCGGCGAAGAGCTTCGTCTCGGCAACCGGGGCCGAAGATCATGTCGGGATCGTCGTCTTCGGGCGCTCCGCACTTACGCTGACGCACGGCGAGACCGGCTCGAGCGACGCGATCTCGGCGCTCTCGGACCTCACGGTCGACACACGAAGCGGGACCGCCCTGTACGACGCGATCGTGGCCTCGGCCGACCAGCTCCGCAGTGACAGCCGTCCCGGCCGCGCGATCGTAGTCATCACCGACGGGACGGACGTCTCGAGCCTTCGCTCACTCGATGAGGCCGTCAGAGCGGCACACGCCGCGCACGCCTCCGTGTACACGATCGGGATCGGCGGTCCTTCCTTCAACCCGGACTACCTCAAGCAGATTGCTACAGAGACCGGCGGAAGCTACCGACAGGCAGCAAGCGCGGGCAAGCTCGCATCGGTGTACGCCTCGCTCGAGAACGAGCTAGCGCGAACGTGGCAGGTGAGCTATGACACCGCGTCACGGCCGGGAGACTCACTGCGCATCGGCGCGATCGTGCCCGGAGCCGGTACCGCGACGAGGGCCGTGCGGATCCCGGGCTCGAACGGGGACTCGGTCGATCAGGCGCCTTCGCGACTGATCCCGGGCGCCGGCTACAGCTCGGCCGGAACGATCGCGGTCAGTGTTCTCGCGGGCTTCCTCGTCCTGCTCGCGGCCCGCTTCTGGTTCGCAGCGCGCCAGGGGTCGTGGGTGAGGGCTCGCCTCGAGCCCCACCTCGGCGTCGTCAGGGAAGCCGGCAAGAGCCGGCGCCGGCAGACGAGGGAGGCGACCCGCATGCAACTCGTCGACGGGATCGAGCGTGCGTTTGCGAATCTGAAGCAGTTCCGTGCCCTGGAGTCGATGATCCAGCGTGCGGACCTCCCGCTCCGCGCCGGCGAGCTCGTCGCCATCTGCGCGGGTCTCGCGTTCTTCCTCGGCCTGGTCGTCGCCGTGGCTGCAGCCTCCCCGCTCGCCGCGCTCGTTGCGATGGCAGTTGCGTTCTCGCTCCCCTTGCTCTTCGTGCGGTTGAAGGCGACCGCGCGCCTGCGACGGTTCGAGAACCAGCTTCCGGACCTGTTGATCACGGTGGCAGCCTCGCTGAAAGCAGGTCATTCCTTCCGTCAGGGCATCCAGTCGGCCGTCGAAGAGGGTGCTGAGCCGGCGGCAAAGGAGTTCAAGCGGGTGCTCACCGAGACGCAACTGGGAAAGACGATGGATGACGCCCTCGGCGATATGGCCGAACGCGTCGGGTCGAAGAACTTCACGTTCGTGATCACCGCAGTGACGATCCAACGTCAGATCGGCGGCTCGCTCGCAGGCCTCTTCGACATGGTTGCCGAGACGGTGCGCCAGCGGCAACAGTTCGCGCGGAAGATTCGCGGCCTCACCGCGATGGGCCGTATGGCCGCGTACACGCTGATCGGCCTTCCGTTCTTCATTGCGCTCGCCGTCACCGCGATCAACCCCACCTTCATGTCACCGCTCTACCACACAGGCACGGGCCACAAGCTCATCACCACGGGCTTCGTCTTGATGACGATCGGGTCGCTCATGCTCAAGAAGATCGTTTCCTTCAGGGGGTAGACCATGATGCTGCTCTTTCTTGCTCTCTTGCTGTTCGGCGGCGCTGCCTTCCTCGTGGGCGAGATCGCGACATATCCCGCGCGTCAAAAGGAACGCTCGTTGAAGCGCGCCACCGAGTACGGACACACGAAGATCCGTCCCACAGACCTCGAGCGCCTGCGCTTCCGGGAGCGCGTGCTGGCACCCACGGCCTCGCGTCTCGCATCGATCCCCCTCAAGTTGAACCCCCGCACGACGGTCGAGTCCGTGCAGACGAGGCTGATTGCAGCTGGACTGTCTCAGCGGGTCACGCCACAGGCCTTCCTGGCGCTGAAGGGTGCCGCGCTCGTAGCGGGCCTCGTTCTCGGCTTCCTGCTGCCGGCGGTTCTCGGCTCACTCGCCGGAGCGATCGTCCTCGTTCCGACCCTCGGGATGATGGGGTTCCTCGGCTGCGACTCCGTGCTCACCATGCGCATCCGCGGCCGCCGCGAGGCTGTCCGTGCCGAGCTTCCGGACGCGCTCGACCTCCTCGCCGTGAGCGTCGAGGCCGGCCTCGGGTTCGACGGCGCGGTCGCAAAGCTGACCGATCACATGGCGGGCGCGCTCGCCGACGAGTTCGCGATCACGATGAGTGAGATCAGGATCGGCGAGTCGCGCCAGACGGCGTTGAAGAAGATGGCTGAGCGGGTGCCCGCGCCCGAGCTTGCGGCCTTCGTGCGCGCGGTCGTCCAGGCCGAGCAGCTCGGCATCTCGCTCGGCCGGATCTTGCGCGTGCAGGCGGCGGACTCGAGGCTTCGCCGCCAGGCGGCCGCCGAGGAGAAGGCGATGAAGGCTCCGATCAAGATGCTTTTCCCGACCGTGCTCTTCATCTTCCCCGCCATGTTCCTCGTGGTGCTTGGCCCAGCCGTGATCAACATCCTCAACATCCTCAATTGACACTCGAGACGGAGACAGGCTTCGGCACCGGCCTGAGGTCGTCGATCGAGCGCAAGCAGGCGGCGGGCGACCTCGTCGAAGCGATTCCGCCGGCGCGAGAGACGGCGGAAGCCGAGTTCTTCTCGGCCGGCGAGTGGATCTCCGCGCCGGACGCGCACGAGGTTGAGGAGATCGTCCGGCCCGACGAATCGCACGTCGAGCTCGAAACGGTCAAAGCCGAGCTGCGCGACGCGCTGAGCGAGCTCGAAGCGCATCGTCATCGCGAACGGGAGCTCCGTGCCGAGACTGTTGAGCAGTCCCGGTCACAATCGCAGCGCCAGGTCGATCTCGAGCAACGATCGGTCGAGCTCGAGGAGCGCGAACGGTCGCTCGTCGACCGCGTCAAGGAGCTCGAGCGCGAGCGCGCCGAGCTCGTCGAGCGCCACACGGAGATCGTTGCCGAATACGCACGCGTGACCGAGCTCGGGACGCACGTCGACGGTCGTGTCGAGGAGCTCGAGCACGCAGAGAGCGAGCGAGCTCGTGCGGCCGGCGAGATCGCAAAGCAGCTCGCAACCGTCGGCGAACGCGAGCGAGAGCTGAAGCGTGAGCGCGTCGCGCTCGACGCGAGCCAGCAGGCCGCAGAGGCGCGAGTGGCGGCGCGCGAGCACGCCGTTCGCGAGCGCGACGAGGTACTCGCTCAGCGCGAACGCGCAGTTCGGGAGCTGGAGGCTCAGACCGCCGGTGAGCGCGCGCGCGTCGAGGCACGGGAAGAAATGCTCGAAGCGGCCGACGCACGCGTGGCCGAACGTGCGGAGCTCCTGGAATCAGGCGAGCACGAACTGGAGCGCAGGACCGAAGAGCAGTCTCGCGCCGCCGCTGATGCCGAGGTGTCGCTGCGCGCGTGGGAGGAGCGCCTTCGCCTGCAGGAGGAGCGGCTCGATCGGGAGCGCCAGGGCCACGGGCAAGCCTCCCAGGATGCGTTCGCCTTGCTCGCCGAGCTCGAGGCGCGCGAAGCCGGCGTCGTACGCCGGGAATCGGAGCTGCTTGCTGCGCAGTCGAGGCTGCAGGCGGACGCGGCCGGCGCGGATGCCGTGGCGGCACGAGGACGCGAGTTGGACGCCCGCGAGATCGCGCTGAAAGACCTGCACGAAGCGCTCGACTCTCGCGCCGCCAGCATCGCGCAAAGCGATCTCGCCGGTGCGGCCGTCGACGAGCTGCGAACTGAGCTGCAGCGTCGCGAGAACGAGATCGACTCGCACGAGCAACTCCAGGCCGAGCGGCGCGAGCGGCTCGAAAAGCGCGAGGAACGGCTGGCGAAGCTCGAGCAAGACCTGAAAGACCGCTCGACCCACGTCGAGCAGGTCGAGGAGGAATTTCGCGTTCGCGAGGCGCGGGCCGAGGCCGGTGTCGAGATCCGCGAGGACAAGCTGGACGCGCTCGCTCGCGAGCTCTCGGCCCGCGAGGAGCGAATCGCCCGGCGCGAGCACGACCTGGCCGGCTACGTCGGAGAGCTGCAAGAGAAGTTCCGCGAGCGCGACACCGAGTGGTGGACGAAGCAGCTCGGCCACGCCCCCGCGCCCCTCGCCTGACCCCGCTCGCACGAGGAGTTTCGCTCGAGCGCACAGCTACAATGCGCCCGCCTCGCGGATGTGGCGGAATTGGTAGACGCGCACGGTTCAGGTCCGTGTGCCCGTAAGGGCGTGGAGGTTCAAGTCCTCTCATCCGCATAGCCATTTCAACCGGTTTCAGTGCCTACTCGGTGCCCAAACGGTTCGTCGATGTGGGCGCGGACAGCGCGGCGGAGCTCTGCCGAGAAGCTGCGATCTCCCTCTACCGCGAGGCGGTGCAACCGTTCGACGTCGGGACGTGGCATCACCGCGGAAATCACCTGGCTCCCTGGTTGGTCGGAATTCATAAGACTTAGTATACGGGAGAAATGCAAGTTCTGTAGATTGCGTTGCACTGCGTGCTCGAAGCGCACCTTTGACCGGTAACGGCCACCCGATCGTGATCGTCACGTCGCCGACCATCATCGACCTGCCCGTCGGAACCATCTTCAGGATGCTCGGGGACACCGTCCTGACCATCGTCGATGGCGACCAGAGGCTCTTCGCGTGGCAGGGGAAGTCCGGCCGGCCACCAACGGCGCACGAGCAGTCCTCAGCACGCGGGGCCTACAGCGCCGCCGGCAGCCGACGTCAGCGTGAGCAGCAGCCCGACGACGAGCTCGACGACGCAGCCGCGATCGAGGCGTGCTGGCGCGAGCAGGAACGCGAGCCCGTCAACCTGCTCGCGCGAGTCGCAAGTCCTTCTTTAGAGGAGAAGCCGCGTCAAGGCGAGGCGCCCTTGCTGTCCTCGACCGGCCTAACGACGATGTATCCGTGGAAGCCGACCTCATCCAGATGATCGACTACGCGAATGATCTCCAGCTCCTCGCCATGCCACCGGCTGACGCGTTCGCCAGGCTGCCAATCGCAACGGCGAGAGGCAAGCGGCCCTAGATCGTTCCCATCAGGGTCGAGAAGGCGGAAGAGGTAAGGCATCGAGCCTGTGAATTTCAAGGACGGAAAGCCGGCTCCCTTCACCGCTCATTAGTAGTCTGGCGCCAGCCGTTCCGGCCCCGGAAACGGAGACAGCATGGGATTCAAGTTCGAGCTCAAGACCGTTGAGGGCGAGGGTGATCGAGGTCGAGCCGATCTGAGGGGTTGAAGGCGACACCGGAACGGCATATTGTCGATCCGTGGTCAAACGGCTCGGCAGCCGCTCCACCTGGGTCGGTTTGACGGCGGTGTTGGTTTTCGCCGCTACCGGGTCGTTCGCTAACGCGACCGTCGCGCCGCAGAAGGTCTTCTACCTTGAGCTGAAGGTCGGCCAGTGCGCGCTGCGTCCGCATAGCAAGATCCTGCTGGTGGTGCCCTGTTCCAACCCGAACCACTACCTCGAGACGTACGCGGTCCTGCACGGCGGCTGGGGTGGCGCTCCACCCGCTCGCACTGTACTCGTGGCCCTGGCGAAGTCCCGTTGCAGGAGTGCGTTTCAGCGTCGGTCTGGTCATCCGATCCCTACCGGCTACGGCTTCGAGTTCTATTTCCCCGATGCCGGCCGAGAGGCGAGCAAGTACCGCGATCGGGTGAGTTGCAGCCTGAGGTTGTGGCCGGCGTCCGGCCCAATGGGCGCCGGCACGCACCTGCGCTGAAACAGTCCGAAGCGGTTCATCCCTCAACGGAACTGCTGCCGAACCTCATTCAGGAACGGCACACCAGCCAGACCCCACCTAGGATCTATCCGCCTCCGGCCCCGGAAACGGAGACAGCATGGGATTCAGATATGAACTCAGGCTCCTAGACGGGGAAGACGCAGGCACCTTCGAGTCGATGCGTTGCGACTGGCAGCCAGGCGACGAGTTCCGGCGGCGACGGCAACAAGTCGTATCGCATCATCGCGGTCATCCCCGCGCCACGGATCGAGGAGTTCGTCGACCGGCACGGCGTTGAAGGCCTCTGGATGGTCGAGCGCGTGTGATCGTGGTGCCTAATCAGTGCTCAAACGGTCGAACCTTGATCCCTTTAACCGCGTGACATGGCACCCAGAAACCGAGGGACGAAGCCACATGCCGCCACCCGCCTACATCCCGCTCCACCCCCTCAAGAACCGCGTGGAGGTTCAAGTCCTCTCATCCGCACTCTCGGAAATAGGCGGTTCTGCTGCCTACTCAGCAACATGTGGGGAAAGGTGTACAGCTAGGAATCCGCCGATCGGGCGCGAAGAACGAAGCTTGTGAGAGCACTCCGGGTTCTCGAGCTGGTCGACGACACGCGGGTTTCTCCCCGCGGACTCCTGCGGGGAGACGACCCGACAGCCTTGGGCGAAGCGGCACTCGAGGCAGCCGCTGCGGAGCTGCAAGGCTTCGTCGCCGAGGCGGAGGCTCTCGCGGCGCGTTTCCACTCACTCGCGCAGCGCGAGCACCTGGTCGCCGAGCGAACGAAAGACCTCGACGAGGCCGTCGACCGTCTGAGCGTGCGGCAGGCAGCTCTCGACACGGTGAGTCTGGAGCTCGATCGCCGGGAGAGAGCGCTCGCGACACTCGAAGGGAAGACGGCCAAAGAGCGCGACGCGCTGGACCGGACGCAGCAGCAGCTCGCGAAGCTCGGGGGTGGCTCGGCCGCCGCTGAGCCTGGCCTCCGGCCACGCGACCGGTGGTGGCGAGGCTGGCGGCAAAGATCGCCTCGCCTGGGCGAAGGATCGGGCCAGGCGTGCGACCTCCTCTTTCTGCCCACGAGTGAAGGGTATGAATTGCTTCACGAGGACGGCCTCGCCCTCCGGCGTGGCGCTCGGCTCGTCCTCAGCCCGGGCGGCCCGACGTTCAGCGTGTCGAAGATCGCGCCGTGGCCGTTCGACGGGCGGCGGTGCGCGTATCTCCAGCAGGAGCTGTGACGGGCGAACGTCACTTTTGCCCAAGCGTTGTTTCCTTCGCGATGACCTACTAGGCTGGAGGTCGTTGTGCGACTGATGCGGCTATGTCGCAAAGGGAGACCGGGCACATGCTGCCGGCGATCTCTCGTCGTGCTGTTCGTGGCGGTGGTGGTGATGATGACGGTGACCGTGTCGGCCGCCGTTGCCGTTTCGCCCCCTCCGCAGCCGGGTGGCGCCGGGCAGCTCTGGTCGCAGTTCCCGTTGACGACCCCACCGTCCGGCGCCACGCACGGCCGGAGCGGACCTGCGGTCGTCCAGGCGAAGCGGGTCAGAACGGCCACACGTCCGACGCACCCGGCTACGCCCGAGCAGGTTTCTCCGAGCCACCGTGGGGGGCATCGGTTCTGGCAAGACGGCGCTCTCATCGCCGTCATCGGAGCGATTCTGCTCGGCGGCGGGGCGTTCATCAGGAGGGCACGTGTCGTGCGTCAACGATCGAGACGAGGAGGAGTAGCAATGCCTGACTTTCTTCGGCCACGCGGCCGCAGGAACGACAAGGAGTTCGCGGACGACGGGGAGACGGAATTGGAGACGATGGCTCCATGGATGTACACCGGGAGCAGCGACGATGAGGCCGCAAGAGAGACCGAGGACGTGCGGGTGGAAGCCAAAGCCGAAGACGTAGCACCCGTACGGCGGGTCGCGGAGCCTGCGCCTCTGAGCCTCGCGAACGTCGGAGAGCACGTCGCAAGCGTGCTCGCTTCGGCGGAGGCGGCTGCGCAGAAGATCCGGGCAGAGGCCGAGCAGGAGGCGAAGGACCTGCGGCAGGACGCAACCCGGATCGCCACGGAGATCAGGACGCGGGCGACGGAGGAGGCGCAGGTGGAGCGTGCGGCGACCCGGCGCCTCGTCGACGAGGCGGAGACCTCGAGTCACGGCATCCGCTCCGATGCCGATCGTTACGCCGAGGAGGGTCGCCGCGAGGCGGACTCCCAGGCGGCTCAAATCATTCGGGACGCAGAGCGCCGCGCCGCCTCGATCGCCGATTCGTCCGGCGACCGTCACCGGGTTCTCCTGACGAACATTGCGGCGTCCGAGACCCGGCTGCGCGAGCTCGCGAAGAGCCTGCGCGGCGTGGCTGTCTCGCTCGACGAGGTGGTCGGCTCGACCGACGCCGATCCGGTCGACGACGGGATCGGCCGTGAGCGGGAGGCCATGCTGCTCGAAGAGTCGCTCGGCATGAACGTCGCCCAGAGCCAACCGGACGTGGCGACACGCCCGTAGCGTTGCGAAAAAACATCTGCCGCAGTCGGCGGGACGCCGCTCTCTTGATGGGTCGTCACTCGATCGTGAGCGGCGTTCCGACCGGCATCAACGAGGCAAGCCGAAGAATGTCTCGGTTGCGCAGGCGCACGCAGCCGTGCGAGATGCGACCGGGGATGAGCCCCGGCTCGCTCGTGCCGTGGATCCCCACGAAGCCTCCGCCCGGCCAGTCGGTGAGTACCGCCGAGCGGGCACTTGTGCCGAACGCAACGGGACCGTAGAACGGGCTCGCGTACCGCGTCAGCTCGCTGCGAACCAGGAACTCGCCTGACGGAGTCGGCCACGAGTCGGTCCCGATCCCGACAGGCGCCTGGAAGATCCGTCTGCCGTTTCGGTACAGGGTCGCAAGCAGGCGCGGCCGGTCGATCACGAGCCGCTCGTCGGTCGTCTGGTAGGCGCCGAGCGTGGATCGCCGAACCCAGCCGGTGCTGCCGTTCGGCAGGATCGGGAGGCCGACGCGAATCCAGAGTGACCCGCTCGTGTCCGTCCGTGCATCGAGGACGGTGAGTGCGTTTCGCGTGTCGTCGGGCGTGAGGGTCGCGAGCGTGGTGACGATTGGAGCGTCGGGCCGCGGTCCCGCTCGCGCGGGCGTGGACGTCCGGACGACCGACCAGCGCGTGAGGTAGCGGCCGGAGCCGAGGGGCTCGGGTCGGCCGATCCGGAGCGCCGGCCTCGGAGCGGCGGGAAGCGCCTCGGCGCGGTCGAACGACGGTGCCTGAGCTCGATGCTTGCCCGGGTCGAAGAACGTCCGGAACGACGTGAGCGATGCGACCGCGGCGACGGCGAGTGCGAGGCAGACGCCGAGCTTCAACCCGTGTATTTCGGTTTCCGTTTCCTCGTCGTCCGGGGTCGCGCGACGATGAAGTGCGTCGAGGCCACAACCCGCTCGATCTTCTCTCGCGATGCCGGTTGGTCGAACGCATTCACGGCTGGCGTGATCCCGAAGAGCTCGCGCATCCAGGCCGCATGCCGCGCCTCGACGGAGTGGATGCCGACCGCGGCGGCCAGCACTGGCTTGGACTTCAGCTTCGGTGCCTGGCCCTTGTAAGCGGCGACGGCGAGATCCTCGAACGCCACCGCGGTCTTCAAAAAGGGCTTCTGCTGCTCGGTCGTGCCCTGGAAGTCGAACAACGGCCGCTTGACGGCGTTCGAGCCGAGCAGCTTCAGGAACGCCGTCACGTGCGCCCGCTCGACCGCTCCGACCACGCGCGCGGCCTCCGCTGTCTTGCCCGTCAGGGCGCCACTGCGCTCGGCCTCGGTGTAGAACGACGACTGCAGGTATTCGAGGACGAGCGCGTAGTTCAGGATCGCGATGTCCGAGGCGGCGAGAGGTGGTGCGGCGTTCGCCGGGCCGACGTGCGCGAGGAGCGCGGTACCCGTGCCTGCGAGGGCGAGACCCAGCAGGCGGGCGCGCGAGACCGGTGCTTCGGCGAGTGTCCGGGTCTCGAGGATCGCCCCGTCGCGGTCGACCGCGTGCAGCAGTTCGTCGATCTCTCTGCTCGTCGCCTCGTGCATCGCTCAGTGCCTCAGCCCGATCTTGCGGAGCCCGGCCGCGGCCTGCGCGGCCGTGATCGGTTGGTCGACGGCTTCCGGCGCCGGGTCCTCTCCCGCGATCGTCCGCACCCAGGCGGCGTGCCGTGCTTCGACCGAGACGATCGTCGCGGCCGTGGCAAGCGTTCCGGGGGTCAGGTTGGTCGCCTGACCGTTGTACCCGGCGATGGCGAGGTCCTCGAGTGAGATCGCAGTGCGCGTGAACGCCTGGGGGCTGCGAACCGAAGCGCCGAAGTCGAAGCGCGGGCGCGCGCCCGCGCTCGCACCGAGGGCGGACGTGACCGCAGCCAGGTGCGCTCGCTCGTGCGCGAGCGCGGTCCGGGCGAACGTCCGCAGCTCGCCCTTCAGCGAGGCGTTCTGAAGGGCTTCCTCGTAGAAGGCCACCTGCGTGTACTCGACCTGGAGAACGAGCTGGAGGATGCGAACGTCCTGCGACTTCGACGGCGCGGCGAGCGCGTCCGCGAGACGGAAGAGCCGCCCGACCGCCGGCAACGCGACGAGACCGCCGAGCGCCGCGATCCCAAGTGCACCTCGACGCGACGAGGAAGCATTCCCTCTCGACTCGGATGCTTTCACGGCAGCGTCGGCAAGATCCACAGTAACCCGACATTATCGCCCTTCAAGGGCGGCGACAACCATTGCGGCTTCACGAAGCGCCGTGTCTGGGCGCGGGCTCAGCCGAACTGGGTCGCGATCGCGATTCCGAGCAGCAAGGCAACGCCGGATCCCGCCGTGACCATTCTCACTTCCCGCTCTTCCCAACGGCCGGGAAGGCGAATGCGCTGCACCAGCCGTTTCGGGGCGGCCGCTGCAGCGCCGAGCAGCACACCGATCACGACCAGGAGCACCATCATCGGGTTCGTCCCGGCCGTTTGAGAACGGCTCACCGCAACCTTCACTTGGGTCGAGGACGGCGAGCGCTTCGTCGCTCTGCCAGGGGCTGCGGCTTGGGCCCGGGCGGCCGCCTTGAGGACGGCTGCCCGGTGAGCCGCCGTGCGACGGGCCTGCGCTTTCGTGGGCACAAGCCGGAGGGCGGCCGGGTGTCGTCGGGCCCAGGCCTCGTAGCCACCCCCGTGGAGGTTCAGCCATGCCTTCAGCTCGGACCGGCTCGCGAAGATGCCGTTGCCCCAGACGAGCGCGCCGCGACTACCCGGTTGCGGGAGGTCCGCCGAGGAGGTGGGCCGAATGACGCTGTACCCGGCAACTGCAGCGAGGATCACGAACGGGAGCGCAAGCGACAGTAGCGCCAGCGAGGAGCGGCTGCGTACGGTCGGCACGGCTGTCGTATGGGCCATAAACGCATGTTGACACGCCTACGGCCAATGTCCAATGCTCGGACGGGAGCAGTTGAGGCGCGCGTGCGGCACAATGGGGCGGATGCTGGATCCAAGCCGCCTCGCGCTGCCTGCACCCTGACGAAAACACTGCTTCTCCTCGCGGCCGTCCTGACGGCCGCCGTATCACTTTCCGGAGATGTGCTCGGCGCAAGCCGCGCCGTACCGACAGCGGAGGTCGTCCTGACGCTGAAGGGTGCGCCCCTGTCTGGATTCGGACGCTCGCTCCAATCGGCGTCGCACGCGCCGTATGCCCGCCAGCTCGCGGCCGCCCAGGGTGAGCTCGCGCGGCGCGTGCGCTTGGCCGTGCCGTCCGCGCAGGTGCGTTGGCACTACCGTCTGATCGCCGACGGCTTCGCGGTCGTCGTTCCGGAATCCCAGGTGGCGAAACTGGCGCGGGTGCCGGGAGTCGACCGCGTGTGGCCGAACATTCGCTACCACGTTCTCCGCGGCACAGGCGGCCCGGAGCAGATCGGCGCCGACAAGCTCTGGGGCCCTTCCTTCGATACAGCGGGAAACGGCATGAAGATCGGCATCATCGACGACGGCCTCGACGCATCGAATCCGTACTTCGACCCGAGCGGCTTTCAGTACCCGCCCGGCTTCCCGAAGGGACAGGCGCAAGCGGCGACGGCAAAGGTGATCGTGCAGCGCACGTTCGCGCCGCCCTCATCCGCATACCGATATGCGAACACGCCGTTCGACCCGTCCGCCTCGTTTCACGCGACCCACGTCGCCGGGATCGCCGCGGGCGACCACGGTACGGACGCCAAGGGGACGGCGATCTCAGGCGTCGCGCCAAACGCCCAGCTCGGGAACTACAAGGCGCTCACGATTCCATCGCCCGACTTTGGGCTCGACGGGAACAGCGCGGAGATCGCCGCGGCCATCGAGGCTGCGGTCTCGGACGGCATGAATGTGATCAATCTCTCGCTCGGTGAGCCCGAGATCGACCCGAAGCGAGACCTCGTCGTGCAGGCCATCGACGCCGCGGCGGCTGCCGGCGTCGTTCCCGTCGTTGCGGCGGGAAACGACTTCAACGACTTCGGGTATGGCTCGGTCTCCTCTCCCGGCAGCGCGCCGGACGCGATCACCGTCGCCGCCGTCGACGCGAGCGCCCACATCGCCGGGTTCTCCTCGGCGGGCCCGACCCCGGTATCGCTCGCCATGAAGCCCGACGTTTCCGCACCGGGCGTCTCGATTCTCTCGTCGCTGCCGGCGAGCGAGGGCACGTTCGGGCTGCTGAGCGGCACGAGCATGGCAACTCCACACGTCGCAGGCGCCGCGGCGCTCCTGAAGGAACGCCACCCGGAATGGACGGTCGCGCAGATCAAGTCTGCTCTCGAGCAATCGGGGGACCCTGTGCGCTCTGCGAGCGGAGCGGAAGTGCCATCGACGCGCGAGGGCGGCGGCGTGGTCGATCTGCCTCGCGCCGACAACCCGCTCATCTTCTCGTCGCCGAGCGGGCTCTCCTTCGGACAGCTTCGTCAGGCGCCTCTGACGCTGACCGTCACCCTGACCGACGCAGGAGGAGGTGCAGGCGACTGGAGCGTGTCCACCGTCGTTCAGGGCGGCGCGGGATCGATCGCCGTACCCCCGACCGTGACCGTTCCGGGATCGTTCGCCGTCCAGGCGACCCCGGGCTCCGAGCCTGGCGACGTCACCGGGTTCGTCGTGCTCACGCGAGGAAGCGACGTGCGCCGGATCCCGTTCTGGTTCGACGTCTCCGCCGGCGGGCTCAGCGATGACCGCTACCACTCGCTGGCCGATCCGGGCACGTATCGCGCGACGACGGTGGGCGGCGACAGGCGCGTGACGACGTACCGGTACCCGACGGCCGGCGATGTCACCTACCCCGGCCCGGAGCGCGTCTACCGCGTCGTGATCAAGGGGGCGCCCGCGAACTTCGGCGTCGCCGTCCTCTCGGGCCACGCCGTCCCGCACGTGGTACTCGGCACCACCGAGGATCACCTCGCCGGCTACACCGGACTGCCTCTGGATCTCAACCCGTACCGGACGCAGTTCGGCGCGCGCCGTCTCGTCGCCGGTGCGGTCCGGCCCGCCCGCGGTATCTACGAGATCGTCTTCGACACCCGGTCCGTCGCCGACGCCGGCCGCTTCGAGTTCCGTTACTGGCTGAACGACATGACACCCCCGAAGCTCCGCGTCACCTCGACGCGCGGCGGCATCACCGTCGCCGCCACCGACGCGGGCTCGGGGATCGACCCCGCATCGATCGCGGTCACACTCGACGGCCGTGCCGTGAAACCCACGGGACCGGTCGGTGCCCTGCGCCTTCGGGCACGCAATGGCCGCCACGCGCTCGTGGTCGTCGTCTCCGATTACCAGGAGACGAAGAACATGGAAGATGTCCCGCCGATCCTGCCGAACACGACGACGCTCCGCGCGATGGTGCTCGTCAGACGAGTTTCCTAGTCTCGGTCTTCGATTGTGGGCAGTGCCGCGAGGTCGCGCTCGACCGCTTTCGCGAAGTCATCGGTCTCACTCTTGACGACCCGCAGATGTGACTTGCGCCGTTTGCGCGCGCGGCGCACGCTCGTGTCGAGGCCCACGCGCCGCGAGATGCGCTGCCATTCCGCGGCCGAGACGAGGAAAACGGCGGCGACGAGGAGGACAATCGCTACAGGGCTCACTCCGGAAGGATAGGGGCAGCGCGCGACGCCGTGACGACACGCCAAGGCCCCTGACAGACTTCGAGGCATGAGCAAATGGGGTTCGGCGCTCCTCATCGTCGCCACGCTCGCTGCCGGTTGCGGCTCGACGTCGCGAGCCCCGACGACCAGCCCGGGACCCTCCACGACGTCGCCGCGGATTCCCGTATCCCCCACGCCGACGACCCTCACGGTTTTCCGGGCCAACGGCGGTGAGCTTCGCCCCGAGGTCGAGCGCGTCCCGCACACGACCGCCGTGGCGGCCGCTGCGCTCGGCGCTCTCGGGCACGCGGCTCCGGTCATCATTGCGAACGGGACCGCGAGGGTGCAGATCGATCGCGCGGCTCCGGCCGCGATCGCCGAGATCGTGTACACGCTGACGCAGTTCCCGTCGGTCAAGCGCGTCGACATCGCCGGTCGTGCAGGCCTCACCCGCGACGATTTCGCGGCGTACCTCCCCGTCATCCTCGTCGAGTCGCCGGCCGCGGGAGCCGAGGTGCACGCGGCGTTCGCGGTCAGAGGTAGCGCAGCCGTCTTCGAGGCGACCCTTGTCGTCGAGCTCGTCGTAGGCGGCAAGGTGGTAGAGAGGCAGACGACGACCGCATCCGAAGGAGCACCGGCCCGCGGGACATTCGAGGCGACGCTGCACGCCCGGTCACCAGGCGCCGCGACCGTCAGGGCATTCGCACCGTCAGCTGAGGACGGCCGGCCGCAGCATCAGGTCGACGTACCGGTGATCGTCACGCCTTGATCTGCTGCGCAAGCACCCACAGACCAGCGACGGTATAGAGCACCATCAGGCTGACGAGCGGCGCTTGCGCGAGCAATGCGCGAGCGCGGGTCGAGGTGCGGAGCGCGAGACGATGCGCTGCGAACACCGCCGCGACGTGCCCCGCCACGATCAGCACGATCTGGGCCCACCACACGACGCCGGCCGGAGCGATCCCCTTCGAAAGCTCGTACTCACCCCAGCCGAGGGGGTTCCACGACAGCCCGAACGGATCGACGATCACGCCGAGCGTCGCCTGCCCGGCGATCAGCAGATAGGCGACGTAGTGAGCCGTGAAGTAGACGGCCGCGATCGGGATGAGCGTTGGCGCGAACGTGAGCGCCTGACGGCGTGCGATGAGGGAATAGGCGGCGACGAACACCAGCACGACCACGCCCATCGAGAGCGTTTGCAGCACCGCGGTGTGGTGGGCGAGGAACGACCAGCGCTCCCAGAACCACTGCTGCAACGAGCCGAACCGGTCGGTCTGCGACCAACCGTCGAAGACGACCGTCGCGAGCGTCACGAGGACGAAGGCCGCGCCGCCGACGGGCAGCGGAGGATCGGCGCGAAGGCCCGAACCGTAGGGACGCAGCCGCGCCGAGCGTTCGTCAGGTGGCGCGGCCGCCCACTCCTCGGGCGCGAACGGGCGGAGCTCGAGCGGCGAGAAGCGCGACAACGTCCGGGCGAAGACAGAAAACAACTCAGCGTTGCAGAGCCATGTCTCGGCGCCGTACAACGCGCAACCGGCGAGCGTGGCGATCCCGTACGCAGAAAGCAGCAGCGCGAGTGTGCGCGGATCCTTCGCGTTCGGCCAGATCAACTCCAGCCACGACCAGACGAGCAGCAGGCCGACCGCCGGCCATTGGCCGAGCCGCGCCGGATACGGAAGCGGATGCACATGACGGCGCGCGAGCGCGCGATCGAGCGCGCGGGCGGCGGCGTTCAGCGGTGAGACGTGCTCCCAGAGGTCACCAACGAGCCAGGAGACGATTCCGACGCCGACCCAGAAGTCGACCCAGGTGAGAACGGTGATCGGGTTCTCGAAGAACTCGGCGCTTTGTGCGCTCGTCGAGAAGAGGCCGCCGACGAGCCCCACGACGACGAGCAGTGAGCTGACGATGCGCCCCGCGACGCCAAGCCGAAGCCGTCGCGCGAAGGGGTACAGGTCCGCGCCACGCCACTCACGCGTGACGCCTTCTGAGACCGCGAGTGCAGCCGCCGGCGCGGAAAGCAGCACCGCTGCACCACCTGCCAGCACGTAGAGCCAGATCGGGAGCGGAAACTTGTAGTTGATCGGGGCGGCGTGTGCGAGCAAGCCCAGCATCGGCGCGAACCGTAGCTACAATGCGCCCCGCCGAGAAAGCCGATCCCCGGTAGCTCAATTGGCAGAGCATCTGACTGTTAATCAGAGGGTTGTTGGTTCGAGTCCAACCCGGGGAGCTTATGAACGAGCCGCTCATGCGGCTTTTTTGTTGCCAGCCGAAAGCGCACTACGAGGCTGAAAGTCGTGGCGCTAGCGCGGCGATCGCACGCGTCTGGATTCTCAGCGCGAGCATCGGCGCGGTCGACACGACTTTCTCGAGCTGGGTCGAGATGAGAGCCTCTGTCCGGCCTCGCCGGAGGATCGTCACCGCGAAGAGAAACTCGACGGACGGCTTCCCGGCCAGGTGGTAGGCCACATCGATCACATAATTGTCGTTCGCATAGCCGGGGAGGCTTCGAAGCCGCCTGAAGCTGACGAGCCTCGTTGGAGTCGCGCTTCGGGCAAGCACCTGCCGAAGGCAGTTCGCAGTGAGGAGCGGCCGCTGACGGCTCCAGTCTGCCAAAACCATCGCTGCGGTCTGGTACACGCTCACACTCGATTCGATCGTCAAGACGCCAGATGGGTCGACGAACTTCGACTTCGCATCGCCGGTGATGATCAGATCGGATTCCTTCGCCACGTGGCCGTTGCAAGCATCCTTGCTCGTTGTCGGCGTCTCGTCCGGTGTGACGCGACCGCCTTTCACGGCGGATGAGCTCGGCAGGTCGCTTCGCGTGAGGAGAATCGCGGCCGCCTTCGCGTCATCCCGCGCTGTTCGCCTGTAGCGATAGTTCTCGGTCAGCGCAGACTCGACGAAGATGAGCGCAAGCACCCCGCATCCGATCATCGCGAACCGTGCTCGCCCCATGTGCGCTTCTCCTCCCGAGCTCGTTGGGTTGCCTGCTGAGAGTAGGGACGCAACGATGGCCCGGCTAGAGCCCCGGCTGCGCCGCCGTTCACGTCAGGAGAGCGTCGCGACACGCTCGAGCAGCCGCTGCAGCGCTTCCTGCAACTCCTTCGTCCGTCGCGGATCGGAATGTTGGAGCTCGCGGCGCAACTCGCGCTCACGCAGCCGCCAGAGGAGCTCCTCGCCGGTTGCGTCGTCGATTCCTTCGCCGACTGCGCGCGCGTCGAGCTCTGCAAGCAGGCCCACGGCATCGGGATCGAGCGGTGTGCCGTCGACGATGTGCGCGCGCAACAACCGGTGCATCGGGTCGTAGAAGTGGTCCTCGGTCAACTCGGCGAGAAGCACCCGCAGCCGTTCGTGCGCGAGCACTCCGGCAAGCGCGTTGCGCTCCAGTTTCGCGCTCGCATCGAGCACGCGCTGCGATGGAGGCGCTGCCGCGCGCGCCGAGGCAGAGCCGGCACGCAGCTGAACCGTCATGCCGAGCTTGTCGTTCGCGTAGCGCCACGCGTCCTGCCGCTCGGGTGAATCGACCGCTGCTTCGAGCAGCGATTTTACCGCTCGAAATGCGCTCTCACGGTCGTCGGCACGGTCGATCTCGATGCGCACGCGGTAGAGCAGATACGGCTCGGCCCCGGCAAGCCGGGCCTCGAAGCCGTTCGGGTCGTCGGCCGGATCGACGCCCGGCGGCAGCGGCACGACCTTCACGTCGAAGCCCTGCGCGACTGCGAGCGCCATGCCTCGGAGGGTCGCGGTCTCTCCGGCGGCGTCGCCGTCGAAGGCGAGCCAGAGTCGTTTCGTCAACCGTCCGAGCTCCTTCAGCTGCTGCTCGGTGAGCGCCGTGCCCATGGAGGCGACCACGGGCTGAAAGCCGGCCTGCCGAAGGGCGATCACGTCGGTGTTTCCCTCGACGACGCACGCGCGATCTTCCTTCGCGATCGCCGCGCGCGAGCGGTCGAGCCCGTAGACGATGTGCCCCTTGTGAAAGAGCTCCGACTCGCGTGTGTTCACGTACTTCGCAGGCAAGGGATCGTCCTCATGCAGACGACGTGCCTGAAAGCCGAGCACGCGTCCTCGAGCATCGGTCAAGGGGAAGAGCAGCCGCCGCTGGAAGTAGTCCTCCCCTCGCTGCCTCGTCAGCCCTGCTGCCGCGAGCTCGTCGCGCGTGAAGCCTTTTTCGAGCGCCTTACGCGCAAGGCTCGTGCCGCCGAGCGCGAGCCCGAGCCGAAACTCGCGGCAGACCTCCTCATCGAGGCCGCGGCCCTTCAGGTAGTCGCGTGCCATGCCCCCGGCCTGCGAATCCCAAAGCGTCCGTTCGTAGAACGCTGCGGCTTGGTCGAGCAGCGCAAACATGCGCTCGCGACGCTTGCGCGCCTGATCCTGCTCGGGCGAGCTCTCCTCGTATTCGATCGGCACCCGAAAGCGCTCGCCGAGCCACTCGATCGCCTCGACGAAATCCAGGCCTTCGGTCTCCCGGACGAACGTGATCAGATCGCCTTTCGCGCCGCAGCCGAAGCAGTAGTAGAGCTTGTCGACCGCGTTGACCGAGAACGACGGCGTTCGCTCCTCGTGAAACGGGCAGCGGCCGCTGTAGCGGGCCCCAGCCTTTCGGAGTTGGGTCCGCGCCGAGACGACGTCGACGAAGTCGGCGGCAGCCTTTACGGCCTCGACAGAGGTGTCCTTGATCCGCGCCATGGAGCTCACACCTCGCGAGCGTACGACAGAGCGAAGCGGTCGGTCATCCCGGCGATGAACTCGACGATCATCTCCTGCGAGTCGCCTCGCTCCACGAGGTGTGCGTAGATGCGGCGGATCGCCACGGTCGCGCGTTCGTGCTCCGGCTTGGTCGATTCGCCCAGGTAGACCCGGTCGAACATGAACGAGCGAAGAGACAGCATCGCGGCACCGACCTCATCGCCCTGCGCAATGTCGCCGCACCGAGACGAGGATTCGATGAGATCGTGGACGAGCGTGTCGATGCGCGCGGCACCGGTCTCCCCGAGAATCTCGAGCTCATCCCGGGGGAGATCTCCCTCGGCGAGGATGCCGTAGCGCAGCGCGTCATCGATGTCGTGGTTGATGTACGCCACACGGTCGACGACCCGCACGATCTTCCCCTCGAGCGTCGTCGGCTCACGGTCGCCCGTGTGCGTCTGAATGCCGTCGACGACCTCGAGCGTAAGGTTCAGGTCGCGCGCGATGCGCGCGGACTGCTCGTTGTGGCGGAACCCGCCACCGCCGCTCTCGCGGAGCAACTCGTCGAGAACGGCTTCCCCGGCGTGGCCGAACGGCGGGTGGCCCAGATCGTGCCCGAGCCCGATCGCCTCGGTCAGGTCTTCGTTCAGCCGCAGCGCGCGGGCGGCGACGCGGGCGATACCCGTGGTCTCCAATGTGTGCGTCATCCGCGTGCGGTAGTGGTCGCCGGACGGGTCGATGAAGACCTGCGTCTTGCCCTTCAGGCGGCGGAACGGCTTCGAGTGCAGGATCCTGTCGCGGTCCCGCTGGAACGGCGTCCGGACGCGGCATTCCTCCTCCGGATGCTCGCGGCCCCGGCTGTCATACGAGCGCACGGCGAGCGGTGACAGGGCGTGCTCCTCGACCTCGCGCATGCGAGCGGCGAAGGCGTCGGCAACTCTTCCGGCGAGATCCGGCATGCGACCACGGTAGCCGCTCGATCAGATGATGATCGGCACGGTTCCACCGTCGGCGGACCACGCCGCGCCGGTCACGTACGACGCTCGTCCCGAAAGGAGGAAGACGATCACGGCAGCGATCTCGTCCGGTACTGCGAGCCGGCCGAGCGGCCTGCCCGCCCCGACCTTCGCGAGCACCTCGTCGCGGTTGCCTTGCTGCTCCGCAAGCCCGCCGTCACCGAGCCACGCGTCAGTCGCTGTCGGCCCGGGTGTCACCGCGTTGCAGCGAACGCCGTCCTTCGCGTACAGGTCGGCGACGAGGCGCGAGAACGAGAGCATCGCGGCTTTCATCACCGAGTAGTCGGGCATCGAGGTGGAGGGTCGTTTGGCAGCGGTCGAGGAGACGTTCACGATCGAGCCTTCACCCCGCGCACGCATGCCCGGCAGCACCGAGCGCGTCGCTCGAACGGCGCTCATCAGGTTCAACTCGAACGAGCTCTGCCACTCACGGTCCGTGAGCTCCTCGAGCTTGCGGATCTCGGTGCCCCCGACGTTGTTGACCAGGCAGTCGACCCGCCCGAAGGCAGCCTCGGCTGCGCCGATGAGCTCGGCAGCGCTTTCGGCGCGCGTCAGGTCGGCCGCGACGTGCAGGTCGCCGACGCCCGTCGTTCGGCGCCCGGAGGTGACGACACGAGCACCCTCGTCCCGGAGAAGCTCGGCGACTGCGAGCCCGATCCCGGCCGTCGACCCGGTGACGATGCAAACCTTGTTCTCGAGGCCAAGATCCATCGCGCCGCTAGGTTAGCGGCGTGACGACGATCCTTCTCGCGCGGCACGGCGAGACCGACTGGAACCGCGAGGGGCGCTGGCAAGGCTGGGCCGATCCGCCGTTGAACAAGACCGGTCGCGCCCAGGCACGCGCCCTTGCAGACCTGCTTCGCGAGACACCGTTCGACGCCGTCTACACGAGCGACCTGCGGCGCGCCTTCGAGACCGCGGAGATCGTCGCTGGATCACACAACGCACCGATCGTCTCGGATCCCGGTCTGCGAGAGATCGACGTCGGCTCGTGGTCCGGCTTGACGCGCAAGGAGCTCGCGGAACGGTTTCCGGCCGGCGAGCGCCCGGATGGCGAAAGCCGGAAGGAGCACGCTGAGCGCGTCCTTGCTGCGGTCGAGCGAATCGCCCGCAAGCATCCGTCCGCGCGGATCCTGCTCGTGACCCATGGCGGAACGATGCGGGCGCTGCGCGCCCACGTCAGCGACGAGCCGTTCCACCCGATCGCGAACTGCGCCGTCTTCGAGCTGCATTTCCGTGACGATCGCCTCGCCCTGCCGATCCGCTAGGTTCCGCCTAGGTGGAGGACTACACGAACAAGTACAAGCCTCGCGCATCCATGCGGGTTTGAGCGACACTACGGCGGCGTAGACCACACCGGGACCACACCGCCGTAGCATTTGGGGGTCAGTTCTAGGGTCGGATTAGCTCGATTAGACGGTCGGCGGGGATCTCGTCGGCGGGCATGACGTGGCTATAGACATCGAGGCTCATAGACGGTCTAGCGTGGCCGGCTCGCTCGGCTAGATCGCGTGCTGACACCCCGGACTGATGCCAGACGGTGATCCTCCGGTGACGGAGGTCGTGCGGGTGGTAGTGCGGAACCCCGGCGGTCTGGCAGGCGCGGAGCATCGTCTGGTACGCGGACGCCTCCGTGATCCCCTGGAACACCCCGTGGGGTGCATAAACTCGGCCGCACGGCGGGACAGGTGCGGGAGGTGTGGGCGGGGAGTTCGTGGTTAGCGTGGTGTTCCCGTCCTTTTGGAGGTTGCTCTTGTCCGTGTCGTTTCTGTATGTCGTTGCGTGCCGTCTGTTCGAGTTGGTGGTGCTGTTCGCGCGCCGAGAGCGATCGAAAGAACTCGAAATTCTCGTTTTACGGCACGAACTGACGATTCTGCGGCGGCAGGTGACGAGGCCGCAGTTCACGCCGCGCGATCGACTCCTGCTCGCAGCGCTCAGTCGGGTGCTGCCACGCCGATGCTGGCGGGCGTTCATCATCGTGAGGCCGGAGACGCTGCTGCGCTGGCACAGGCGATTCGTCGCCGAGCACTGGACGTACCCGCGGCGTCCGGGTCGACCTCCGATCGACGATGCGACGCGTGAGTTGGTTCTGCGGCTTGCGCGCGAGAACACGAACTGGGGTTACGTCAGGATCGTCGGGGAGCTGCGTAAGCTCGGGATCGATGTGTCGGCGACGCTGGTGCGCAACGTTCTGAAGGCGGCGGGTGTTCCGCCGGCACCTGAGCGCGACCGGCTCGATTGGCGCTCGTTTCTGCGCGCGCACGCCGAGACGACGCTCGCTTGCGACTTCCTGACTGTTGACACTGTGCTGCTGCGCCGACTGTACGTGCTCGTCTTCATCCGCATCGGCAGCCGTCGGATCGAGTACGTTGCCTGCACGACCAACCCCGACGGTGCGTTGATGATGCAGCAGGCGCGGAACCTGCTCATGAGCCTTGATGAACGCCACCGGCGGGTCCGGTTCCTGATCCACGACCGCGACACCAAGTTCAGCCGGGCGTTCGACGCCCTCCTCGACGGTGAAGGGATACGGGTGATCCGGACACCGGCCCAGGCGCCGAACGCGAACGCCCACATGGAGCGCTGGGTTGGCAGCGCACGACGAGAGTGCCTCGACCGGCTCCTGATCTTCAACCGGCGCCAACTCGAGCGCGTCCTCCGCATCTATGTACGGCACTACAACGAGCAGAGGCCGCACCGAGCACTCGACCTGTGTGCGCCAGACCCGAGCCGCAGCCCGCCGGCGCCAAGCGGTCGTCCCGTCAGCTCAACCGCTTCGGTCCAACGACGCGATCTGCTCGGAGGACTCATCCACGAATATGAACCCGCCGCAGCATGACCGAGTTAATGCACCCCACGGGCCGTCCGCGCCGGCCAGGCGGTTGCCGCCACCTTCGCCGCACGAGTGCATGATGCCAACGAAGCAGCGTCCGTGGAGTCACCAGAAGCACGCCCCGCGACGAGCGCGGCAGATGACACGCTGCGGCCGCCAACAGCGCCCGATCCACCGTGCCGAGCTTCGGTCGCGCGACCTGCCGGCGCAGGACCTCAAGCTCGTGCCGCAACACCAGCAACTCGATGTCTTTCACATGCAGGCCACGACGGCTACGAACGAGCGCACCGAGCACAGCCCGCACAGCGAGATAGAGGAACGAGAGAGCCATGCGCCCTATCCTCCCAACCTCGGGCAACGAAGAGGCGACACAAATATTGGCACCCTTCAGGTAGCAGGCTCGACGATCGCGGCGCGCTGCTTCACGCGCACGCGCCAGGTGCGGCCGAAGGCGCGGACGCCGTTGAGCGAGAGTCCCTCCGTCCAGGCCGGGAGCTGGTCCTCGGTGACCCGTAGGGTGCGGGCGTCGGGGTCGGGCTCGAGTCCGAGCTGTGCGCGGATGAGGAGTAGCGGTGTTCCGGCGGCCCAGGCCTGGGGCCGTGCGGAGGTGGGTACGACGCCTGGCGGCTCGTCGCCGCGGCGTTCGTCGCCGGCGAAGAGCTCGGGCAGGCGGTGCTCGAAGAAGGGCGCGGAGTCGAGCAACGCTCGTACGACGCGTTCCGCCTCCGCCCGTCGGCCGGCTTGCGCGAGGCCGAGTGCGATCAGCGAGTTGTCGTGGGGCCAGACGGTGCCGTTGTGGTACTCGAGCGAGTTGAACGCTGGCTCGTCGGCGGCGAGCGTGCGCACGCCCCAACCGGACCAGAGCGGGCCCGACGCAAGCTTGGCGGCCACCTCCGCAACCCGGTGGGTGGGAACGATGCCACTCCAGAGCAGATGGCCCATGTTCGACCCAAGTGCGTCGATCGGCCGCTTGTCGGCGTCGAGGCCGAGCGCATACCAGCCGCGCTCCGGAAGCCAGAACGCGGTGTCGAACCGCTCGCGCAGTGTCGCCGCTTCATCCTCGAGACGCTGCGCTGTCGCCTCGTCGTTCCAGACGCGCCGCGCGAGCTCTGCCATGCGCAGCTTCGCGTCGTAGACGTAGCCCTGCACCTCGACCGCCGCGATCGGCGCGTGCGCAAGCTTGCCGTTGTGGAAGACCATCGAGTTGTACGAGTCCTTCCAGTTCTGGTTGCCGATGCCGTGGCTTGCGCGGCTCAGGTACTCGACGAAGCCGTCACCGTCCCGGTCGCCGAAAGAATCGATCCAGTCGAGCGCCCGGCGCGCCGCTTGCTCGAGCTCGAGGACGATCGCGTCGTCGCGGGTCCACCGCCAGAGCTCAGAGAGCAGGACGAGGAACAGCGGTGTAGCGTCGACCGTGCCGTAGTAGCGGTCGGGCCAGATCAGCGCGGTCTTGCCGCGCCGCAACTCGTGCACGATCTTCCCCGGCTCGGCGTCGCGCTCGGGGTCGTCGGTGTCGGCTTGCACCTCGGCGAGGGCACGCAGCGCGCCGGCCGCCGCCTCCGGCCCGAGCAGCAGCTCCTGAAGCGACGTGATCAGCGTGTCGCGGCCGAACAGGGTCATGAACCACGGCAGCCCCGCTGCCGGCACCATCTCGCTTCCCGCCCAGCGCAGCCGGAGGGCGGCCAGGTCGGCGAGCGACTGCGCCCACGTCCGCTCGAGCGAGACTCCCGCCGGCACCTGCAGCGTCGGCACCGAGCGCCACCAGGCAGCAAGCGTCGCGTCTCGCTCCCGACGATCCGCACGCAGGCGCGACTCGAACGCGCCGGCGTCGAGCTCAGGCATTCCGTCGAGGAGCCATTGCGCGCCGACGCGAAGCTGCCAGCGCGCGCCGGTTGCCAGCCGTAGCCGGTACTGCGCTACTCCTCCCTCAGTGTGGTCGGGCGCGGGGGCGAGGTGCACGAGGGTACGGGCCGGGAAGCCCTCATCCTCGAACTCGATGGTGCTCGCGTCCGTCCAGTGCTCCGGTCGCGACGGCGTCACGTCCGAGATGAACGGCGCGTCGAGGTCCTCCATCCGCTTGACCGCGAAGATGTCGGCGAAGTCGGATGCCAGCTCGAGCTCGAGCACGGCCTCCACCTCGTGGTCGGAGCGGTTCCAGACCGTTGTCACCTCCTCGAGACCTTGGCCAACGAACAGCTCGCGCCGCGCCGCCAGCCCCGACGACCAGTCGAGGTCGAAAACCCCCACGTGCGGGGCGTCCTGTTCGAACGCGACCGGAACGCCGCGTTCGCCGTCGATCGTCAGCACCGAGCGCGACAGAAAGCGCGTGTCGGCCGCGAAAAAGCCCGATGCTGCCGCCACGCCGTCCAGATCGCCGCGCTCGTCGCACCGGACGAAGGTCGAGCCGTCGAGGAGAGTGATCACGGTCTCAGTTGCGGTCGTCGGCTCAGCCACTGATCGCCTCGCCGCTCTCGAGGTCGAAGAAGTGGAGGTGACGGAGGTCGACCGCAAGCTCGATCGCCTCGTCGGACCGGACGCTCACCGACGGTTCGAGCCGGGCGACGACGACCGCGCGAGTGCCGCCAGCGTCGATCTTGATCTCCGCGAGTTCCTTGGCCTCTTCCATGTCGACGAGACCTTCGAGCACGTCCTCGACGAGAACCGGCTTGGCCTCGATCTCGACGTGCGCGAGCTGCTCCGAGCCGAGCGCCTCGACCGCCCGAACCGTTCCACGCAGCCGGCCTTCGGCGCCGTTTCGCCGGCCCGGCTCGTTGAGCGCCTCCGGCCGGATGCCGACAACGATCGTCCTCCCAAGGTGGTTGGCGAGCGCGGGACGCGCCTGCAGCACTTCGGCCGGCAACGCGAGCAACGCGGTACCGATCCGGCAAACGAGGCCGCCCCCAGCGCGCTCGAGCGACGCTTCGAGCACGTTCATCGCCGGACTGCCGATGAAGCTCGCGACGAACAGGTTGGCAGGCTGCTCGTACAGGCGCTGCGGCGCGTCGAACTGCTGCAACAGACCCCTGCGCATGACCGCCACGCGATCGCCCATCGTCATCGCCTCGATCTGATCGTGGGTGACGTACACCGTCGTGACCGTAAGTTGTCGCTGGATACGCGAGATCTCGGCGCGCATCTGCACGCGAAGCTTCGCATCGAGGTTGGAGAGCGGCTCGTCCATCAGGAAGACCTTCGGCTCACGCACGATCGCGCGACCCATCGCGACACGCTGCCGCTGGCCGCCGGACAACTGGCGCGGCTTCCGATCCAAGTGGTCGAGCAGGCCGATGATGCGTGCGGTCTCCTCGATCCTCCGCCGCGCCTCCGCTTTCGGCACCTTCCGCATCCGCAACGCGAAACCGATGTTCTCGGCTACCGTCATGTGCGGGTAGAGCGCGTAGTTCTGGAAAACCATCGCAATGTCGCGCTGACCCGGCGGCAGGTTGTTCACGACACGATCGCCGATCCGGATCTGGCCATCCGAGACCTCCTCGAGCCCTGCGATCATGCGCAGCGCGGTCGTCTTGCCACAGCCCGAAGGCCCGACCAGCACCACGAACTCGCCTTCCTCGACGGCGAGGTTTAGATCGGAGACGGCGAGATAGCCGTCGCCGTAGGTCTTCGTCACATTGTCGAAGGTGATTCCGGCCATGCTCTAGCTCCTTGTGAGTTCGCCGACGTGCCGTCGGTCGGCAATGGATGTCTCGCCTTCCTCGATCAACGCGCACGGGCCAAACAGAATCGTCGCTCCAAGGGCGTCTAGGAGAACCATGCGGACGTCGGTCGGGATGATGAGCTCGAGCCAGGAGCTGTCGCCGAAGTCGCTGCGGAACGCTCCAGCCGCCTCCCCGCTACCGGGTACGAAGTCGGCGAGGCGGCCCCGGCTTGGATGGATTGCTGTCGGCACGCGCGACCTATTCCTTCACGGCGCCCGAGGACGCGTTCATGATCCGGCGTTGGAAGACGAAGAAGAGGAGCGCGACCGGGATCGTCATCAGCGTCGACGCAGCAAGCTTCAGCGGGTAGCGGTTGCCGGAGCCGAGCTGCCCTGACGCGAGCTGCGCTACTCCCTTCGTCAGCGTGTTGAGGCTCGTGCTCTGCGCCGAGATGATGAAGTGTGCGAGCTCGTTCCACGATCCTTGGAACGACAGGATGAAGATTGTCACCAGGGCGGGCCGCGCCATCGGCAGCACGATCGACCAGTAGATGCGAAAGATGCTCGCCCCGTCGATCCGGGCCGACTCCTCGACGCTGACGGGGATCGACTCGAAGAAGTTCTTCATGATGAACACGCCGGCGGCGTCGACCAGCAGCGGGACAATCATCCCGTAGTAGCTGTCGTACATCCCGAGCTGGCGGATCATCAGGAACTTCGGGATGAGGAGCACGACGCCCGGCACGGCCATCACGGCGACGATCGTCGCGAACGCTGCGCCGCGCCCGCGGAAACGGAGACGCGCGAGCGCATAGCCTGCGAGGCTGTCCAGGAACACGCGCAGGAACGTGACGCTGAGCGTCACGATCACGGAGTTCTTCACCCACAGCAGAAAGTTCTGGCCCTTGTAGAGCTCGTGGAAGGCGCTCGTCGTCGCCGGATGCGGAGCGAGTCCGAGCGGGTTGGCGGTCGCGTTCGGCTCCGTCTTGAACGAGGTGGCGATGGCGATCACGAACGGGAAGAGGTAGACGATCGCGAGCGCGAACAGGAAGCTGTAGGTGATCATCCTTCCGACACGGCGCCGCCGCACGGCGCCCGCGTCGCTGATTGCGCGGGAGCTGCTCACGGCTTCCCCTCGGCCGAAGCGACGCGCGAGGCGTTCTGGTCGCCGACGGCCTGCGTGGGCCCAAAGCGGCGGCGCCGGGGCACCCGATCCGGGTTGCGGGTTGCGAGCCGCGTGAGAAGCGTGAAGAAGACGATGATCGCGAAGAGGATGAAGGCGATCGCGGCGCCTCCGCCCCAGTTGTTGCTGTTGAACGAGGCGGTGAACGAGAGGAAAGCCGGCGTCAGGGTCGTGTTCAGCGGGCTGCCTTTCGTCCCGACGTAGATCTGGTCGAAGATCTGCCAGGTCCCGATGATGCCGAGCGTCACGATCGTGAAGATGGTCGGCCGGATCATCGGGGCCGTGATGTGCCGGAACTTGCGCCATTCGTTGGCACCGTCGAGCGCGGCCGCCTCGTTGACTGACTCGTCGATGTTCTGGAGCGCCGCGAGGAAGAGCAGCATGAACGTTCCCGATGTCGTGAACACGGCCATGATGATGAAGACGCACATCGCGATGCTCGGGCCGGCCAGCCAGTCCCAGTAGCTCACGCCGAGGAAGACCGAGTTCGCGAGCGAGCTCGACTGGTGCACGCCGAACTGGCCGAGGATCACATGGACGAGGCCGCGCGGGTCGTAGAACCACGACGGCCCCGTCGCGCCGAAGTACGACAGGAGCTTGTTGATCGCGCCTGTCGGCGAGAAGAGAAAGAGGAAGAGGACGGTGATCGCGACCGAGCTCGTGACCGCTGGGAAGTAGAACGCCGTGCGGAACAAGCCGACGAGCTTCACGCGCCGGTTGACGAGGACGGCCAGGAACAGCGCGAACGCAGTCTGTACCGGAACGACCAGGAGCACGTAGTAGACGTTGTTGCGCAGCGAGGTGCCGAAGTTGTTCTGGTCGAGTCCGGGAGTCGTCAGCAGGTGGCGGTAGTTGTCGAGGCCGACGAAGTGCGCGTTCGCGCCGAGCGGGCTGCCGTTGCCGCTCCAGTCGGAGAAGCTGACCCAGGCCGCCATCGCGATCGGGAGTATGAGGAAGAGGCCGAGAATGACGATCACGGGGGCGAGAAACAGCCAGCCGGCCGCCGCCTGATGACCGCGGATGCCAGGATCCCGCCACCGCTGCAACGGGCCTCTCGCGAAGCGCCCCGCCATTCTCGCCTCCTTTCTCGTCCGTCGGATGTCGGGCGTCGCCCGCCGGCGGCAATCGCCGCCGGCGGGCTTCATCGGTTCGTCGATCGGGGACCTACCCCTACTTCAAGAGCGGCTGCAGCTCCCCGTTGACCCGGTTCAGGATCGACTTCGGATCCGTCTGCGGGAGACCCTGAATCTGCTGGTTGAAGTCACCGAGCACCGTCGCGATGTTCGGGATCGACGGGATACTCTTCGAGTACACAGCACCAGCGAGGAACGCCGCGAACTGCGGATAGAGCTTCTTCCACTCCGTCGCGTCCGCCATGACCGACGGCATCACGCCAAAGGCCTTCGCGTTCCCCATCTCCACCTTGGTCTGGGTGAGGTATGAGATAAGCCCCGTCGCGTCGGTCTTGTTCTTGGACGCGGCAGCGAGCCCCCAACCGCCGTCGTACTGGAGCGTTCCCTTGCCGGCCGGGCCTGCCGGGAGCTCGACCGCCTTGTACGAGACAGTCGGATAGTCGTGCGTCATCGCGCCCGCGATCCAGTTGCCCTCGATCGTCATGCCGCATTCCTGCTTCCCGAAGGCCTCGCCGCCCCAACCGGCACCAAGCTGGTTCGTGAGCTTGAACGTGCCGGCCTTGATCATCGACTTAACGAAGTTGAAGGCAGTGACGTTGGCCTTGCTGTTGACCGTGGCCGTCTTCCCGTCCTTCGAGACCAGCCACCCGCCGGCCTGAATCATGAAGACGCCCAGCCGGTGGAACTCAGGGCCCGTGCAGAGACCAACCTGGCCCGACCGCGTCAGCTTCTTCGCGACCGAAGCCAGCTGTGCCCACGTCGTCGGATAATTCTTGCTCGTCAGCCCGGCCTTCTTCCACGACGCGGTGTTGAGCACGAGCGCGAGGGTCGAGAAGTCCTTTGGCGCTGCGTACAGATGGCCCTGGTACGTGTAGGCCGCACGCAGGCTCGGGTAGAAGGACTTGACGTTCTTCAGGTTGTCGAGTGACGCGAGGTCGCCTGCCTTGGCATAGGTCGCAACCTGGTCGTTGCCGAGATAGAAAATGTCAGGCGGGTTGCCCGACGCGAAGCCCTGGGCGAGCTGCTGCCCGAGATCAGAGGCAACGACCACGTTCACCTGAATGCCGGTCTGCTTTGACCACGCCTTGGCTGCGTTGTTGACGGCAAACGTCTCCGCGGGGCCAGAGCTTCCGATCAGCGCCGTGATCGTCGTCGCCTTACCGCTTTGACGCGAGGCGACGGCCGTACCGGCCGTGACGGCAAGCGCGGTGACCATGGCGAGCACGAGCGCAGACCGCGAGCGAGCGATGCGAGTCTTCCGATGCGCGTTCACTACAGAGTCCCTCCTTCGAGTCTGGTTGGAACCGCTTTCATGAAACTTGAATTGCGAGATTATGCCTTCGACCTAGTAAATGTCAAGCCACCAAACCTTGACATTTGTCGTAGTCGCAGGCAAAAGGTTAACCGCATGGAAGCGCTTCCCACACCACCCGCACGGATCGCCGACGTCGCGGCGCGCGCTGGCGTCGGGATCGCCACCGTTTCCCGCGTCGTTAACGACCGCGGGAACGTCGCCGGCCCAACGCGGGAGCGAGTGCTCGAGGCGATCCGCGCCCTCGAGTATCGGCCAAGCTCGGTCGCCCAGAACCTGTCGCTCAAGCGCACGCTCGTGATCGGCGTCGTACTGCCGTTCCTCACCGAGGCCTCGCCGATCGAGCGCGTCCGCGGCGTCGTGACGGCGCTCGCCTCCTCGCCCTACGACGTCGCGCTCTACGACGTCGAATCGGCCGACCGCCAACAACGCGCGTTCCGGCTGCTCGCCGACGCCCATCGCACAGACGGCCTGCTCCTCGTCTCCCTAATCCCACCGGACGAGGAGGTTCGACGGCTCCGGGCCGCGTCGATCCCGTGTGTGCTCATCGACGCGCGCCACGACGGCCTCCCAAGCGTCGTGATCGACGACATCGCCGGTGGCGAGCTCGCGACGCAGTACCTGCTCGAGCTCGGACATCGCCGGATCGCCTTCATCGGCGACAAGCCGGCGGACCCCTTCCGCTTCCAGTCGAGCCGCGACCGGACGATCGGCTACGAACGCGCCCTCGAGTCCGCCGGGATCCCGATCCGCCCCGAGTACGTCCGCGAAGGGACGCAAAGCCGACATGTCGCTCGAAGCATCGCGGACGAACTGCTCCAGCTCCCGGAGCGGCCCTCGGCGGTGTTCGCGGCCTCGGACGTCCAAGCGCTCGGCGTCCTCGAAGCCGCGCGCGGCCTGCGGATCGACGTCCCGGAGCAGCTGTCGGTGATCGGGTTCGACGACATCGAGATCGCCTCCTATGTCGGCCTCACCACCGTCCGCCAACGGCTCTTCGAAAGCGGCCAGCGCGGCGCCGAACTCCTGCTCCAGGCGCTCGCCGGCCAGCCACCTCCCGCCCACGTCGAGACCCTGCCGCTCGACCTCGTCGTCCGCGGCACCACCCGCCCCGCTCGCTGAAAAGCGTCAGCCGAGCACTCGACCCTCCGCCAGGCGGCGGAGTCCTCCATGGCAAAGGTAGGAGTGCAGAAGCAGCTGGGACCTTGTTGGGTGCGATTATGCGCTTTCGGGGTACAAAAGCCTTGCATAAAAGCATGTTTGCACTTCAGCGAACCCCCAAAGTAGGTTGGGTTGTGTACGCACTCGGAGGTTTCCCCAACGGCGATCCGACCACGGAGCCGACCTCGCGGCGCCTAGACGAGGTCGGCGGCCAGGAGTAGCGTGTCGGAAGGCGCGATCGCCGCTCGCGGTGTCAGAGCAAGGAGGCGGCAGATGGCCGAGTTGCACCGTGGCACCGTCACCTTCCTGTTTACGGATATTGAGGGGTCGACGCGGCTGCTC
>JBBQLT010000003.1:0-162869 GCA_038328165.1 Gaiellales bacterium
TCGCGAGCAGGATCCCCCAGAAGCCGAGCTCGGGCAGCCCGACGGCATGGCCGAAGTTCAGGACGTTCCAGGCCAGCCAGAAGACGATCGGCCCGAACAGCACCATCGCGACGATGGCCGCGACCACGACGAAGACTCCACCGGCGACCAGCGCGCCGATGCCGAGGATGCGAAGAATGATGCCGAGGACCGGGTTCACAGCCGCGAGCCTACGCTACTCAGTTCTGACGCTCATGCAGCGGCGCCCGCCTTCTCCATCAAGCGGCCCTCGCGAATCGTCTTCTCCATGTCCTTCGACTCCTCGCGATACCAGCTGCCGTCCTCGAACTCGATCGCGGGATACAGCGCCTGGCCCGTTCCCTCGATCACCGCCGTGCGCTTCTTCCGGCTCGGCCACGGCCCGGGCACGACCTCGTAGGCGATCCCCTGGTCGTCCAGCGCCTTCTGAACCTTCCAGCACGGATGGCTCTTCAACTTCGCCCACATGTTCCCACAGCGGTGCAACCTCACTGCCATCCGGCGATCATGTCACTCGAGCTCGTGGAACGCCACCCTTGGTTCGCGCGGAGTTCGCGGCGATACTCGCGCGAACATGCGTCGATCGTCGATCGTTCTCTGCTCCCTCGCGGCGCTGCTCGCAGTCGCCGGCCTCGCTGCGGATGCGGGGACTGCGACGAGGGCGCAGTGTGCGTCGCCCCGCGCGACGCCGGGGTACGCACGCTCGGTGCAGCGCGCCGTGCTCTCCGGCCGCGACGTCTGGGGCGAGCGGCTTCTCGCCGCACCCAACGGGCCGACGTATGCGGCGGCCCGAGGGTTTCTCGCCCCCCTGCTCCACGCGATTCAGCGGCGGCAGCGGCCGTTGACGCCGGCAGGATTCTACTACGTCCCGCTGTCCTTCCCGTTCAGCGTCTACGGCTCCACCGTCTTCGCACTCCACGTTGCGGACGGGAGCGAGATCTTCACACGCCGTGTCGGCGGGCCCAGTCTCTCGTTCTATGTCGGGAACGGGCGTGAGCGCTACGGCAGCTGCAGCGCGCGACTCGAGCCGGCGAAGCTCTCCGACGGCTACCTCCCGATCGTCGAGACCGCGTACGCCGACGCTCACGGCTTGCGCTACCGCCAGGAGTCCTTCGTCGGGCGCGCGTACAGCGCTCGATCGGTCGTGAGCTTCGTGCGCCTCGAGATCGACGCACGCAACGCGCGAGCCGCAGCCATCGTCCGGCTCGTGCCTTCGAGGCGACTTGCTCATAACGAGCCCGACCGCCTCAGTTCACGTTCGGCAACGCGCCTGATCTTCAGCACGGGCGGGGAGGTCGTTGACGGCGTTGTTCGCTATCGCGTCGCGGCGGGAGACGTTGCGACGGTATATGCGGCGTGGCTGAACGGACCATCCGATGCAAAATTCGTCCATGCCGATGCCGTGACCTACGACGCGGCGCGGGCGGTCGTTGCTCGTTTCTGGCAGGAACGCCTCAGGTCGGGCGCACACTTCGACGTGCCCGAGCCGGCGGTGCGAAACGCGCAGCTCGGGATCCTCGGCCAGGAGGCCACGTTCGGCTGGCGCTACAGCGTCGGCAACCCGTACGAGGAGCTTTCCTTCGCGGAGGCACTCGACACCGCCGAGGTGACCGCCGAATATGGGTTCCGGAACGTCGCCAGGGCGATCCTCGAGGTCACGTTGAAGCGTTTGCGACTGAAGCCGCAGCGGTTCACCGCGTTTCGAGCCGGCCACCTCCTCGCGACGTCGGCCGAGTACTACCGGTTGACCCGCGACCGTGCCTTTGTCCGCGCAGAGACACCAGAGCTTGCTCGGCTCGTCACGAGAATCGCAGCGAGGCGGGTCACCTCGGGCCCCTCGCGCGGTCGTCTGCGGCCGGAGCCGCTGTCCTCCGACATCCCCTACGAGGTGGACAGCGTCGTCGCCCAGATCACGGCGTGGCAGGGGCTGCTCGCGATGGAACGGGTGTGGGGGGTCACCGGCCACCGAGACCTGGCCGCCCGCGCGCGGAACCTCGCGCTCAGCATCCAGGCGGCGCTTCGCCCGGCGCTCGAACGCCAGATGGTGCGGCTGCGCGACGGCTCCGTGTTCGTTCCCGACGCGCTCTCCGGGCCACGAGGGCCGTTCGACCGGCTGACCGTCACGCGTGAGGGCTCGTACTGGAATCTCGTCATGCCCTACGCGCTCGCCTCGGGCTTCTTTCGCGCCCACTCGCACGTGGCCGAGGGGATCGTCCGCTATGTGCTCGCGCACGGCTCCCGGATCCTCGGCGTTCCCCGCGCCGACGCGCACATCGTCTACGCGAACAAGCCGTACGGCTCGGGCCTCGGGCAGGCCTACGGGCTGAGCATGTCGCGGTTCCTCGCCGACAACGGCGAGGCGGGCCAGCTCGCGCTCAGTTTGTACGGGATGCTCGCAATCGGCATGACGCCCGGCACGTACATCTCGGGCGAGGCGATCTCCGTCGTCCCGGTCCTTGGCGCGTACTACCGCTCGATGTACATGCCGCCGAACTCGGGCGGGAATGCGTCGTACCTGGAGACGCTCCGCCTGACGCTGATTCACGAGCGCCGCGGCCCCGACGGCGCTCCCACCGGCCTCGATCTGGCGTTCGCGACTCCACGCTCATGGCTGGCAAGCGGCCAGACAATTCGTGTTGAGGATGCGCCGACGAGCTTCGGCAACCTGTCGTACGAGATCGCACGCAGCGGAGCGCTCATCACGGGACGTGTCGTTGCGCCCGCGCGATCCCGTATCCGCCTGAAGCTACGGCTTCCAGCAGGGGAGCGACTCGGAGGTGTGTGGATCGGCAGCAGGCGGATCCCGTTCGCCGCAGCCACCGCGACGATCGACCTGAGCGGTCGGAAAGGCGCGATCGCGTTTCGCGCGACCGTCAGGCGGTGAGCGCCGCCGGTCGCTCGGCCCGGCGGTACTCGACCGAGTACCCGAGCGCGCGCGGTACGGCGAGGAGGCTCTCGAGGTCGAGCTCGATCGTGGCGCCGGCCTTCTGCGTCACCTCATCCTCGATCGGCAAGTCGAAGTCGTCCGCGCCGTAGTCGAGCGCTCGGAAAGCGTCCTCGTTCTGCGTCAGCACCGACGTGCGGATGTGCTTCACGTTGTCCAAGAAGATGCGTGAAAGCGCGATGTGGCGCCAGTACTCCTCGGGCCCGATCTCGACGCCGGCGAACGCCGTGCCGTACGGCTTGTAGGTCCAGCAGAGGAACGAGAAGAGCCCGTCCGTCTCGTCCTGGAAGTCGCGTGTCCTCTGAAGGTGCTCGAGACGCTCGTCCAGCGTCTCGTCGAAGCCGATCACCATCGTCGCCGTCGTCTTCATCCCGCTGTCGACGATCGCCCGCTGCGCCTCGAAGTACTCGCGCACCGTGTACTTGAACTTTGCGTGGCGCTTGCGGAAGTCCTCGGTGAGGATCTCGCTGCCGCCGCCGGTGACCCAGTGCACACCGGCGTCGCGCAGTCGCACGGCCGCCTCGGCGTGTGTCAGTCCGGCGCGGTCGGCGAGGTAGACGAACTCGGCAATCGTCAGCGCATAGAACTCCACCTTCTCGCCGTAGCGCTCGCGCACCGCGGAGAAGAGGTCGCAGTAGAAATCGAGCGGCAGCTTCGGGTTGAACCCACCGTTGAAGGCCACGAGGTCGCCGCCGACGGCGAGTAGGTCGTCGATCTTGGCGAAGACGTCTTCACGGCCGAGCACGTAGCCGCCATCCTGGTTCGGCAGGACATAGAACGCGCAGTAGTCGCATTGCGCGACGCAGACGTTCGTGTAGTTGATGATTCGCATCACCATGTAGGTGGCCTGGGTCGGCTCGTGCCAGCGGTCGCGCGCGGCTTGCGCGAGCTGCTTCAGCTCGTCGTCGGACGCGTCGTTCCACAGCGTCCTCGCCTCGTCGATCGTGATCCGCCCGGTCATGCCGGAACGGCCTCCTCGACGGTGACCTCTTCGGGGTCGAGCGTGTCCATGAACGAGCTGACCGAGAACACCGCGTTGCCGGCGCCGGCGACACCGTAACCGGGCGGGGGCTTCAGCCGATGACGGTCGAGCGTCTCGCGATAGGCCTCGAGCAACCGGATGTGGTACTCGAGTGGCGCGCCGTTCGGATTGTCGCGGCCGAGCGGAGTCGAGGGCTCGGGGCACCAGGTGGTGAAGCGTGGCGTAATGCCGTGGCTCATGAAGTAGTCGAGGCCCTCGGTCGTCGATGCAATCGCCTCGTCGACGGTCTCGAACCCGAACGGCTCGGCCATCTCGACGCCTGCAACGAAGTTCGGGATCACGAAGCGCGCGCCGAAAACCTCGGCCGCGTCGAGGATGCGACGGTGCCACTCCTCTCGGCCGACGTAGCGCTCCTTGCCGGGCGAGATGATCTCGAAGAGCCGCTTGTCCCAGACCTCGTAGTTCGGGTGGTAGATCGTGATCCCGTAGTCCTTGTATCGCTGCACGTCTTCGCGCGGAAGCGCCTGTGCAACGACCTTGCCGATCCAGCGGCCGGGAAAGCGATCCTCGATCGCCTCGGCGTAGCGGCCGTAGAAGTCCGCCTCTGCAAGCCCGTCGACCGTGCTCGTGACCGAGCCGCCCGTGAGCGTGTACGCCTTCGAGGTTCGCGCGGTGTCGTACCGGTCGATGATCGCGAGCGCCTCGAGCACATCCTCGACCGGCTTCACGCCGGTGTAGGGGCGACCTTCCCGCTTGTGCTGCCGCCAGTTGTGATTGATGTCGCAGAAGCCGCATTCCTCCTTCGCGCCGAAGTACTGGCAGAGGCGCAGAACGGTCAGGTAGATCAGGTAGCCCCACTGGATCGTGGGCGCCGTCTCCATGACCGTCTTGCCGTTCTGGAGCTCGTGGCGGTAGTACTCGGGCATCGGCGGCAAGCCGACATCGGCGATCTCGCGACCCTCGAGCGACATGTGCAACGCCCCGTCGCCTCCAAGCGCGATTCGATATGGCGAGTCGGGATTGACGCGTACCGAAACGATCGTGCGACGCAGCCGGTAGGGGCCGCCGGTCAGTGCGATCTCCTCGGGCGGCCGGCGGAGCGCGGCCTCACCGAGCTCGGTCAGCGGCTTCTGGTCGAACGAGAAGATGAAGTACGACTTCGGCTTGATCTCGCCCTCGAGATTGTCGCTCAGCGCCGAGGTGTCGAAGTCGATTCCGGTGCGAAGGAGATCCTCCTTCAGCACCGCCTCCGGCGGGATGTGCGAGAAGCGCCCCATCAGATCTTCCACAAGCGTGGTGCGCGTCTCGCTCACGCCGCGAACGGTAGCGGAGGGCCCATGGTGGGCCCTCCGCCTCTCTCCCGTGATCAGTGGTGGTTACGGCCCTCGATCCGCACGAGCGTGTTCGCGCCGCTCACGAGGGCGCAGTGGATCTCCGCGACATCGCCGGACTTGAACCTCGCATTCACGTCCGCCGAGCGGTCGGGCGGGATCGCGCAGGTAAGGCCGGCGACGGTGATCGAGCCCGTCGAGAGCGCCGAGATAGTGCCGCGCGCCTCGCTCTTCTCCGGAGTGGTCCGCGACGGCTGGCACGAGCCCGCGCCCAGCTCGACGGCGCCACCGCCTGAGGTGCCCCCTCCGAGCTTGCCGTTCGTGAAACCGGTCGCTGCGGCGAAGGTCGCCGACAGGTTCGCAAGCAGACGCGCGTGCGGCTGCTGCGCCCGCCCGACTGCCAGGCCGGCGATCGCGCCGTGGTCGTAGACGGCGGAATAGATCGCGCGGGTGTTGTGCCCGTCGGCGATGTCGATCGAGAAGCTGCCGTTCACGAAGCCAACGCTGTCGGTCGTGTTGACGACGCTGCGCGCGTGCAACGTGATCGCACCTGTGAAGTCGGCATCGCCCATTGCCGTCCCCGTGTACTTGCCGTCGGTCACGACGATCGTCTTGCCGTCTGTCGTCGTGCACGTCCGCGTGGCGGTCGTGCCTGCGGTCGCGCTGAACGTCCCCGCAACCGACTTCGCACTCTTCGCGCCCTCGATCCCGTCCGCCACTGCGTAGCTCGTCACGACGAGCGCGATGAGCGCCACGATCGTGTAGGTCAATTTGCGCATCTTGAATCCTCCAGTTGACGTCGGATCGTTCTCAACGATCTTCCTGCGGTGTACGTGGGATGCGAGGCAAAGGTAAGACGGACGTAATGCCTCAACCCGGACGTTTTTGACATGGAAAGCGCACGTGCGGATGTCTGACACCGGACGTCGCCGTCCTCGGCTAGTCTCGTCCGGGGTCATGGTGCGCCGCTTCGCGACAATTGTCCTGCTCATGGGGCTTTTCGCGTCACCGTCTCCTGCCTCGGGCCTGCTCGAGCTGATGCCCGGGGTGACGATCGAGCGGGCGGTGCAGTTCACGCCCCACGGCCCCGTTGCGCTGAGCGTCATCACCGCCCCCCGGCCTGACCCCGCGGGCCTCTACAAGCTCGCCCCGGTGCTCTCCCGAGGTACGGTCACGGGCGGCCTCGAGCGGGTGACGCAGATCGAGAAGGACGTCTCCAGCCGGACGACGGCCGCCGGTATCAACGGCGACTTCTTCGACGCCCTGGACGGCCATCCCGCAGGCCTCTTCATGTCGGACGGCGTGCTTGCCCACCCGCCCCTCTCGACTCGCTCGTCGATCGGCGTCGACTCGGCCGGCCTGCTGCACGTCGACCGTGTCAAGTTCTTCGGCACGTGGCGCGGCACGGGCCAGCGCAGGCCGCTCGGCGGCCTCAACGAGACTCCGAGACAGGGGGAGGTGATCATCTTCACGCCCGCCTACGGTGCGAGAACCCCGGCCGTCGCGGGCGCTGCCGAAGCCGTGCTTGGGTCGTTCCCTGTCGCGGCGCCGAACAGCGACCTGACGACGACGGTGACGGCGACCGGGACCGGTGGCGGCACACCGATCCCCCCCGGCGGCGCCGTGCTGATGGCGACCGGGGCCGCGCCGTCCGCCGCGCTGCAGGCGGAGGCCCCCGTCGGCACCGTCCTCACCGTCCGGCTGATCCTGCAGCCCGCGTGGACCGGCGTCGTCTCCGGGCTCGGCGGCGGCCCCGTGCTCGTTCGGAACGGGAAGCCGGTCTTCCGCTCACTCGAGGACTTCACGAACGATCAGGTCACCGAGCGCGACCCGCGGGCCGGCGTCGGGCAGCTGGCCGACGGGCGCCTGATCCTCGTCGCCGTCGACGGGAGCCAGCCCGGCTACAGCGTCGGTCTCACGACCTTCGAGCTCGCGCAGGCCCTGCAGCGGCTCGGGGCGGTGTCGGCCTCGGCGGTCGGATCCGGCCCCTCGGTGACGCTTGCGTTCGACGGGCAGCTTCTGAACCGGCCGAGCGACCCGCGCGGAGAGCGGCTCGTGAAGGACGCGCTCCTCATCGAGTACTCGGGCGTGTACGCAGCGCCTCTCCCGTTGCCGCTTCTGAACGGCGAGCCCGGCCGCACCACCGAACCGCTGAGCTACAAGGTCGTCCGCCCATCGGTCGTGACGGCGCAACTCGTCGGGCCCGACGGCGTCCCGCGCGTGCTCGAACAAGCGGTGAAGCACGACGCCGGCTCGGTGTCACTGAGCCAGCCGGCCCTCGATGTCGAAGGCACATGGCACTGGGCCCTCAGCGCGACGGACGACCTTGGGCGCGTCTCGGCAGCGCAGCGCGAGTTTCGCTACGACACGACCCTGCGCGGGCTCTCGGGCCCGCAGTTCGCCCGCGGGCAGGCGACGATCCGATTCTCGCTCTCGCGTCCCGCAAACGTCAGGCTCCAGATCGAGACCACGAGTGGTGTGGTCGTCCGTGCCCTTCCCGCCGTGAGCCTCGAGGCAGGCGCCCGGTCGCTCGCCTGGGACGGTCGACTCCCGCATGGCACGAAGGCGTACGGCGGGAGGTACGTCGCGCACGTGTTCGTGACGAGCGACGTCGGCGCGTCCGACCTCGCTGCCCAGTTCACGTTCAGGCGTGCATAGATAGGGTCGGCCGGTGACGTCGTGGCTTGCCCATTACGGAGTCTTCGCGGTCTTCGTGCTGATGTTGATCGACGCCGTGTTCCCCGCAGCGAGCGAGCTCGTGATGGTCTACGGCGGCGCGCTCGCATCGGGCGCTCTGACCCATCGCGTCGACGTGCTCGGCTGGCATACGACGGGCTTTGCCGCCTACCTCGCCGTCGTCGTGGCGGGAATCGCCGGCTACCAGATCGGGGCCGTCGGCGGTTATTGGATCGGTGAGCGCGGCGGGAGGGCGTTCCTCGAGAAGCACGGCCGCTTCTTCCACCTCGGCGAGGGCACGCTCGACCGGGCCGATCGCTGGTTCACGCGCTGGGACGACTGGGCGGTCTTCATCGGCCGGATCACTCCGGTCGCCCGGTCGTTCATCTCGATTCCCGCAGGCGTCTTCGAAATGCCGTTCCGCCGGTACAACGTGCTCACCCTGTTCGGGAATGCGCTCTGGTGCGGCGTTCTCGCGGCGGCCGGCTGGGCCCTCGGGCGGAGTTACACCACGCTCCACCACGACTTCCGCTATTTCGAGATCGCCGTTGTCGCAGCGATCGTGCTGATCGTCGCGTATCTGATCGTCCGTCGCCGCCGACCATCTACGATGTCCTCCGGCGATGTCGATCCCCCACGTTGACGTCAGGGCACAGTACGCGCCGCTGATCCCGGAGCTTCAGGAAGCGTTCGCCGGCGCGCTCGAGAGCGGCCGGTTCATCTTCGGCCCGGAGGTCGAGGCCTTCGAGCGTGAGGCCGCGGAGCTGCTCGGCGTCCAGGAGACGGTCAGCTGCGCGAACGGCACCGACGCGCTCGTGCTCGTGCTGGACGCAATGGAGATCGGTCCGGGCGACGAAGTCATCTGCCCGGCGTTCACGTTCTACGCGACCGCCGAGGCGATCGCGCGCCGCGGCGCGACCCCCGTGTTCGCGGACATCGATCCGGCGACGCTCAACCTCGACCCCGCCGACATCGAGCGCCGGATCACCGGGCGCACGAAGGCAATCATGCCCGTGCACCTCTTCGGACGCCCGGCGCCCGATTTCGCCGACCTCGGCTTGCCGGTGATCGAGGATGCCGCGCAGGCATTCGGCGCGGCTGGAATCGCGACGAGCATCGCATCGACGTTCAGCTTCTTCCCGACCAAGAATCTCTTCGCGCTCGGTGACGGCGGGCTCATCGCCGTCAACGACGCAGAGCTTGCCGAGCGCCTGCGGATGGTGCGATTCCATGGCTCGGCCGCGAAGAAGGAGTTTCTGTACATCGGGTACAACTCGCGCCTCGACGCGATCCAGGCGTCGTTCCTGCGCATCTTCCTGCGCCACCTGAACGACTGGAATGGGCTGCGCCGCGAAGCCGCCGCTCGCTACACGGATTCGCTCGACGGTCTCGTCGAGACGCCGGTGGACGAGCCCGGCCACGTCTACCACATGTACTGCGTTCGCTCACCCGAGCGTGACCGTCTCGCCGCAGCGCTGAAGGCCGCGGAGATCGGTTTCGGGGTGTACTACGAGCCGCCGCTGCACCTGCAGCCGGCGCTTCGCTTTCTCGGGCACTCCGAGGGCGACTTCCCGGAGACGGAGAAGGCGTCGCGCGAGAATCTCTGCCTGCCGCTCTGGGCCGGGATCACCGAGGAGCAGCAGGACGAGGTCGTCTCGGTCCTGAAGCACGCCTCGAGCCTCGTCTCGAAGTGAACCGCGAGCTCGCGTCATGATCCGGTTCCCGGTCAACCGCCACCGGGTCTGGCAGCTTGCCTTCGACGCGGTCCTCGTTGCCGCCGCGTGGCGCCTGACGTTCTTCCTGCGCTTCGACAAGTCGGTTCCCATCTATTACCGGCACCTCCTCGGTTGGCGGGTGATCGCACTCGTCGTCGGCATCCAGCTGGCTGCGTTCGTGCTCTTCGGTTTCTACAACCGCTGGTGGCGGTACGTGTCGACACGCGACATGTGGGGAGCCGCGCGCGGCGTCACGGCCGGATCGCTGATCGCGTACCTCGTGCTGTACGCGTTCCCGCCGGGGCACACCTCGCGCCTTCCTCGCTCGGTCGCCGTCTTCGACTACCTGCTCCTCCTGGCCTTCATCGCTGGGACGCGGTTGCTCGCGCGCTCGCTGATCGAGCGTCCGCCCGGAGGCCTCGTCGCGCACGGCAAGGAGGTGTTGATCATCGGCGCCGGTGACGCGGGGCAGTTGATGGTGCGCGAGATGCAGCGCAACCGGCAGCTGCACTACACGCCGATCGGCTTCGTCGACGACGATCCGCGCAAGCGCGGTGACCGCATTCACGGCGTCAAGATCCTGGGCACGACCGACGACCTCGCACATCTGCTGCGTGACAACAAGCCGGACGAGGTGTTGATCGCGATCCCGTCCGCCCCGGGCGGTGTGCGACGCACGATCGTCGATACCTGCACCGCGGCGCACGTGCCCGTGAAGACGCTGCCCGGCCTGCACGAGCTGATCGCGGGCGACCTGAACCTCGCCGGCCAGATCCGCTCCGTCCAGGTCGAGGACGTGCTCGGGCGCCAGCAGGTCGAGGTCGACCTCCAGGCGGTGGCGTCGTATGTGAAAGGCAAGACCGTGCTCGTGACGGGCGCGGGCGGCTCGATCGGCTCCGAGCTCTGCCGCCAGCTCGCGCGTCTCGGCGTAGCCCGCATCGTGCTAGTCGACAAGGGCGAGTCTGGCCTCTTCGAGATCGAGCGCGAGCTCGTCGACGAGCGTGGCTTCCCCGCCGCGATCCCCGTGCTCGCAAATAGCGGCGAGCGGGCCAAGATGCGCCAGGTCTTCGAGCGCTACCGCCCCCAGGTGCTCTTTCATGCCGCCGCGTACAAGCACGTCGGCATGCTCGAGGCGAATCCGCTGCAGGCAGTGGCCAATAACGTGCTCGCGACGCGCACGCTTGCCGAGGTCGCCGTCGAGTTCGGCGTCGAGCGCTTCGTCCTCATCTCCACCGACAAGGCCGCGAACCCCAAGAACGTGATGGGCCAGTCGAAGGCGGTGTGCGAGTGGATAATCGAGTCGTTCGCGCTCCACCCGGAGGTCGAGACCCGGTTCGTCGCTGTTCGCTTCGGCAACGTCCTCGGATCCTCCGGCTCGGTCATTCCGATCTTTCGCAAGCAGATCGAGCGCGGGGGCCCCGTCACCGTGACGAACCCGGAGATGACGCGCTTCTTCATGACGATTCCGGAGGCGTCATCCCTTGTCGTGCAGGCAGGGGCGATGGGCGGTCGCGGACAGGTGTACGTGCTCGACATGGGTGAGCCGGTGAAGATCCTCGACCTTGCGAAGCAGATGATCCGCCTCTCCGGACGCAACGAGTCGGAGGTGCCGATCGTCTTCACAGGGGCCCGCGCCGGCGAGAAGGTGCACGAGGTCCTCTGGAACGACGGCGAGGCCGTCGGCCCCACCTCGCATCCAAAGATCCTGCGGGCCGCCCGTCAGCAGATCGACCCTGTGTGGCTCGAGGAGTCCCTCGCCGAGCTCGAGCGCCTGGTCGAGGAGGGCTCGACGCTGGGCGTCGTGACCCGCCTCGGCGCGATGGTCAAGGAGCCGCTCCGCACCGGGGCGAAGGCGATGCTCGAAGACACGTTGCACTAACGGCACACCGCCCGCCGGGGACGTCGCTACGGTGGCTCGGTGGATCCGCTCGACGGCCTGAACCCCGAGCAGCGCCGCGCGGCCGAGTCCGTTCGCGGCCCCGTCTGCATTCTCGCCGGGGCGGGCTCCGGGAAGACAACCACGATCACGCGGCGGATCGCGCAGCAGGTCGCGGCGGGCGCGTTCGCGCCGACGCAGATCATGGCGGTGACGTTCACCGACAAGGCGGCCGGCGAGCTGCGTGCGCGGCTTGCGGTGCTCGGAGTCCAGCGCGTGCGCGCCGGGACGTTCCATTCGGCTGCTCTGCGGCAGTTGCGGCACTTCGCGCCGGGGACGGTCGGAAAGATCCTGCCGTCGAAAGCCCTTGTTCTTCGTCAGATCGCAAACGGCTTGCCCGCTCCGTTCAAGTTCCGGCCCGCCGGCGACCTCGCGACCGAGATCGAGTGGGCAAAGAACCGCCGCATCCCGGCTGGGCGTTACTCCGTCGAGGCGGAAGGTCGGGAGCCACCCATCCCGCTCGAGCTGATGCATCGCGTCTACCGCGATTACGAGCGGCGCAAGGCGTCCGAGGGCGCGCTCGACTTCGAAGATCTGCTCGAGCTCGCTGTGCAGCTCTTCGAGCGCGATCCTTCCGCGTGCGAGACGTTCCGTGCCCAGTACCGCGCATTCACCGTGGACGAGTACCAGGACGTGAACCTCCTCCAGCAGGAGCTCCTCGAGCACTGGCTCGGCGACCGGGATGACCTCTGCGTCGTCGGCGACGACTACCAGTCGATCTACGCATTCACGGGAGCGGGACCCGAGCACCTGCTCGACGTGCCGCGCCGCTACCCACACGCGCTCGTTGTCCGGCTCGAGGAGAACTATCGCTCGACGCCGCAGGTGCTCGAGCTCGCAAACCGGCTCGTGCCGAAGCTCGGTGGGGCGGAGAAAGTGCTGCGCCCCACGCTCGCCGCCGGGCCCGAGCCGGTGGTTCGTGCGTTTGCCACACCCGAGGCCGAGGGCCGCGAGCTCGTTGCCGCGATCCGCGCGCTCGGCGTGCCGCTGGAGGAGATCGCCATCCTCTGCCGCACGAACGCGCGTCTGACCGATTTCGAGGAGCTGCTGCACGACGCGCACATCCCGTTTCAGGGAGCGTCGTTGCTCCAGCGAGACGCGGCGCGACGGATCGTGCGGCGGCTCGAGCGGCTTCCCGGCGTCGATGCCGAAAAGGCGGTGCGCGCGGCCGCAGCCGAGGCGGGCTGGCTTCCGCAGCTGCCCGACTCACTCGGCGATCGCGAGCTCGTTCGACAGACGGACCTGGCACGGCTCGTCGCGCTCGCCGCGGTGTTCGAGGGTGATGCGGTCGCGTTCGTCGAGGATCTGCGCCGCCGCTTCGATCCGGGCGGCGACTCGGCGAAGGGTGTGCACCTGCTGACGTTGCACCGCGCGAAGGGCCTCGAGTTCGAAGCGGTCTTCCTGCCGCGCCTCGAGGAGAAGGAGCTGCCTTCACGGCAGGCCCGCTCCTCCGCCGAGGTCGCAGAGGAGCGCCGCCTGCTCTACGTCGGCATGACCCGCGCAAAGCGTGTGCTCTGGCTCACGTGGTCGGGCACCGCAAGCCGCTTTCTCGGCGACCTTGACGTTGCGGTGCCAGTCCCAGCGCGCGGATCGAAGCCCTCGAAGCGCACGTTCGTTCCGACCCCGGGCTCGGACGGTCTCTACCACGAGCTCGCGGTCTGGCGACGCGCCCGCGCGGAGGAGGACGAGGTTCCGCCGTACGTCGTCTTTGACAACAAGACGCTGGACGCGATCGCCCGCACGCGGCCGCAGACTCTGCGAGACCTTTCCGCGTTACCCGGCGTCGGGCCTGTGAAGCTCGAACGGTACGGCGACGCGGTTCTTGCGCTCGTGCGTCCTTGACCTGATCAGAATCCGCACGGGAAGAGGTCGAGCGCCGGTGCATTTCACCTCATGACCTGAAGCGAACCTCCTCGGTCGCACGCCGAGGAATTTGTCGGCGAACGATGGTGGAGCACCCGGCCAGGCAGGTGCCGTTGATCCGGTCGCAGACGTCGAGCAGGATGTGTGTCGGGATTGTCACTGCCGGTCGGTGGCCTAGCAGCGCCGAATCGCTCCTCAGCAGGGATGTTGCGAGCAGGCGACAGCGCTCTTCGGGCCATGGCACCTGGTCAGACCAAGATTTCAGAAGTGCCACGAGCGCTCCACAGGGAGCGGTCTTGACGCAGACGGCGGCCGGCCGGGTCACCGTCACGATCGACGAGCGGCAGGTTCAGGTGCCGAAGGGGACCGGGCTGGTCGAGACGGTGCAGAGTTGTTGCACTTCCGGCACGACGGCTGCCTCGGTGGCGGCCGTAGAGACGTGCCGCGCGGCGGTCAGGCGTCGAGCGCCGAGAGCAGCAGGTTCAGCATGAGGCGCGGGTCGCGGCGCTCGCGCTCGTCCGGGCCGCGTTCTCGCTTTGAGAGGTCGAGCGCGCGTGGATCGGAGAGCGGTCGGAGGCGCCCGTGGCGGATCAGATCTTCGTCGACGCCGCCGAGGCGGCCACCGTAGGTCGTGTACACCGGCACGCCGAGCGCTGCGGCTTCGCGGTTCATCGTTCCCCCTGCCGAGACGACGAGATCCGCGAGTGCAATCAGGCTCTGGGCGTCGACGGCCCCCTCGGGAACGATCACGGAAGGAAGCTCGAGCGAGCGTACGTAGTCGCGCTGTTCATCCGTCCGTGGAATCACGAACGCATGCACATGCTCCAGCGTGCCGAGATGCTGCAGCGTCATCGGAAAGAGCGGGTTCGCATGCCGGTGGTAGAGGGAGACGTCCGGAGGGGGGCGGAGCACGACGAGCACGCGCGCCGGATCGAGGTCCCACGCCGTCAGCACCGAGGGGTCCGGCTCGAAGTCGGAGAGGTAGTACTCCTCCTTCAGGCCGGGGTACTGCTGCAGCTTCGGCGGCTTCGCGCCGTAGGTGGCGAGGCGCTCGGGTGGGATCGCGTCGGGCACCACCACGCGCGTCGCGGCACGGCACCCGAGCTGGTGCTGAAGCCACGCCCATTCGTAGTCGAATGTGGTCGCACTCGGGATGCCGAGCCGACGGGCGGTCATCGTGAGCTCGTGCGAGCCGTGCGCGAGTGCGAGGTCGAACGCGCGCTCGCGCGCCCAGGCTCGCAGCGCTCGCAGGCGCGTGCGCATCTGGCGTGCTTTACCGCCGGCCGAGCGCCCGCCGTGGTGTCCGATCACGGTCGCAGTCATCCCGTGCGACTCGATCAACTGCAGCGTCTGCGCGTAGTCGCGCGCGGTGATCTCGATCTCGTGGCCGTCGGCGCGCATGAGCTCGACGAGCGGACGGAAGACGAGCGGGTGCGCCGACGCGGTGAAGTCGATCCAGACCTTCACGCGACGACCGCCTCGAGCGTGGTGTCTCTGCGGATGTTCTCGACGTGGCACTCGTACCAGAGCGTGAATGCGAGCAGTCCCCAGATTTGCCGCGACAGATCCGCGCGCCGGGCGACGTGGTCATCGATCAGGCGCTTCACCGCCGCGGGCTGGAGGAAGCCCTGCCGTCCGAGCGTCTCGGCCGACAGCGTCTCGCGTGCGAACGGCTCGAGCTCGCCGCGCAGCCAGGCTGCTGCGGGAATCGAGAAGCCGCGCTTGCGGCCGTGCACGACCGAGCGCGGCAACAGTGGCTCGACCGCCTTACGCAGGAGCCGCTTCTTCGAGAAGCCTCGCACCTTGTGCCGGACCGGCAGCGAGAACGCGAAGTTCGAGACGACCGTGTCCATGAACGGGACACGCGCCTCGAGCGACCAGGCCATCGAGGCCCGGTCGGTCTTCGTCAGCAGGTCGTCGACGAGGTACAGGCCGAAGTCGACGTCCTGGAGTCGCGTCAAGAGCTCGCTGCCCTCGGTCTGCTCGAAGCGCTCACGGTACGCGGCGAGCGGGTCGAAGTTGCTGCGGCGCCCTGTGAGCTCGGCACGCGCGTCCGCACTGAAGATCTCCTTGAACGTGTGGTGGCGCTCGAGCGGCGGCAGATGCGCAGCGCCGGCGAACCGTTTCAGCTTGTAGTCGAAGCTCGCGCGCCGGCTCGATGAGGGAAGCCGTTCGATCAGCGGCCGTGCTTGCACCGCGAGTGGCCCGATTCGCGCCGCCAGAAGGTCGGCCACGTATGTGTAGTAGCCGCCGAAGAGCTCGTCGGCGCCTTCACCCGAGAGCGCCACCTTGACGTCTTCGGAGGCAAGCTTCGAGACGAGGTAGGCCGGGAGCGCGGACGAGTCGGCGAACGGCTCGTCGAACGCTTTCGCGAGTGCCGGCAGGAGCAGCGCCGCGTCGGGACGCAGTGTCAGCTCGCGGTGCGTCGTCGCGTAACGCTCGGCGACGAGCCGCGCCCCCCCGAGCTCGTCGAATGAGGCATCCTCGAAGCCGATCGAGAACGTCCGCACCGGCTCCGACGACTCCTCGGCAGCGAGTGCTGCAAGGGCCCCCGAGTCGACGCCACCCGAGAGCAGCACGCCCACGGGAACATCGGCGACCAGGTGGGCGCGGACAGAATCGCGAAGGCGGGCGCGGCATTCCTCGACCAGTTCGGCCTCGTCATCGCCGTGGCGCGTCGGCAGCGGCCCGGTGCGCGCATACGGCGCAATCGCCGTGCGTCCGTGCTGCCAGGTGAGCGTGTGGCCCGGGAGCAGCTTGCGGATCTCCTTGAAGATCGAGAGCGGCGCCGGAACGACGTTGAAGGCAAGAAATCCCTCGAGCGCATCGAGATCGATCTCTCCCTTGGGCAGTGCGTCGAGCTCGGATGCGAACGACAACTCGCCGTTCGAGTCGCGGTAGTAGAGCGGCTTGATCCCGAAGCGGTCGCGCGCAAGTACGAGTTGCTGTTCGCGTGTGTCCCAGACCGCGACTGCGAACATGCCGCGCAACCGCTCCCACAGTTTCGTTCCCCACTGCTCGTAACCGTGCACCAGCACCTCGGTGTCGCAGCGGCTCTGGAAGCGGTGGCCGGCGCGTTCAAGCTCGCCCATCAACTCGCGGTAGTTGTAGATCTCGCCGTTTTGAATCACGGTCACCGAGCCGTTCTCGCTTGAGCTGGGCTGGTTGCCGCCGGTGAGGTCGATGATGGCGAGCCGCCGCGCTGCAAGCCCGATTGCCCCGTCGATGTGAGCTCCCTCGGAATCCGGCCCACGGTGGAGAAGCGTCACCGACATCCGGGCGAGGCGCGCGGGGTCGACGGCGCCGCGCGGGCTCGCGATTCCGCAGATCCCGCACATCTAGGGCCGGTTTCCGAGCGACTGCCGCAGGACGCGAGTGCCGGTGACGACGAGCGTCCGCAGGTACAGACGCACCGAACGGTCTGCGATCCACTCGAGGTCGTGCGCGAGCTTCTCCGCCATCGACGTCTCGTAGCCGCGGCGCACCTGCGCGAGGCCTGTCAGGCCGGGGCGGACGACGAGCCGTTGCCAGTACGCCGGCAGTTCGTGGACGAGCTCGGTGAAGAAGCGGGGTCGAATCGGTCGCGGGCCGACGAATGACATGTCGCCCGCGAGGACGTTCCAGAGCTGCGGGATCTCGTCGAGTTGCGTTGTCTTCAGCCAGCGCCCGATCCGCGTCAGCTCGGCATCGGTCCGCTGGACGAGCTCCTCGCCGAGGTACTGGCCGATCCGTTCCTCGGCGCCGCGGTCGAGCGTTCTGAACTTCAGCATCCGGAAGAAGCGCCCGCGGCGCCCGACGCGTTCGCCTCGATAGAGAACGGGCCGGCCGCTCGTCACGAGAACGAGCAGGGCGATCGCGAGCGCGACCGGGGCCAGGAGGACGCCGAAGATCCCGGCGAAGACGATGTCGAGGACGCGCAGCTCGAGGTCGATCCGCCGGTGCGGGGCGTCGGAGGCGAGCCGTGTGTACCCGCTGACGAGTGTGTCCTCAAGCGGACGCGGCGCGGATGTCACGCGGTCGATGGTAGACAGTCGGGGAAATGATCATCACGGGGATCGATCACGTTCAGGTTGCGGCGCCCCCCGGCTGCGAGAACGCGGCCCGCGCGTTCTACGGCGCGTTGCTCGGCCTGGAAGAGCTCGCGAAGCCAGCGACGTTGGCGGCGCGCGGCGGCTGCTGGTTTCGGGCGGGCGGCCAGGAGCTCCATGTCGGCGTCGAGGATCCCTTCTCACCCGCCCTCAAGGCCCACCCGGGGCTCGTGTGCGCCGACCTCGACGACGTGCGGGCGCGGCTCGACGGCGCGGGCATCGCAACCCGCAACGACCACTCGCTCCCGGGCGCCCGCCGTTTCTTCGCCGCCGACCCCTTCGGGAACCGCCTCGAGTTCCGCGAGGCCTGACGGGTGTCGGGATGGCGTGCTGGTGGGCGGGTCTGCTGATCGTCGTATAAGTTCCCGTTATGGATACGAAGCAATTGCTCGCATTCTGCGAGGTCGTGGAGCGGAAGTCGTTCTCGCTCGCCGCCGAGCGGCTCGGCGTGACCCAGCCCGCCGTCTCGCTGCAGGTCCGTGCCCTCGAGAAGCGGCTCGGGACGCAACTTCTCGACCGCTCCGGACGGCGGGTCGAGCCGACCGAAACAGGGCTCCGCCTCTACCGCGGAGCCCAGCGCCTGCTCGCGCTCGAGGCCGAGATCACCGGCGAGGTCGCCGACGAGGCGACCGGCGCCCTCTCGGGCACCTTCGAGATCGGTGCCTCGACGGGTCCGGGCGGGGTCGTTTTGTCGCGGCTCCTGTGCCAGTTCGCGGAGCTTCACCCGGAGATCCACATCGCGCTCAGTGTCTTCGACACCCAGACCGTCGTGGAACGGGTCGCCGACCGGTCGCTCGAGCTCGGTGTCGTCGGCGCGGCACCGCGCCACCGCGGGGTCGACTACGAGCCGTTCCTTCGCGACACCGTCATCCTCGCGTGCCCGCCGGGCCACCCCTTCGGCGGCCGCACGGTCTCCCTCGACGAGTTGCGAGGCGAGGCGCTGATCGTGATGCAGGAGGGCGCCGGCGTGCGCCAGATGATCGAGGACGAGCTTCGTCGTGCAGGCACTCGCCTACGCGACCTCGACGTTCGCCTCGAGCTCGGGCTTCAGGAGTCGGTGACGAGCGCCGTCCGCGGCGGGTACGGCGTCACGTTCATCTCGCGTTCTTCGGTCGAGAACGACCTGAGCGCAGGGACCCTTGTCGAGGCGCGCGTCGCGGGCCTCGAGCTCGAACGTGAGATTCACCTCGTGCGCGCGAGCGGACGTGCGGAACGGCGCGCAGCCCGAGCGTTCGTCGAGTTCGCCCGCGAGCGGCTCGTTTGATCGTTCGCTTCGGCCTCGCCGAGCTGCCCGGGCTGCTCGCGGCTGCAGCGATCAGAAACCCGTTCGTGATCGCGAGCGCGCGTTGGGGCGACCTCGAGCTGCCGACCGGAGCAGGCCACTGGACTGAGGTTCCCTCGGAGCGAGTCCTCGTGCCCGCCGACGCGGATGGCGTGCTCGCGGTGGGTGGCGGTTCGGCGATCGACACCGGCAAGTACGCGTCGGCGGAGAGCGGCCTTCCCGTTGTGCACGTCCCCACCACCTACTCGGGCGCCGAATGGACGACCTTCTTCGGCATTCGCTCGTCGGACCGGCGTCTGAAAGGCGGCGGCGCCGGAGCGCATCCCGTCGGGATCGTCTACGACGTCGACCTCACTCTGGGGTTACCGCGACCCGAGACTGCCGGCACCGCATTGAATGCGCTCGCGCACTGCGCCGAGGCGCTGTACGTCGCCGGACACTCTCCGGAAGGTGACGATCAGGCGCTCGCAGGCGCCCGCCTGATCGCGGCTGCTCTGCCCCGTGTACTCGCCGACGGCTCGGACCGCGACGCGCGCGACGAGCTCCTGCGCGGGGCGATGCACGGCGGGCACGCGCTCGGGCTCGCCGGACTCGCGCTCGCACATGCGATGGCTCAGGCCCTCGGCGGCGCCTTCGGCATCCCGCACGGCGCGATGAACGCCCTGTGCCTGCCACCGGCGCTCGAATTCAACCGGGAGGTCGTGCCCGCCGAGATCGAGCGGTTCGGTGAGGCGATCGGCGGCGACGCGATCGAGCGCGTGCGATCACTCGCGCTCCTCGGCGGATTCGACCGGCTGCGCGATTTCGGCGTGCCCGAGGAGGAGCTCCCGCACATTGCCGAGACCGCCGCGGGTCGCGCCGGCAACCGTGCAAACCCACGCCCTGCCACCACCGGCGAGATCCTGACGCTCCTGCGGTCGATCTGGTGAGCGCGTCCGGCCGCTCGTCAGCACCGCTTTCCCGACTCGATCACTTAACAATTCATAAGATCCTCTAATCTCAGGTATTGTACTGGCGTGGACTCGCCGGCCCAGGCATTCGACGTGCTCGTGATCGGCAGCGGCGCCTCCGGGCTCGCGGCAGCCGTCCTCGCCGAGCGCTCCGGCGCCCGAGTTGCGCTCGCGACCAAGGGCTCGCTGCAGGCGAACAACTCCTCGAAAGCCCAGGGCGGCATTCAGGCTGCATTCGGGGACGACGACTCCCCCGAGATCCACGCCGACGACATCTGGCGCTCCTCCCACGAGACCGCCGACCGGCGCCTCGTCGAGGTGCTGACGACCGAGGCGCCCGGCGCTATCCACTGGCTCGAGGAACTCGGGGTCGAGTTCAGCCGCGAGCCCGCCGGTTACAGGCTCGCACGGTGCGGCGGCGCCACACGCAAGCGGCTGCTCCAGGTCGGCGACCGGACCGGGCACGCAATCACGAAGCAGCTCCGCGAGGCGTGGGAGGCCGGCAGCGGCACGAGCCTGACGAACGCGCCGCTCCTCGAGCTGTCCGTCTCGAACGGCGGCTGGCGCGCGCGCGTCGGTGCGAGCCTCGTCGAGGCCGGCACGGTCGTGCTGGCGGCCGGAGGCCGCTGCTACCGCGAGGCGGAGGAGCGCGGCGAGCTCTCGACGAACCATCCGAACGCGACCGGGGAGGTGACGAGAATGGCGCTCGAGCTCGGGGCGGAGTCACGTGATCTCGATGCGCTGCAGTACCACCCGAATGGCGGCTCCTGGCCGCCGAACATGCAGGGGTACTCGATCCCCGAGACGACCCGCGCCTACGGTGCCGTCCTCCTCAACTCGGATGGTGAGGAGTTCACCGACTCGCTCGGCCCACGCGACGTGGTCGCGCAGGCGATCTTCGACGAGGTCGACAAGGGCAAGGGCGTTCGGACGCCGGACGGCCGGCCGGCGGTGTTTCTCGATACGACGCGCATCGCGCCCGCCGACGCCGACGTGTCCCTGCCGTACATGCTGCGTCGCTACCGCGCCGCCGGGATCGATCCGCTGAAGGAGAAGATCCTCACCTACCCGGTTCTCCACTACCAAAACGGCGGGCTCGTGATCGACGAGCACGCTGCCACCACGATCGACGGCCTGTATGCCTGCGGCGAGATCGCCGGCGGAACGCATGGCCGCAATCGCATGATGGGAAACAGCCTGCTCGAGTGTGTGGTCTTCGGGAAACGGGCTGGCCACGCTGCATCCGAGAACGCGAGGAGCTGAATGAGCACCGACACTGTCACCGATCTCGCGGGCGTCGTCGAAGACGCGGCCGCACATCTCTATGTCTGGGCGCTGAAGGACATCCCGCAGGATTTGCGTGACGCGCTCGCCGCGGCGCGCCTGCGCGAGACCTCGGTTCCAGGCAAGCGCGTGCTCGAGACGATTCACCGCAACGTCAACATTGCCGACCGAGAGAACAATCTCGTGTGCCAGGACACGGGGATCGCGGTCTACACCTGCCGGGTCGGCGAGCACTTCCCCTTGCATCCCACGCGCATCTACGAGTCGCTGCGCAACGGCACGGCGCGCGCAACGATCGACCATCCGCTGCGCTCGAACTCCGTGCACACGATCACACGTGAGAACACGGGCCCCAACATCGGCTACCGGCTGCCGATCGTTCACTGGGAGTTCATCGAGGACTGGGACGGGCTCGACGTGAAGTGCGTGCCCAAAGGCTCCGGCTCGGAGAACATGAGCTTCCTGAAGATGTGCATTCCCGCCGACGGCGTGAACGGGATCAAGCGCTTCGTGCTCGAGTCGATCGTCGGCGCAGGCGGCAAGCCGTGCCCGCCGGGGATCGTCGGTGTCGGCATCGGCGGCACCGCCGACTACGCGATGTACCTCGCGAAGGAAGCGATCACCCGCCCGGTCGGCACCCGCAACCCGGACCCGCTCGTCGCCGAGCTCGAAGATGAGCTCTACGGCCTGCTGAACGAGACGGGGATCGGCCCGATGGGCCTCGGCGGTGATGTCACCGTCCTGCAGTGCCACATCGAGCACGCAGACACGCATATGACGTTGAACCCGGTCGCGGTGAACTACCAGTGCTGGGCCGCGCGCCGGGCCTCCGCCCACATCTCGCCGACGGGCGAGACCGAATTCGATCGCGAGTTCTAGAAACCATGGCAAACCACACCGTCACGTTCCCGATCACGGACCCGCAGGAGATCCTCAAGTTGCGTGCGGGGGACGAGGTGACCGTACAGGGGCGCATCATCGGCATCCGCGACCGCACGCAGATCCGCATCTTCGACGAGGGCGTTCCGCCGCCGATGGACCTCCGGGGTGCGTTCCTGCTCCACACGGCACCGAACGTCCGCAAGCTCGAAAGCGGCAAGTACGAGAAGATCTGCATCGGCACGACGACGAGCGCCCGCATGGTGCGGTTCACCGAGCCGCTCGGCCGCCAGTACGGAGTCAGGGCGATCTGCGGCAAGGGCGGGTTCCCCGATGAGGCGGTTGCGCCGATGCACGAGCTCGGGATGGTCTACTTCGCGATCGTCGGTGGCGCCGCGGCGCTCGAGACGACCCAGATCGAGGAGATCGAGGACGTGATGTGGGAGGAGCTCATGCCCGAGTGCCTCTGGAAGTTTCGCGTCAAGGACTTCGGCCCGCTCACCGTCGGCATCGACGCGCACGGCAACTCCCTCTACCACGACGTGCAGACGCGCGCCGCGGCGAAGCTGGAGGAGCTCTTTGCCCGGTTCTAATCACTCCGACTTCGATCTCGACCTGCCCGAGCACAACGGCTTGACGCACGTGCTCGACAAGGGGCTCGGCCCTCGCGGCTGGGAGGACGTGCTCGAGGTGGCCGGCGACTACATCGACATCATCAAGCTCGGCTGGGGAACCTCCTATGTGACGAAGAACCTCCGGCGCAAACTCGACGTCCTCAAGGAGAAGCCGGTCGTGATCGGCGGCACCTTCTTCGAGGTGGTGTACGTACGGGGCGCCTTCGACGAGTACAAGCGCTGGCTCACCGGGCTCGGGCTCACCCATGTCGAGATCTCTGACGGCACGATCGAGATCCCGCGGGAGCGGAAGCTCGAGCTGATTGCCGATTTCGCCCGCGACTTCACCGTGCTCTCCGAGGTTGGCTCCAAGGACTCCGAGGTCGTCTTCGCCCCGTATGAATGGGTCGAGTGGATCAAGGAAGAGAAGGCGGCCGGCGCCTGGAAGGTGATCACGGAGGCGCGCGAGGGCGGCACCTCCGGCATCTTCCGCCCTGACGGCCAGATGCGCACGGGCCTGATCGCCGAGATCGAGCACTCGGTCGACTTCCACGATCTCGTCTGGGAGGCGCCGACGAAATCGTCGCAGGCGTGGTTCGTGAAGCACTTCGGTGCCTCGGTCAATCTCGGCAACATCCAGCCCGAGGAGGCGATCCCCCTCGAGACGCTCCGGCTCGGCTTGCGGGGCGACACATTGAAAGAGGTGTTGTTGGGTGACGACCCGGTTCACGCTTCCTGATCCCGCGGTGGTTGAAGCAATGACGGCCGAGGAGCTCCTCGCACTCTGCCTGCGCGAGTTCCCCGGCAAGGTCGCGCTCGCATGCTCATTCCAGAAGGAGGAGAGCGTGCTGCTCGACATGCTGTTCTGCATCGAACCGAACGCCCGCGTCTTCGCGATCGACACCCATTACCTCTTCCCGGAGACGTACGAGCTCTGGCGCGAGGTCGAGCAGCGGTACGACATGAAAGTGGAGGTGTTCGAGGGGCCGAGCCCCGAGGAGCTCGCGGCGACCCACGGCGAAGAGCTCTGGCAGCGCAAGCCCGACCTCTACCTCTCAATCGCAAAGGTCGAGCCGCTCGCCCGCGCACTCGGCGGCCTCGACGCCTGGATCACCGGCGTCCGCCGCGACCAATCGGCGACACGCGCGAACGCGTCCAAGCTCGGCTGGGATGGGGCGCATGAGCTGTGGAAGGTGAACCCGCTCGCTCACTGGAGCGACCAGGACTGCTGGGCGTACATCCGCGAACGCGGGCTTCCGTACAACCCCCTGCACGACTGCGACTACGCTTCGATCGGCGACGTCCACTCGACGATGCCGGGTGCCGGACGCGAGGGCCGCTGGGCGGGCACCGACCGGACTGAGTGCGGCCTGCATGTCGAGGAGCCGCGCTCGTGAGCCAGTCCCTCTCGCACCGCACCCTTTCGCATCTCGACGAGCTCGAGGGCGAGGCGATCCACATCATGCGTGAGGTCGCCGCGGAACGTGAGCGTCCCGTGTTGCTCTTCTCGGGCGGCAAGGATTCGATCGTGATGCTTCGCCTCGCCGAAAAGGCGTTTCGGCCGGCCAGGTTCCCGTTCCCCGTCATGCACGTCGACACGGGCCACAACTTCCCCGAGGTGATCGAATATCGCGATCGCCGCGTCGCGGAGCTCGGCGAGCGGCTCGTCGTGGCGAGCGTCCAGGATTCGATCGACACGGGTCGTGTGACCGAGCAGACGGGACCGCGGGCATCGCGCAACCAGTTGCAGACGACGACGCTGCTCGACGCAATCGAGGAGCATGGCTTCGACGCTGCCATGGGTGGTGCACGTCGTGACGAAGAGCGTGCGCGCGCGAAGGAGCGCATCTTCAGTTTCCGCGACGATTTTGGCCAATGGAACCCGAGAGCGCAACGTCCTGAGCTCTGGAACCTCTATAACGCCCGCATTCGCAAGGGCGAGCAGATCCGGGTGTTCCCGATCTCGAACTGGACGGAGCTCGACGTCTGGCAGTACATCGCTCGAGAGAGCCTCGAGCTCCCGCTCATCTATTTCGCGCACGAGCGCGAAGTGTTCAAGCGTGACGGCATGCTCTATGCCGCATCCGGCTTCATCGAGCGCTTCCCGGACGAGGCGCCGTTTCGCGCGACCGTCCGCTTCCGCACGGTCGGTGACATGACCTGCACCGGTGGCGTCATGAGCGATGCGGCTTCGATCGATGAGGTCGTGTCGGAGATCGCCGCCACGCGCATCACGGAGCGCGGCGAGACGCGTGCCGACGACCGGGTCAGCGAAGCCGCCATGGAAGACCGGAAGCGCGTTGGCTACTTCTAGGGAGTTCCTCGACACGGAGCTGCTCCGTCTCGTGACGGCGGGCTCGGTCGACGACGGCAAGTCGACGCTGATCGGCCGCCTGCTCTTCGACACGAAGCAGATCCTCGTCGACCAGCTCGAACACATCGAGGACGCTTCGCGCCGGCGCGGCCACGACTACGTCGACCTTGCGCTTCTGACCGACGGCCTGCGCGCAGAGCGCGAGCAGGGGATCACGATCGACGTTGCCTACCGCGGTTTCGTCACTCCGCGCCGCCGGTTCCAGCTGGCTGACGCGCCCGGCCACTTTCAGTACACGCGGAACATGGTCACGGGAGCGTCCACCGCCGATGTCGCGGTCGTGCTCGTCGATGCGCGCAAGGGTGTGATCGAGCAGACGCGCCGTCACTCGTACATCACTGCCATGCTCGAGCTGCCGCACGTCGTGTACGCGGTCAACAAGATGGATCTCGTCGACTTCGACGAGGAGCGCTTCGACGAGATCGCACGCGAGCTTGCCGAGTTGACCGCGCAGCTCGGAGTGCGGGATGCGACTGCGATCCCCGTGTCGGCGCTGAAGGGCGACAACGTCGTCGAGAGAACCGAGTCGATGCCGTGGTTCGACGGCCCGACCCTGCTCGAGCACCTCGAAGGAATCGAGATCGCCGCCGGCCGAAACCTCGCTGACCGGCGATTCCCGGTCCAGTGGGTGATCAGGCCGATGGCCGACTCACACCACGACTACCGCGGCTACGCGGGGCAGGTGGCGAGCGGAGTCTGGCGCGCCGGCGACGAGGTCGTCGTGCTTCCCTCCGGCCTCCGCACACGGGTCGAGTCCGTCGAGGTCGGGGGCGAGCCGCGCGACGAAGCTCTGCCTGACGAGTCCGTGACGATCCTGCTCGAGGACGACGTCGATGTCTCGCGTGGCGATCTCCTGGCCGATCCCGAACGCCCGCCGGTCGTCGCGCGCGAGCTCGTCGCCCGCGTGTCGTGGATGGCTGACAGGCCGCTCGAGGACAGAGCGCGCCTGCTCATGAAGCAGACGACTCGCACGGTTCCCGCGCGCGCGGAGGAGATCATCTCGGTGGTCGACATCGCAACGCTCGCGGATCGGCCCGCGCCCGGGCGGATGGAGCTGAACGACCTCGGCGTCGTTCGCTTCCGCCTCGCCGAGCCGCTCGTCGTCGATCCGTACAAGGAGCATCGGTGGACGGGATCCTTCATCTTGATCGATGAGTCGTCCAACGACACAGTCGGCGCCGGCATGATCGTCCAGGCGAGCGAGGGATGAGCGAGCCGGGAACGAGAAGGGCCGATCCCTATCGCGACACCGATGTGATCGACTCGCGCGCGCCACGGACAAACCAGGCGGTCGTCGGCACCGTCGCCGTCCTCGCTGTCGTCACGGGCTGGTGGTTCCTCCTCGCCCTGCTCGCCGTCCAACTGGGCGTCGGGCTGATGTTCGGCCGGCGGTTCTGCCTGCCGTGCCTTGCGTACTTCGAGCTCATCCAGCCCCGCTTCGGCGAGGGCCCGCTCGAGGACTCACGGCCGCCCCGCGCGGCGAATGTCGTCGGAGTCGGCGTTCTTGGCGCTGCCTCAATCGCGTCTGCCGGAGGACTGAGCACACTCGGGGCCGGGCTCGGGCTCCTCGTGGCCGCGCTTGCACTCCTCGCGGCGACGACGGGGTTCTGCACCGGGTGCGAGGCCTACAAGCTCGGCTGCATCGTGCGCGGCCGCCCGTTCGTCTCGTGTCCCCTCCCGCCGGAGCCCGCACGGTGACCTGGCAGTTCGCGCTCGCAGGCGCTGCGGTCGGGATCCTCGTCGGGATGACGGGCATGGGCGGCGGGAGCCTGATGACGCCGATCCTGATCCTGCTGTTCGGCTTCAGCCCGAAGACCGCGGTCGGCACCGACATCCTTCACGGCGCCGTCTTCAAGTCGTTTGGCGCGATCCGGCATCGCCAGCTCGGAAACGTTCATGCGCGGCTCGCCCTGTGGATGCTTGCAGGCTCCGCTCCGCTCTCGCTCGTCGGGGTGCAGATCGGCAGTTCGTTCTCCGACACGACCAACTCGAAGATGGGTCAGATCGTTGGGGGAGCCCTCATCGCCGGCGGCCTCGGGTTCGCCATCAAGACGTTTCTCCGCGGGCGGCCCAGCGACCTTCCGTTCCGCCTCGCACGACGCGACAAGGTGCTCGCCATTCTCATCGGCTCGACCTGCGGGTTCGTCGTCGGGCTCACCTCGGTGGGCTCGGGCACCTTCTTCGGCCTCGCGATGCTGCTCGTCTATCCGCTGACTGCCCGCAAGATCGTCGGCACCGACATGCTGCATGCGGCGATGCTGCTCTGGGTCGCAGGCACCGGTCATCTGCTGCACGGAAACGTTGACCTGCATGCGATGGCGTGGCTTCTCGTCGGGTCGATTCCCGGTGTGCTGCTCGGCTCGCAGATGTCGATCAAGGTGCCGGAGCGGGCGCTGCGGATCGCGTTCGCGTTCATCCTCGTGCTCTCAGGCATCAAGCTCATCGACGTGCCCGGCGCGACCACGATCGTCGAGGTCGGCATCGGTGTCGGACTCGTCACGTTCGTCGTGTGGGGCGCGCTGCAACTCCGCGTGCGGCGCCTCGCTCCCGCCGACTGAGCGGCTCGGGCCGGAACGCGCGCTCCGCCGACATACAATCGGTCGCTCGTGGCCCGGGTCCTGTCGACGGCGATCGTCCTTGCCCTGCTCGCGGCGACCGCGGTGGCCTTTGCAATCACCGAGGGTGCGAAGCTCGAGCACTCACCCATCATGCGCACGAAGGTCGACCCGGTGTTCTCGCCGGCAGGAACGGTGATCCCTGTCGCCCACATCAGGTTCCGGCTGCGCACGCGTGAGCGGATCTCGGTGTGGATCGAGGACAAGCACGGCGACCGCGTCGCCAACCTGATCGCCAACCGGACATTCCATGCCGGCTCGAACCTCGACCTCGTCTGGGACGGCGTCGCAGGCAACGGGATCGTCGAGCCCGACGGCGTCTATCGGCCGGTGGTGAAGCTCGCACGGTCGCACCGGGTGATCACCCTCCCGAGCCCGATCCGGATCGACACCAAGCCTCCCGTGATCACCGTCCGCCACCCGCTGTACCCGCTGCTCTCGCCTGACGGCGACGGCCGGCGTGACAGTTTCAGCGTGCCCTACACCGTCAACGAGCGCGCACATGGGATCCTGCTCGTTCGCGGGGGACAGGTCGAGTTCACGCTCGGGCAGAAGAAGGCGGGCCGGCTCGTCTGGAACGGCAAGCTGAAAGCGCAGCTGCCCGGCGGCAAGACGGAATTTCGGCCGGCACAGCCGGGGCGGTATCTGCTCACCGTCTCCGCGCAGGACGAAGCGGGCAACGTCGCCAAGGGCTTTCCGTTCGCGGTCGCCCAGATCCGTTATCTGACGCTCGCTCGTAGCCGGATCGTCGTCCGGCCCGGAGGCCGGTTCGCCCTGCGCGTGTCCACGGACTATCCGACGGTTGACTGGCGCCTTCACGGCGCACACGGCAGCGAGCGGCGCGGCACGTTGCAGTTCCGCGCGCCGAAGAAGGCGGGTGTCTACCGGCTCTACGTCACCGCCGGCACGCACTCGGCCAGGTGCTCGGTGGTGGTGGCGTGAGTGCGGGGCTCGCGCAGGCGAGTGGCGCGCTCGGCGCCCTCGGGCTGGCAGTCCTCCTCGTGGCGAGAAGGCGTGACCTGCGAATCGGAGGTCTCGCGGGTTGGGCGCTCGGCTGCGGGATGCTGACTGTCTATCTCGCGCCCCACGGGCATCACCGCGTCCTCGCCGTCGCCGCGGCGCTCGGGCTCGTCGTCGCGGCGATTGGCGCTTGGATCGCGCTGCGGACACCGTGGGCGCTCGCGCTCGCGGTGCTCGCCTGTGTGCCCGCTCGGTTTCCCGTGCATGTGGGCTCGACGCAGGCGAACCTGCTGCTTCCTCTGTACGGCGTCGTCGTCGTCGCGGCGATCGCCCTCGCCTGGCAGCTCTTCTGCGGCGATGCGCGCTCGCGCGAGCTCGGCCCGCTCGCCTGGCCGCTTGCGGTTTTCATCGGCTGGACGGGGCTGTCGTTCCTCTGGAGCAAGGACGTGCGGCAGGGCGCAATCGAGCTGCTCTTCTTCGTGCTTCCCTTCGGTCTTCTGACGGTCTCGCTCGCACGCCTCGCCTGGTCTCGTGCCTGGGTGCTGACGCTGTACGTGCAACTCACTGTCATGGCGCTCGTGTTCGCCGCGATCGGCATCGTCCAGTACGAGACACGGAGCATCTTCTGGAATCCGAAGGTGCGGGTCGACAACGCCTACGCGCCGAGCGGGTGGTTCTATCGCGTTAACTCGGTCTTCTACGACCCGTCGATTTACGGGCGCTTCCTCGTGATCGGGATCCTCGCGAGCGTGGTCGTCGTGCTTGCCCGCCGCAGCGATCCACTCTGGTCGATCGCTGCCGCTCTTACAATTGGGATCACCTGGGCGGGCCTGCTGCCGTCGTTCTCGCAGTCGAGCTTCGTCGCGCTCCTCGCCTCGATGACGCTCGCGGCGGTCGTTGCGTGGCGTTGGCGGAGTCTTTTCCTCGTCGCCGTCGCCGTGGTTGCACTCGTGCTCGCGCTGGTCGGTTCGCCGGCGATTCGCCACAAGGCTTCCTTGTCGCATGTGACGAGCGGCCGCTCGACACTCGTCACGAAGGGCTTGAAGGTGGCGCTTCATCATCCAGTGATCGGCGTCGGAGTCGGCGGCTTCCGGCGCGCCTACGCGGATCTCGCCCACCTGCGCGGCAAGAAGCCGAAGGCTGCCGCTTCTCACACGACGCCGATCACCGTCGCGGCGGAGACCGGTTTTCCGGGCTTGCTGCTGCTTGTCTGGCTCGTCGCGACCGCGCTCTGGACGGCGTTCCGGCGTCTCGGTCGCGGCTTCGACGGAACCGCTCGACTCGCGTTCGGACTAGCCTTGGTCGCGATCCTCGTGCACTGTCTCTTCTACAACGCGCTCTTCGAGGACCCGGCGTTCTGGGGCCTGCTCGCGCTGGTGGTCGTGGGCGCGCGCGCGGATGCGACCGCAGAGGTCGCCGCGTGATCGGGTCGGTCGAGCGGGCGCTCGTGCTCGCGCCCCACACCGACGACGGTGAGTTCGGCTGCGGTGGAACGATGGCGCGACTCGTCGACGCGGGAGCCGAGGTCCGGTATGTGGCGTTCTCGATCGCGACGCGGTCGCTGCCCGAAGGCTTCGCGGCGGACACGCTCGCGCGCGAAGTCCGCGAGGCGACCGCCGAGATCGGCATCCCGGCGTCGAGCTTGACGGTGCACGACTTCGACGTGCGCACCTTTCCCGATCATCGCCAGGAGATCCTCGAGCTCTTGATCGAGATCTGGAACGACTGGAAGCCCGACTGCGTCTTCATGCCCTCGCTCCACGACGTGCACCAGGATCACCAGACGATCGCGAACGAAGGACTGCGCGCCTTCAAGCGCACGACGATCCTGGGGTACGAGATCCCGTGGAACAACTTCGACTTCAGCTACCAGGCGTACCTCGCGCTCGAGCGAAGCCACATCGAGCGGAAGGTCGCCGCCCTCGAGCGGTACGCGTCCCAGCAGCACCGCCGCTACGCAAACAGCGAGTACGTGTGGAACGTCGCGCGCACCCACGGCATCAACGTGAACCGGGAGTACGCCGAGGTGTTCCAGGTCTACCGCGTCGTCGCTTAGTCGTCGTCGTCCGCACGCGAACGGGTGCCATTCGACACCGCGGGTCGAATACGTCACAATCCGCACATGACCTCACTCGTGCAAAAGGTGATCGCCGAGGAGCACCACCTCGAGGACATAGCCCGCGACGGCTACGCGCCCGCGACGCTGCCGATCGTCCTCGGCGGGATCGTGCTCGCACTCGTCGCGATCGTCGGGATCGCTCTCGGGATCACGCTCGCCGCCTACTACTGGCTGTAGCGCAACTCCGCGGGCAGCGGCCGTGCATGGACGACGACGAGCGTCTTCGTCGGCCGCGTCAGTGCGACGTAGAGCTCGCGCAGCCCCTGCGGTGACGCGGCGATCAGAGCGGGCTCGACGACGACGACGTGGTCGAACTCGAGGCCCTTCGCCTCGCGGGGTGTGAGCAGCGGCACCGATTCGTACAGCGGGGTGCCCGCGAGCTCGGCCTCGGCGAGCTCCTCGGGCACGATCACGGCCAGCAGGCCCTCGGCGCCGGCGAGCCGCTCCGACTCGCGGAAGGCGGCTGCGAGAAGCTCGTGCTCGGCGACCCGGCGAACGACCGGCGGGCTCGCGCCTGTCCGGTAGGAGATTGGCGGCGTGCTGCCCGGAGCGATCGTGTCGAGCAGAGGCAATGCGACTTCCATGATCTCGCGCGGCACGCGGTAGGCATGGAGGAGCTCCTCGACGACCGCTACGCGCCCGGCCGGCAGGTGTGGCAGGACGTCGTTCCAGCTTGCGTACGGGACAGCACCGGTTGCCTGCGCGACGTCGCCGAGAATCGTCAGAGAGCCGTTGCGGGCGCGCCGGGCCACCATGCGGAGCTGCATGGGCGTCAGATCCTGGGCCTCGTCGACGATCACGTGGCCGAACGTCCGTGGCACTTCGGCAAGCGTGGTCCGCGCCTCGTCGATCAGCGCGATATCACCGTCCGACCACTCGCCGCCGCGGCGGTACAAGCGGTTCTGCTCGGCGGCCGAAAGGATCCCCTCGGCCGCCTCGGCGAGCGCCGACCTTGAGCCGAGGAGCGAGCGGACGAGGCGGTCCGGTGAGACGACCGGCCAGGCCGCTTTCAGGACCCGGTCGAGATAGCCCCGGGCGCGCAGTGCGGCCTCGACCTCGTCGAAGTTGTGGAAGGCCGCGCCGCCGAGCACGCGTCCGTACTCCTCGTAGAAGCGGCGCAGGAGGCTCATGCGGAAGCGCTCGCGGGATGCTGCGGTCGTCCCGCCCTCGCGGGCGGACGCGAGCAGCTCGCGCACCTCGCGCAGCCGCACCGTGATGAACGAGCCTTCGAGACGGAGCACGAGCTCCTCCGGCTCGGACACGAGGCCGATCGCGGCCGCGCGTCGGATCACCTCGGCCAGTCGAAGGTCGGCTTTCAGCTCGGCGACTGCCGGTTGGTCGCGCAAGCGCGGCTCGATGCCGTCCACGAGCTCGCCGATTGCGCGCTGCTCGACGGCGTCCTCACCGAGCGCCGGCAGGACATGCGAGACGTAATCCATGAATGTGCGGTTGGGGCCGACGACGAGCACTCCCGGGCGCTGCAGCTTCTCGCGGAGGGTGAAGAGCAGCCACGAGGCGCGATGGAGCCCGACCGCGGTCTTGCCGGTGCCCGGTCCCCCTTGAATGACGAGCGGCACCGCGGGGTCGTGGGTGATCAGCCGGTACTGGTCGGTCTGGATCGTCGCCACGATGTCGCGCATGTGACGGCCGCGCGCCCGCCCGAGCTCTTCGAGCAGGAAGTCACCGACGGCTGCGCCATCGAGGGTCGATCCGTCGAGCGTCTCGTCGGCGATGTCGAGCAGCCGGCGCCCATCGGTGCGGAAGCGACGGCGCAGGGTGACGCCGTGGGGGTCGTGTGGGGTAGCTGTGTAGAACGGACGCGCAGCAGGTGCCTGCCAGTTCACGACCACCTGCTGCTGGTCTTCGTCGTGCACCCAACGGCGGCCGATGTAGAGCGGTCGGGAGACCTGTTCGAAGTCGAGGCGACCGAAGCACAGCCCGCGCTCGGCATCCTCGTAGGTGCGCAGCCGTCGCGCCGCCCACGCGTCCATCGCAGCCTGCGCAACCTCGCCGTCGACCCCGTCGCCGGCACGCGCGACTGCGCTTCGCATTCGCTCGAGGTGGTCGTACGCCTGGTCGACATACGCCTGCTCGGTGTGCAGGTCCGGGTGGCTCACGCGATCAACCTAGCGACCGGCTACGCGGGAGCCACCTCGGCGGTGCAGAACGCGCAGCGGCGCGCGGCGAGCGGGATCTGGCTCAGGCTCAGGCTCAGGCCCAGGCCTTCCGGGCAGTCCCGTGTGATTGCCTCGACGTCGGGCTCTGTCCGGCGCTTCGCCATCAGCTGGTTCACCGGCCTGATCACGAAGAAGAACAGCACGGCCGCGACGATCAGGAATGCGATCAGGGCGTTCAGGAAGGCGCTGTAGAGGAAGTGGCTGCCGTTGATCGTGAAGGACAACGCGCCGACATCCGGCTTTCCGCCGATCGCCGCGATCAACGGTGTGATGATGTCGGCGACGAGCGCGGCGATGACGGCCGCGAACGCGGTGCCGATCACGACGGCGACGGCCAGGTCGACGAGGCTGCCGCGCAGGATGAACTGACGGAAGTCCTTTAGCATCGCTTCTTCTTTTCTCGACTCCGGTGACTCTTTCACATGGCACGCCTGGACCTCGGCGCGCCGCCGCGCCGTAGTCCCCGGTGTGAATCGCCGCGAGTTCATCGCGCTGGCCGCGGCCGCCTCGCTCGGCTCTCGCGCGGTACTCGCCGACGCGATGGATGCTCCGCTCGCGCTCGTGACGTGCGACGCGGAGTCGCGCCTCGCGGTCGTGAACCTCGGATCGTTTGCGGTGGTTCGCTCGATCGGAACCTTGCCGGACCCACGCTCGATCGAGCTCGTCGGCACGCGTGCCGTCGTCTGTCACACCGCGACCGGAGCGGTGTCGATCGTGAGTGCGCGGGGGGTTGAGCACGTCCTGCGCAACCTCGCCGAACCGCGATACACGGTGGCGCACCCGGATGGGAGGCACGCGTTCATCACCGATTCCGGACGCAGCAGCGTCGTCGCGGTCGACGTCGTGCGGGGCAGCGTGCTCGGCCGCGCGAGACTGCCCGGCTGGGCGCGACATCTCACCATCGACGTCACCGGCAGCCGGCTCTTCGTCGGGCTCGGCTCCGACGCCGAGCACGTGGCCGTCGTTGATGCGCGGCAGATGCGGCACCTCTCGAACCTGACGCCGGGCTTCGGCGTCCACGATGTCGGTGTTGCCCCGGACGGCAAGCTCTGGATCACCGCCGGTCGTGACCGCCTGCTCGCGATCGGGCGCACATCTCACGCTGCCGACCTCGCGCCGCAGCATGCGACGTTCGGCGACGGGGTGGCCTACGTCACGAGCGGCGACTCCGGCACGTTGCAGGTTCTCTCGCTGACTGGACGTCTGCTCCGCGAGATCGCCGTGCCGGTCGGGTCGTACAACGTGCAGCACGGGTTCGGCCGCGTGCTGACGGCGTCTCTCGCGCACGGCGTGCTGACCGTGCTCGACCGCCGGGGGGCACTCCTCGCCCGCGTGGCGGTCGCCGATTCGTGCCACGACGCCTGCTTCCTGCTGCGATGAAGATTTTTACGAAAGCCTTACGGCTCAGAGGAGGGTTCAAAATGAGCGCGGGGGAACATGAGTGTGATGAGGCGCCTCTTCGTTTTTTCTGTCGTGCTCGCCGGCCTCGTCGTCCCGGTCTCTGCCGGTGCCGCGGTTCCCTGTCGCGATCGCATCTACAACGACTGGTACCACGATGGGCGGATCGCGTCGTCGTACCCTCAGAGTTGCTATCGCGACGCTCTCAAGCACATTCCGGACGACGCCAAGGTCTACACGAGCCTCTCGACGGATATCAAGTTCGCCCTGGTCGCATCGCTTCGCCTTCGGCAGGGCAAGCCGGCGCCAAAGCAAGTTGGGCGCGGCTTGCAGGCGCTCGGGCACGGTGCCGGCCCTGGTCAACTGGTCTCGCTCGGCAAGCCTTCGCCCCATAACCAGGCGCTCGGGCGCGTTCAGAGCGGGCCGAAGAAGGAGGCGACGGCGTTCACGCCGGTCGCCGACCGGACGAGCAGCACACCGCTCCCGATCCTCGTGCTTGGCGGTCTCGCCGTCCTCCTCGCAGCTGCCGGGGCGATCGGCACCGGCGTGCGCTACGCGCGCCGCCGTGGCTAGCGCAGCGGCACGAGTCGCCGAATGCGCGCGCGCTCTGCCGGGAGGTAGAAGCCGAGCAGCAGCAAGACGAACGGGTACGCGGCGACGAGCACGATCGAGAGCGCGAGCGTCAGCCCGGCACTTCGTGCGGCGACCGTGAGTCCGACCGCTGCGAGCACAACCGTTGCGACGCGTCGCCACTGGTAGGCGACGGGATACACGTGCTGCGCGTAGATCGTCATTCCGCCGAAGAGCACGAGGTAGGCAGCAACCGTTGACACCGCCGCACCCACCATGCCGTAACGCGGCACGAGCCAGAAGTTGAGGCCGACGTTCACCGCGGCGCCGGCGCCCGAGACCACCCAGTTCAGCTGGGTACGGCGCGCGCGTCCGCTCCCGATCGCGAGCACGGTATAACCGGCATAGACCGCTCCCGCGAAGGCGAGCAGTGCGATGCCTTTCTCCGCGCGCTGGTACCTCGGGTCGGTGAGCAACTCCGTCCACCACGGCGCGAGCGCACCGAGCGCGAGCGCAGCCCAAGAAGCGACTGCGAGCAAATAGGTGAGTACGAACGAATAGGTGCGGCGCGCCTCCTGGTCGTCATCGATCGAGTAGGCGAACGCGGGCCACGCCGTGCGGAATGCAATCAGCACGAACGTGATCACCGACGCGATCTTCACGGCCGCGGAATACACGCCGACTTCGGCGTTGCCCTTGTACCAGGAGACGAATTCGCGGTCGATGAAGTTGATCATCCAGAGTGCAAGGGCCGAGGGCACGAGCGGCATCCCGAAGTGCTGCATTCGCCGGAAGAGCGAGCGGTCGAACTCGAGCCCGAGCTGCTCGGTTCGGTAGGCGAGAAGGCCGAGGTAGACGACGAGCGTGCCGGTGAAGTTGCCGACGACGAGGCCGACCGCTCCCCAGTGGAACACCGCAACGAAGACGACCATCGCCGCGACGGTGACGAGGACGTTCGCCACGCTCGCGATTGCGTACGCGGTGGATCGCTCCTCGACCCGAAAGAGCGCGGTGAGCTGCTGGTAGTTCGTCTGCGCCCAAAGCCCTACTGCTCCCGCGCGTACGAGCCACGGCTGATGGCCGAGGCCGATCCAGTGGCTGATCGCGCCGGCGAAGGCGACGCCGAGCACGAGCCCAACGGTCGACATCGCCATCGTGAACCAGAAGGACGTCCGAACGACGGTCAGCTTCTGGGCGGCTTCCTTGGCGTCGAAGTAGAAGCGGAAGAATGCGCTTGCGATTCCCATCTGCAGAACGATCGCGAGGACAGCTGTGGCCGCCGTGACGATCTCGACCTGGCCGTACGCTCCGGGCGGCAGGTAGTGGGTGTAGAGCGGCAGCAGGACGGTCGCGAGAATCCGCGAGACGAGGCCGCCGATGCCGTAGATCGCTGAGTGGCGCGCGAGGCGCCGCATCTGGGAGGCGAGGGCCACCTAGAGGGAACGGTAGACGTCGAGCAGGCGGTCGGCCACGCGGTCGATGTCATGCACCTGCTCCACGTAGGTTCGGCTCGACGCCCCGATCGCGCGCCGGAGGGCGGGCTGCTCGACAAGTGGCAGCAGGCTCTCGGCGAGCGTTTCTCGCGTCGCCGGAACAATCGGCAGCCGAACGCCGAATCCCGTTGCGCTCAGCTCGACGACGTCGGGCTTCAGGTGGGTGACGACCGGCTTACCGAGCGCCATCGACTCGAGCGCGAACACGCCGTGCCAGCCCGCGTTCAGCTGGTCGACGACGATGTCGGCGCGTGCGTAGCGCGCGCGTGCCTCCTCGTGCGGCACGCCTTCGACGATGTCGAGCTCGACTCCGAGCTTCTCGCACGCTTCGATCACGAACTGGGTTCCCTTCTTCTCACGATTGGAGGGTGCGTGAACGACGAGCGGCCGCGCCCGGTCGGACGGTGGCACGGGTGTGAACTCCCGCAGATCGAGGCCCGGTGGAATGACGTGCGCGTCGGGTACCCAGCGGATCGCGTCGTAGGAGCCGACGATCTCGGCGTTCGCGCGGCTGCCGTAGCCGAGCTCGGCGCGCGACTTACCGCGAATGTCCGAGCCGAGGTAGTGGAAGACGCTCTTCTTGCGCAGGGCGCGCAGGAGCGGAAACTGCATCGACTTCGGGATCAGGGTCAACCCGAAGTAGAAATGGAAGACGTCGGTGCGTGGCGCAAGCTTCGCGAAAGCCGCGAACTGCGTCGCCAGCCGTCGGGCGAGATTCCCGTGCCGGTCGAGCGACCAGTCAGCCTCGTGGTGAAGCTTCCCCCGCTCGAAGACGACGAGCCTGGCGTCGACTCCCTTCCGCCGCAGCGCTTTCACATTCTCCCACGGAATCCCGGCCACGTTCACCGGACAATGCGTCACCCGTAGCTGTGGGACGTCCGTCACACTTTCGCCGAACTTGGTCTGCGTCACACTTTCGCCGAACTTGGTCTGACCACCGGCCGTGCCCGCAACAGACACCTGTTGACGGTCAGTGACCCTTCCGACACCGTCGCTTTGCGAAGGTCACGCCAGTCGCATCGGCTGGGGTGCGGAGGTCTAGCGGCCTGTGGGTGAGTTGTCACTCCTCTGTCACGCTGACTTGGCGAAGGGACATGGCCGGTCGGTCGTCATACTTTCGCCGAACTTGGTCTGACCAAGGGACCTGGCCTCCGCAGCCAGCTGGGGCGCGTTCAATCACGCGTCGAACTCGAGCTGGTCGAAGTAGCGCAGCACGGTTCGGCCTGGGCGGATGCGGGAGGTGAGCGACCGGAGCTCGTCGTCCGAGATCTCGCCGAGGGCGCGCTTCACGCCCAGGTACGGGAGGTTCAGGTCGTCCTGGTAGACGATCGTGGAGATGCGCGGGTTGATCTCGATCACGTGGTCGCCGACGAGCTGGATGTTGAAGAAATGCTCGATCGCGAGCTCGGCGACGATGCGATTGCCGATCTCCATCAGGCCGTCGTCGGCGAGCGTGACGAAGTACATCGCGAGGCCGGCTCGCATCGCTTCGCGCGTCTTCGGATGACCGAGCACGATCTCGTGGCCGTTGCCGATGCCGTCGATCGTTCGCTCTCCGCCAGTGGCGAGCTCCATCACGAGCAGGTCAGGCCCGCCGATGTCCGGCAGGAGCTCGACTGCCTCCTCGAGACGCATCGAGACCGATCCAGGCCGTTCGTTCAAGAGCTGGTGCGCGCGGTCGACGGTCGCGTCGAGGATGCGGAAGCCGCGCGAGCCGGACGAGAACACCGGCTTGAAGCACACCGCGCGATCGGGGTAGCCGAGCTCGCGCGCCGCAGCGTCGACCGCCCGTGCGCCGTTCACGCGCCGAAACGTCGGCGCAGGCAGTCCCAGCCTGTGCAGAAGCTCGTAGGTCTCGGCCTTGTCGTTCGAGCGCCGGATCGAATCGGGGCTGGAAACGAGCACGGGCATCGGGAACCGATCGACCTGCTCCGCCAGCGCTTCAAGATCGAATGAGGACTGCGGCAGGATTGCGTCGACTCCTTCGCGCTTCGCGATGTCGAGCATCGCGTCCGGAAACGCCGGGTCGGCTCCGCCCGGGACGAGGTGGAACGCGTCGCAGAGATGTCGACCAACCGAGTGCTCATTCATGTCGGTGCCGACGAGGCGCACCTCGCGCTCGCCGTTTCTCCGCAGCGCGTGGAGCAGAGCGGCCGTGCCGGGCGCGCCCGACGCCGTGACCATGACCGTGAGCGGTTTCACGCGAGGAACGTAGCGAGTTCGGCTCGATGATCCTCGACGAAGCGGAGGTTCGCCACGATCACCTCTCGAGGCGTAGTGCCCCGCCACTCTCCCCGCGCGACGCGGCCGCGGCGGTGCTTGACCAGCTCCGCGAGCAGCCTGTCGCGGCCGGGCCCGTCGAGTCCGTACGCGTCGCAGAGAACCCGCAGGCGCTCGCCACGGCGCTCGAGCGGCAGCCCCCAGGCGACGAGCTGCTCGTCGATCCGGATCCCCGCCCAGTACGTTGCCGCGAGGGCGACCTCGAGGGCTCGCGTCGCTGGACGGGCGAGCTCCCAGTCGATCAGTGCGGCCGGCAACCCGTCGCGGAAGATCACGTTCGTCCAGAAGAGGTCGCAGTGCCCGATCACCTCACCCGCTTCCGGATCTGCTTCATGGCGCTGCCAGCCGGCGTCCGCCGGCGGGACGAAGCCGGCCTGTGCGTCGTGCGCCCGACGCAGGAGCCGCCCGATCGCGGCGACCACCTCTTCGCCGCCCGGCACGGGCGCGAACGCCGGCTCTCCCTCGACGAACGAGAGCATCTCGCGACCTTGCTCGTCGATGCCGAGGAATCGAGGCGCCCCCTCGAACCCCACCTGCTCGTAGTGGCGAAGCAGCGCCTGGATGCCGGCAGGCCCGACGGGACGCCGCACCGTGTCGCCCACCCGCACGACGAGATTCACGTCGCCACCCGCGAGCGGGATCTCGCGATCGCTCAAGAGAGGTCGATACGGTCCGCGCGCAGCTGCTCGAGTCGAGCGGCGCGATCGGCGTCGAGCATCGACTCCATCGTCTCCCCCATCGTCGTGCCCGCGAAGGCCCAGATCTCCGGATGCGTCAAGAGCTGCAGCCACTCGAACCGCCCGGACGCAAGCTCCCCATGTGGACAACCGTGACGCCAGTTCTGGTTCGAGTCCGAGCGATAGTGCTCAGGATCGAAGAAGGGCGCCTCCATCACGTTCACGGCGCCGGCGATCGCCGCGCGCATGAACGAGGGGTCGGGGTTGTGCCACGCGACGACCGCGTCGAAGCGATCGTCGAGGTCGATGTTCGGGTAGACGGCGTGGTGAGCAACGCGGTGACCGAGTGCGCGCAACCGTTCGATCGCGCGTTTGCCTTCGCGGGAGGCGAGGTTGTAGAAGACCGAGCGCGTCATCAGAAACCAGGTCGACCACATCTGCTCGTGTGCCTCGAGCTCAGCGACAGCGATCGCGGCATCGAGCGACAGGTCGACGTCATGCCGCAGGATCAGGTTGCCGGGGAGAGGCGCACGCTCGAAGCCTGCGCACTGGTACCCACCCGCCTTCGCAGCGCGGAGCAGGTCGCGGTAGTGCGTAAGCGAGAAATCACACGTCATCGCCGCGCCAGGATCCAGTGGAAGGCGACGGCACCTTCCGGCTCGGCGATCGAGCAAACCTCGTCCGCGACGAGCTCGAACGACGAGAGCAGCTCTCGGTTCTGCTCGGGCTCGTAGCCGGAGAAGTACATCGGCACACCGAGCCACTCCCCTTCCCAGCCCTCGATGTCGTTTGCTCCGAGAGTTGCAAGAAAGAGTCCACCAGGTCGAAGCCATGTGTGGACGCGTGCGAACAGACCGGGGAGCAGTTCTCGCGGCACGTGATTCAGGACGTAGTAGGCGCACACCGCGTCGAGCGAGGCCGCCTCGAACTCGATGGTTGTGAGGTCCCCGAGGATGAACGTGGCCTCGGGCACCCGGCCGCGTGCCCGCCGCAGCTGCTCGGGCGAGAGGTCGACGCCTGTCAGCCGGAATTGACGCGCGAGCTCGACAGTCTCCGCCGTGCCGTTACCGCATCCGAGCTCGACGACCTGCCCCTCTTTCTGTAGGCGCTCGACGAGCTTCCCGAGCCATTCGCGCCGTGGATCGTCGGTGATCGCCGAGGACCATGCCTCCCACCTGTCTGCCATTGCGTCGTAACCGGCGGCAACGAGCTCGGTGCGCGGATCGCTCACTCGACCTCCACGTCGAGCAGCCGCGCCGCAGCTTCGGCGCGATCGAGCGCTTCAAGATTCGTTTTGGCCGTCGCGATCACGTAACCGCGGCGATCGCCGTCGAGGCGCACCGGCCTGATCGTCTCACCGACCTGGAGGTAGACGTCGGCCTGCACGACGCCGGGAAACGCCAGCACCTTGTCGAGCGGCCCGATTCGCTTCACGCGCCCGGTGGGGAGCGGTCCCGGCTCGGCCGTGAGGAAGCGAATCGCGAGCGGCTGGTCGAACTGGGCTTGGACGAGCTCATCCGGGAGCTCGTCGCCGAGTGCCATCCGGATCTGCACTTCGACGAGGTCGACGCCCGTTGCAAGGCGGACGAGGTCGGCCATCTGACCGCCGGGGACACGCGCAGCACATTCAACGACCACAACGCGTCCGTCGGGCGCGGCGATCAGTTGCGGAAATGCGATCCCCGTCTTCAGACCGAGCGCGTGGACGGTGTGTGTTGCCACGCGTTCCGACTCCGCCAGCTGCTCGCCGTAGATCGTCGCCGGGTAGACATGGATCCAGCCGACCCCGAAGCCGACACCCGGCGGGCGTAGACGGTCGGACAGTGTCAGCGGGATCGCCTCGCCGGCACGCGCGAGCACGATCCCGTTCATCTCGACGCCCTCGACATACTCCTCGAGGATCGCCTCGCCGCTCGGCGAGGCGGCGAGAGCTTCATGCAGATGCGCGTCGATGTCGTCGAGCGACTCGACGCGGAAGACCCCGCGCTGGCCGCCCGAGTCGGCGGGTTTGAGCACGGCAGGGAAGCCGACCTCATCCGCCGCACGCCGCCGTTCGGAGAGCGCACGGACTGCGGCGAAGCGTGGCTGCGGCACTCCCGCATCGGCGAGCCGAGCGCGCATGGCGACCTTGTGCGTCATCAGATGCGCCGTCTCGAGGCCGATCCCCGCCAGCCCGCGCGCCGCCGCGACGGCCGCGACCACCGGCACGGCACGGTCGGCGCTGACGGTCAAGACGCCATCGAGGTTGATGCGCTTGGTCGCCGCGATCACGGCCTCGGCATCGGCGAAGTCGACGACCTTCGCGATATCGGCTTCGTGAAGGCCTGGCGCCTCCGGGTTGCGATCGACCGCGACCACGCGCAGGCCCATCTCCTTCGCTTGCACGATCGCACGGCGCTGATGGCGGCCGGCGCCGACGAAGAGGACTGTTCTCACAGCGTCGATGCTACTTCGGGGTGAGCGCAGACCGGACGAGCTCGAGCGTCCCCTCCACGTCGATCGGGAAGCCCGCCCCGCGCTGCACGGCGAGCCCGTCGAGCACGACGCCGAGGAACATGCCGATCGATGTCAGTGGCAGGTCGCTTCGGTCGGCGCCCTCGGCGCGCCGCTCCTCGAGGTGGCGAACGATTTGCGCATGCAGGTCGGGATTGCGCGCCTGCCACTGCTCCCGGAGCGCGGGGTCTGTGCGCAGCATGCGCCCGACCTCGAGGTATGCGCCGATCCAGTCCGGGTCCTCGTCACCGAAATGGCGCACGACTCCCTCGAAGCCAAGCTCGAGCCAGAGCTCGCCGAATCGCTTCTGGTCGACCGTCGCGAGTGCGTAGAAGAGCTCCCACTTGCTCGGGTAGTAGCTGAAGATCGCACCCCGCGACAGGCCGATCGATTCCTCGAGCCGCGCGACCGTCGCCCCCTCGTAGCCCCAAGCCGAGAATGCGCGACGCGCGCCGGCCAGGATCTGCTCACGCCGCTCGGCGCGGTGGGCATCTGAGACCTTCGGCATGGCGACACTTTACAAAAACGTACGGACGTACTATATTCGCCGAGATGCAGCTCTCCCGCACGCTGGTCGCGCTTCTGGCGGCCGAGGTCGTCTCGAGCACCGGCACGGCGATGACCTTCGTGGCACTTCCCTGGTTCGTCCTCGTCACGAGCGGCTCTGCGACCAGGATGAGCGTCGTCCTCGCCGCCGAGGTGGTGCCGATGGCGCTCTTTGGCATTCCGAGCGGTTCGGTCGTCGGCCGGCTCGGCGCGCGCACAACGATGCTCGTCTGCGACGCGCTTCGCACGCCGCTGATCGTGCTCATCCCGGTGTTGCAGTGGTCAGGCCATCTGAGCTTCGGACTCCTTCTTGCAATTGTCTTTCTCCTCGGTGTCTTCAACGCGCCCTACATCAGTGCGCAGCGCTCGATCATCCCGGAGCTCTTCGGCGATGACGAGAAGACCGTCGCCAAGGCGTCCGGGTTGTTCGGAGCCGCGACGCAGTTGCCGATTGTGGTCGGGCCTGCGATCGCCGGCGTGCTGATCGCGCTCTACGGCGCACCGCCGCTGCTCGTCGTCGACGGAACGACCTTCCTCTTCGCGTTCGTGGTGGTCCTCGCGCTCGTCAAGGCCGGCCGCCGGGTTCCCGCCGACGAGGAGCACCGCGGCATTCTCGCCGGCGTTCGCTACCTCGCGAAAGACCGCCTTCTCGGCCCGATGTCACTCACGCTCGTGCTCCTCGACGGCGCTTCGGGAGCGATCGCGGTTGCCGTGCCGCTGCTCGCGTTCACGCGGTACCACGGCGACCCGCACATCGCGGGGTGGATCTTCACGAGCTTCGGCGTCGGCGCCCTCGTCGGCTCATTGCTCGTCATGAAGCTGCTCGACCGAATCTCGCCGCTCCGGCTTGCTGGTTTTGGCGTCGTGTGCGCCACGCTCCCGCTTTGGATCGTCGCCCTGGATGTCTCTTGGCCCGTCGCGTGCGCGGCTGTTGTCGCGTGTGGCGTGTGTGTGCCGTCGGTGAACGCTCCCTTCATGGGCCTGCTCACGACACGGCCACCGGCCGCGCTCCGCGCCAAGGTATTGACGGCCGTGCTGACCGTGAGTGGCCTTGGCAGCCCCCTCGGCCGCCTTGCGGTCGGGCCCGTCTACCGCTTCGCCGGCAACGGTGGAGTGTGGGTGCTGATCGCCGGCGGGCTCAGCGTCGGGTCGGTGCTCTTCATCGCCGCGGCGATTCGCGGTTCGACCGGTTCTGCCGTCGAGCTTGCCGGTGTTCCGCCCGTGGTGCGCTGACGAGGCTGCTGACCGACCATCTACGCTGTCCCCGATGCTCGAGGGGAAGCGGATCTTCATCACCGGCGGCGCCGGCTTCATCGGGACGACGCTCGCCCGCGAGCTCGTCGACCGCAACACCGTCGTCGCCTTCGACAACCTGCACCGTGACTCGCTCTCCGGCACGGATCTCGCCGATCATCCGGGGTACGAGCTCGTTCGGGGCGACATCCTCGATGCGGAATCCATGCGCGTCGCGGCCGACGGCGCGACTCACTTCGTGCATTGCGCCGCAATCGCCGGCGTCGACACCGTGCTCGCGAGCCCTGTGCGCACCATGCGCGTCAATGTGATCGGGACGTACAACGCGCTCGAGGCGGCGATCGCGACCTTGCCGACGCTCGAGCGCTTCATCGACTTCTCGACGAGCGAGGTCTTCGGCACGCATGCGTTTCGCGTCGAGGAGGGACAGGTGTCGACCATCGGTTCGGTGGGAGAGGCCCGCTGGACGTACGCGGTTTCGAAGCTCGCGGGCGAGCACATGGCCCACGCCTACCACGACGAGCTTGGCCTACCGGCCGTGACGGTGCACCCGTTCAACGTCTTCGGCCCGCATCAGATCGGCGGCGGCGCGATCCGCGCGTTCATCGAGGGCGCGCTTGCGGGTCGCGACCTGACGATCCACGGCGACGGCTCGCAGATTCGCGCGTGGTGCTACGTCACCGACATGGTCAGCGGCGTGCTCGCGTGTCTCGAGCGCCCGGAGGCGGTAGGCCAGTCGTTCAACATCGGCAATCCACGGTCCGCCGTCACGATCTTCGACCTCGCCCAGCGGATCAAGCGTCTCTCGGGTGCGACGGGCGAGATCACCTTTCAGCCGCTTCACTACGCGGACGTCGAGCTGCGCATACCGAATGTCGAGAAGGCTCGCGAGGTTCTCGGTTGGGAGCCGCGTGTCGAGCTCGATGAGGGCCTCGAGAAGACGATCGCGTGGTATCGAGAGAAGATCCTGGTATCCGCCTAGGCTGGCCCGACGTCGGCGAGCGCGAGCTCGGCGAGGTCGCGCAGGTCCTGGAGAGCGGCATGCTCACCATGGGCCCCAAGGTGGGCGAGTTCGAAGCGGAGATCGCGCGCATCTGCGAGGTCGCGCACGCTCTCGCCGTCACCTCGGGAACCGCGGCCCTGCACCTCGCCGTATTGGCGCTCGAGCTCCAGCCGGGCGACGAGGTCGTCGTGCCTGCCTACACCTTCCCCGCGACGGCGAACGTCGTCGTGCTCTGCGGCTTGAGGCCCGTGCTCGTCGACGTCGACCCCGAGACGATGAATCTCGATCCGGGGCTGATCGACGTCGGGCCGCGGACGAAGGCGATCCTCGGCGTGCATCTGTTCGGCCGGCCGCTGCGCATGCACGAACTGCCGGACGGCGTCCCGGTGCTCGAAGATGCTGCCGGCGCACTCGGCGCGCGGTACCGCGGACGCGCCTGCGGTGGCCTCGGCGTGGCGGGCTGCCTCAGCTTCCACCCACGAAAGATCGTCACGACGGGCGAAGGTGGCGCCGTCACGACCGGCGACGATCGCTTCGCCGATTCGGTGCGGCAGATGCGCAATCACGGTTGGCGCTCGCTGGCGCCGCCCGATCTGCCGGCGCCGGGCCTCAACTATCGCCTGTCGGACATTCTCTGTGCAGTTGGCCTTCCACAGGCGCGGCGTCTCGACGAGCTGCTCGCGGAGCGCACGCGCGTGGCCGACGGCTACACGGAACGCTTGAGCCACCTGCCCGTGGACCTCCCAGTGGCCGACGACGGTGATGTCCACGGCTGGCAGGCCTACGTGCTTCAGCTCGACGATCGGGACCGCGTGCTCGCCGAGCTGCGTGCGCAAGGCATCGAGGCACAGATCGGTACGTACTCGTTGCCACTCCTCGGCGCGTACCGCGACCAAGGCGAGTTCCCGGGCGCGCGACGCGTGTTCGACCGGGCGCTCGCGCTACCGCTCCATTCGCGACTCTCCGCTGCAGATCTCGACCGTGTGGCCGTGGCCCTTGACACATCAGTAAGTAAGCACTAACTTACAAACAATGGTCGTCACCGAACGAAAGTCCAAGGAAGAGCGGCGCGAGGAGATCCTCGACGCGGCGCTCGTGGTCTTCGCCGAGCGCGGGCTCCACGGCGCCTCGACGGATGAGATCGCCCGGCTCGCAGGCATCTCCCAGCCCTACGTTTTCCGGCTCTTCGGCACGAAGAAAGAACTGTACAAAGCCGTGGTCGCGAGGTGCTTCCGGCAGACGCTCGAGATCTTCCAGCGGGCCGCCGAGGGGACGCGCGGCGAGGAGGCGCTCCACGCGATCGGTGAGGCCTACGGCGTGCTGCTCGGGTCCGAACGGGTCTATCTGCGGGCTCAGATGCAGGCGTACGCGGCGTGCGAGGATCCCGAGATCTGCGCCGTCGTGCGGGACGGCTACGGCGACCTCGTCAGCTACGTCGAGCGGGTCTCCGGTGTCGCGCCGAAGGAACTCGCGACGTTCTTCTCCCACGGCATGCTCATGAACGTGCTCTCGTCGATGGACGCCCCAACCGAGGGTTGGGGCACGCGGCTTGTCGAAGGCTGCAAATCCCCTTGACCCCTTTTTTCGACCGGAGGTAAGTAATGACTCACAAAGTGAATATGTGGTGGACATTCGCGATCACCTCGCTCGCGCTCTTCATGGTCACGCTCGACAACCTCGTCGTGACGACCGCGCTGCCCGTGATCCGCAAGGACTTGCACTCCGGACTCAGTGGCCTCGAGTGGACTGTGAATGCCTACACGCTCACCTTCGCCGTGCTGCTCCTGACCGGCGCGGCGCTCGGTGACCGCTTCGGCCGCCGCCGGCTCTTCACGATCGGCCTCGCGATCTTCACGCTCGCCTCGGCGGCGGCCGCGGTCGCTCCATCGATCGGCGCACTCGACGCCGCGCGAGCCGTGCAGGTCTCGGCGGTGCGATCGTGATGCCGCTCACCCTGACGATCCTCTCCGCTGCGGTTCCCGTCGAACGGCGGGGCCTCGCGCTGGGTGCGTGGGGCGGCATCAGCGGGCTTGCTGTTGCGCTCGGCCCGCTGGTCGGGGGCGCCGTCGTCAGTGGCATCTCGTGGCACTGGATCTTCTGGCTGAACGTGCCCATCGGGCTCGTCCTGGCGCCACTCGCCTGGTCGCGTCTCTCGGAGACTCACGGCCCGGCGACCAAGCTCGACCTGCCCGGTCTTGGCTTCGCGAGTGCCGGTCTCTTCGGCATTGTGTGGGGGCTCGTGCGCGGGAACTCGGTCGGTTGGGCCTCCCCGGAGATCGGCGGCGCATTGCTCGCGGGCTTCGTGCTGCTCGGTGTCTTCGTCTGGTGGGAGCTTCGGACGACCACGCCGATGCTCCCGATGCGCTTCTTCCGCAACCGCACGTTCGCGCTCGCAAACATCTCGAGCCTCTTCATGTTCTTCGGCATGTTCGGCTCGATCTTCTTGCTGGCGCAGTTCTTCCAGACGGTGCAGGGATACTCGCCGCTCCAGTCGGGGCTGCGGATCCTGCCCTGGACCGCGATGCCGATCTTCATCGCGCCGATCGCCGGCGCACTCTCGGACCGGGTCGGCGGCGAGAAGTTGATGGGTCTCGGCCTGGCGCTCCAGGCCGCAGGGCTTGCCTGGATCGCGGCGGTCTCGACGCCGACGACGCCCTACAGCTCACTCGTGATCCCGTTCGTCCTTTCGGGAGCGGGTATGGCGCTCTTCTTCGCGCCGGTCGCGAATCTCGTTCTCTCCTCCGTGCGGCCGGAGGAGGAGGGCCAGGCGTCAGGAGCCAACAACGCGGTACGCGAACTCGGTGGGGTGTTCGGTGTGGCGGTGCTCGCGTCGCTCTTCGCCCACTACGGCGGCTATGGCACCGGCACCTCCTTCGTGAACGGGATGACACCTGCTGTCTACGTCGGCGCTGCCGTCGTGGCGGCCGGTTCGCTCGCAGCGTTCGCGATCAAGCGACGCCGGCGGGCCGAAGCGGAGGTACTCGCACCGCTCCTGGAGCAGGCCTGATGACACGAGCGTCGAGCTCTCGCTCACAGACGTAGCCGAAAGCGGCGCACGACCCAGTGGCGGGCCGTGCGCTGCAGCTCGACTCGCGCCGTCAAGACCCCGCGGATGCCTCCTCGGACGCGAAACCGGACGAGGCCCCGGGCGCGAGGGAGGAGCTCGCGGCGCCCGGCGCGGTAGCGCGCGACGATCCCGCCGCTGCCGACGAGCGTCACCGTCAGCCGACCGGCACCAATCGTCTCGATCACGTTGCCGCGATTCGCGATCGTGACGTCGAGCAGCCGGCCGGCTCCGGCGCGCCGCGCACGCGCGGCGACGATTGCGACGCGATGGACGATGCGTCCCGGGGCTCGCACGGAGACGACGAGGCCGATGCGCATCCGCACGACCACTCCTCGAGCCGACGGCGCGACCGCCGACAGGAGAACGAGAGCCGTATGGTCGCCGGGCCGCGTCCGAGCGGGCCGTCGCGCCGTGACGACGAGCACTCCGCCGAAGCGGCCGACGCGAACCTTCGGGGGCGTGACGAAGACCCACGCCGCCCCATCGCCCGTAGCGGCGATCTTCGGCCTGCCACGGAGGTCGAGCCCGAAACCGGCGACGCGCGCCTCGACCGTGAGGGGCGCGCCGCCGGTGGCGGTAATGCGGACGGCCTGCCGGCTCCCGGCCGCGAGCGCGACGTGCGCAGGGGACGCTGCGAGCGTCACTTGCGCAGGCGTCGCGAAACTCGCAGCGCCGAGCGAGAGCGCGTAGGCGACGGCTCCGATCACCGGCCGATCACCGTGTAGGTGACCGACGACGTGTAGTGGCCCGCGGGAACCAACGGCAGTGAAGGGACGAAGGCGAAGGTGGTCGGCCAGACGTCGCCTCCGGTCGCACTCGCCGCCGCTCGTGTCCCGAGGAGGAGGTCGGCAGCGGGAGCGATCGGCACATGGACGACCGCCCCGCCTGCGAGCGGTCCCGCGAGCAGCGCCCCGGCCGGTGCAGTCGCCGAGATGCCGAGCGGCAGGTCCGCCGGCGTGAACACGGCGCGGTGGACGCTGAGCGCGTAGCCCGTCGACCCGTTGCTGACGACTGTGACGCGTTCGCCCACCGGCGCAGGGGTCGCGCCTGCGGCGGAACTTCCGAAGCTCAGCGCGCTGTGTTCGAGCGTGAGCGAGATGGCGGACTGGATGGTGACGTCGACGCTTGCGCTCTGGGTCGACCCCGGCGTGCTGCCGGCGCAGAGGACCGCGGCAGTCGAGGAGTTGTGGGGCACTGGTGTGTCGGCGATGAAGTCCGCCGCGCTCGAATCGGTGTCGGTGCACCCGTTGCCGCCGCGCACGGCAGCCGTGGTGCTCGTGAGCGCTGCCGCTGGGGCGGATCCCTCGAAGTCGGTGGCGGGGCCGTAGCCGAGGAGATCGTGAACAGGCGTAACCGCGGAGCAGCTCCCCGCCGAAGCGCCGCAGGTGAGCGCCGCGGTGTCGTGCACGAGCGCGACCTTGCCGCCGCTCGTCGCCAGGTTCGTCGTGCCGGTGGCGTTGGCCGCCGGCAAGGCTGCCCCGACCGCGCCCGCCGAGGCCAGCGCGACGAGATAGCGGCGGCCGGCTGCCACGGTTCCTGCAAGGGGGGTCGGTGACCACGACGTGCCCCCCGCGGGGGCGTACTGAATCGACCATCCGGTGAGATCGACCGTCGAGCTGCCGCGGTTGAAGAGCTCGACGTAGTCGTTGGTGAAGGTCGCGCCGGCATTACCTCCGCCCGCGTAGACCTGGCTGACGACGAGGTCTGGCGAAGCGCCCTGCGCGGTCGGCGCGACGAGCAGGAATGCGGCGAAGAGTGAGATCAGAAGCAGGCGAGTGCGGTTCATGCGAGCGGCTCCGTTCGACGAGGGGACGTGGTCTCGTCCGTGGTACCTGCACCTCCGATCTCTGCGAAAGTGTCCTTTGCGGTTCTTTGCGCTCTTGTTGCACTCTCGCTGCAGATTCGTTACGAGGAGGTGTCGCGAGCTCGCGGTCGGTCGTCGAGCCGCAGGTGCAACGCGGCCACCGCGACGGCAGCAGCGACGGCGGCGAGGACGAAGAACGAAACGCGGAGGCTCGTGACCTGAGCGATCCCCCCGACGAGCGGCGGTCCGACGAGGAGCCCGAAATAGCCGATCGTGGTCACCGTCGCGAGAGCGGTGCCGGCGTCACCGCGGCGCCCGGCGAAGCCGAAGATGATCGGTGCGTTCAGTGAGATGCCGGCGCCGCCGAGCGCGAAGCCGACGAGCCCGATCGGCGCGTTCGGCGCAGCGGCCGCGAGCGTGCAGCCCACCGCCGCAAGGACAGCGCCGCCGCCAAGGAGCGCGCGATCCGACAGGCGCCCGGCTGCCTGGCCGAAGAATCGCCCGAGCGCCATCGAGCCTCCGAAGACGCCCGGCCCGAGGCCGCTGACGGCGGGTCGCGCGTGCAGTTGGCGCTCGAGGAAGAGCGCGCTCCAGCTCTCGATCCCACCTTCGACGATGAACGCGACCGCGCCGACGATCCCGATCAGGAGGAGGCCGTGGGAGAAGCGAACACCGCTCGCCACCTCGGCGTGCACCCGGGCGCGATCGCTCGTGACGGCGATGGCCGTCAGCCCGATGCAGACGGAGACGGCGACCAGGATCGGTTCCCTCCCGACCCCGGCGCTTCGCGCGAGCCCTGCGCCAACTGCACCGACGAGCACGCCGACGGAGTACATCCCGTGGGCGAGTGGCTGAATCCGCCTGCCGGTGGCATTTTCGATGCGACCGACGTTCGCGTTGATCGACACGTCGACGAGGCCCGTTCCCATACCGCAGGCGAGGAGCGCCAGCACGAGGACGGGGAGCGTCGTCGCGAGACCGGGGAGGAGCGTCGCCACGGCAAAGACACTGCAGCCGACGGCGACGGCCCGAGCGCCGAAGCGGTTGATTGCGCGCGGCGCGGCGAAGAACATCACGGGGATCGAGCCAACGCTCGCGAAGAGCATTGCGATGCCGAGGGCGCCCTTCGACGCGCCCGTCGCATGTTGGACGCTCGGCAGCACGGCCGCCCACGCACCCCAGAAGAGCCCGAGCGACGCAAAGCCGGCGAGCGTCGGCGCGCGGCGAGGGCTGGGCCCGTCATCGAAGTCCGTGCTCAGCGCTCGACCCGCCCGCGGCGTCAAGGCAGTGTCTGACACCGGACGTGTCCGAGGCTTGAATGGTGCACCCGACAGGCGTTCGTCGACCCTCGACACACGTTCGTCACGAACGCGCCACGCTTTCATGTGTGTTGCTGACACCGGACATGCGCCCTCGGGTCACGCCCGCAGAGACCACGACGGTTCCGGACGCCACTCGGCCCACGCGTCGTCCCACCAGTGGCGGCCGGCGTCGAGCTCGGCGGTGATGCGGCGGCCTTCCACCCAGGTCGCAGCCACCTGCTCCTCCGAGTAGCGCCCCTCTCGTACGCGGTCTGCCAGCACGTCGTCATCCTTCCACTCCCAGGGCCCGTCGAGCGGCACCCAGATGTCGAGCTCGAGGTCCTGCGTGTCGTAACCGCGCTCGGTGCGACGAAACGCCTCCTGCAGGTTCACGTACCAGCCGCGGAACTCACGCCCGCGCCCGTGCCAGAAGACCCAGATCGCGTGCGCCTCCCCCGGACGCTGCAGCATCAGCACGCCGTGACCCTGCCACCGCGCTCGGCGGTGCCACGGATGGCGGCGATCCGGCGTCGGCCAGTCGCCGTCCGGGAATGAGAAAGGGGTGCCCTCGGCGATGTAGGTGGCGAGCAGCTCAGGCTCGTCGCGGACGACGATGACCGGGAACTCGATCCACGCGCGCCCGTCGTTCAGCACCTCGCGGCGCATGATCACGTCCCCGTCGGCCCACACGAGGCTCGACTCTACGAGGACCCGGTTAGGGTCTTATTCGATGGACGTTTCGGTTGTTGTCACCGTGCTGAACGAGGAGGGTGCCGTCGAGGAGCTCTACCGGCGCATCGCGGCCTCACTCGACGGCCGCGACTGGGAGGCGATCTTCGTCGACGACGGATCGACCGATGCGACCTTCGATCGCCTGCGCGCCCTGCACGACAGAGACCCACGCCTCAAGGCCGTCCGCTTCAAGCGGAACTTCGGCCAGCATCCCGCGATGCACGCCGGGCTCGTCCGCGCGAGCGGCGAGCGCATCGTAACGATGGATGGCGACCTCCAGAACGAGCCGGAGGACCTGCCGAAGCTCCTTGAGGCGCTCGATCGCGCGGACGTCGCCTCGGGAAGGCGGGTCGCCCGTCGCGACTCGCCTTCCCGGACCCTCCCGAGCCGCGTGATCAACGGCCTCCTTCGCCGTTTTACCGGCGTCCACATCTCCGACTTCGGCTGCGCGTTCAACGGCTACCGGCGCAGCGCGATCGAGCCGATGATGGGTGCGATCGGACGCCAGAAGTTCACGAAGGCGCTCGTCGTCTCGACGGGTGTCTCCGTCGAGGAGGTCGACGTGTCGCATGCTTCGTCGAGCTCGGGCTCGCGCTACTCGCCGCTGCGACTCGTGCGTCTCGCGCTGCACGTCGTCGCCGGCTTCTGGCCCCAGCCGGTGCAGTGGATCGGAGTCTCGCTCGGCGTGCTGTGCTCACTCGCCGCCGCCGGGCTCGGCGTCTACGGCGTCGCCTACTGGATCGTCAATGCGAACTTCCCCGGGCCGCTCTTCGCCGGAGCAGGCATTGTTCTCGTCCTCGGCATCCAGGGCTTCGTTCTCGCGCTGATCGGCGAGTCGCTCGGGCGAATCCAGCGGGACGTCGAAGGCAGGCCGCTGTACACCATCGAAGAGGAGCTTTAGGTCGTGACCGGAGTTGGAGAGCTGCGAGTCGCGCGCGGAGCCGGGCTCGCCCCGGCGGGAGCGCATTCAGGCGCTTGCCGTGTGGAGGCACAGAGGAGGGGGCCCGTGGGGGAACCAGGGGCTCCCCCACGTAGGATCGAAGAGGAGCTATGAGCAAGCGCGTACTGGTCACCGGCGGGGCGGGGTTCATCTCGTCGAACTTCATCCGGCACCTGCTCGAAGCGACGCCGTACGAGGTCGTCACCCTCGACGCGCTCACGTACGCCGGCAACCTTGAGAACCTCGCCGATGTGATGAGCCATCCCCGCCTCTCGTTCGTGCACGGCGACATCCGGGACGCAGCGCTCGTGCGCGAGCTCGTCGAGGGCGTGGACGTGATCGTGAACGCAGCGGCCGAGTCGCACGTCGAGAAGTCGATCGAGCACGGCGCATCCGAGTTCGTGACGACGAACGTCGAGGGAACGCAGATCCTGCTCGACGCGATTCGCGTCACCCCGGTCGAGCGCTTCATCCTCATCTCGTCGTCCGAGGTCTACGGCACCGCCGAAGAAGCGCCGATGGACGAGGACCATCCGCTGAAGCCGCGCTCGCCCTACGCCGCGACGAAAGCAGGCGCCGACCGGCTCGCCTATTCGTACTGGACGACCTACGACCTACCGATCGTGATCGTGCGACCGTTCAACAACTACGGGCCGCGCCAGCATCCGGAGAAGGTCGTCCCGCGCTTCATCACGCAGGCCCTCGCCGACGAGCCGCTCACGGTCCACGGCGACGGGCACGCCTCACGAGACTGGCTCTACGTGACGGACGATGCCGAGGCGATCGAGCGGGTGATCGAGACGCCCATCGATTCGCTTGCCGGCGAGGTGCTGAACGTCGCAACCGGCATCGACATCTCGGTCTCGGACATCGCGAACCTCGTGCTCGACGTGCTCGGGAAGCCCGCCGGGCTACGGGCCCATGTCGCTGAGCGGCCGGGCCAGGTCGATCGCCATATCGGCTCGACCGACAAGGCGGAGCGGCTCCTGGGCTGGCGTGCACGCACGAGCTTCGAGGATGGCCTCGAGCGCACCGTCGCGTGGTATCGCGACAATGAGGCGTGGTGGAGAGCGATCCTCGCGCGCGAAACCCGCGCCTACTCGTCCTAGGCGCCGGTCCCGCGCAGCTCGGACTCCTCGAGGCGGCGCGCGAGCGTGGCCTGTGGATCGCCGTTGTCGATCGCGACCCTGCCGCACCCGGCTTCCGCTTCGCCGATCGCCGCTGCATCCTCTCGACCGAGGACGACGCGGGGATCGAGCGCCTGGCCGGAGCGCTCGGGATCGACGGGCTGATCTCGCCCGGGACCGACTGGCCGGTCGGTGTTGCGGCGCGCACGGCCGAGCGGCTCGGCCTCCCGCATCCGATCACGCACGCAACGGCCGTCGCTGCCACCAACAAGCTGCGCCAGCGCGAGCAGCTCGCCGCGGCCGGAGTGCCCCAGCCTCGCTCGTGGGTCGTCGGGAGCGGTGACCCCCTGCCGCACGTGTCAGGGCCCGTAGTCGTGAAAGCGCCAGACCGCCAGGGGCAGAAGGGGCTCACCCTCGTGCAGGAACCGCTGGAGCTGCACGCGGCGATCGACACTGCCCGCAGCGCCGCCCGCGGCGGCGTAGCCCTCGTCGAGGAGCTCGTCGACGGCCCGGAGGTGACGGTTGTCGGATTCTCGATCGGCGGCGTCTTCACGGCACTCGCCGTCACCGACCGGATCACGGCCGAGCCGCCAGCCTTCGGCGTCGCGCTCGCTCATGTCTTCGAGTCGGAGCACGCCGAAGCGGCCGCGACTGTCGCCGCCAGCGCGGCGCGGGCGCTCGGCATCGAGAACGGGCCGTCGTACACCCAGCTGCGTGTGGGGCCCGGCGGGCCGCAGGTGATCGAGGTCGCCGCGCGACTCGGCGGCGGCCACGACGCCGAGCTCGTGCACGCGGCCACCGGCGTCGACCTGAACGGCCTGGCGCTCGCAGCCGCGCTCGACGAGCCGGTCGCCGCGCCGGCACCGACGCACCAGGCCGGCGGCGCCGTGACCCGCTTCCTGGTCGCCCCGCCTGGGACGCTCACGCGGGTCGAGGTGCCCGCAGGGCTCGAGGGCGTCCGAACCGTGCGCATCTACCGCGAGCCGGGCTACGTGTTCGCCCCGCTGCGCCGGGGCGCCGACCGTGCCGGGGCCGTGCTCGTGCTGGGTGAGGATCGCGCGCAGGCCGTCGCCCGGGCGGAGGCCGCGGCCGAACGCATACGCTTCGTCACCGCCGATGCCGGAGCTCTTCTCCAAGCGAACTGAGTTCCTGTCGTTCCAGCCCCCGGCGATCACCGAGGAGGAGATTGCCGCCGTCTCGGACACGCTGCGGTCGGGCTGGCTGACGACGGGCCCGCGTACCGCCGAGCTCGAGGGGCGCATGCGCGACTACCTCGAGGCGAAGCACGTACTCGCGGTCTCGTCGTGCACGACCGCGCTCCATCTCTCCCTCGTGGCCCTCGGCGTCGGGCCGGGCGACGAGGTGATCACGAGCTCGATCACATGGCCGGCCACGGCGAACGTGATCGTCCACTGCGGCGCCACGCCGGTCTTCGCGGACGTGCTCGACGACACGCTGAACATCGACCCCGAGCGGGTCGCGGCTCTCGTCAACGAGCGAACGAAGGCGATCGTCCCCGTCGACCTCTACGGGCAGCCCGCCGACCTCGACGCCCTCAGCGCGCTCGGGCCGCCGATCGTGGAGGACGCCGCCCATGCGGCCGAGTCGCGCTACCGCGGCCGTAAGATCGGCTCGATCGCGGACCTGACGTGCTTCTCGCTCTATGCGACGAAGAACATCGCCGCGGGCGAGGGCGGTCTGATCGCGACGAACCACGATGACCTCGCACATGCGCTGGACGACCTGCGCGTCATGCGGCGCGGCCATGGCTCGCTGTACGACATTGCGGTCCCCGGCTACAAGGCGAACCTGAGCGACGTCCTCTCGTCGATCGCGCTCGTCCAGCTCGACAAGGTCGAACGGCACGGCGAGATCCGCCGCAGGCAGGTCGCGATGTATGACGAGGGGGTCGCCGACCTCGCGGGGGTCGATCCGGTCGGCCGAGATGCGCGCGATACGCACGCAAACCACCTCTACGTCGTTCGCATTGACCCCGCCCGCGCAGGCGCCGTGCGAGACGACTATCAGGCCGCGCTCACCGGTGAGAAGATCGGAACGTCGATCCACTTTCTGCCGGTGCACGAGCTCACTGCCTACCGCGACCGGCTCGCGCCGCACCAGCCGCCACTGCCGGTGTCGGAGCGCGCCGGCGGCGAGGTGCTCTCTTTGCCGCTCTCGCCCGCGCACTCCGACGACGACATCCGCGATGCGGTCGCCGCTCTGCGCCGCGTCCACGAGCGATTCGCCGGATGAAGCGCGCAATCCGGCCGGTTGCGACCGTCGTCGTCTCGGCGGCTGCGGTCGCCTACATCCTCGCGAGGATCGATCTCGGGAAGACCGCCGACATCATCAGGTCGGCCAGCATTCCCTGGTTGCTCCTCTCAGCACTGCTCACGCTCGTGACCGTCCCTCCGATGGCGTGGCGCTGGCAGCAGCTGCTCGGCGCGCGCGGGATCCGGGAGAACGTCTCGTGGTTGACCCGCGCGTACTTCGTCTCGTACGCCGTCGGCCAGGTGCTCCCGACTTCCGTCGGTGGTGACGCGTCGCGGATCTTCGAAACGGCCCGCCGCCACCCGGGTCAGATCACGCCCGTGACCGGCTCGGTCCTGCTGGAGCGCTCGCTCGGCGGCGCGGTCACGCTCGTTCTGGCAGGGGTCGGCCTCCTGCTCGCGATCGGGCGGTACCCGATCGGGCCGTATCTTTGGATCGAGGTCGTCTTCGTGATCGCGACGCTCGGGGCGGGCGTCGTCTTCTTCTCGCGCTCGGTTCGACGGCGGCTCGCGTTCGGCCTGCCGCTCGTGCGGCGGCTTCGTGTCGAGGGGCTTGCGCGTGCTGTCTACGACGGCATCCACGGCTACCGCGACCACGTCGGGACGCTCATGGTCGTCTCGTCGGTCACGCTCGCAATGCAATTGACGCGCGTGTTTGCGATCTACGCATCGGCCCGCGCGGTCGGGATTGGGCTCTCGCCGCTGCCGTACGTCGTTCTCGGGCCGCTGCTCTTCCTCGTCATGCTCGTGCCGTTCACGGTCAACGGCCTCGGAGTGCGTGAGGCCTTCTTCGTCAGCTTCCTCGGCAAGCTCAGCGTGGGGCCGGACCAGGCATTCGCCTGCGGCTTCCTGTTCTTCATCATGACGATCCTGCTCGCCCTGCCGGGGCTCGCGGTGCTCTTGTGGGAAGGCCTGCACCGGGATCGTGCGGCGGTGCCCGATGGCACAGGCTGAGGTCTCGCAGCCCGACGTCACCGTCGTCGTCGTGACGTGGAATGCGCTGCCGTTCATCGAGCAGTGCCTCGAATCGGTGCGCGGGCGCGACGTGATCGTGATCGATCACGGCTCGACCGACGGGACGCTCGACCTGGTCCGCGAGCGGTTTCCCGAGGTGCGTTTGATCGAGCAGGAGAATCGTGGCATGGGCGGCGGCAACAACACCGGCATGCGCGTGGCCGACGGGCGCTGGTTCTTCCTTCTCAACTCCGACGCGTGGGTGATCCAGGATGGGCTCGACCGGCTGGTCGAGTTCGCAGATGACCACCCCGAGGTGGCCGTCGTCGGTCCACGGCTCGTCAACACCGACGGGACGCTGCAGCGCTCGGCGCGCGCCGAGCCGACGCTCTGGCGGCTCGCGACCGAGTACCTGTTCATTCGCAAGCTCGCGCCGAGGTCGCGGCGCCTGAATCCGTTGTACATGGGGGGGTTCGACCACGACGAGGTGGCCGAGGTCGATTGGCTCTACGGCCCTGCTCTGCTCGTCCGGAGCGAGGCAGCGGCTGCAGTCGGCCTCTTCGACGAGGACTTCTTCATGTTCAGCGAGGAGGTCGATTGGCTGACGCGTTTCCGGCGTGCCGGCTGGAAGGTGTTGTTCTTCCCGGGGGCGCAGGTCGTCCACGTCGGCGGCGCGTCGCACGGCGGGAATCTCTACGTCGAGAACCTGCGCGGGCATCTGCGCTTCATCGACAAGCACCGGGGGCCGAGGGAAGCCGAGCGGGTGCGAAAGCTGCTGCTCTGGTCGCTGCGGCTGCGTGCCCTCGTGCTGCGCCGCGAGCAGTACCGCGCCGGTGTTCGGTTCCTCTCGTCCGGCAACGCCCGGGCGCTGCTCGGGTGATCCGATGATCGAGTACCTCCGTCTCGCGTTCGGCACGCTCGTCGTGCTGGTGCCCGGCGCCGCCGTCGCGCGTGCGTTCGGGCAGCGCTCGGCCTCCGCGACGCTCGCCTGGGGGCTCGCGTGCGTGTTTGTCGCGTGGGCGATCGTCTTCACGGTGCACTCGAACATCAAAGCCGCGGCGATGATCCTTTTTGTGACCTTGCTGGCGACGATGCTGCCAAGGCTGAGACCAGGCTCGCAATCGCAGCGAGGCGGGTTCCGCTCCGGTCGCGAGCGAGTCGGAAACAGTTGGGCGTGGGCGGTCGGGATCGTGCTCGGCTGGTTTCTGTGGCACGTGGAAGGTCCCGTCAACGGCGACGGCCTGTTCCACGAAGCCCGCGTGCGCAAGCTCGTCGCGCTCGGCGACCTGCACCTCCGCACGGTCGACGAGTTCAAGGACGGGGGGCTCCACCCGGGCTACGCGTTCCCGCTCTGGCACGGCTTCCTCGCGCTCGTCGGCTGGGTCTCCGGCGTCGACGCCGGCGTCGTCGTGCGCCACGAGCCGTCGCTGCTCGCTCCGCTTGCGTGCGTGGTCGCATGGGAGGCGGGTGTCGCGCTCTTCGGCTCGCGCTGGGCCGGCGCGTCCGTGTTGCTCGCGACCCTCGCGCTCTTCTGCTTCGCGCCGGGGCACGGCGGCTCGTTCGCCGTGCTCGCGCTACCCGCGACGGCCGCGCGGCAACTGCTCGTTCCGGCCGCGATTGCCCTCTTCTTCGCGGCGCCGGGATGGCGCCGCGCGGCGACGCTCTCGGCCGTCTTCGGCGCGCTCGCGCTTACGCACCCGACGTATGCGGTCTTCCTGCTCGTCCCGCTGGCGGGCTATGCGGCAGTTCGAGCAGTCGAATGGCGCGACTGGGGGCCGGCGCTCGGCGCCGCGATCGTCCCCACGGGCCTCGTGCTCCTCTGGCTGAAGCCGATCATCGACGAGACGGTGTCGCACGATCCCGGTCGCGGCGAACGACTCCGCGCGATCCAGCACTACGGCTCGAGCCTCGTCGTCTCGAGCGATCGCCATTACCGCCTGGCGGCTCAGATGTTCGGCCGAAGCGGCGTCGTCGCTGTCGCGGCGCTCTTCCTCCTGCCGGTTGCCGGGCTCGCCTTGCGACGGCGGTGGGCCGCGTTCGCCCTCGGCGGAGTGCTGCTCGTGCTTCTCGTGATGGAGGTGCCCTGGCTCTTCGTGCACTTCTCGGATGCGGTGTCGATCTCGCAGTCGCGCCGTGCCGCCGGCTTCGCGCCCCTTCCGTTCGCGCTTGTCGGCACGCTGGCGCTCGTCGTGCGCCGGTGGATCGCGCTACCGGTCGCGCTCGCCGCGGGCATCGTCCTGCAGCGCCTCTGGCCGGGTGATTTCGACTACGGCCTGACCCACGGTGGCCCGGCGCTCGCGACGTGGTTTGCGCTCGTCGCCGGCGCGGCTGCCCTCGTCCTCGGCCTCGTCCTGCGGTCGCGTGATCCTCGCGAGCATCACGTCCTCGGCGCGGCGGCAATGCTCTGCCTCGTCCTGCCGGCGCTCGTGCACGGCGCCTGGCACTGGAGCGTCGACGACAAGGTCGATCCATACGCGCTCTCGCCACGCCTCGTGCACAACCTGCGTACGAAGGTGCCGAAGGGATCGGTCGTCCTCGCCCCGGTCGGGACCTCCTACCGGGTTGCCGCAAATGCGCCCGTGTACGTCGTTGCGAGCCCGGTCGTCCACGTCGCGGACACGACGGCGAACCGCCCCTACGAGCGCGCCCGCGCCGTGCGACATTGGGTGCTCACGAACGACCCGCGCGTCGCGCGGCGCTACGGGGCAACCTGGGCGATCCGCAAGGGGCGTCTCTATCGTCTCCCTGGATGAAGGTTCTGCTCGTGACCATGTACTTCCCGCCGTCGGGCGGCGGGGGCGTGCAGCGCCCGCTCAAGTTCGCCACGCACCTGCCCGAGCTCGGGATCGAAACGCATGTGCTCGCCCCCGACGACTTCAGGTGGATCCACCGCGACGACGACCTGCCGCCACCCACGCTCGCGTGGGTGCATCGCGCGCGCTACCTCGGCCCCAGGGGTCGCAAGCCCGCCGAGGAGCTGCACGGCACGCAGGGCCTCGAGCGCTTCGGCAGGCAGCTGCAGCTCGCGGGGCGTCGGCTGCTCGTCCCCGACGAGAACGTCAGCTGGAACCTGACCGCGATCCCGGCTGCGCTGCGGATCGTCAGGCGCGAGCAGATCGACGTCGTCGTCACGACCTCGCCGCCCTCGTCTGTGCATCTCGTCGGCGCGGCGGTGAAGCGGGCGACCGGAATCCCCTGGGTGGCGGACCTGCGCGACTCCGTCGTCGCGCATCCGCACCGAGATGCCGACAGGCTGGCCGTGCGCGTGAAGGAGCAGGGCGAGCACGCAGTCGCGAAGCTCGTCACGCGTAACGCCGACGCAATCGTGACGGTCTCGGTGGCCATCGCCGAGGAGATGCGCGAGCGTTCCCCGAAGGGCCGTATCGTCACCATCGCGAACGGGTCGGACTTCGACGACTTTGCAGGCATCGAGCGTCACGCGTCCAGTCGCTTTCGCATCACCCACACGGGTTCGTTTTTCGGTAAACGCGATCCCCGGCCGTTCCTCACAGCGTTGCAACGCACCGGGCTCGACGACATGGTGGCGCGCTTCCTCGGCGACTTCCGGTCGGCCGATCGTGAGTGGGCGGAGCAACTCTCGCTCGGTGACCGGCTCGAGCTGATCGCCTACGCGCCGCGCCGCCGCTCGCTCGAGCTGCAGCGCGACTCGGAGGTGCTGCTGCTCCTGATCCCCGAAGCGGGCGGCCGCGGCAAGGGCGTACTCAGTGGCAAGGTCTTCGAGTACCTGGCGGCCGACCGGCCGATCCTCGCGGTGGTCCCGCCCGACGGCGCGGCAGCCGAGTTGATCCGATCGGCGGGCGCGGGCGTCGTCGTCGCGCCTGACGATGTCGACGGGATCACTGCCGCACTGCGCGAGCTCCATGCCAAATGGCGTGCCGGCACGCTCGAGGCTCCCGCCCTATCCGACGACTGGCGGACGAAGGTGTCGCGGCGCGCGCGCGTGCAGGACTTCGCCAACGTCCTCGAGGTGCTCGCATGAGAAAGCTGACGAGTTTCTTCTTCCTCGCAAGCGTCTTCTGCGTCACCTTCGAGAAGGTGCACTGGAGCATCGCCGGCACCGTGTCGCTCGCGGACGTCCTTGCGCTCCTCTTCCTCGGGTCGTTCGCCCTGACGACGCGGCGGTGCCGCGTGCCGCGAACCACCGCGACCCTCCTCGTCTTCCTCGCTGCGTTTCTCGTCGTCTATCTCGTGGGCTACTTCGACCTCTCGGACTCTGACGCGCTCGCGCAATGGGGCAAGGGACTGACGAAGTGGCTGATCCACTTCGCGTTCCTCGCGGCCGCCGTCGTCTGGTTGTCACGTCGCGGGCAGAGGTACTTCTGGCGCACCCTCGGCTGGTTCAGCGGCGGCATGCTCGTGAACGCGGTCTACGGCGTCCTGCAGCTGCTCGATGCACGCCGGGGGTCGAACCTGGACGCATCGGTGCTCTCGCCGATCACAGGCGGCGCGAGTCAGATCAACATCTACGGCGCGATCAACGGCGCGAGCGTCTTCCGCCCGAACGCGCTCACCGGAGACCCGAATCATCTCGGGATCATGCTGATCGTCCCACTCCTCGTCCTGACGCCGCTCTACCTGCGACTCGAGCGGGGCCATCGCTGGCGGACGCGGCTGATGCTGACGATCGGCTTCCTGCTCGTCGTCGAAGCGGCGACGCTCTCCCGGAGCGGGCTGCTGGGGCTCGGTGTCGGTGCATTGATCCTCGCAGTGCCGTATCGCCGCTACCTGCGCACGCCGCAACTCCTCGTGCCGATCGGGGCGGCGCTCGCGCTGCTCGGCGCCGTCATCCTCTCGAACCGTTCGTTCTTCACGACCGTTCTGAAGTCTCGCGTCCAGACGGGCGGCAATTCCGAGAGCGCGCACTTCTCGGTCTACGGCTTCATCCCGCAGGTGCTGCACATCGATCCGCTCTTCGGGCTCGGCCTGAACACGTTCTCGGTCTACTACCAGTTCGCGACAGGCAAGACGAACTGGGGCCCTCACAGCTACTACGTGGCGTTGATCGTCGAGACCGGCCTCGTGGGCACGGCGCTCTTCGCCGTGTTCCTCCTCTGGGTGCTCAGGCGGCTCCGTGCCGCGCGAGCGCTCGGGCGCACGCTCGCGTCCGCGCAGGATCCTCTGGCCGCGCGTGTTCGGCCGCTCGCGTGGGGATCCACCGCGGCGCTCGTCGGCACGCTCGCCTCGAACGCCTTCTACCTGACCATGCAGTTCTATTACTTCTACGCGTTCGTGGCACTCGCGCTCGCGATCCCCGTCGTGTTCGCCCAACGCGAATGAGGGTGGTCGTGCTCACCACGTCGTACCCGCGCGACGGCGACGAGGTGGCCGGGAACTTCGTCGCCGCTGCGGTCGAGGGCGTGCGTGCGCAGGGGGTCGAGGTCGACGTCGTCTCTCCCTCCTCGTTTCGGCACTTCGGGATCGCCTACGGCGGCGGGATCGCGCAGAACCTGCGCAGCGCGCCGTGGAAGCTCGGGCTCGTGCCGGCGTTCCTCGCGTCGTACGCCGTCGCTGCGCGCCGTGCCGCGCGGGATGCCGACCTCGTGCATGCGCACTGGATCCCCTCGGCCTTCGCCGCGCTGGCGACGGGCAGGCCCTACGTCCTGCAGGTCTGGGGCACCGACGTCGCGCTTGCCCGCCGCGCGCCCGCCCTCGTCCGTCCGCTGCTGCGCGGAGCGCGGACGGTGATCGCCGCCTCGAGCTTCCTTGCGGAGGAAGCGCGCGCGCTCGGCGCCGAGCGCATCGAGGTCGTGCCGTTCGGAGTCGAGATCCCCGAGTCGGTCCCCGCGCCCGGGGAGCCACCGCATGTCCTCTACGCCGGGCGCCTGAGCGAGGAGAAGGGGATCCTCGAGTTCCTGGAGGCGACCGAGGGACTGAACCGCGTGATCGTCGGGGACGGCCCGCTACGCGCGCAGGTCCCCGAGACGCTCGGGTTCGTCCCGCCGCACGAGGTCGGCGCCTACTACGAGCGTGCGGCGCTCGTGTGTGTCCCGTCGCGGCGCGAGGGCTACGGATTCACCGCGCGCGAGGCGATGGCGTACGGGAGGCCGGTGGTGGCGACCCGCGTCGGCGGGCTCGCCGACCTCGGAGCGGGGGCGGTGCTCGTCGAGGCGCGGGAGCTTCGCTCGACGATCGAAGCCCTGCTCGAGGACCGAAGCGCGCGGGCCGCCCTCGGCGAGGCGGCGCTCAGGACGGCACGCGACACCTTTTCGCTCGACGCAGCCGCGACGGCTCTCTGCTCGACGTATCGCCGGACGCTCGAGCGAACGTCCTGAGAGCCGAGCGGCGCTTTGCGGAGCATGCGGCGGTTCCCGGAAGACCCCCCGGGAGCGACGGTGCGGTGGTCACCGGAGGCCCCGTTATCCTGGCCTCGTGAGCAGTAGCCATGCGCCATCGATCGTCATCGAACCGCGGGGGAAGTTCGCCCTTCGGCCGAGCGAGTTGTGGACGTACCGCGAACTGTTCCTGTTTCTGATCTGGCGTGACATCAAGGTGCGCTACAAGCAGACCGCACTCGGGGCGGCATGGGCGTTACTCCAGCCGTTGCTCTTGATGATCGTTTTCACGCTCTTTCTCGGGCAGTTGACGGGAGTGGGGCCGAAAGGAGTGCCGTACCCGGTGTTCACGCTCTCGGCACTCGTCCCGTGGACGTTCTTTTCGAACGCGCTCGCAGGCTCTGCCAACAGTGTCGTCGGCAGTTCGGCGCTCGTCTCGAAGATCTACTTCCCACGGATCCTGATCCCGACCGCCGCCGCCGCGTCCTATCTCATCGACCTCGTGATCAGCTTCATCGTCCTGCTGATCCTGATGGCGGGATACGGGTACGCGCCCTCCGCTCGAATCGTCCTTCTGCCGGTCTTCGTGCTCTACGTCGTTGCCGTCGCAACCGGAATCGGCCTGTTGCTCTCGGCGCTGAATGTTCGCTATCGCGACGTTCGCTATGCCGTGCCGTTCCTCATCCAGTTCTGGCTCTTCGCCTCACCGGTCGCCTATCAATTCAAGGTCGTCGGCTCGCAGTACCGGTACATTTTCGCGCTCAATCCGATGGTGGCCGGAATCGAGGGCTTCCGCTCGTCGGTGACGGGGATCGGCGGCGTGCCGGCGAGCGTCCTTGTGATCTCCGCCCTCTCGGCGCTCGTGCTCGTCCTCTCGGGCTTCCTGTATTTCCGCCGCGTCGAGCGGACCTTCGCGGACATCATCTGATGTCGGCGCCGGTGATCAGCGTCACGGGGCTCGGCAAGCGATACCTGCTGGGCAACACGGCCGGGGGGTACAGCCGGCTCACAGAAGAGATCAGCGACGCGTTCGCCCGGCTCGCGCGCCGCGGGCCCGGTGAGCACGTGGAGGCGACGTCGCGCGAGATCTGGGCGCTCAGGGATGTCTCCCTCGAGGTCGGTGAAGGCGAGATCGTGGGCATCGTCGGACGGAACGGCGCAGGCAAGACAACGCTCCTGAAGCTTCTGGCCCGGATCACCGAGCCGACCGAAGGGCGCGCGATCATCACCGGTCGCGTGGGATCCCTGCTCGAGGTCGGCACGGGTTTTCACCCCGAGCTGACCGGCCGTGAAAACGTCTTCCTGAACGGCGCGATCCTGGGCATGCGTCGAGCGGAGATCCGGTCGAAGTTCGACGCAATCATCGAGTTCGCCGAGATCGAACGATTCATCGACACGCCGGTCAAGCGGTACTCGAGCGGCATGTACGTGCGGCTCGCGTTTGCCGTCGCGGCATTTCTCGAGCCGGAGATCCTGTTCATCGACGAGGTGTTGAGCGTCGGTGACCAGGCATTCCAACAGCGTTGCATCGGGCGAATGAGCGAGATCGCGCACAGTGGCCGCACGATCGTCTACGTGAGCCACAACCTCGCATCGGTCTCGGCTCTCTGCGACCGCGCGGTGTTGATCGATCAAGGACGCGTCGTGCTCGGCGGCACGGTGGAGGCTGTGCTCGATCATTACCTCACCTCAATCCAGCTGAAGACGGGCGAGTCGCTGGAGCATCGCCAGGACCGAGATGGCGACGGTCGGCTTCGAATCATCCGCGCTGACGTCGTCTCCCGGGACGGAGGCCCGGCGCGAACCGGGACTGACGCCGAGATTCGCCTCGCTTTTGCAGCAGACGTACCCGATCGCGACATCGGTATTTCGATCGCCGTCGACGGCCCGATCGGGGAACCGGTCTTCTTCTGCTCCAACCGGGTGACCGGCGAAGCCCTCAACGCGCGGCTCGCCGAAGGGGAGCTCATCTGTTCCATCCCGAGGCTGCCGCTGCTCGCGGGTCGATACTCGTTGACGGTGCACGCCGAGGTGAACGGCGTGCTTGCGGACTGGGTGCGCAACGCCCTCTTCTTCGATGTCTTCGAGGACGACGTGTTCGGCAGCGGTCAGCTGCCGCCAACGACTCACGGGCGCGTGTTCGTCGACCACGCGTGGTCGGTTCGAGTTCCGGATCCGGCCCATGTCGCCGGCTAGCCGTTCCTCTCCGCTCCGGCGCATCGCGATCTCCGTGATGAAGTCTCGGCTGACCCTCTACCACCATATCGATGCGGTTGTGCCGCGCGTGCAGACTGTGCGTGCGCTGTCGGCGTATCCCCGCTTCCTGCGCGAGCGTCGAGCCTACGAGCGTGCCAGTGGTTTCCCCCTGAGCCGGTACGACGACAATCCGCAACTCACCGACTGGATCGATACCACACCGTTCGACCCTCACTACACCTACCAGGACGGGTGGGCGGCGCGGGAGATCTTCCAGCGAAGTCCCGACCGGCACGTCGACGTCGGCTCCCGCATCAGCTTCGTCGTCGGTCTCGCCGCCTTCGTGCCGGTCACCTTCATCGACCTTCGCCCGTTGCAGATCGACCTTCCAGGTCTGGAGAGCATGCGGGGAAGCATCCTCGAGCTTCCGTATGGGGACGGGGCCGTGCCGTCGTTGTCGTCCCTGCATGTGGCGGAGCACATCGGGCTCGGCCGCTACGGCGACCCGCTCGATCCGAACGGCACGGCCAAGGCTGCGCAAGAGCTCCAGCGCGTCCTGGCACGAAATGGGTCGTTGTACTTCTCGGTTCCCGTCGGGAGGCCGCGCACCGCCTTCAACGCCCACCGCGTGCTCGATCCACTGTGGGTCGTCGACCAGTTCGATGGGTTGCGACTCGAGGGATTCGGCGGGGTCGACGACGACGGCGCCTACCACGCCGATCTCGCGCCGTCCGACTTTGCCGACGCACACTGGTCGTGTGGCTTCTATCGATTCACGAAGCCCTGAGACGGCGAAGACCGTCGACGAGACGATCCCGAGGGGATCGCGCAGCACGCGCGGGTTGCGCTTGCTCCTCATGGGCGAAGCGATCGACCGCGTCTCTTGCGCGCAGCGGCACCGCGATGATCATGTCGGCGAGAACGGTGATGTGGTGGTTCGGTCGGTTCGCTCGGAGCGAATCGAGGACGTCGAGCAGGCTCGGCCATTGAGCGGGATCGTGCGGCGGGGGCGGGGACGCGGCGAACAGTCGTGCGTCGTCGATGAAGAGGCAGTCATCCCGGTGTCCCGTCCCGATCGCCGCGAGCTCGTCGAGCAGGGGGCATTCATCGTCCGCGCCACCCGTCGCTGCCCCGCTCCAATGGCCGTCGAGCCAGAAGAACGTCGGCACCCCACCGGTCGTCACCTCCTTCAGCCGGCCTCGCGAGTCACCTTGAAGGACGCGGACGTTCTCGAGTTCGGCAAGCGCGACTGACGCCGAGGCGTAGAGCTCGGGCGAGAGCTCGATCGTCACGACATCTTCGAAGATTCCGGCAAGGACTCGTGCTCCCCCACCTCGATACGTCCCTGTCTCGACTGCGCGACGAAGATCGAGCTGGGCCCGGAGCTCGCGGATCAGGACTTCCGGAATCGAGCCCATCGGCGCGAGTCTAGAAGAGCTGCGGATGCGCGGCTCGCTGCCGCGCATCGAGCGCGAAGATGTTGGTCAGTGTGCGGTGTGGCCCGGCGATTCGAGTCGGCACGAGGCGGCCGCCTTCAAGCCGGTGCGGCATGAGGCCGTGCTGCTCGAGAAACAGCACGAGCTCGACGGCCGAGTTTCCGAACGCTTCGAGCGTGTTGTCCGAGACCTCGACGATGACGGCGTGGATCCGCCCATCGCGGAGGAGGGTCTTCGCCCCTTCGAGGACTCGCAGTTCTGCTCCCTCGACGTCGAGCTTCACGAGGTCGATCGACGTGAGCCGTCGCTCGCGCGCGAACTTGTCGAGCGTCGTCGTTTGCACCGGCGATGACCCCGACGCCTGGAGCACGGTCTCGCCGATCGGGATCTCGCGCGGAGCGAGCGTCGACCACGATTCAAACCCGGGGCCGTAAGAGTAGAGCTCAGCCTCCCCGGCGACGTCGGCAAGAGCGAGGCTCACCGGCACGACGTTCGTCAAGTCGTTGAGCGCAATCGTCTGCTCGAGGCGCTTCTGCGAGATCTGAGCAGGCTCGATTGCGAACACTCTCCCGCCCGGGTCAACACGGCGAGCGAACGAAGCTGTGAAGAATCCAATGTTCGCGCCGACGTCGATCACCGTCATTCCCGGTGACAGAAGGCGGCCGGCCAGCTCGAGGTCGGCATGCTCGAAATGGCCTCCATGGCGCAGGAACGCTTCGATCTCGGACGCGCTTTCGAGCTTGAATCTCAGTCCCGCAAAGTCCGTCAGCACGGCCGGAGCCGGTCCGACCCGGCTCGTGCGTTGGGAGAGCCTGCGGTCAGCGATGGTGCGACCGAGCGCCCCCGTGTAGCCCGTTACACGCCGAAGCAGCGGCGCCCCGAGGTGCCGGGGGGACGATGTTGATCCCCGCTGCCAGGGCGCTCGGCTCGGCGGCGGCCGGGCCGGCGACTCGGGACTGGCCGGGATCATGGGCACGTCGCCGGCCGTCTCGCCTGCGGCGGCGCCGCGCATCATGAGCTCGAATCGGTCGTTCTCTCGAAGCATCGATGCTGCAATCGCCGCGACTCTCTCGGCTGAGACGTCCGAGAGCGCTGCGTTTCCGTAGACGACACGGTGCCGTGCAATCGCCGACAACGGGTCGGGTTGAGTGAGCAGTGTCGCTTGCAACACGTTTCCGTACCGGTCTTCGGGGAGGAGCTCGATCGTGGCTCCTGCGAGCCCGGAAGGCAACAGCATGTTGGATCCGTGCACCCCGATCGCAAGGTCTGCGCCACGCAGGATCTCGAGCCATTGCAGCTCACGTTCGGCATTCGACCGGTTGTCGCGAAGATCGAGAACCGAAGACGGAACCGGCGTATCCGTATCCACTCCGATCGCCGTGATGCCCGCGGACGCGAATGATTTCGTCAGCCTCTCCACCAACTCGTGCACGTTTGCTGCCTGGTCGCCGGCCTTCTCGCCCCACATGCGGTCGTCTCGCAAAGCGAGGACGATCGAGGGAGGCCCGGTCGTACGAGGAGCGATGTGCCCTACGAGCGCGGCGAGCGAGTACGTGGACGGATGAGGGTGGGGGAACGCGGGACTCAGGAAGCTGCGCTCGAATCGGTCGAGCAGAGCCCCCAGTTGCGCATCGAGGTCGATGAGCCAGTTGGCGAACCGTGCGCTCCGCTCGTGCACCTGCCAGATCTCGGCGACTCCGTCCGGCACCAGGGCGGCAAGTGCCTGCGGAACGAGGACGACAACGCCGCGATCCGGGTTCTGGGCGATCTCTCGTTGAGCGTTCAGGAGCTTGTGGAGCGAATGGCCGTAGACCGGATCAAGGCAGTTGACGAGCACGATCTCCTCGGTGGTCGCGTGCTTCGTGACGGAGAGCGCGACCGGAAGCGCGTCCGGCTCCTCCCACAGCGCCCGCAACGGCTCCGAGAACCAGGTGGCACGGGCCGGGTCGAAGGTCTCGCCCGTCGAGAGATCGAGGGTCGTCGGATACACGAGGCCGTGACCGGAGGGCAGGTCCTGCAGGTAGCGGTGACCACACGCTTCGCACCTTCCGAGGAGGAAGAAACGCCAGCCCGTCAGATAGGTGGCGGTCACGACGAGCACGTCGTGGCAGCGCGGGCAGGTGCCTCCTCGCTCAGGCGGAGGAAGCAACGCGAACGGTGCGCGCTCGGCGACGCTCATCGAGGTTTCACAGGACCTTGCCCAGGTTCCGCGCGAGGCGACGGCGCGCTCGGAACGCCACGTCGTGAATCCGGTCGCCGGCGCCGATCCATTCCTCCTCGAGCTCTCGCTGGACGGCGATGAACTCGTTCGTGAAGCTCGCCGGGGATGCAGACTTCGCCTCGCCGTGGAGGTACCGCACAGCTGTCTCATGCTCGATCGGTAACGGCGTGATGCCGTTCAGTGCGCAGCGCAACCCGAATTCCAGGTCGAAGACATAGTGCAGGTCATCGCGGAGCCCCCCGAGCTCGTCAATCACGTCGCGTCGCCAGAACGACGATGCTTGCGGTACGTACCACGTCTCCCTGATCATCGTCCAGCGCGGCATGGACGGCCGTGTGGGAACGAAGAGCCGCTCGAGGGCGCCGTCCGCGTGCTCGTAGCGGCAGTGGCCGACGCACCATCTGACGGTCGGATCGCGCATCGCCGTCCCGGCCCGATCGAGGGCGCCCGGGAGGTAGTAGTCGTCGCTGTTGATGTAGGCGACGACGTCTCCGGTCGCCCACGAGAATCCCTTGTTGATTGCGTTTGCCTGCCCGTCGTCCTCCTCGCTCACCCAGCGCGTGATCTGCTCGGAGTAGCGCTCGAGGATCGAAACGGACTGATCCTGCGAGCCGCCGTCGACGACGATGTACTCGAGCTCCGGGTACCCCTGGTCGAGGACCGATCGGATCGTACGTTCGAGATACGCTCCCTGATTCAGCGAGGGAGTGATGACGGAGATCCGTGGGAGTGGCACGGCCGGAGGGTAGCTCGTGACTAAATTCGACGCGATGGGACGTCCGGCCGCTCTCAAGCGAGGTGTGCACGCGGCTCTTCGTCGTGTCGGTGTCGACATCGTCCGGTACGACGCGGCGCGTTTTCCCGAGCTCCGCCGCGCCCGGTTGGTGAGTGATCGCAAGGTCGATCTCGTGCTCGACGTCGGTGCGAACGACGGCCCGTTCGCGACGGAGCTGCGCGCGGCCGGCTACCGGGGACGGATCGTTTCGTTCGAGCCGCAGGCGGCCGCGTTTGGCCGCCTCGCGGCCGCATCCTCACGCGACTCGCTCTGGGAGGCTTCGCAGCTTGCGATCGGGATCGACGACGGGACCGCCGAGCTGAACGTGGCGGGCAACTCGTCGAGCTCCTCACTGCTCGGTATGACCGACCAACACCTGGAGAGCGCTCCGGAGTCGCGGTATGTGCGAACGGAGACGGTTCAGGTCGCGCGTCTCGATTCGCTGGCCGATGGCCTCGTTCGATCCAGCGATCGCGTGTATCTGAAGATCGATGTTCAGGGGCTCGAGCTCGAGGTCCTTCGCGGCGCAGAACGAACGCTCGGACACGTCGTCGCGGTTGATTGCGAGTTGTCTCTGGTGCCGCTCTACGACGGCGCGCCCCTCCTCCCGGAGGTCGTCGACTTCCTGGCCTCGCGCGGGTTCGCGCTGCAGTCGCTCGAGCCGGTCTTTGCCGACCCCGAGACCGGCCGGCTCTTGCAGGTGGATGGTCTGTTCGCGCGCAGCGCCTGAGCGCCCATATCCTCCGAGGCGCCGTGCAGCACGAGTTCATCACCCTGTTCGACGTCAATTACCTGCCCCGGGGAATCGCTCTTTACCGCTCCCTCGTGGAGGTCGGCGGGGCGTTCCGTTTGCGCGTTGTGTGCATGGACGTCGACACCGAGCGAACGCTACGCCGACTCGATCTGCCGAACGTCGTGATCGTCAGCCTTGCCGATCTCGAGCAGCACGACCCTGCGCTCGCCGCCGTCAAGAGCGAGCGAACGCAGGTCGAGTATTGCTGGACGGCGACGCCGGCTGTGTGTCTTTACGCGCTCACACTCGAGCCGGACATCGAGGCGATCACCTACCTCGACGCGGACCTGATGTTCTTCTCGGATCCCAAGCCGCTCTTCGACGAGCTCGGCGCCGGCGCGGTGTTGATCGTGCCGCATCGCTACACGAACGAGCACCAGCACATGGAGCCGACGAGTGGCATCTACAACGTCGAGTGGCTCACGTTTCGGCGCGACGAAGACGGGCTCGCGGCGCTTCACTGGTGGCACGACCGGTGCATCGAGTGGTGCTACGCACGGTACGAAGACGGGAAGATGGGCGATCAGAAGTACCTGAACGACTGGCCCGAGCGGTTCAGGCGCGTTCACGTGCTCGAACATCCTGGCGGCGGGCTCGCGCCGTGGAACGTGTCGGCATCCGAGCTCGGAGAACGCGAGGGCCGTGCGACCGTCGACGGCAGGCCGCTCGTCTTCTATCACCACCACTCGCTGCGCCTCTACCGTTCCACCACCTCGGCGCGTCTCGCTGCGGCCGCCGGCCGCTTGCGCCGCGGCGCGCCTGGCACCCGGCTCTTCTGGATGACGAACTATCCCGTCTCCCCAACCGAGCGCCGACTCATCTGGGATCCCTACCTCCGGGCGCTCGCGGACGCGGGCCGCCTGGTCGGGGCGCGTCACGGCGTCGGGACCTACCCCGCGGGCGAGCTCGCTCGTCTGGGTCTACGGCTCGCGCGCCGGACCGCCGGGCAGCTGTGGCGGGTCGCGGATCCGGCTCGCAGGCTGCCGGGTGCGCGCACGCGGTTCCGTGACAGCTGGCGCAGCGGCGACGTCGCGCGGCAGATGCTCGAGTTGACCGACGCGCAGCTCGAGCACCCGGAGACCGTCGCGCCGTACGTCGCGTTTCGTGACTTGCTCGGACCGCTCGTCGACGACCCGGGGCTGCCGCGGCCCGCGCAGATCCTGGACATCGGCGCCGGCCTGGGCGCCTACGGCGAGCTGCTTCATCGCTGGTGGCCCGGCCGCTTCGAGTACGTGGGCGCCGATTATTCCGACGAGATCCTCGCCGCCGCCAGAGGGCGGTGGCCGGATCGCGCGTTCGTTCAGAAGAACGTGCATGCGGCGGGGGCGCTCGACGGGTTCGACGTCGTCATGGCGAGCGCGCTCCTCGACGTACTCGCCGAGATCACGCCGGGTCTCGACGCATTGCTCGCATCCGACGCGCGCTGGGTCGTCTTGCACCGGCAGCGAATCGACGGAGCCCGCTCGCACGTCGAGGTCGCAGCCGGGTATCGCGGCCAGCACACCTATCGCACCTACATCACGCGTGCCGATCTCGCGGGGGCAGTTCGCCGCCACGGCCGGAGGATCTCGGGCGAAGTCGTCGTCGACGGGGACGTTCACTCGTTCCTGCTCGTCCGGGCGTGATCACGCTCTTCGCCATCCCGAAGCCGTTCACCGGCCCGCTCGCTCGGCTCCAGCAAAACGCCGTTTGCAGCTGGCGCGCGCTCGGGCCCGATGTGCAGGTGGTGCTGATCGGCGATGAGGCGGGGGTGGCGGACGCTGCGTCGGAGGCGGGGATCGAGCACATCTCCGAGGTCGCTCGCAACGAGTATGGAACGCCGCGTCTCGATGATGCGCTCGCCCGGGTCGACGAGGTCGCCGCACACGGTCTCCGGTGCTTCGTGAACGCGGACATCATCCTGCTCGACGACTTTCTGCCCGCAGTCAGGGCTGTGGCCGCGGTCGTGCCCTCGTTTCTGATGGTCGGAGCGTCACGCAATCTTCGGATCGAGGGGTCGCTCGAGCTCGACAACGTCACGGAGCGCGAGGCGTTGCGCAGGCGCGCCGAAGCGGCGGGCACATCACGCGGGGCGACCGCGATCGACTACTTCGTGTTCTCGGCTGGGTTGTTCGATCCCGTGCCGCCGTTCGTGGTCGGCCGGGCGCGCTTCGACAACTGGCTCGTGTGGCGCGCCCGGCAGCGGGGCGTCGTCGTCGACGCCTCCAAGGCGGTGCTCGCTGTGCATCAGGAGCATGACTACGGGCACGTCGAGGGCGGGCTCCGCGAGGCGCACTTCGGCGCCGAGGCTGACCGTAATCTCGAGCTCGCAGGCGGCAAGCGGCGGCTCTTCACGATCTACGACGCTTCGCACCGGTTGACGAGAAGCGGCCGCGTGCTCAAGCACGTCGGGGCGGCGGGCCGGGTGCGGGAGAACCTGCGGAAAGCCGCCTGGAAGCTCGCTCGGCGGTAGCCTCCCCGCGTGGCCCGCCCACACATCCTGGTCCTGAACCAGTACTACCGGCCGGGCGTCGAGGCGACCGCGAACCTTCTCGCCGACCTGTGCGAGGAGCTCGCGACGACCTACGAGGTGACGGTCGTGACGGGCCGGCTTCACGGCAAGGAGGACCTGCCGAGCGACGAGCTGCTCGACGGCGTGCGGGTGGTCCGCACGCGATCGACCTCGTTCGATCGCACGAAGCTCAGCCACAGGGGCGTCAACTACGTCACCTATCTCGCGGACAGCCTTGTGCGTGCGCTGTCGATGCCGAGACCCCAACTCGTGCTGTGCATGACCGATCCGCCGATCGTCGGCGACCTCGGCGTCGTCGTCGCGCGCCGCTTCGGAGCACCCCTGCTCGTGATCAGCGAAGACGTCTTCCCGGAGATCGCCACCGAGCTCGGTCGTTTGACGAATCCGGTGCTTGTACGCGTGCTCCGTGCCCTCGTCGGCTACTACCTCAAGCGCGCCGACCATGTCGTCGCGATCGGCGAGCGCATGCGCGACCGTCTCATCGCGAAAGGCGCCGCGGCGAATCGCATCACGGTGATCCCGAACTGGGTCGACACAACGGTCGTCCGGCCGGGGCCGCGCGACAACGAATGGTCCCGCAAGCAGGGCTTCGCTGATCAGTTCGTCGTGATGCATTCCGGCAACGTCGGGCACGCGCAGAATCTCGACAACCTCGTGCGCGCCACGACGTATCTACGCGATCTGGACGACCTGCTCGTCCCGATCGTGGGTGCGGGGGCCCGGCATGCGGAGATCAGCGAGCTCGCCGCGCGGCTCGACGCGGACAGGGTCATCTTCATGCCGTACCAGCCGCGTGAGGCGCTCCCGCAGTCGCTCGCGAGCGCAAGCATCCACTATGTCGGCCTCGCAAGGGGCCTGTCCGGGTTCGTAGTTCCGAGCCGGCTCTACGGCATCCTCGCCGCCGCGAGGCCCGTGATCGTCGCGGCCGACGCCGACAGCGAGACCGCACGCCTCGTCGAGGAAGCCGGCTGCGGTGTCGTGTTGCCGCCTGACCGCCCCGACCTGCTCGCCGCGGCGATCCGCGATGCGCACAGTGGCCGGCTCGATCTCGAGGAGCTTGGTCGCCGCGGACGCGCCTGGGTGGAGCGCGAGGCCGACCGGGCGGTCGCGCTCGCGCGCTACCGGTCGCTGATCGACCGGCTGATCGCGGCATGAGGGTCCTGCAGGTCACCCCGTACTTCGCGCCCGCGTGGGCCTACGGGGGGCCGCCGAGGGTGATGCACGATTACGCCGTCGGCCTCGCCACCCGCGGGCACTCCGTCGACGTCTTCACGACGGATGTGCTCGACGAGTCGGAGCGCGCCCGGCCGCCGCGCGAGACGCTCGACGGTGTTCGCGTCCGCCGCTTTCCGAACCTGAGCAACGAGCTCGCCTGGCGCACGAAGAAATACCTTCCGCGCGGCCTCCTTTCGGCGTTGCTCCGTTCGGCCGGTCGGTACGACGTGCTGCACGTGACCGACACGCGGACCTACGTCGCCGCTTCGGCGCACGCCGCCTCCTCGCTTCGGGGCACGCCCCTCGTCGTGTCGGCCTTCGGCTCGCTGCCACGATCGGTCGGCCTGCGAGGGGCGGTGAAGGACGCCTACGACCTCGGCTTCGTCCGGCCGATGCTCCGCCGATCGCCGCTCCTGCTCGCGCAGACCGACCACGAGGCCGCGCTCTACGACGAGCTCGGGGGGCGGGCCGAGTCGATCCGCCTACTGCCGCTGCCGCTGCCGATGATCGAACGCGAGCCGGTCGCCGGCGCATTTCGGGCGCGCCTCGGCCTCGACCCGGGCGAGCGCCTCCTGCTCTTCCTCGGTCGGCTGAACCGGCTCAAGGGCGTCGATCTTCTGATCGACGCAGTCGCGCCGCTCCTCGGCGACGGCACCTCGCTCGTCCTCCTCGGCCGCGACGACGGACAGCTGGCGGAGCTCCGGTCGCGCTTCGCGGGCCTCTTCGCGGACGGGCGCGTGCGGTTCGAAGGCCCGCTGTACGGTGCCGAGCGTTTCGACGCCTATGCCGACGCGGACGTGTTCTGCCTCACGCCACCCCACTGGGAGGAGACGTCCGTCGCCTCGCTCGAGGCGGCCGCGTGCGGGACGGCGGTCGTCGTTACCGAGCAGGCTGACATCCCCGGGCTCGCCCGAGCGGGGGGCGGGCTCGTGGTTCCGAACGTGCGGGACGCGATCCGCGACGCGGTGGCGTTGGCGCTCGGCGACGCCGCGGCGATGGGTGCGCGCGCCCGCCGGCACGTCCTCGCCGAGCACGGGCGCGACGCGGTGGTGGAGAGGCTCGAGCGCTACCTGCTCGCGCTGTAGGCCGCCGCTGCCGCCGTCGCGATCTCGTCAACGGAGTGATCGGCCGAGATCGGCAGGCTCACGACGTGCTCCGTCAGCTGCTCGGCGACCGGGTAGCCGCCGGGTACATCGAGCTCGCTGTAGGCCGGCTGACGATGCACCGGTGTCGGGTACTGGACGGCTGTGCCGATGCCCGCCGTGTCGAGCCGCGCGCGAAAACCGTCGCGATCGGTTGCCTGGACGACGTAGAGGTGGTAGATGTGCCGGCGCTCCTCGCCGACGGTCGGCGTGACGAGCTCGGCGTCCGCGAGCGCGTCGTCGTAGATCCCTGCGAGAGCGACCCGCCGCGCGTTTGCGGCGTCGAGCTGTGGCAGCTTCGCCGAGAGGATCGCCGCCTGCAGTGCGTCGAGGCGGCTGTTGAAGCCGTGGAGCACGTGCTCGAAGCGCCCGCGCTCGCCGTAGTTTCGTAGCAGGCGGGCCTGCTCGGCCACCTGCGGATCGGAGGTGACGACCGCGCCGCCGTCGCCGAGCGCGCCGAGGTTTTTCGTCGGATAGAAGCTGAACGCCGCTGCGTGGCCGACCGACCCGGCCTGCCGGCCGTCCCACGTCGCACCGTGGGCCTGCGCGCAGTCCTCGATCAGCAGGAGGTCATGCTTCTTCGCGATCTGTTGCAGCGCCCCGAGGTCCGCCGTCTGGCCGTACAGATGCACCGGCAGAAGCGCACGGGTCCGGGGCGTCAGCCGGCGCTCGACCTCCAGAGGATCGAGGGTGTAGGTGACCGGATCGACATCGGCGAGCACCGGGATCGCGCCGGCTCGCTCGATGCCGACGATCGTCGGGATGCACGTGTTCGGCGCCGTGATCACCTCATCGCCCGGTCGAACGCCTGCCGCGATGAGCGCGATCGTGATCGCATCGGTGCCCGACGCAACTCCGACCGAGAAGGCCGATTCGCAGTGGGCGGCGAACGCCGCCTCGAACGCCTCGACCTCTGCCGTCAGCACGAAGCGACCGGAGGAGAGCACCCGCGCGATCGCAGCGTCGAGCTCCGGACGTAAGCGCTCTGTCTCCCGGCGGAGATCGAGAAACGGGATGCTCACGCCTCGTCCCAGTACTGCGAGCCGTGCTCGCGGTAGTAGTCGAGCGTGCGGCGCACGCCCTCCTCGACGCCGACAGTCGGCCGCCAGCCGAGGTCACGCTCGATCGACGACCAATCCGCGTAGAAGTCGCCGATGTCGATGCTCTTGCGGTCGGCGGGGAAGGGAATCGTCGTGACATGTCCGGATCCCGCGGCCGACACGACGACCTCCGCGAGCTCGAGCAGCGAGACATTGCTCTCGCCGCCGAGGTTGTAGACACGCCCGTTCGTCTCGCCGTGGGCCGCCGCGAGCAAGAAGGCGGCGACGGCATCGTCGATGTAGGTGAGGTCGCGTCGCTGGCTGCCGTCGCCGTACACGAGGATCTCCTCGTTCGCGAGCGCACGACGGATCCAGATGCCGAGGAACGTCTGACGCGCGTCGCGCACACGCATGCGAGGGCCGTACGTGTTCGTCAGACGAAGGACGGACGTCTGCAATCCGTAGACGTCGCCGTAGAGCAGGTGGTACCACTCGCCGGCCGTCTTGTTGATCCCGTTCACGTCGACCGGCGCGATCGGATGGCTCTCGTCCACGGGCAGTCGCTGCGGGCGGCCGTAGATCTGACGCGTGCTCGCAAAGACGATCTTCACCTGCGGAGCCTCATGGCGGCACGCCTCGAGAATCGAAAGCTGGCTGCGGGCGTTGATCTCGAGATCGGTGTAGGGGTCTGTCATCGAGTCGAGATGACTCGTCTGGCCCGCGAGGTTGAAGATCACGTCTTGGTCGCGCACGAGATGTCGCAGGCTGTGCTCGTCCCGCACGTCCGAGATGTTCACCGTCAGGCGATCCTCCAGCCCGGCGACGTTGTAGAGCAGCCCGCCGTACTCCGGAACGAGCGAGTCCACAACGACGACGTTCGCGTCCAGCTCGACAAGCTCGCGTGCGAGGTTCGAGCCGATGAAGCCGAGCCCACCCGTGATCAGCACGCGTGCACCGGCGAACTGGGTGGCGAGGTCGGGCCTGATCAACGCCGGTGGCCCTCGAGGATCGTCGCGAGCTCCTGCATGCGGACCGCGTAGGTGTGCTCGCGCAGGGTGCGCGCCTGACCTGCCGCCGCGATCTCGCGGCGGGCGTCCTCGTCGGCGAGGAAGCGCCGGGCCTCGGCCACGAGCTCGTCGGCGGTCCCGTAGGCCACGACTTCCCTGCCGGGCTCGAACAAGTCGCGCAGGTTCGTTTTCGCGTCGGTGATGAGCAGAGAGCCGACCCCCGTGGCTTCGTACAGGCGCATGTTGTTCGCATACTCGCCTGCCTCGCCGATGTGGCGGTTGAGGACCGTGCGAGCTGACGCGAGCAGCCGGAACATCTCGAGGCCCCACGCCTCCCCGTTGTAGCGTCGCCGGAGCGGCGACCAGGGCGGCCAGCCGCGCAGGTCGTAGCCCCAGAACTGCACCGGCAGATCCTTGGCGGCCCTGGCGAGCACGCGGTTCCCCGCGCGATGGTGCAACCCGTTCAGGGCGCCGACGAAGACGACGGAGTGCTCCGGCGGCAGTTCGCCGAGGTCGTCGAGCACCCGCGGGTCGAAGCCGATCCGAAAGTACTCGGCAGGCACGCCGAGCGCGCGGAACCGCTCGACGAAATGAGGGAACGAGGTGAGGAGCAGGTCGAAGCTGCGCAGGCGTTCATCGGGCGGCGCGGCGCTCGCGATCTGACCGGCAAGGAGCGCGCCTCGTGACCGGAGCGCAGCCATCGTCTCGTCGGAGAGCACGTGGAGGTTCTGCAGGTAGACGACGTCCGGCCGGTAGTCCTCGACCTGGGCGAGTAGCACCTGCTCCGGCGTTGCTCCCTCGAGTCCGTGTTCTCGTGCCCAAGCCCGCTGGAGGGGCGCGCAGTCCACGACCACCTCGTGCGCCTCGTGCCCGAGCGCGCCGAGGAAGTGGGAGTACGCGTCGGCCGTGCCGAAATGCGTTGCCATGAGTGCCAGCCACTGCTCGTCGTAGGAGCGGCTCGCGAGCCCGTCGTGCCGTTCGTAGTGCGCCGTCAGGAACGCGGGATAGCAGGTATCGACGATCAGGACTCGCATCGGCGGCGCCGACGAGGCTATCTACACTCGCTGCGTGATCGCCGTCCTCGTGCTCTTCTGGGCTTCGCTCTTTGCACTCGTCTGGACGCACGTCCTGTACCCGGCCTTCGCGGCCCTCCTGGCACGGGTTGCGACCCGGCGGGTTCGGAAAGCGGACATCGAGCCGACCGTCGCGGTGATCATCGCTGCCTACAACGAAGAATCGGCAATCGCGAGCCGCATCCAGAACCTCCTCGAGCTCGATTACCCGCGCGAGAAGCTGCAGCTCGTCGTCTCCTCCGACTCCTCGAGCGACCGCACCGAGGAGATCGCGCTCCAGTATCCAGAGGTCAAGGTGATCTCGAATCCGCGCGGCGGCAAGGTTGCCGCGCAGGATCGCGGGGTCCGTCAGACCGACAGCGAGATCGTTGCCTTCTCGGACGCGAACGCGACGTGGTCGCCGGATGCGCTGCGCGTGCTCGTCCGCCCGTTCGCCGACCCCGATGTCGCCTACGCGTGCGGCCAGCTGCGGATCCTGCGGGCCGACGGATCGAACAAGGAGGGCGTGTACTGGCGGTATGAGATGAGCGTGCGCGACGCGGAATCGAAGCTCGGCTCGGTCACCGGAGGCAACGGCTCGATCTACGCCGTGCGCCGCTCGGACTACGTCGAGGTCGATCCGCGCTTCGGGCACGACCTCTCGCTCCCGTACCTGATGGTGCAGCGAAGGCGCCGCGCGGTCTACGAGCCTGCCGCGCACGCGTGGGAGAAGCCGACACCGTCGAACGAGACGGAGTACCGCCGTAAGGTGCGCATGTTCGAGCACTGCTGGCTCATCGTCCTGCGCGGGAAGATGCTGCGCCGTCTCGGGCCGCTCTACGCCTTCGAGGTGGTCTCGCATCGCGTCCTCCGCTACGGCTCGGGAATCCTCCATGTTGTCCTGCTCGCGACGTCGCTCGCGCTCGTCGCGCACGGCCTGGTGTACGACGTCGTCCTCGCGGCGCAGCTCGCCCTGTTCGCGGCTGCGGCCGCCGGCGTCGGGATCGCGCGCTACTACGTTCTGGTTTCGTTCGCGACGCTCGCCTCGCTCGTCAACTACGTGCGCCGCGGCGTGCCTGCGAACTGGGAGCCGATTCGTGAATAGAGCCCTCGACGTCGCGATCGCGGGCGCCGGGCTCGTCGTCTCGAGCCCCCTGCTCGCACTCGGCGCACTCGCCGTGAAGCTCGAGGACCGAGGCCCCGTGCTCTATAGGCAAACGCGTGTCGGCAAGGACGGCGCCGACTTCGAGCTGCTCAAGCTGCGCACGATGGTCGTCGGGGCCGAGCAGCAGGGCGCGGGCTACGCGGTCGACAAGGACGATGCGCGGATCACGAAAGCGGGCCGCCTGCTGCGCCGGACGAGCGTCGACGAGCTGCCGCAGCTCTGGAACGTCGTGCGCGGCGACATGTCGGTGATCGGTCCTCGGCCGACGCTTCGCTATCAGGTCGACGCCTACGACTCCGAGCAGCTCCACCGCCTCGACGTGAAGCCCGGGATCACCGGCTGGGCCCAGATCCACGGCCGGGCCAGGCTGCCGTGGGCGGATCGGATCGAGCTCGACCTCTGGTACGTCCGCCACCGCGACTGGAAGACCGACCTGCTCATTCTCATCCGCACGCCGCTCGCACTCTTCGGGGGGACGTACAAAGGCCGCACGGGCGGCTGGTAACAGCGCCTTCACGCGGCCCCGCTACCCTCAGCAATCGTGGCGGCCGTCCTCTTCACGTGCGCCGGTCAGCGCGTCGATATCGTGACGGCGTTTCGCGAGGCCGGGGCGACGACGATCGCGACCGACGCCGACGAGCTCGCACCGGCGCTCTATCACGCCGACGCCCGGGCGATCGTCCCCCGTGTCGATGACTTCGGCTACGTGGGAGCGCTCGTTGACCTCGTCGCGCTGCACGACGTGCGGCTGATCGTGCCCCTCACGGATCTCGATCATCTCGTCCTCGCCGAGGCGCGCGACGAGCTCGGGGGCGCGGTCGTGCTCGTGCCGGGCCCGGAGACGATCGCACGCTGCTCCGACAAGTATCGGGCCCACGCCTTCTTCCAGGAGGCCGGGATCGGTTCGCCGCCCACCTGGCTCCCGACCGAGTTGCCGGATCACCTCCGCTTCCCCGTGCTCGTGAAGGCGCGCAGGGGATTCGGGTCGCGTCACATCTTCCGGGCCGAGAACCAGGCCGAGCTCGAGTTCTTCCTTCGCTACACGACGGCCGAATCGATGGTGCAGTGCCTCTGTCTCGGCACGGAATTCTCGATCGACGTCTTCAACGATCTCGACGGACGCTGCCTGGCCGCGATCCCTCGCACGATGATCGAGTCGAAGGGCGGTGAGTCGATCAAGGGGATGACGATCAAGGATCCCGAGTTGATCGACTTCGGGGTGAGGGTGTCGGAGGCGCTTCGCATCATCGGGCCGGCGAACGTGCAGTGCTTCCGGGAGCCGGACGGCGGGCTTCAGGTCACCGATGTGAACCCACGCTTTGGCGGGGGCTTCCCGCTCCCGACCGCCGCCGGGTCGCGCTATCCCGAGCTCGCGCTTGCCCTTGCGAACGGCGAGAAGCTCGAGCCACGCTTTGGGGAGTTTCGCGAGGGTGTCGTGATGACGCGGTACTTCTCGGAGGTGATCCTCGAGGAGCGCGACGGCTCACTCGAAGCGGTGCCGTCGAACCCGGTGCAGGCGGAGGCGGTGCCCGGGCAGGCGTGAGGAGGCTCGTACTGCTCCTCGCCGGAGCGGCGTTCCTCGCCGGCTGTGGCGCGCGGCACGAGGCGTCGACGACGACGACGGACGTGCCACCGCAGCCCGAGGTTCGGCACGCTGCGCTCCCCGCGCCGCAGCCTGCCGCGATGCCGGCCGTTCAGGTGACCGTGCTCGACGGCGACACAGGGAGCCGCCTCCGTGGGGCGAGCGTCACGATCGGACGCCGGTCGGCACGCAGCAACCGCCTCGGGATCGCGCGCATCCCACTGCGGCGGCGCGAGTCGCTCGTCACCCACGCCGTCAAGCCCGGCTACGGACGACGCTCCGTGCGCCTCTCCTTCCGCACCCATCCAAAATCGACGATTCGCGTCTACCGCCGGTCGCTCCAGTGGACGATGTACGGCGTCGGCCCCGCCCGCACGCAGGCGCAGACGTCGATCCACGTCCGCCCCCCGTTTCGCGTCGTGTGGTCGCGGGGGCTCGGCACGCTGATCGAGTTCCCGGCGGTTGTCGCCGACGGCGTGGCGTACATCGCGAACGCGCAGGGGACGGTCCGAGCGCTCGCGATGCGAAACGGGGACGTCCTCTGGCGACACGACACGCCGAGCGGGAAGATGGCGGCATCGCCGGCCGTCTGGCGCGATCAGCTCGTCGTGCACGGAATGGACGGCCACGTCTGGGTGCTCCGCCGGTCGGACGGGCGGCCGCTCTGGCGCTACGACGTCGGCTCGCCCGTCGAGTCCTCGCCCGTGATCCTCGACGGGGTCGACGTCTTCGGCGCCTGGAACGGCTCGATCACGGCCCTCGACCTGCGATCCCATCGTGTTCGGTGGCGCACCCACACGGGCTGCAAGGTGACGTCGTCGGCGGCGGTCGCCGCCTCGACCCTTTACCTCGGCGACTACTGCGGCCGCCTGCTTGCCCTGCGCGCGCGGGACGGGCGGATCCGCTTCTCCCGGTCCGTGAACGGCCGCGTGTACGGCACTCCGGCGGTTGCTGGCGGGCGCGTGTTCGTCCCGAGCTCGACGGGCGGATCGCTGACCGCCTTCTCGACCGGCGGCCGATTCCTGTGGCGCCGCTCGACAGGCTCGTACGTCTATTCGTCACCGGCCGTTGACGGCGGCCGCGTCTTCTTCGGGTCGTACAACGGCGTCTTCTATGCCGTCTCTGCTGCGAGCGGGAGGACGCTATGGACGCACGGTGCCGGAGGTCCCATCTCCGGTGCTGCGACGGTCGTCGACGGCGTCGCCTACGCGGGCTCGTTCGCGCATCGCATCATCGGCGTCGACGCTCGCACCGGACGCGTCGTCCTCGATTTCCCGCACGGCGAGTATGTGCCCGTCTCGGGCGGCGGCGAGCGCCTGCTGCTGCATGGATACTCGCGCCTCTACGGGGTGGAGCACCGGTGAAACGGGTCCTTGTTGCCGCAGGCGTGGCGCTTCTCCTCGCCGTCACAGGCGCCGGCATCGCCTACTACCTGCATGTGAAAGGTCAGGCGCGCGACGTGCAAGGCTCCTCGACGGTCGAGTTCGTGCCCACCGAGACAGTCCCGACCAAGCCGAAGGAGCCGGGTGTTGCCTGGCCGACGTATGGGCACGATGCCGAGCGTCTTCGATTCGCGAACGGCAGCTCGCTTGCGCCGCCCTTCCGGCGTGTGTGGACGTTTCATGCGCGCTCACTCGTCGAGTTCCCGCCGGCCGTCGCCTACGGCCGGCTTTTCTTCGCCAACAACGCGGGAGTGATGTTCGGAGTGGGCGCTGCGAACGGGCGCAGGGCGTGGACGTACGTCTCCCACCGGTGCGTCGCCGCTTCCCCCGCTGTCGACCGGCACGTGGTCTACGAGACCTTTCTCAACGCACCGCCCTGCAACCGCAAGCCGAGTGCGTCCCTGACGGGTGAGGTGATCGCATTCTCCGTGGGCGACGGGCGGGTGCGCTGGCGCAAGACGATCGGCCCGTCGGAGTCCTCGCCACTCGTCGTCCCGGCGTCGGTGTACGCCGGGGACTGGAACGGCCGGGTCTGGGCGCTGCGGCGGCGCACGGGCAAGGTCCGCTGGGTGACGAAGCTCGACGGGCAGGTGAAGAGCGGCGTCGCGGTCTCGGGGAACCGGCTCTTCGTCGGCGACTACTCGAGCCACGTCTACGCCTTGAACGCATTGAGCGGGCGCGTGCTCTGGCAGGCGAAGGCGCAGCCCAGGTTCGGCCACGCAGGGAACTTCTACGGGACACCGGCGGTCGCATACGGCCGTGTATATCTCGGCGCGACGGACGGGAAGGTCTACTCATTCGGCGCCACGAGCGGCAAGCTCCGCTGGTCACGGTCGACAGGCGGCTATGTCTATTCCTCACCGGCCGTGTGGCGCGACCGGGTGTTCATCGGGTCGTACTCGCATCGCTTCTACTGCCTCGACGCTGCCACCGGCGCGGTTCGCTGGCAGTTCACGGCGAACGGGCCGATCTCCGGCTCGCCGACGATTGTCGCCGGCCGGGTCTACTTCGCGACGCTCGAGGGGAGAACGTACGCGCTCAACGCGCGCAGCGGCCGTCAGGTCTGGTCGTTTCCCGACGGGCAGTACTCGCCCGTCGTTGCCGACGCCGACCGGCTGTACCTCGTCGGCCATGCAAAGCTTTACGGGCTCGTGGAGGAGCGCACCGCGGCCGGCGCCCATCGACTGAACGAGCAGGGCGCACTTCGGGTGCTGCGCCGCGGCGGCCTGCGGCGGCTTCGGGTCGTGGGTGTTCACCCGCTGTCGATTCACGTCGGCCGGCCGGGAGGCTCGGCGTCCGAGCACGTCTGCCACCTCGCGGTTCGCGGCCGTCGTCCAAACGTCCGTCGCGCCGGGATTCTGCTCGCGAGGGCATGCGGGTAGGGTCCCGCGATGCGCTACGTCGTCACCGGCGCTGCCGGCTTCATCGGATCGCACCTCGCCGAAGCGCTGAAGCGTGAGGGCCACGAGGTGCGTGGCATCGACTGCTTCACCGATTACTACGATCAGGCGCTGAAGGAAGAAAACGCGCGTGGCCTCGACGTGCAGCGACTGGACCTGGCGGAGGCAGCTCTCGACTTCGCCGGCTACGACGGCGTGTTCCATCTTGCGGGCCAGCCGGGGGTGCGCAGCTTCGGCGATGTGTTCCCGCTCTATCTGCGGCGGAACCAACTTGCATCGCAGCGCGTGTTCGAGGCGGCGGCGCGGGACGGCGCACGAGTGGTGTTCGCTTCCTCGTCGTCGGTCTACGGCGCTGCTGAGCGCTACCCGACTCCGGAGGACACGCCGCCGCGGCCGAATTCGCCGTACGGGATCACGAAGCTCGCCTGCGAGCACCTTGCCGATGCGCATGCGCGCGAGTTCGGGCTCGAGTGCGTCGTGCTGCGCTACTTCAACGCGTTCGGCCCGCGCCAACGTCCCGACATGGCATTCACGCGGATCGTCGCTGCGCTTGCCGAGGGAGGGCAGTTCGAGCTGTATGGAGACGGCGAGCAGTCGCGCGGCTGGACGTATGTCTCCGACATCGTCGAGGGCACGATGCTCGCGATGGCAGGCGGCAGTGGCACGTACAACGTCGGTGGCGCGCTCGAAGCGTCGATGAACGAGACGATCGCGATGTTCGAGCGCATCGCGGGGCGCACGCTCGACATTCGGCGCCGGCAGCCCGCGGTGCCCGGCGATCAGCGCCGGACGCAGGCGGACACCAGGCGGATTCGCGGCGAGCTCGGCTGGACGCCACATGTGTCGCTCGAAGAAGGGCTCGCGCGCCAGTGGGAATGGGCGTCGGCTAGAGTCGCCGCGCAGTGACGGCGGCCCGCAACATCGAGGTCGACGCCGAGCGCGAGGTCGACCTCGCACGCTGGCGGCAGGCGCTCGTCTCGCTCTGGTGGATTCCGGTTGCGGGTCTCGTCCTGGGCGCGATCGTCGGTGTTCTCTCCTCCTTTCGCGGCAGCGCCACCTACAGGGCCTCGGCCCTGATCTCGCTCGGACAGCCGACGTCCCCGGGCGGCGTGCTCGTGAACGGCTACGGGACGAATCCGCGCGCCGTCTCTCAGATCGTCAGCTCCGCTGCCGCTCAGGATCAGGCAGCGCAGCGCGCCGACATGCGCGCCTCGGCACTACGCGGGCACGTGTCGGTCGCACAGGTCGGTGCCGTGACCGGTGCCGGCGCCGCGCGTGCGACGCCGTTGATCTCGCTGACCGTCACCGGCACGCATCCGACGACCACGGCGGGAGCAGCAAACGCGCTTGCGCACATCGTCGTCTCGAAGACGACGGCGCCGTACGTCGGGGTGAAGAAGCGAACGTTCCAGACCACGCTCGATCACGTCAACGAGCAGATCGGATCGGTGACGAGGCGGCTGGGCACGATCACGGCAGCCGAGAAGGCCGCGAAGAAGCTGGATCCGCTGCAGCAGCTCGTTATCGTCAGCCAGGAGGACAACGCAGAAACCCGCCTCGGCAACCTGATCGCACAGCAGGAGGCGCTGCAGCAGCAGCTCGCATTCGCAAAAGAGGTCGAGAGCGCGAAGGTGATCGAGCCCGCTCGTGCACTGAAGGCCTCGGCCCATTCGCGCAACAGCTCACTTTTGATCGGCGCCCTGATCGGCTTGCTCCTCGGTGCGATCGGAGCGATCGTCACCGACACGCGCATCATCCGCCCGTCCGCTTAAGCGCCTACGATCGCAGGATGCTCGAGGGAAAGAGTGTCGCGGTGGTGGTCCCGGCACACGACGAAGAAGGCCTGATCGCCGCGACGCTGCAGGGCATTCCCGGCTTCGTCGACCGGGTCTTCGTCGTCGACGACGCATCGGGAGACGCGACCGCCGAGCGCGCCCGCTCCGTCGGCGACTCGCGCGTCGAGGTGATCGCACACGAGCGCAACCGCGGTGTCGGCGCCGCAATCGTGACCGGGTACAAGCGCGCGCTCGCAGAGCGGATGGACGCAGTTGCCGTCATGGCGGGCGACAATCAGATGGATCCCGACGAGCTCGAGGAGCTCACGTTGCCGGTCGTCCGCGGTGAGCTCGATTACGCGAAGGCGAACCGCCTCTTCACCGGCAGCGCGTGGCAGTTGATCCCGCGCAACCGCTACCTGGGGAACGCGGTCTTGAGCCTGCTCACGAAGGTGGCGTCGGGCTACTGGCATGTCGCCGACTCGCAAGCGGGCTATACCGTCGTCTCGTTGCGCGTGCTCCAGTTGCTCGACCTCGAGCGCATCTACGTCTCGTACGGCTTCCCCAACGACATGCTCGTGCACCTGAACGTATGGAACGCGCGCGTGCGGGATTTCCCATCACGGCCGATCTACGGCGTCGGCGAGCGCTCCGGGATCAAGATCCGACGCGTCGTGCCGCGCATCTCGTGGCTGCTGTGGAAAGGCTTCTTCTGGCGCATGCGCGAGAAGTACGTGATTCGCGACTTCCATCCGCTCGTGTTCTTCTACTTCCTCGGCTTCCTGATGACGACGGTCGGCTTCGTGCTCGGCGTGCTCGAGGTCGTGCTGCGCATCCTCGGCAACAACATCACCCCGGCCACGATCGTGCTCGTTGCGCTGCTTCTGATCTCGGGTAGCCAGTTCACGCTCTTCGCAATGTGGTTCGACATGGAGTCGAACAAAGACCTACGCTGAGGGCGAGCAGGCGTGCAGGTCGATTCGGGCGTCGCGACCGCCGTGTGCCTTGACGATGATCCCCCGCCGCGGGGCCGGCTCGGTCAGCCAGCCCGCTGCGCGTGCTCGCAGTCGAGCCACGGTCGTGGCGCGGGCGGTGGCGTTGCCGTTGACCGCGACCCGGCAGATGCGTGAGGACGTGAGCACGAGCACTTGCAGCTCGCGAGCCGGGCGGTGCACGGTGATCGTGATGCTGCCTGCTCGCGGCTCGACCGCGGAGAGCGTCGTCACCTGCGTCCGCGCTCGCGTCACCGATCCGATGCGGGGCGCGACGATCCAGCCCTGGCGCCCGGGGCGGATGAGGTCGTTCACGCGCCATGGGTCGGCCCACAGGCCCGGCGAGCGGAGGTTCGCCGCGAGCGCCGATCCCCGCCGAAGGTAGAGCGGGAAGTCCGACGGGCTCGACGTTCTCGTGAGGCTCCGTCCGCCGGCGAATTCGCGGCCCGTGAAGAAATCGATCCAGCTCCCGGCCGGCAGATAGACCCTCGTCGACGTGGCGCCGGCGCTCGCGGGAACGGTCACGGGCGCCGCGAGCAGGCTGTCGCCGACGGTGAACTCGGCGTCCCTGGCCCAGGCCTGCTCGTCGCCCGGCCACGTGATGCCGAGCGGCCTGATCGGTGAAAGGCCGGTCTCCGAGGCACGTTGCACGAGGTCGAAGAGGTACGGCACGAACTCGTAGTGGAGCGTCGCCGCGGCACGGAACGATTCCACAGCGGCTGCGCCGAGCTGCCAGAACGTTGCGTTTCGACCGGCACCGCCCACCTCGAAGATCGGTGTCAGCGCGGCGAATTGAGCCCACCGGCCGAGCAGGTCGGGAGTGACCTCGCCCCCGCCCTGATAGCCGCCGATGTCCGATCCCCACATCGCTTCGCCCGCGAGGCCAGCCGTCTGCGCCTCGCGGATCGCGTCGTAGAGGCCGTTCCACGAGTGTTGGCTGTCCTCGCCGACGAAGCCCGGGAGTTGACCTGCCGAGCCGGGCGCGGCCGAGCGGAACAGGCTCGCCCAGTGCTTGTGGTAGGGCCTCATCGCCTCGGCGACGGCCTTCGCGTAGAGGAGTGGATAGGCGTTCTGGAGGGCGACACCGCTGCCGCCTGCGAGCACGTCCTTCTCGAGGTCGACCTCGTCGCCCCGATCGCCCTTGAAGCCGTCGACGCCGAGCGCGGCGAGTGCCCCGACTCGTTGCACGAAGTCCGCCCGTGCGAGCGGATTCGTCAGGTCGCGGACGAAGAACTCGTCGTCGCCGGTCAGCCACCCGTCGGGATACGGCGGGGCAGGGCACTCCTTCTTGCGCAACTCCGGCGAGATCCACAACATGATCCGGGCACCCGTCGCGTGAACGGCCCGGATCATCGCCGCCGGGTGCGGGTAGCGGGCGGGATCGAACTGAAGCAGGCCGAAGCAGCCGTTCTGGGCCCCTGCCTCCCAGGGGTTGTCGAGGATCACCCAGCCGACCGGCAGGTGCCGCGAGGCGAGCTCGCCGATGTCGCTCAGGAGATCGGTCGGGCCGCTGACCCTGTCGCGCCACTGCATGAGCCCGAATGCAGGCAGCCATGGGGGCCGGGGCAGGCCGGTGCGCTGCACGTACGCGGCGACGATCTCGCGTGGCGAGCCGGGGATGATGTCGAGCGACGCCGCGGCGGTCTTCAAGCAAATCCGAACGGCAGCGACGGCCGGCCCGACCGAGCACGACGGCGAGTCCAGATCACAGGCGAAGCTCGTGTCGTCGACCGCGCCGGGGAACGCGATTCGCCCGACCGCCGAGCTCGCGACGGACGCTCCGAAGCCCTCCGTCGAGGCGAAGAAGGGCGCAGGCGCCGAGCTGTCGCACGCGTTCCAGACCTTCAGCGGCTGAACCGTTCGCTGCAGATCGACGAAGCGGGTTCGCTCACCCGAGCCCACGAAGTGCGCGGTGCTGCGCGCGGCGAGGGTGAACGTGATCGCCTGCACGCCCGCTGCCGGCGTGATGGCGAGGGTCGCGCGAAGCCCGGCTGGCGTCACCCGGAGAGAAAGGCTCGCTGCTCTCCCCGGCTCGCCTCCGGTGAGCATCAGGGTGGTCGTCGCCCCGGAGGCGTGGCGCGAGACGATCCGGCTGAGCGAGTGCCCGAGGCCGTCGGCGGTGACGTAGCCGAGGGGAGCGGCCGAGCCTCCGAGCTCGGTGACTCGGCGCGAGCCGGCGAGCACCTCGACGCCGGGTGAGATGCCACGGACGGCCCAGGTGAGCGGCGGGCTCGGCCGGGAGTTCCGGCCGGCCGGCGCGAGGCTTCCGGCAGCGCAGGCAGCGACGCACGCGATCACGATGATGCGAGCCAAGACCCGAGGATAGGCGCACCCGAGGTCAGCGTGGACCCCTCGAGGCGCTACGAGACGGTGAAGGAGAGCGGCGTCGCCGGTGTTCCGCCGCTGACGGCCGCCACCGTGACGACGAGGTTCATGACGCCCATTCCCGTATCGCGTGCGGCCTGGAGGACCACGTTGCCGGACCCGCGTCTGACGGCGGCAGGCAGTCTGCACGTCGAGTTGGCTGCGCACCGCACGGTGACGCCGACGATCGTGACCTTCCGGGCGGCCGAGAGGCGCAAGGTCCAGCCCTGCCCGCTCCCGCGGCCGTCGGCGACTGTCACCGGCACCCGCTGCACGCCCGACGCCGTCGCAGTCGCGAGCGCGGCCCGGGCTGTCAACTTGCCGGGAACAAAGGTCAACCGGATGACAATCGTCCCCGCGCCCGCGGGCGCGGCGAGCACGAGGGCCGCGAAGCCCGAGATCAAAAGCCGCCGCATCGCTGGACTCATCGTCGTCGGGGCGCGCGGGACCGGCTATTCCCGCCGCGACGCTCCCTCCGTCCCCAACGCGGGTGACGCCGTCTCACCAGTCGCATGGATCCTCCCTCCCGACGGTGATGAGGGATCACCCGTCCGAGGGATGCAAGTGACAACCGTCATTGTCGCAATGCGGCGGAGTGCGGTGCGGATCGCCTACGCGGCCGTCCGCCGGGCCTCAGCCCGAGCGTTCGCGCCGGCGGCCGAGCTGAAAGACGACCAGGGCGAGGAGCAGCGCTCCTACGGCCCCCGTCGCGTAGAGCGCCCAGGTCCTCGCGCTCGACCCCGAGCCGTCGCTGGCCGGCGGCGCCGTCTGCTTCGACGATGTGAATGCCTGCTTCACGTCGTTCCGCGTGACGGTGAACATCGCGTCGGCGACGACGGACTTCCGGGTTGGGCCGGCCCCGCCGCCGGCGACGCCGCGAATGTCGAGGCGTACCGCGGCCCGGTAGTGGCCCGGAGGCAGGGCCTTCGTCAAGAACATCGGGTAGTCGATCGCCGTCTGCGGGAGAAACGTGTCCATCGTGAACGGCAGTGTCTCGAGGAGCCTGCCCTTCGAGGCGAAGATCCTCACGACTCCGGCGGGCTTCGTGAGCTGGTTGCCGGTGCTCGCGAAATGGACGAGCACCTGCTGGTAGCCCCGCTGGCCCGCGGTTCTGACCGGGCCGATCTTGAACCCGAAGGTCGGGGTGCCGGGAACGTTCACCTGCACGGCGACGATCGTCAGGTTGCGGATGCGAATGCGGACGTTCGCCTTGTGCTTGACCCGCGGCCCCTGCGCCCTCGCGGCCGCCTCGGCAACGACACCTGCGACCCACTGACCGGGCTTGGCGGACGCGGGGACGCGCACGGTGAAGTTGACCTGCGCGTGAGCCCCCGGGGCAAGCGTGAGCGAGCGCCGCGCAAGCTTCACCCAGGCGCCGAACCGCCTGATCCGGCCGTTGGTCAGGTAGACGGTGCCCGTCGTCCGCCCGGTTGTCGCGTCGGCCGGGTAGAGCTTGACCGTCCCGGTGCGGTTGCCCGTGTTCGAGACGATGATCGCGCCGCCGTGCGTCGCACCCGGCACCACGTTGTAGAAAAAGTAACCGCGCGTCGGATTGCCGAGGGCCCGCAGGCCGAACACAGGCCCGTTATTCGTTGCGTGCGCGGCCGGGGCCGCGACGAGGACGAGCAGCGCTCCGAAGATCGCCAGGCGGCGTGGCGTTGCGTCGATCATGCGTTCATGGCCCGCTGTTCGAGCCGATGACGGTGAGTGTCGTCGTGTAGGTGCCGGGGAGCGCGCTAGCCAGCACGGGAATGTTGAACGTGACGTTGACAGTGTTCGTCCCTTTTCCGGTCGACACGTCGGCGTTGTAGATCTTCGTTGCGCCACCGGCGGTCGTCCCGACCGTCACCGGCCAGGTGATCCCGGTCGGGGTCGGAAGGCTGCACCCACCGCCGGAGCACGCGCCGAGCGTCGGTTGTGAGGGGACGACGAGTGTCCCGAGAGTGTTGGAGCCGGAGGTCGGAAGCGGTGCCCATGCGGTGATGTTCCAGCCGGTATTGACGGCGCCCGACACGGTGATCGTGGCCGCGAAGGTCGAAGTCTGGTCGACGCCGTTTAGCGTCACCGCCGAGCTCGTCACCGTCGCCGGCAGCACCGAGATGCTGAACGCTGCGCGCGCCGCCGCCACGAAGGAGCAGCCGAGCACGAGAGCTCCGAGCAGGGAACATGCGCGGCGTTTCATCGTGCGAAGCCTACGGCCCGCTCGAGATCGCAATGGTGACGGTGCTCGTGAACGAGCCGGCGAAGACGTTAGCGGGAACCGTCACTGCGACGGTCGCGTTGACGTTGATCGTGCCTCGGCCCGCGCCGGCAGGCGTCGAGGCGTTGAAGTACTTGACCGGTGCTCCCGAAGCGCCGGGCAGCCCGAGGTTCGTGTTCGCCACGTCGTTGACGGGCAGCAGGCAGGTCGAGCCCGTGCCGCACGTGGGTGTGACGCTCGTAATCGTCGAGGCGTTCGCGGCGAAACTGTGACCGGTCCCCACGCTGCCGTCGGAGAACGTGGTCGACGTGACCGTGAGGTTCCAGCCGAGCGTCCCGCCACGCGCATCGACGACGATCACCGGAAGGGTGTAGTTGACGGTCTGGTCGGCGCCGTTCAGCGTCACCCCGAAGCTCGGTGGCGCGCCGCCGGCGACCGACAGCGTTGCCCCTGCGGCCACGACCGAGGTCACGCCCACGGTCGTGCCTGCGAGCGTTGCCGCTGCGGCGACAAGGGCGGCTGCGGCCGCGAGGGTGGTGAGGGTGAGCAGACGAATCAACGGTGCAAGAACTATCGCCGTCCAGGCGGTTGGCAACGAGAGGGATTCGGTAGGAAACGGGTGCGGGACATCGCGCCGCCGCCATTCCACTCTCGGCGACCACGGTGGGGAAGACACGTGCGGCCGGTATGAAAAAGGTTCGTAAGGAAGACGGCTGATATCCGGCTTCACGCGTACGATCGGACCATGCCGACCTCAGTTGTCACCGGCGGCGCCGGCTTTCTGGGGTCGCACCTCTGCGACCGCTTGCTGGAGCAGGGCCATCGCGTCATCTGCGTCGACAACCTGGCCTCCGGCTCGCTCGAGAACATCGCTCACATCCGCGAAGACGTCTTCACGTTCCTGTGCCACGACGTGGTCGAGCCGATCCGCATCGACGGCGACGTGGATTACGTGTTCCACCTCGCAGCGCTCGCAAGCCCGGTCGATTACCTACGCGCGCCGCTCGCGTCGCTGAAAGTCGGCTCGTACGGGACTCACAACGCTCTCGGCCTCGCCAAGTGGAAGCGGGCGAGCTTCCTCATCTCCTCGACCAGCGAGGTCTACGGCGATCCTCAGATCCACCCGCAGCCCGAGACCTACTGGGGGAACGTGAACCCGATCGGGCCGCGAGGCGTCTACGACGAGGCAAAGCGCTACGCCGAAGCGCTGACGATGACCTACCACGCCCAGCAGGGCGTCGACACGCGAATCGCCCGCATCTTCAACACCTACGGGCCGCGCATGCGGCGAAACGACGGGCGCGCCTCGGTGAACTTCCTCAACCAGGCGCTCGAGGGCGAGCCGCTGACCGTCTACGGCGACGGGTCTCAGACCCGGTCGCTTTGCTACGTCGACGATCTCATTCACGGCCTCTACCTGCTCATGATGAGCGGCGAGCACCTGCCGGTGAATCTCGGCAACCCGGATCGGGAGCTGACGATGCTCGAGCTCGCCCAGGCGGTGATCCGTGCCACGGGCTCCTCCAGCGAGGTCGTTTTCGAGGCTCTCCCGACCGATGACCCGCAGGTGCGCCGGCCCGACATCACGCGTGCACGCCAGATCCTCGGCTGGGAGCCGGAGGTCGACCTGGATGAGGGACTTCGGCGCTGGCTCGAGTCCCTCGGCGCGAACCCGGTTGGCGTCTAGACCGGTGCGCGCCGGAGCGCTGCTCGTCGTCCTCGCGACGGCACTTCTTGCTGCGGCGGCGCAGCCGGCGCAGGCGTCTCGGTACTTGCGCGTGGGCATCTACGACGAGTCGCAGACGCTCTTCGGCCCCGCCGACACGACCTTCGCCTCGTTCAGGCAGCTGCACGTTCAGGAAGTGCGCGTGAACCTGTACTGGGGCGGTCCTCACGGCGTCGCCACTCGGCGGCCAGCGCATGCCGCGGATCCTTCCGACCGGGCCTACGACTGGGCGCTCTATGACCGGACGGTGCGCTACGGAGCCCAGTACGGCGTGCGCATGCTGTTCACGATCTTCGGCACTCCGGCCTGGGCGAACGGTGGCCGCGCGCTGAGCGTCGCGCCGAAGAACGCCGCGGACCTGCGCAACTTCGCCAACGCCGCAGCGAGGCGATACGGCGGCACGTGGCCCGACGGGAGCGGTGGGCAGTTGCCGCCGGTCAAGGAATGGCTCGCGTGGAACGAGCCCAACAATCCGCTCTTTCTCACGCCGCAGTACCGGCGCACAGCGAAAGGCTGGACGATGCAGAGCGCGGTCGACTACGCGAAGATTTGCAACGCCGTCTACTCGGGGGTTCACGCAACGCTCTTCCGCGGCGAGCGCGTCGCCTGCGGCGCGACGGCGCCGCGCGGCAACAACGGACCGGCGAGCCTCCGTCCCTCTGTCTCGCCGCTTGCGTTTCTGCGCGGCGTGAAGGCTGCCGGCCTGAAAACCTTCGATGCGTGGGCGCATCATCCGTACTACTCGGGCCCGACCGACACACCCACCTCGAAACCCGTCACGCGGAACGGCGCTCCGGTGACGGCCGTGACGCTCGGCAACCTCGGTGATCTGATCAAGGCGGTGACACAGCTCTACGGCAACAAGCGCATCTGGATCACCGAGTACGGCTACCAGACCAACCCACCCGACCGGCTCGACGGCGTGTCCTACGCCAAGCAGTCGGCCTACCTGACCCAGGCGTTCGGGATCGCCCGCAGGAGCCCGCGCATCGACATGATGCTCTGGTTCCTGCTCCGGGACGAGCCGAGCCTCGGGGGCTGGCAGTCGGGGCTCCTCACGGTGGGCGGCAAGCGCAAGCCGGCGTTCAACGCGTTCCTGAAGATGGCGGCAGCGGCAAGCCCCGTTCGGTGAGCAGCTCGCGATAGAGCGCGTCGACGTCGTCGACGAGCCGCTCGACGCGGTAGCGCGGAACCACGAGCTCGCGACCGCGCTCGCCGAGCCGCCGGCTGAGCTCGGGGTCGCGCGCCAGGCGCTCGAGAGCGCCGGCGATGGCGTCGACGTCGCCGACGTCGACGAGGTAGCCGCTCTCGCCTTCGGTCACGACGTCCGGGACGCCGCCGACGCGTGTCGCAACGACGGGCCGTTCCGCTGCCAGCGCCTCGATCGCGACGACCGGCGTGCCCTCGTTTGCCGAGGGCAGGACGAACGCGTCGAAGAGCGCGTAGTACGGCGAGACGTCGCGCTGATAGCCGAGTGAGACGACGTTGCGGGCGATCCCAAGCCTTCGTGCCTGGAGCTCTGCGGGCCGCCGGTCAGGACCGTCTCCGACGAGGCAGAGCGTCGCTTCGATGCCGCGGTCGAGCAGGAGCTTGAACGACGTGAGGATGTCAGGGACGCGCTTGATCGCCGTCATGCGGCCGATCCAGCCGACGACGAAGCGGTCGGCCGGGATGCCGAAGAGGCGGCGGTACTCCGCCCGGCGGTCCTGCGTCACGACGCGCGCCTCGAGGTCGACGCCGAGGCGGATCACCGAGAACTTCTCGGCAGGCGCGACCCCGAGCTCGACCAGGTCGTCGCGAACCTGCGGCCCGACGGCGATCAGGCGCGTGGTGGATCGCGCGAGCGCGCGCTCGGTCTCGCGGAAGATCTGGGTTCGAAAGGGGTCGAAGTACCCCTTCAGCACGTGACCGTGGAATGTGTGCACGACCACCGGCGGTCGCGCGCCGCCCGCGAGCAGCGCGGCCGTGCGACCCACCGCCCCTGCTTTCGCTGTGTGGGTGTGAAGGATGTGCGGGCGAGTCCGCCGGATCTCGTGCACGAGGCGCAAGACGGCGAAGGGGTCGTAGAGGGCCGAGACGTCACGATGAAGCTCGCCGAGCGGAACGACCTCGACACCGAGGTCATCCGCCACGAACGACATCGAGTCCTCACCTTGCGCGAGTCGTCCGGCAACGAGCGTGGTGTCGTATCCGCGCCGCGCGAGGCCCTTCGTCAGGTACGAGACGTGCAGTGCCGGCCCGCCCATGTTGAGCCTTGCGATTACGCGCAGGACGCGCACACGTTCAGACAAGCGACTCGACGGTACGTCGCAAGCCGTCCTCGAGCCCGACCGAGGGCTCCCAGCCGAGCGCGTCGCGTGCCCGCCCGATGTCCGCCCAGGAATCGCGGATGTCGCCCGCACGCGGCGGGGCGAACTCCTTCTCGACGGGGCGGTCGAGTATCCGGCCGATCGTCTCTGCCACCTTGTTCACGCTCGCCGGGGCGCTCGCGGCGACGTTGAAGATCTGCCCGCTCACTCCGGGCGTGTCCGCCGCGAGGATCGTCCCGTCGAGGACGTTCGACACGAACGTGAAGTCACGGGACTGCTCGCCGTCGCCCTCGATCCGCACGGGCGTGCCGGCTGCGATCGCCGTGATGAAGAGGGGGATCACGGCGGCATACTGGGAGAGAGGGCTCTGCCGTGGACCGAAGACGTTGAAGTAGCGAACGACGACGCTCTCGAAGCTCTCGTACACACGCGAGAACGAGACGCAGTAGCGCTCGGCTGCGAGCTTCGCGACGCCGTAAGGGGAGAGCGGGTCGGGTGACTGGTCCTCACTCACCGGCAACTCGCGCCGCGTGCCGTACACCGAGGAGCTGGAGGAGAAGACAACCCGGCGCACGCCCTCGTCGCGGGCGGCCAGGAGCACGTTGAGCGTCCCGTCCACGTTGACTGCGTTCGACGTCAGCGGGTCCTGAACCGAGCGCGGGACCGACCCGAGCGCACCGAGGTGGAAGACGATCTCGACGCCCCGCACGGCGTTGTGCACGCGCTCGTAGGAGCGAAGCTCGCCCTCCACGACATCGACGTCGAGGCCCGCGAGGTTCTCGCGGCTCCCGGTCGCGAAGTTGTCGAGCACGCGAACCTCGTCGCCTCGCTCGAGCAGCGCTCGTACGAGGTTCGAGCCGATGAACCCGCCGCCGCCTGTGACGAGGACGCGCGTCATACCGCTTTCACCGCCGTCACGTGGAGGTTGGCGAAAAGGGCGCCCGCCTGCTTTGCGCGCAGCGAGGCGGCGCGCAGGTCGATCGCGCCGGCCGCGCTGTTCAGGCCTGCGACGAACGGCCGCGCGAGCAACGGCGCACCGGCGCGCTTCGCGAGCAGATGCACGAACTGCGCGAGCAGAAGAGCGAGCGCGGCGGTCGTGCCGGCTCCGGGCTTCACCTCGACCGTCGACCAGTCGCCGTTGTCGCGGAAGAGCTTTTCCAGGCCCGCGTGCGTCCAGCGCCAGTAATCCTCGGGGTTCGGGTGGTAGAGCATGACGCCGTGGGTCGATGCGAGAACGCGCCCGCCGGGCGCCGTCACGCGGTGCAGTTCGCGCGTCGCCCCGGCGGGATCCTCGACGTGCTCGAGCACCTGAGTGCAGAGGACGATGTCGAAGGACCCGTCGGGTACCGGGAGCTTCTCGACCGCGCCGCTGAGATCGGCTTGCGGGTTCTCCTGGACGTCGACGCCGACGTACTCGGCGGCCTGTGCGAAGAACGGGTAGTAGGGCTTCACGCCGCAACCAACATCGAGCACACGCTTCCCGGCCGCGCCTACGCCCTCGGCGCGAAGCCAGTCGGCGAGCGGCTTGCGGATCGACCAGCCGGGCAGGCCGCGACCCGGCTCGCGGTGGTCTCTTCCCGGCCAGGTGTGATCGACTCCGGGCACGGCGGCACCCTACCCGTCGCCTGCGAGCGAATTGTGAAGCGCGACCGCGAGACCGATCGAGACCCACAGCAGTGCGTCGACGGGTAGGCCGGGCAGGAGGCCCGAGCCTGTGAAGACCGCGAGGGCGAAGAGCAGCCAACCGGTGGCGACGAGCGCCGCCGAGCAGAGTGGGGGCGGCCCGCGCGCAGCAACCCGGACGAGCAGTCGGGCGGCGGCGAGAACCGTCGCCGCCAGCAGCAACGCTCCGACGACTCCGAGGTCGGCGAGCGTCTGGATGATGCCGTTCTGGATCCCCCAGGTGTGGTCGCGCGACGGGAACGACTGCGGCGCTGCATTGTGAAAACGAGCGTGCGCCTTCGCGAGGTAGGGCTCGAATGCATGCGGCAGTTCCGACTCCTGCCAGCCGACGCCGAGCACCGGATGGTGGATCCAGATCTGCAGGCCGATGTAGCCGAGCAGTGTTCGCTGCGCGTAGGTCTGGATCTGGTGGGTCTCATCCTTCGTCGCAGGCGCGACGCCGAGGAAGCGCAGGAACGATTTGATCGCCGGGCCGCGCAGGGTGACCGCGGCGACCGTGACGACGGCACAGATCGCGAGCACCGCCGCAGTGCGCGCGACCGTCACGGGAGCGCGACGTCGCGCGAGCGTCCAGCCCGCGACGGCGGTGACGAGCATTCCGCCGACCGAATCGAGAGCCGCGGCGATCGCGATCCCGGTTGCGCCGGCGACGCCGCCCCAGAGCCCGGCTCGTTTGCGCATCGCGAGGAGGATCGACGCGAAGGCGATCGAGAGCGCCGCGCCCGAGAACGCGCCGAGGTCGTGGACCCCGATGTAGGACGGCTCCCGCTGCTGCGGCCGCCGCCCCTTGAACTCGCTCACGAGCCCGAGGAACTGCAGGAGCGCGATCAGCGTGAGGAAGGCGGACCAGAGGACGACTGCCCAGAAGAACGCGCGCCGGTCGACGTCGCGTCGCAATGCGAGGGGCGTTGCAGCGGCGAGGAAGATGTATTCGACGAACTTGAGGGCGCTGACGAGATGATCCTTGACGCTGTAGCTCGGATCCGCGTGGCGAGCCCAGCCGATGCTCGCCAGCAGCACGACGCAGAACAGGACGAGGGGCGTCCACACGGCACGTGCGCCGCGAAGGGGCGAGAACCCGTCGCGCACACCCGAGACGAACGCGGCGACGACTGCGGCGAGGATCGCAACGTCACTCAGATCGGCGGTGACCGGCCCGACCGAAACCGAAGGCTGATAGTGCGGATGCAGGAACACGAACGGGACGGCGAGCGCCAGGATCGCGGCGGCCGGCGACATCCTCTCGCTCGCCGCGCCACCGAAGGCCGAGGGGCGCGTCACAAGCACGCGACTATAGTCGCTGCTCACGATGGCTTCTCGCCTGTTGGGCCGGCGCACGGTGACTGCGGTCGGCGTCTACACGGCCACCGTTCTCGGGTTCGCGACCTCCGTCGTGGCGACCCACGTCCTCGGCGTGCACGACTACGCGCGGTACGCGATCGTCCTCGCGGCGGTCGGATTCTTCCAGTTGCTGCTCGACCTGACGATCGACGAGGCGTTGATCAAGTACGGGTTTCGGTATTCGACGAATGAGGACTGGGGGCGGCTGCGGCGTCTCTTCGAGATCGCGCTCGGGGTGAAGTTCGCCGGCGGGCTGCTGGGGATGCTGATGATCGCGGCGTTGTCGCCGCTCTCGCACGTCATCTGGTCTCAGTCGGGCCTCGCGTGGCCGCTCCTCGTCGGGGCGCTCGTGCCACCGGCGCAGGCGGCGGAGGGGGTGGCAGGCGCGGCGCTGATCCTGCGCGGGCGCTACGACGTGCGCGGCGCCTTCTTCGCGGTTGCGATGGGCCTCCGTCTCGCCGGCACGGGAATCGGCGCGACTTGGGGCGTCACCGGCGCCGTCACCGGGCTGCTCCTGGCGCAGGTCGTGGCGACGCTTTCGGTCGGTGCTGCCGGGCTTGCTGCCTATCGCCGCTTCCCCGCGCGGCCCCGGGCCCCGCTCGGCGACGACGGGCGCGATGTCCGCTCGTTCGTTGTTCAGTCCACCGTCGCCTCGAGCCTCACCTCGCTGCGCGCGGTCCTCGGCACGATGCTGATGGGCGCAGTCGCCCCGTTCGTGCAGGCCGGCTACTTCCGCAACGCGCAGGCGCCGCTGACCGCGTTCGGCGCGCTCAGCTCACCCGCGCGCCTCGTCCTCCTTGCGGAGCAGACCTCCGACTACGAGCGCGGCGACCGGGAGCGTGTCATCCGGCTGCTCAAGCGCTACATCAGTGCGACCACCGCGGCGATGGTCGTCGCCGTGCCGGTGCTCTGGTTCATCATGCCGTGGTTCATGGGCACGGTCTACGGCCACGCCTATCGCGTGCACGCGAGCGACGCCGCCCGGATCGTCGTCGTCGTCGCGGCGCTCCAGTTCGTGTTCGGCTGGACGAAGACGCTGCCCGTCACGATCGGGCGCCCGGGCCTTCGGATCCTGACCCACGGGATCGAGGCGCTCGTCTTCGTCCCCGCGATGCTCGTCTTCGCGTCCCTTTGGGGGGCAACGGGCGGTGCGCTCGCGCTGCTCGTCTCGACCCTCGCGTTCTGTCTCGTCTGGAGCGTCCTCCTCTACCGCCTTCGTCCCGAGATCAGGCGCGTAAGCCCGTGAAGGTCCTGATCGTGTCGGGCATCTGGCCGCCGGATATCGGAGGCCCGGCGAGCCATGCGCCCGAGGTGGCCGCGTTCCTGCAGGAGCACGGTCACGAGCCCCGCGTCCTCGTCACTGCCGACGCGCCGCCCGAGGGTCGCCCCTACCCGGTCGACTGGGTGCCGCGCAACGCGCCGGCGGGCGTGCGTCACGCTCGCGCGCTCGCCGCGGTGCGGCGGGTCGCCCGCGCGGTCGACGTCGTCTACTCGACCGGGATGTTCGGCCGAAGCGGCGCCGGGTCGCTCCTTGCGCGACGGCCCTATGTTCTCAAGCTGACGGCGGACCCGGCCTTCGAGCGCGCACGGCGTCGCGGGCTGCACGAGGGCTCGCTCGCCGACTTTCAGACCGAGCGCTCGTTGAGCACGCTGCCCTTCCGGCTGGCCCGTGACACGATCGTGCAGCGCGCCGCCCATGTCGTCTGTCCGAGCTCGTTCCTCGCCGAGCTCACCGTGAGCTGGGGAGTGCCGGCCGAGCGGGTCACAGTCCTGCCGAATCCCGCGCCGGACGTCACCGGTCTTCCCGCGCGTGACGAGCTTCGTGTGCGTCACGGCTTCGACGGGCCAACGCTCGTCTTCGGTGGCAGGCTGACCGAGCAGAAAGCGCTCGAGCTCGCGCTCGAGGCGGCGCGCGAGGCCGGCGTACGGCTCGTGGTCGCCGGCGACGGCCCCGACCGTGCGCGGCTCGAGGCGCTCGGCGGAGCGACGTTCCTCGGCGCGCAGCCGCGCGAGACCGTCCTCGAGCTCTTCCGGGCCGCTGACGCCTCGATCCTGTCTTCGAGCTGGGAGAACTTCCCGCACGGCGTCGTCGAGTCGCTCGCAGCCGGCACCCCCGTGATCGCGACCGCCGTCGGCGGCGTCCCTGAGGTCGTGACCGACGGCGAGAACGGCTTGCTCGTCCCTGCGGGCGACGGCGGCGGCCTGACCGCTGCCGTGCGCCGCTACCTCGCAGAGCCGGGGCTCGCAGCGTCCCTGCGCGCGAATGCTGCGCCGTCGGTCGAGCGGTACAGTCGCACTCGCGTGTACGGCCGTCTGCTCGACATCCTGACCGGCGCCGCTCGGTGATGCGCGTCCTCTTCGTCGGGCGGACGCGGTACGCGCGGCCGCTCGCTGTCACGCACGCCCGCAAGTTCGACGCGCTCGGCCGCATCCTCGAGCTGCGCGTGGTCGGCACCGCCGGAGGAGGATCGGGCGCGCTGCCGCGCTTCAATCTCCTCGCAGGCCGGCTGTTCTACGTGCGCGCGCCCGTTGCGATCGCGCGCGAGCTCCGGTCGTTTCGACCCGATGCGGTGATCGCCCAGAGCCCCTATGAGGGGCTCGTCGCACTCGTGGGGCGGGCGCTTGCGCGATCACACGCGAAGGTGATCGTCGAGATCCACGGAGACTGGAAGACTGCATCGCGGCTCTACGGATCGCCGGTTCGGAAGCTCGTCGCCCCGCTTGCGGACCGCGCCGCCGAGGTTGCCGTCCGCCGGGCCGACGCCGTGCGCACCGTCTCGGAGTTCACAGCAGGCCTCGTCAGGGCGCTCGGCGTCGAGCCCGCCGCGGTGTTCCACACCTACACGGAGATCGCCGCCTTCGTCGCGCAGGATCCGCGACCGCTGCCCGCCGAGCCCCGCCTCGCCTTCGTCGGCGTGCTCGAGCGCTACAAGAACATCGACGGCCTCGCGGCGGCGTGGCGCGTCGCCGCGCCGCGGTTGCCGGGGGTGACGCTCGAGCTCGTCGGCGACGGAAGGCGCGTCGAGGTCGTCGAGGCGCTCCTCGGCGACGTGCCGGAGCAGACGCTCTGGCACCGGCGCCTCGAGCCGGCGCAGGTGGCGGCGCTCCTCGACCGCTCGTGGGCGCTCGTCCTGCCGTCGTTCTCCGAGGGGCTGCCGCGCGTCGCGATCGAGTCGCTCGCGCGCGGCCGGCCGGTGATCGGGAGCACCGGCGGCGGCATCCCGGACGCGGTGCGCGACGGCGAGAACGGCTTGCTCGTTCCGGTCGGGGATGCGACGGCACTCGCAGAGGCCCTCGTTCGCTTCGCCTCCGACCGCGGCCTCGCCGAGCGACTGGCCGCGGGGGCGCGCCCCTCGGCGGAAGCGCTGTTGACGCCGCCGGAGGAGTACGCGGAGCGGGTGGCCTCGCTCGTGGCCGCAGCAGTCGACGGGTAGATTCGCCCCGTGCGCAGGATCGTCTTCGTCACCCAGCAGATCGATCCTGAACATCCGAATCTGGCTGCCGCGACAGCGATGGTGCGCGCGCTTGCAGAACGAGTCGACGAGGTGATCGTGATCGCGCTGCGCGCAGTCCCCGGCGTGCTGCCGGCCAACTGCACCGTCTATGTGATCGGTGCGCCGACGCGACTCGGGCGTGGGCTGAAGTACGCCTGGGCGCTCGTGCGCAGCATGCGCCGGCGTCCCATCGGGCTGATTGCGCACATGAGCCCGATCTACGCCGTGCTCGCCCTACCGCTGCGCCTCGCCGGCGTCCCGGTCGTGCTCTGGTTCACACACTGGAAGCCCAGCAGGCTCCTGCGCCTGTCGGAGCGCTGCTCGAACAAGGTCGTGAGCGTCGCGCGCGGCTCGTTCCCGCTTCCGTCCGACAAGGTGATCCCGATCGGTCACGGCATCGATATGGATCAGTTCCCGTGTCAGGACCGAGGGGACGTCGGGCCGCCTCTGCGTGCGCTCGCCCTCGGCAGGACCTCGCCGGCGAAGGGGCTCGAGTCGATCGTGAAGGCGGTGCTGCTCGTGCGCGAGCGCGGCGTCGATGTCGTGCTCGAGATCCGTGGGCCCTCCGAGACGCGTGAGGAGCGTGAGCATCTCGCCTACCTTCAGCGCCTCGCGAGCGACGCCGTGCGCGTCGAGCCGCCGGTCCCGCGCACGCGGTTGCCCGAGACGTTCGCCGAGACGGACGTGCTCGTCAACAACACCGCTGAAGGATCGCTCGACAAGGTCGTCTTCGAGGCGTGCGCGAGCTGCCTGCCCGTCCTTGCGTCCAATCCGAGCTTCGTCGTGCTCCTCGAGGAGGAGATTCGCTTCGACCGGAACGACATCGAGGGCATCGCACGCGGCCTGACCTGGATCGCCGGTCGCACGCCCGAGCAACGTCGCGAGCTCGGCCGCGATCTTCGACGCCGTGTCGAGGCAGACCACTCGTCGCGGACCTGGGCGGAGCGCATACTCGAGGTCGTGGAGTCCGCCTGACACGCGTGCTGCACGTGCAGAAGGTCTCCGGGGTGTCGGGGTCGGAGGCGCATCTGCTTTCGCTGCTCCCGGGCCTGCGCGAGCGCGGCTTCGACGCGACGATGATCGTCCTGCACCAGAACGAGCCGGGCGCGCACGAGTTCGTCGAGCGGATGCGCGCCGACGACGTTCCGACCGAGTCGTGGCGCATGCGCTTCGACCTCGATCCACGCGTGCCCGCGCGGCTCGCGCTGCGCCGGCCCGACATCCTGCACACCCACCTCGTGCACGCCGACATGCTCGGCCTGCCGGCGGGCGCGCTCGCTCGCGTTCCGGTTCGCATCTCGACGAAGCACGGGTTCAATGAGTTCCGCGGGGGTCGGGCTTTCGCCCTCGCCGATCGCGTGGCGGGGCGGTTCTCGCATCGTCAGATCGCGATCTCCGCCGGTCTCGCGCGGTATCTCACCGAGACCGAGGGGTTCGCGCCCGAGGCATTCACCGTCGTGCACTACGGGATCGACGCAGGCCCCGAGCCGCCGCCACCCCCGCGGGAGCCGCGGCTCGTCGCGGTTGGGCGCTTGCTCCCGATCAAGGGGTTCGACGTGCTTCTTCGCGCGTTCGCCGAGGCGCGGCGAGACGTGCCGGAGCTGACGCTCGAGATCGCCGGCGCGGGCCCCCTTGACGCGGAGCTCCGCGCGAGCGCGCCGGAGGGTGTCGTTCTACTCGGCCGCGTCGCCCAGCCGGGGCCGCTCTACGAGCGGAACGCGATCGCGGTTGTTCCGTCACGCGGCGAGGGCTTCGGGATGGTCGCGCTCGAAGCTGCCGAGCGGGGGCGGGCGGCGATCGTCTCCGACGTCGGCGGTCTCCCGGAGATCGTTGCGGACGGGGAGACCGGCCTCGTCGTGCCGAGCGAGGATGCCGCGGCGCTCGCGCACGCGATTGTCGAGCTCGCGCGCGATCCCGCGCGCGTGGCCGCGCTCGGAGTCGCAGCGCGTCGCCGCGCGATCGATCAGTTTTCGGCCGCGGCTGCCGCGGACGGCGTCGCCCGCGTGTATCGCGAGGAGTTGAGCAGGCGCTCGGCCGCCGCGGCCGCCAGCAGCACGAGCAGGAAATCGAACGGCACGCGGTAGCGCGTGGTCCCCGCGAACACCATCGCGGCGAGTGTGTTGTAGGCAAGCAGCAGCGCCGCGAGCGCGGCGAACGCCTGCGGCGCGAAGAAGAGCCCAACCGCCGCCAGCACATAGATCGGGATGACATACAGGGGCTCCCCGAGGCGCCGCGCCGTGTCACGCCAGGTTCCCTTGCCGGAGCGTCCCTGCGTCTCGTGCGAGCGCGGGTCCCAGAGAAGCTCGACGGCCTGCCCCATCAGCTTCGCCTTCTCCCCCGGATGCTCCCGCCAGAAGACGTACGTCAGGTGCTGGAACTTCCGCATCTGCGCGCACTCGTCGATCCGAATCAGCGCGCCGTTCTCCTTGAACGAGTCGGCGGCGAACTCGGGCGTCGGCGGGAAGCTCGCCGGTTGCGGCACGTCGTCGATCCACTTCCCGGCTGCGAGCGTCGCGTAGGTGGCGGCGTTGTTCGCCTTCCAGAGCGCGCGGCCGTCGGTCGTGATCGCGGCGCAGCCGACCTGCGCGTCGTTTCGAATCACCCAGGGCGCGAGCACGACCGCCGAGGCGCCGACGACGAGCACGGCGGCGAGAACGCGTTGTTCGCGCAGCCGCCAGACGAGATAGGCAGCGACGACGAACGGCACGGCGAGCAGGCGGCTATTGCCGAGGACCGCGAGGCCGGTCAGCCCGCCCGTCACTGCAGCGAACCGGACGGACCGGCGCTCGACGGTGACGAGCGTCGAGAGCACGATCCCTGCGAGCGCGAACTGGTCGACGATCTCGCGGTTGACGTGGACGTCGTGCCAGATCAGGTACGGGTTGAGCGTCGCGACGATCGCCGCGAGTGCTGCGAGGCGGGGTGCGATGCGCCGTCCGATGAAGTAGACGAGCACGGCCGTGCCTGCCGCAAGCGCCGTCTGGGCGATCCCGACGACGGGCCATGTCCGGCCGAAGGCCCAGTAGAACGGAATCAGCAAGAAGCTGTAGAGCGGTTGGGTGTAGGCAGAGGGGTGGTGCGGGATGAAGCCGAAGGTGCCGCTCGCGACGAAGGTACGCGCGAAGTCGTCGCTCTTCTCGGTGTAGGCACTCAGGATCTTGCCGCGCTCGGCGGCGAGGACGGCGAGGCGCGGTAGCGCCGCCAGGAGTGCGACGACGAGCCAGGCCGGGACTCTGTTCGCTGCGAAGATGCGCACTGTGAACGGGCTTGAACGCTACGCGGTCGTCTCCTGCCACGCCGAGTCACCGCTCGACGATCGTGTGTGGGCGGCGTTCGAGCGCCTCGCGCGCCGCCGACCCGGCGGCTTCGCGGTCACGCCGTTCCTGCGGCCGCCGGATCTCGAGGCCGGAGAGGACGAACGCGTCTGGCTGGAACGCGCCCGCATCGCGGCATCGCTTGCGCCGCTCGGCCACCACACTCACTGGGGTGGCCCGACGCAGGCACGACCGGCCGCAACGGTCGACGCGGCGGCGGTCGTCCGTGGCGAAGCGGACTGGCTCCAGGCGCGCGGCCTCGAGCCACGCTATTTCTGCGGCGGCGGCTGGTACCTCGATGCGCCGCTCGCCGAGGCGCTCGCCGAGCTCGGCTACGTGGACTGCACGGCGACCACGTTCCGCCAGGCGTACCTCTCTGCGGATGCCCCGCGCCTCCAGCTCGATTCCCCTGCGCGCTTGCGGCTGCCGTCCGGCGCGGCGTTGCTCGAGTTGCCGGCAACGCACTCGCTCGGCATGGCCGCCCGGGGCCTGCTCCAACTGCGTGGGCCGGTGCATGTGCACTTCCACGACTGGGAGCTCCTCGACCGCCGTCGTGCGGTATCACTCGAGGCGCTCCTCCGGTACCTGGGCTTCCGCTTCTCGGCTCTCACCGTCGCCGAGCTCGCGCATCGGGCCGAGTACGCCGTGCCGGAGCTCGCCTGGGACGAGGCTACGATCGCGCGATGAGCGAGCGCATCGTCAGCGGGCGGCCGCCGTTCGAGGACGAGCGCGCCATTCGTCCCTACCTGCTCGCGTCGGCGCCGATGAAGACCCTGGTGCGGCGGTTCTTCTCGATCGCCGTTCTCGTTGCGATCGACATCGGCGGCCTCGTGATCGGGCTGTACGCAGCGCTCACGTTGCGGGCGCTCGTCTTCGATCCGAAGCCGATCCTCTGGGGCCTGCTCTGGGATCACGAGACGACGTGGCTCGCCTTCCTCATCCTCCTGCTCCTGCTCGTCTTCTGGCGTGCGGGTCTATACGCGCCGCGGGAGCTGCGCGAAGGGGCAGGCCGAGTCGTGCCAAGCTCGTTTCTCGTGGCCGCACTCGCTCTTGCCTTCGCGATCGGCACCGGGCAGCACTTCACGACCTTCGGGCTCTACGTCGTCAGTGCGATCTTCGTCGCCGTCTTGATCAGCGTCTTCCGCGCGAGCTACGAGAACCTCACGGGGATCTTGCTGAAAGCGGTTGGCGTTCGGCGCAAGGCAGTGCTCGTCGGCGACCTCGCCGCGCGAACGCATCTTCGCGAGACGCTCGGCGTGAGCCGCGGCGGCATCTACTACGACTACGTCGGCGAGATCGAGCCGGGCCCCGAGGTCGAGCTTGCGCTCGCGACGGAGCAGCTCGACGAGTTGATCGTCGCCGACGCCGGGCTCGACGACGACCGGTTGCTCGAGATCGTCGAGGCGGCTCATCGGCGGGGCGTGAAGGTGCGCGTGGCGCCGCGCACGACCCAGCTGCTCATCGAGCGCGGCGAGTACGTCCCCGGCCAGGGCGTGCCTCTCTTCGAGCTGCGCCCGCCGATTTTCGCCGGCACCGACTGGGCGACCAAACGGGTGTTCGATATTGCCGTTGCGAGCTTGATCGTCGTTGCAGGCTTGCCCGTGTGGCTTCTCATCGCGCTCGCCATCAAGGTCTCCTCTCGCGGCCCGGTGTTCTACGCGGACGAGCGCATCGGGCTCGGCGAGCAGGCGTTCCACATGCGCAAGTTCCGGACGATGGTGCAGGGTGCCGAGCTCAAGATGGACGAGCTCGAGCAGGCGAACGAGGCCACCGGCGCGCTCTTCAAGATCCGCGACGACCCGCGCGTGACGCCGGTCGGCAGGCTCTTGCGTCGGCTCTCGCTCGATGAGGTCCCGAACGTGCTCAACGTGCTACGCGGCGAGATGTCCCTGGTCGGCCCGCGGCCGCTCCCGGTGCGCGACTACGAGCTGCTCGAGCCGTGGCACCGCCGCCGGTACAACGTCTTGCCCGGGATCACCGGGTTGTGGCAGATCGCCGGCCGCTCGGACTTGACGTTCGACGACCTCGTGCGCCTCGACTTCTACTACCTCGAGAACTGGTCGATCTGGCTCGACGTGACGATCCTCTTCAAGACGCCACTCGTCGTCTTCTCCCAACGCGGCGCCTACTAGAGTCCTGCCGCGCCGGCCGCGCGCCAGGCGCCGGCCGCAGATCACTGACGCGGAGCTCTGTACTTGCCCAAACAGCCGGGTTACAACAAGCGCATGCGCGCTTTGGCGCCGCAGATCGTCAGGCTGCTGAACGTCGTCGCGTTCTCCTCGCCGTCTTGGTACGACAAGATCAGGTTGCTCGACCCGACCCCCGTGCCTTGCGGCGCCTCCCGCGAGACCGTCAAGTTCTCCGCGTTCGCCGGCCATGCCGCCTACGGCTACTGCGCCAGCCACAGCCGCTACTTCTGGGGCTTCCGGCTCTACCTCCTCTGCGCCTCCGACGGCATGCCGATCGCGTTCGAGCTCGCACCCGCGAACGCGCCCGAGCGTGAGGTCGCCGCCGAGATGCTGCAACGGGTCGCACTCGACGGCTACACCGTGATCGCCGACAAAGGCTTCGCCGGCGCCGAGTTCGAAGCGCTCATGGCCGAACTGCACGCGCTCTTCCTCCGTCCTGACCGCAAAGACGGACCCGTCCGCTTCGGCAACCTCGGCGGCATCCGACAAACGATCGAGTCGGTCTTCGACTCACTCATCTAGAGGCTTGATGTGAAACCCCCCTGTCCCCTAGCGCAGCGAGGCCCGCGATCGCGAGGGAGAGGCGGCTGAGGCAGGCCCCACGTGAGTTCTCGTCCGCTTGTTTCTCAGCAGCCGAAGAGATGGCCCCTCTGAAACTCGACCCTGGTGACGTCTCCATCTGTGACTGTGAAGTGCTCGACGAGATGGAACGTCGTGCGAAATAGGAACACCCCGTCAGCCGTGTAGGTGTTGCCGGAATCCGTGTGCGCCTGGGTGAAGACCGTAGTTCCCTTCCCGACGGCGTTGAACGAGAAATGGTCGACCGACTCGACGATGGTGTACGTCCCGTCGCTCCAATCGATGCGGCCCGAGTCGACGGTCGTTCCGGCGACGTGGAAACCCTGCGCGGTCTGGACGCTTTGAAAGCTGACAACGTCCGTCCCGACGAGCGTCCCTGTGATGCCCGGACGACAGTCGTCCGGGAGGCCAGGCGCGAAGATAGGAGTCGTGACGGTGCCACGAATGACAATTGCTGCGGCCGAAGCGGGCGCAGACATCGCTAGCCCCGCCGGAATGGCGAGCAGTGCCGCAGCGCCGAGCACGAGCGCGATCCTCTTCATCTCTGCCCTCTCGTTTCGAGCAGCACGCTGCTCGGCTTTGCGCACAGACCGAGCGGGGGAAACGAACGAGCCGTGCAAGCGCCGCTGCTTCGAGCGCCGGTTCTGAACGCCGAGCCTCCAATGTCGCAGGCTGTGCGGCAGTTTGCAACTGGTCTGACCCATCGGGCTGCAATGTGCCGAATTTCACATCAAGCCTCTAGTGCGCCCACCGCGACGGCTGCGCCGCCTTACAGCGCCGTAACCCGGCTCTGAGACACTGACGGGATGCGCTCGCCCCGGATCCTCGCCGTCGCCTCGGCGGTCGACCTCGACTTTCGCTACGGCTGCACGCCGGCCTGGTGGCAGCTCTGGAAGGGCCTGTACGAGGAGGGCGCCGACCTGATCGTGACGCCCTACCGTGGCCGGCCGGTCGAGTCGCCGTGGTGGCGCACTGCCCCGAACCCGACGTTCGTCGAGGGCGAGTCGTTCGCGCGCGTTCGCGATGTCGTCGCCCGCCTGAAAGGCGACACGCTGCTTCGCCGCGCCGAGGAGAACCCCGAGGACGGGCTCGGGGAGCGCATGACGCGCGAAGTCGTTTGGCGGTGGGTGACGCCGCGCTGGAAGAAGCACCTCGACGGGCTCGTCGCGCGCGAGCGTCCCGATGCGGTCGTCGTCTTCACCGTGCCGATGGCGCACCTGCGAGGAATCCCCGCCTACCTACGCGACCGTTACGGCATCCCGGTCGTCTTCTACGACGGTGACGTGCCGATGAGCCTGCCCGAGTTCGGCGGGATGGACACGGGCTTCAACTGGTACCACCAGGCGGATCCGTCGGAGTACGACCTCGTCGTTGCGAACTCCGAGGGTGGGCTCGAGCGCCTGCGCGAGCTCGGAGCGCGGCGGGCCGAGGCGATCTTCTGGGGCGCCGACCCCGATTTCTTCTCGCCGCAGGCCGTCGACAAGACGATGGACGTCTTCTTCTACGGCTATGGCGACAAGTTCCGCCGCGAGTGGATCGAGGCAATGGTCGGCGAGCCGTCGCGCTCGCTTCCGGAGGTCGGCTTCGCACTCGGCGGCAGGGACTTTCAGGCGGACACCGGCAGAGCGCGCCTGATCGGCGACGTCCCGTTCAACGCCTTCGGGCGCGCCATCTCGAGCGCGCGGATCAATCTGTGCATCACGCGGCGCTCACACGCCACGGTCTACGCGTCGTCGTCGTGCCGGCCGTTCGAGCTCGCGTCCGCGGGCGCGGCGATCGTCGCGAATCCGTACAACGGAATCGAGCGCTGGTTCGAGCCCGGCTCGGAGATCATGATCGTCGACGATGCGCAGGAAGCAACGGCCGCATACCGCGATCTGCTCGCCGACCCTGCGCAGGCGGAGGAGCTCGGCCGTCGCGCCCGCGAGCGTGTGCTCGACGAGCACACGTATCGTCATCGCGCCCGCCGTCTGCTCGAGCTGACCGGCCTCGAGGAGCACGCGCATGTCGGCTGACGACGTTCGCCGCATCGCGATCGTCCCGGCCTACAACGAGGAGCGGAACATCGGCCGCGTGCTCGACGAGCTCCGTGCCTTCGACGCGGGTCTCGAGGTGGTCGTCGTCTCGGACGGCTCGTTCGACCGCACTGCGGAGATCGCTGCCGAGCACGGTGCGCATGTCGTGCAGCTCCCGTTCAATCTCGGCATCGGCGGTGCTGTGCAGACAGGCTTCCGCTACGCGCGGGAGAACGGCTACGACCTTGTGGTGCGCTGCGACGGAGACGGCCAGCACGACCCCTCCGAGCTGCCGAAGGTGCTTGCCCCCGTGCTCGCCGGCGAGGCCGACATCGCCGTCGGCTCACGGTTCGCCGGCGCCGATGGCTATCGGTCGTCGGCCCCGCGCCGCATCGGCATCCGGTTGCTCGCACTCGTCGTCTCGGCGATTGCTCGCCAGCGTGTCACCGACACGACCTCGGGCTTTCAGGCCCTGAACCGTCGCGCGCTCGAGCTCTTCGCGGCGGACTACCCGCACGACTACCCCGAAGTGGAAGGCATGGTGATGACGATCAAGCACCGCCTCACGCTTTGCGAGGTGCCGGTGCGGATGCGCGAGCGCGAGCACGGGCAATCGTCGATCACCGCGCTGCGCTCGATCTACTACATGACGAAGGTGTTCGTCGCGTTGTTCGTCGGTCTCTTCAGGCGCAGCGTGCTGCCGGCGGAGGACGTGTGACGCTTGCAGCGCAGACACCGCTGAAGGTCTCGATCGCGGCGACGGTCGCGTCGGTGCTGCTCGTGCTCGTCGTCTTCGAGCTGATCCGCTCGCGCCGCCTGCAGGAGCGTTATGCGCTGCTTTGGCTGCTCACGGGTACCACTCTCGTCGTACTCTCGGCGTGGCGCGGCGGCCTGAACACCATCGCCGCCTGGTTCGGCGTGCGTGGCTATCCGCCCGCCGTTCTGTTCGCAGTCGGGCTGCTCTTCGTGATCCTCGTGCTGCTCCACTACTCGACCGTGATCTCGCGCCTGTCGGATCAGAACGTCGTGCTTGCCCAGCGTCTCGCGCTGCTCGAGACGCGGCTCTCGGAGGCGGAAGGCGGCCGCGAAGCCTCTACAGCCGGACGCTGACCGCCGGGCCGAGGAGCATAAGGTCGGTCGACGTGGGCACGGCCTTGTAGTCCGCGACGGCGGCGACGCGATACCAGAAGCGGCCGGGCCCCGGCCTGTCGGTGACCGTCGTCTGCGTCGTCGAGGTGAGAACCGGCGCGGTGATGATGCACTGTCGCGAGCCCGACGGTGGCAGTGTGCAGCCGTCGCTGCCCCGGGTGCGGAAGACGGCGTAGGCGACCCTCGTACTGCCCGGACGAGCGGTCGCGTGCCACGTCACGCGCACGACGGAGCCGTCCGTCGTGACACGTGGAGTGAGCGCGCGCGAGATGGGAGCGTCCGTGTGCGCCGGGATGAGTCGCCCGAACCGGATCGTGGACGCGGGATGTTCGAGCAGGACGACCGCGAGCGGGATGAGGCAGGCGAGCACCGCCGCGACGGTCGCGGGTGACCGCCATCGGATCGACCAGGACTCCGCCTGTACAACAGTTCGGAGCCGGCGGGTGCCGGGCCACAGGAACCCGATCGCCGGCACGAGCAGCGCGAGCGCTGCGAGCCCGGGCAGGGTCAGCCGGAAGTAGCTCGTCGTCGAGATGTCTGCCTGGTTCGACATGCCTTTCACGACCGCATACGCGACGAACCATGCGCCGAGGAAGAGCCCCGACCGGGCGTTGCGCCGCAGTGCGCCGAGGATGCCCGCGATGATCAGGAACTGGAGGAGGCGGACGTCCCAGAAGACATCCCGGAGCTCGTGCCACTCGACCGCGAGGTGATGCCAGTCGAGCGTGAAATAACGACTCGTCGAAAGAGCGAGTGTGGGCGCGCTCGCCTCATGCCTCGGGACGTAGGACGAAAGGATCGGCAGCGTGCCGAGACCGCGGCTCTTCCAGATCGCGAGGGTGACGAGCGACGGGACGACGCCCGCCGTCCAGCCGAGTGCGACGCGCGGACGGCGCCAGGCAAGGAGCAGCACGACGATTGCCGGCAGGAAGTAGCCGTTCGCGGGCTTGACGCCCAGCATGATTCCCCCGAGCACGCCTGCGCCGAGCGCCGAGCCGAGGCGGCCGTCCTGAACCGCCCGGACGGTCGCCCACGCAGTCGCGAGGACGGCGACGAGCGACGGGAGGTCGGCCATGTCGGTCAGCCCCGCCCAGTGCGGGGCGAGCAGGTACTGCTCGAAGCTCGGCCGGAACCTTGCCGCGAACGCCCAGATCGCGAGCAGCGGTCCGGCCACCCAGAACGCCGCGACCGCCCACGCGTACAGGCGTCCGTAGAGCCGGTCTGCAAGCGCCCACACGAGCACGAGTGCGAGCGGAGCGAGGACGAGGACGTTCAAGAGCTCGATCACCGGCAGGCCGTTCAGCAGCGAGGGGCCGGCGAGCAGCGGCACCCAGGCGAAGATGATCGGGACGGCCCAGCCGACGACAGACTGCGGAATCAGACCGTGCGCGAGCGCCCACTGCGACGTCCAGTACTCGGTCGCGTCGCCGCCGCTGTACCAGACGAACCCGTTGTGGGGAGTCCCGAGCGCGAGCCAGGCGCTGACGCCGAGCTGAGCGAGGATCAAAGCGGCGAGAAGTGGAGCGGGACGCGTTCGTGCGAGCCATCCGGCGCCGGCTGCCGCCGCCGCTCTATGCAGGCGCATGAAGCTGCGACGAGCTGCGATACCAGCTGATCGTCTGCTGCAACCCGTCGCGAAGCGACGTGCGCGCGCGGAAGCCGAAGAGCCGTTCAGCGCGGCGCGCGTCGAGCTGCCGCCGCGGCTGGCCGTTCGGCATCGAGGTGTCCCAGACGATCTCGCCGTCGAAGCCGGTCAGCTCGGCGACCGTCTCGGCGAGCTCGCGAATCGACGTCTCGACGCCGGTGCCGAGGTTCACCGGCTCGGCCGCGTCATAGTGCTCGGCGGCGAGAAGCAGGCCTTCGGCGCAGTCGTCGACGTAGAGGAACTCTCGCGTCGGCGAGCCATCGCCCCAGAGCACGACCTCGCCGCGCGCGTCGAGCATCTTCCTGATCAACGCCGGGATCACGTGCGAGGAGTCGAGGTCGAAGTTGTCGCGCGGGCCATAGAGGTTGGCCGGCAGCAGGTAGATCGCGTCCAGCCCATATTGCGCGCGGTAGGACTGCGCACCCACGAGGATCGACTTCTTCGCGACACCGTAGGGCGCATTCGTCTCCTCGGGGTAGCCGTTCCAGAGGTCGTCCTCGCTGAAGGGAACCGGTGTGAACTTCGGATACGCACAGACCGTCCCCGCGAGGATCAGCTTCCTCACCTCGTGCGCGCGCGACAACTCGAGCACGTGTGCGCCCATCAGCAGGTTCGCGTACCAGTAGCGGCCGGGGTTCTCGCGATTGGCGCCGATGCCGCCCACCTCCGCGGCGAGGTGATAGACGACCTCGGGCTTCGCGTCGTCGAAGAGCCGCGCGGTGTCATCGGCGCGTGTCAGGTCGTAGTCGCGACTGCGAGCGACGAAGACGTCGTGGCCGGTCTGCTCGAGCCGTTGGACGAGGTGCGAGCCGAGGAAGCCCGCACCGCCCGTGACGAGCGCGCGGCTCACGGCTGCTCGACCCGGCCCGGGGCGAGCCAGTCGACGCGGCCGATCCAGCGCTCGCGCGCATCGGCGAACCACTGGATCGTGCGCAGGACACCCTCTTCCCAGGACACGCGTGGCTCCCAGCCGGTCTCACGGTGCAGCTTGTCGTAGCCGACGCGCAGCGCCATGACGTCGGTGACGCCCGGCCGGAGCCGTTTTTCGTTCGTGACGACGTGCCGGTCGTCCGGCCAGTAGCCGCCTGCTGCGCCGGTCGTGAGGATCAGGTCGCACCAGTCGGCCATCGAGATGTTCTTGCCCTGGCCGTAGACGTAGAGGTCGCCGGGAACCCCGGAGGCGGCAACGGTCAAGTGCCCGCGAACCCCGTCGGTCGTGAAGCAGAAGTCGCGCAACGGCTCGAGCGCGCCGAGCTCGACCTCGGGGCGCGTCAGCGCCTGCGTGATGATCGTGCCCGTCACGTAGCGTGGGTTCTGGCGCGGCCCGTAGTTGTTGAACATCCGGGTGACGACTCCGGGCACGCCATAGGCGTCGTGGTAGTTCATCGTGAAGAAGTCGGCTGCGACCTTCGCCGTGGCGTAGATCGACTTCGGGTTGATCGGCGAGCGCTCGTGCAGGATGAGGCCGCCGAGCTCGTCGAAGTCGTGCTGATCCGAGACCGCCTCATGCACGTTGCCGTACTCCTCCGAGGTGCCCGCTGTGTCGAACTTCTCGAGCTCGACGCCGTGGTCGACCACTGACTGGAGCAGGTTGAGCGTGCCGATCGTGTTCGCCATGACGGTCTCGTACGGCCTGTGCCACGACTCGCCGACGTGCGCCTGCGCGCCGAGATGGAAGATGTACGGCTTGTCGGGTGCCTGCGCGAGATCGCGCATCAGGTAGTCGATCGAAGTCTTGTCGGTGAGGTCGGCGAAGACGACGCGCAGCCGGCGCCGAACATGCCCGATGTTGTTGAGCGCACCCGACGACGTCGCGCGCACGAACGCGATCACGTTCGCGTCCAGGTGAACGAGCGCCTCGGTCAGATGCGAGCCCATGAACCCGTCGGCGCCGGTCACGAGCACCGTCCGGCCGCGGTAGGCGTCGCCGAACTCGGTTCGGAGGGCGTCGAGCTCGCCCGCGGACCACGTGGCTGTATCGTCGCCGAGCACGGATGGAGGGTAATCGTTCACGCGGTCGGGGAGCCGTTCGCAGCGGTCTTTTGACGGGGATCTCGACCGCGGCGGTCAGTGGCTCGGCCGCGGTCGTTGGGATCATTCTCTCTCGCAAGTTTGGGCACGGCGTAAAGACGGACGGGTTCTTCGCCGCCTACGGCCCGTATCTCGTGCTGGTGCTCGTCGCGGGATCCCTGCGCGTCGTCGTGCTGCCTCGCTTCGTTGCCGCCCGGTCGGAGGGGCGGCTGCCGCAGGAAGTGGGCGCCTGGGGCGCTGCGCTCGCGGCCCCGCTCGCCCTGGTGGTGCTCGTGGCGGTCGCCTGGCCGCATGGGCTCGCGGGCGCGCTGACCTCCAACCCGGAGGCCCGCGACTACGCAGCCCGGCTGCTCCCGTGGATCGTTCCCTCCGCGGTCGCACAGATCTACGGCGGCCTCATTGCGAGTGCGCTTGCCGCGCTCGACGACTACGACTGGGCGGCCTTCGGATTCGCCTTCGGGTCTGTGGCCGGTGTCGTCTCGACGCTGCTCCTCGTCGGCCACGGCGTGATCGCGCTCGGCTGGGGGCTCGCGCTGAACGGAGCGGTCTCGCTCGCGATCCCGCTCGGTGCGCTCGTCGCCCGTGGCGGTCTCCGCACGCCGGACGGGCGGGCCTGGGGTCGTCTCGTCGCGCTCGGCGAGGGTGTGGCTCTGCCGATTGCGCTGCAGGGTCTCTACGTCGTCGGCTACCGGTTCTCGTCGGGCCTCGGCGCGGGCCGCGCGACGACCTTCTCGTACGCGTATCTGATCGCCGCCTTCCTCGTCTCCGTGACGGCCGCATCGATCGCGCTCGTTGCGACGGTTCCGTTCGCCCGCAAGGGCTCGTCACCCGAACGTACGGCACGCCACGTTGTCTCGATCTCGTGGCTGTCGCTCGTCCCGGTTGCCGCTGCCGCCGGAGTGTTCGCGCTCGCCGGCAGCAGCGTCGTCCGACACGTGCTCGGCCCGGGTTACAGCGGCGGTACGGGAGCCGAGCTCGGACGCCTCGTCGTCTACCTCGCGCCATGGATGATCGCGTCGGTCGCTCTGACCGTTGCCTACCCGCTCGTGTTCGTGGCCGGGCGCGGGCGCTTCCTGCCGTTGCTCGCACTGGGCGCGCTCGGCGCACAGGTGCTCGTCGAATGGGGTGCGCGTGGGGCCTTCGGCCTCGCCGGCGTCGCGGCGGGCCTCGGGCTCACGACCGCCCTCGTGCTCGCGCTGCTGCTCGCGACGCTCGGCGCGCTCGTCCGTGTCGCGGGAGGCGTCGCTGTGGCGGCCCTCGTCTGCGGCGGTCTTGCGCTGCTCGCCTTCGGGCTCCCGCGCCTCTTCGTCGGGCCGATCCCCGCGGCCGTTTGCGGTCTCGCGCTGTACGCCGTCACGTTCGGATTGTGGCGGCCGAGCGGGCTGCGCCACGCGTGGGCATACCTGAGGGCCTTGCAGTAGCGTCCGCGCCGTGCTCGACCGCCTGAAGATGCTCGTCCGCCGCCTCGGGCGGACCTCACTTGGAAAGAACGTCATTCACGCCTCGGTGCTGCCGGACCCGGCATCCATGCGCTTTCCGAACGTCGATCGATGGCCGGCACGAGTGCGCGGGTTCGAGGATCTTGCCTTTCTGTTCTCGTCGAACCAGCTCAACCACGGCGTCGCCTCCTTGCAGATCGACGAGGCTGCGTTGCTGTATCGCCTCGCGCGCGACGCGCGGAGCGGACCACTCGCGGAGATCGGACGGTTCAAAGGTGGCAGCACATTCGTGTTCGCGTCGGCGATGCCGGAGGGCGTCGAGCTGTGGTCGTACGACGTTCACGTCGCACTCCGGCCCGACATGCCCGGCGAGCGCCTCGACATCGAGCTCTCCGAGGCTCTCGACCGGTACGGGATCGGTTCGAAGGTGCATCTACTCGTCGCGGACTCGCGAATTGCGGATCCACCGCCGGCGGCGATCGAGGTGCTCTTCATCGACGGCGATCACTCCTATGACGGCGCCAGGGCCGACTTCGAGCGGTGGGGTGCATTTGTGCAGCCCGGCGGCCACCTGCTCGTTCACGACGCGGTCGACACGGGCGGCTACGGCAACCACTACCCCGGCGTGGTGGCGCTCATGGCTGAGATCGGCGACGATTGGGAACCGCAGGTCGGCGCCGGCTCGATCGCGCACTTCGTCAAGCGCGCGTGAACGTCGTCGCGGTCGTTCTCAACTGGAACGGCGGGGACGACACGCTCGCCGCTCTCTCCTCGCTGCGCGGCATACCCGCGATCTGCGTCGACAACGGGTCGAACGACGGCTCCGACCTGGCCGTCGCCGAGCGGCATCCCGATGTGGAGCTTCTGCGCACCGGGGTCAACCTCGGGTTCGCGGCGGGTAACAACGTGGGCATCCGCCGGGCGCTCGAGCGAGGCGCGGACTGGATCCTGCTCCTGAACAACGATGCCGTCGCCGAGCCGGGCCTGCGCAACGCGCTCGAGGCGGCCGCGACCGCGCGGCCCGACGCGGGCCTCCTCGCCTGCAAGATCCTCCTCGAGGACGGCGTCACCGTTCAGTACGCCGGCGCCTCGTTCAACGCGCGGCTCGGCTACTCGGGTCGCGTCGACACCGACGGTCGCGACGAGCTGCGCGACGTCGGGCGCGCCGACGGTGCCGCGCTCGCCGTCTCCCGCGCTGCACTTGAGCAGGCAGGGTTGTTGGACGAGTCGCTCTTCCTGTACGTCGAGGATGTCGAGTGGTCGCTGCGCGTGCGGCGCGCCGGTTTCGCCGTTGTCTTCGTCCCGGCGGCACGGGTTCGGCACAAGGGCTCGACTGCCTCCGGCGGTCGCTTCTCGACGACGAATCTCTACTACGACACCCGCAACTCGATCGTCGTGGCGGAGCGGCATGCGCCTCTGCCGCGCGGCCTGAGCGCGCTGCGTCGAGGCCTGGTCGTCGGCGCGCACCTCGCGCAGTCGGTGCGCCACCCGAGTCGGCTTGCGGCAGCACGTGCGGTCGTGGACGGCTGGCGCGACGCCCGGGCCGGGCGGCTCGGTCAGAGAAGCTCGCGGTAGACGCCATCGGTCTCGCGGGCTGTCGCGTCCCACGAGAACTGCCCGGCGCGTGCGATGCCGCGCTCGACCCACGGCCCGGGGTCGTCGAGGACCTCGATACAAGCCTCCGCAATCGCGCGCGGATCGGTCGGATCGAAGAGCCGCGCCGCGCCGCCGACGGTCTCCGGTAGAGCTGCGGCGTTCGAGCAGGCAACCGGGCAGCCACAGGCCATTGCCTCGAGGGGCGGCAGCCCGAAGCCTTCGTAGAGCGAGGGGAAGACGAGCGCCGCCGCGCGTTGCATGAGCTCCGCCACCTCCTCGGGGCGGACGTACCCGCGTGCTTCGACTCCAGCGGGCAGCGGGTCGCCCGCAACGCCCCCGCCCGTTAGAACGAGCCGCAGTTCGGGCCGCGTGCGACGCAGCAGAGCGAACGCGTCGAAGAGGCGCGCGTGGTTCTTGTGCGGCCAGCGGCGGGCCGGGTAGAGAAGGAACGGCTCGCGTTCGACGTCCCCCGGTCGCAGGCGAGCATGGTCGATGCCGAGAGGGACGACGCGAACACGCTGTGCGTCGATGCCGAGCTTCTCGACCGCTCGCTGTCGCACGAAGTCGCTGATCACGATTACGCGGGCAGCGGAGCGCACGGACCGGTGCCAGGCGACGCGGCGGAACAGCCGCTCGCCACGCGGGAACATCGACGGGAGGTCGAGGTGCTGGAGGTCGTGCAGCGTGACGACGCTCGGCCGGTCGACCGAGGGCAGGCGGATCGTCAGCGGGTAATGCACGACGCCCGCGTCCGCGAGCCGCGCCCGCAGTCGTCTTGGTCGTGCCGCGGCGTCAGCCATTGCAACCAGCCGCTCGGGAATCGAACGGGCGAGTCTGTACTCCTCGGCGATCTCGGACGGCAGCCCTCCGGCAGCCCCGGGCGCCGAGGGTGGCAGCAGGACCCGGTATTCGAGCTGCCCGACACGCCCGAGCGAGCGCAGGAGCTCGCGCACGTACGTCTCGCTACCACCGAGCTCGCCCGGCACGAGTGTGAGAAGCGAGATGCCGACCATCGAACGATCGTAGTCTGAGGGTGTGCGTGCGCTCATCGCCGTCTGCCTTGCGGCGATCACGTCGTCGCTTTACGCGTTGTCGGCAGCACTCCAGGCGCTCGAGGCGCGCGACGCGCCTGCAGCATCGGCGTTGCGGGCGTCACTGCTTGCAGGTCTCGTGCGGCGGCGGGTCTGGCTGATCGGCGCGGCGGCCGGCGTCGTCGGGTGGGCCCTTCAGGCCGTAGCGCTCGCGCTCGCCTCCCTCTCACTCGTCCAGCCCGCGCTCGGACTGGGGCTCATCGTGCTGCTCGCGCTCGGCTCGCGCATGCTCGGCGAGGGCGTAGGCGCGCGCGAGGTAGGGGGATCCGTTGCGATCGCCGGCTCGATCGCCGTGCTCGGCTGGGCGGCGCCGTCGCAGACCGGCGTGTTCACCTCCGGCGGCACCTGGGCGACGGCGGTCGCCCTGCCCGTTGTCGCCTTGCTGCCGTATGCGCTGCGCGGTCTCCGGCGCGCCGGCGGGCTTGCGACGAGCGTCGCCGCCGGCCTGGGCTGGGCGTGGGTCGGCCTCGGTACGGCCCTCGTCGACGTGTCGGTCGCCGACGGCCGCGTTCTCGTCGCGCTCGGGTGGGGCGCGGGCGTGGCGATCGCGAGCTGGTCAGCCCTGCTCTCGGAGATGACCGCGCTGCAGGCGTGGCCGGCGACGCGTGCCATTCCGGTCTCGTTCGGGCTCGAGATGGCCGCGCCCGCCGCTGCGGCGCCCTTCCTCACTCACGACGGCTTCGGGCCGCTCCACGGCGTTCCGTTCGTCGTTGCGCTCGCGGTTGCGTGCGCCGGCGCGGTGGCACTTGGCGGCTCGCGTTCCGTCGCTTCGGCCGTGCGACCGCTTACAGGGCCGTAATGCGCGGTCTTTACACTCCTGCGCATGCCTGAGGGTGAGGAGACGACGGACGTCGCCGCCCTGTTCGCGCGCCTGAAGGAAGAGCTTCGCGCCGCCGGGCCGCGTGGAGGCGACGTGCCGCCTGCGCAGGTGCGGCTCTCGGTGCGCGATCAGGCGGAGCGTCTGTGGCCGATCTCGGCGGAACGCCCGATCGTCGGCAAGGGCGGGCCGCTGAAGGCAATCCTGCGGCGCCTCATGCGCTGGTACGTCGAGCCTGCGTTCGCAGACCAGCGCGCGTTCAACGACGCCGTGTTGAAGCTGATCGACGACATCGACGAACGCCTGCAGCGCCTCGAGACGAAATGAGGGTGGCCGTGTGCGCGCCGCAGGTGCCCTTCGTGCGGGGCGGCGCGGAGTTGATGGCCGATGACCTGGTTGGGGCGTTGCGCAGTCGCGATCACGAGGTGGAGCTCGTGACGATCCCGTTCAAGTGGTACCCGGGCTCGCGCGTGCTCGACCAGGCGTTCCTCTGGCGGCTCGTCGACCTCACCGAGTCCGACGGGCGCCCGATCGACCGGGTGATCGCGACGAAGTTCCCGGCGTACTGCGTGCGTCATCCGAACAAGGTGGCCTGGGTGCTGCATCAGTTTCGCCAGGCCTATGACTACGACCGCACCGAGCTCGGGCAGTTCTCCGAATCTCCGGAAGATCGGGCGACGCGGCGGGCTGTGGAACGGCTCGATTCCGTTGCGCTCGGCGAGGCGCGCCGGGTCTTCGCGACGTCGCGCAACGTGGCCGAGCGTCTGCAGCGCTTCAACGGCGTTGTGGCGCAGGTGCTGCCGCATCCGCCGCAGACGCTCCGCTATCGCACCGCCGACGCGGAGGGGTTCGTGCTCTCCGTCAATCGACTCGATCGTGCGAAACGGATCGATTTGCTGATCGAGGCAGCGAAGGTCGAGCCGAGCCTGCGCGTTGTGATCGCCGGCGACGGGCCCGACCGCGAGCGTCTCGAGCGGCTCGCGCACGGGCTGAACGGGCAGGTCGAGTTCGCAGGGCGTGTCGGCGATGATCAGCTCACCGACCTGTACGCGCGTTGCCTCGCCGTGTACTACGCGCCGCTCGACGAGGACTTCGGCATGGTTCCCTACGAGGCGTTTCTCTCGTCGAAGCCGGTGCTGACCACGACCGATGCGGGCGGGCCCCTCGAGGTCGTGGACGACCGTCGGACGGGGCTCGTCGTTGCGCCCGAGCCGTCGGCGCTCGCGAATGGGGCAGCGTATCTCGGCGCCCACCCCGAGGAGGCGAGCGCGTGGGGCGTCGCCGGCAAGGTCGTCGCCGAACGCGTCACATGGGATGCGTGCCTCGACGCGCTCCTGTCGTGAGTGACGCGTGAAAGTCGCCTACTACTCGCCGATGGCGCCGTCGCGGTCGGGGATCGCGGACTACTCGGCCCTTCTCCTGCCGGCGTTACGCGAGCGGGTCGACGTCGAGGTCGCCCTGCCGGGCAGGCACGCACCTGACGCCGACGTCGCGCTCTACCACGTCGGCAACGATCCGGATGCGCATGGGTGGATCCTCGACGCGCTGCGTAAGCGGCCGGGAGTCGTTGTCCTGCATGAGTATGTGCTGCATCACCTGATCGCGGGCACGACGATCGGACGCGGCAACGGGCGAGCGTACCTCGACGCCATGGAACGCGAGCTCGGCGTCGCGGGACGGCTGCTCGGGCTGGGCGTCCTCGACAACCTGCTGCCGCTCCTCTGGGAGACGCAACCCGAGCGATTTCCGCTTGTGGGTGTCGTCCTCGACCGCGCTCGCGGGCTGATCGTGCACTCGCGATACGTCGCCGGTCGTGCGCGGGAGGCCGGGTACGGCGGCCCGGTCTGGCAGATCGCGCATCCAGCCTGGCCCCCGGTCGACGTGACGCCGGCGACGGATGTCGCCGGTGATCCGCTGATTGGGTGCTTCGGCTTCCTGAATATGAACAAGCGGATCCCCCAGCTGCTGGAGGCGTTCGCGGCCGTGAGGCGGCGCAGGAGCGGCGCGCGCTTGCTTCTCGTCGGCGCCGCCGGCGAGCGGTTCGACGTCGACCGCCGGCTCGAGCGGCTCGGTCTCGTCGAGGGCGTCGACCGCTTGGACTACGTGCCCGAGGAGCGGATGTGGTCGCTCATGGCTGCATGTGACGTCCTTGTGAACCTGCGGTATCCGACGATGGGGGAGACGTCCGGCTCGGTGATCCGCGCTTTGTCGCTCGGCAAGCCGCTCCTCGTCTCGGACGTCGGATGGTTCAGCGAGCTACCCGACGGCGCGGTCCTGAAGGTGCCCGTCGACGAGCACGAGGTGCGCGTCATCGAGGCGGCGATCGGCGTCGCGGTCGATCACGCTGCATCACTCGGCGCGGCGGCGCGTGCGTATGTCGCGCGCGAGCACGCGCTGCCCGCCGTCGCCGACGCCTACGTCGCCGCACTCGAGGTCGCGGCGGGCGGCGACGCGGTGAACGACGCGGTGCTCTGGCGAATCGCCGAAGCCGCCGCCGAGGTCGGGATTCGCGACGCGCCCACGCTCGCGCGGGCCGCCCTCGAGTCGGGAATCGTCACGTGACCCTGTGGAACGATCGTCACGCTTCTGTTTGTACGGCTGCCGCCATGAACCTCGCCACCGAGCAGGCACTTCTGTCGAGCCGTCACACTTTCGTGCGCACGGCTGCCGCCGAATGTGAGTCGGGCATCGGTACGTGACGCTGTGGAACGTCTGTTGCACGTCCGGGCGTGTGTCTGACACCGGCCGTGTCCTGAGGGGCCAGGGGGAGTGAGCGCGGTGCGGGCTCGCGCGATCCGGGTGCCCGGTTGGGTGTGGGTAGGCGCGATTCTCGTCGTCTCCGTGGGGGTGCGGCTGGCGCTCGCCCACCGGGTGGTCACGCCGTGGATCATGGTCGACGAGCTCGTCTACTCGGAGCTTGCGAAGTCACTCGCCGCCAACGGGCACTTCCTCGTGCGCGGCGTGCCGAGCAATGGGTACGGGTTCGTCTACCCGGCACTGATCGCGCCTGCGTTCGGGCTCTTCGGTTCCGTGCCCCGCGCGTACGCCGTTGCGAAGGACATCAACGCCGTCGTCATGTCGCTAGCGGCGATCCCCGCCTACCTCCTCGCGCGCCGCCTCGTCGCGCCGTTGCCGGCTCTCGTCGCCGCCGCGCTCGCACTCGCGATTCCGTCGCTCCTCTACACCGGGATGCTGATGACGGAGAACGCGTTCTATCCGCTCTTCTTGCTCACCGTTCTGCTGCTCGTGCTGACCCTGGAGCGGCCGACGCCGCGCCGGCAGCTTCTGCTGCTCGCGCTCTGCGGCGTCGGCTTCGCGACCCGGGCGCAGGCGATCGCGTTCGTCCCGGCCGTGCTTGCGGCTCCGATCGTCCACGGCCTGATCGAGCGTGACGTGAAATCGCGACTTCGACGCTTCTCGACGCTGTACGGCATCCTCGCCGGCGCGGCCCTGCTTGCGCTCGTCGCGACAGTGGCACGCGGCCGCTCACCGCTCGCGCTGCTCGGTGCCTACCGCGCCGCTACGAGCAGCGGCTACACCGTCGGTGGCGTGCTGCATTACCTGCTCTGGCACGCGGCAGAGCTCGACCTCTACGTCGGCGTCGTCCCACTGGCTGCGCTGCTCGTTCTCTGGCTCGCCCCTCGAAGCGCGAGCCCCGCCGCTCGAGCGTACGCCGCCGCGACGCTGCCCGTCTTCGTCTTCTTCCTCGTCGAGGTCGCGGCCTTTGCCTCGACCGAGTCGCGCCGGATCGAGGAGCGCAACGATTTCTATCTCGCGCCCTTGCTGCTCGTCGCCCTCGTCGGCCTCGCTGACAACCGGGTGATTCCGCGAGCCCGCCGTCCTGCGGTCGCCGCGGCCCTCGCGGCCGGCGTCTTGCCGGTCGCCGTGCCGTTCGCGAGGTTCGTGAACCCCTCCGCGGTCTCCGACACCTTTGGCCTGCTGCCCTGGTGGTGGCTCCAGGATCAAGGAATCCACTTCGGGACGCTGCGAGTCGTCGCGCTCGGCACCGGTCTTCTCGCCGCAGCGGCGTTCCTGGTTGTCCCCGCACGGTTCGCGCTCGTCTTCTCCGCGCTTGCGGCCGTCTTCTTCGTCGGTTCGACGTTGCTCGTCGAGAACGGGCGCCACGGCATCCACGAGACCGCGGCCGGCAGTTTGTGGGCGGGTATCCGGGTTGCGCAGACCGACTGGATCGACCGCGCCGTCGGCCGCCGTGCCCGGGTCGCGTTCGTCTGGCACTACACGGGCGAGACGCGACCGCTCTGGAACAATGAGTTCTTCAACCGAAGCGTGGCGAGCGTCTACACGGTCGACGGGCCCGATGCGGCCGACGGCGGCCTGCCCGAGACTCCGGTGCATGAACGTGCTGACGGCACGCTCGTGGCGGCAGGCAGCACGCCGCGGGTCGCCTTCGCCGTCTCCTACACCGACATTGCGGGCACTCCGGTCGCCCGCGACCCGCAGATCGGGCTCGCGCTTTACCGCGTGAACGGACCGCTTGTCGTGCTGACGCGCATCCGCGGGCTCTACGCGAACGACACCTGGGCGGGCCGCCGCGTCACGTACCGCCGGCTGCGCTGCACCGGCGGTCACCTTGCCGTACGCCTCGGGACCGACGAGCACCTCTTCTCGTCGGCGCAACTCGTCACTGCAACGAGCAGGGGGAACCTGGTCGGCCGCATTCGCGTTCAACCCGCCGAGCAGCCGACATTTCGCGTGCCGCTCCGGCCCGACGCCCACCACGCGTGCAACGTCACGTTTACGATGTGGGAGTTGAAGGTGCCTGCCAGGGTGCAGCCCGGGAGCACGGACACGCGTCGCCTCGGCGCGCACTTCTTCGCGATCGACTACACGCGATGAGGATCGCGTTCGACGTCAGTCCGCTTTCGCACGAGCGGACCGGCGTGAACAACTACATTCGCGGCTCGCTGACAGGTCTCGCCGAGGTCGCCCGCCCGCGAGGTCACGAGATTGTCGCGTTCGCCCCGACCTCACCGGCCGGCAAGCGGGTGATCCCCGAGGCGCTGACCGGCGTCGATGTCGAGCTGAAGCTCGTGTCGCTTCCGGGCGCTCACGGCTGGCGCACGGCGTGGTCGGTGCTTGGGCGTCCTGCAGCCGAGCGCTTCATCGGGCCCTTCGATGCGCTGCACTTCAGCGACTGGATGTACCCACCGCAACGGAGCGGCGTGCGCGCGACAACTATCCACGACCTCGTGCCGCTCCATCATCCCGAGTGGACGACGAAGCGCACGCGGGCCATGCACGGGCGGAAGTATGCGAATGCCGCGGGCACCTGCGACGTCGTCTTCGCGAACTCCGCGTTCACGGCCGACGACTTCGCGAAGACACTTCACTTCCCGCGCGAACGGGTGCTCGTTGCGAGCCCGGGTATCGGCGCCGAGTTCACTCTCACGGGTCCTGCCGCCGACCTCGGTGCGCCGTATCTCCTCACTGTCGCGACGCTCGAGCCGCGCAAGAACCTCGGCACGCTCGTCGATGCGTTCGCGCTGCTCGCCGGTGACGGCCTCTCGCTCGTCGTCGCCGGCGGCGCCGGCTGGGGCGAGCAGCCGCAGCTCGACCGTCCCGGCATCGTGCGCCTCGGCCGCGTCGAGGACGCCGAGCTCGCGCGGCTCTATCGCGGCGCCAGCGCCGTCGTCTATCCGTCCCGCTTCGAGGGATTCGGCATGCCGATCACCGAAGCAATGGCGTCCGGCGCGCCGGTCGTGGTGTCCGCGCACGCGTCGCTGGACGAGGCGGCCGGCGACGCGGCGGTGCGCGCCGACCCTGAAAGCCCGCGCGCCATCGCCGGGGCGGTCCGCGAGGCGATTGTGCGGCACGACGAGTTGCGAGACAAGGGACGCGTCCACGCCGAGCGCTTCTCCTGGCGCCGGGTGGGCGAGATCTTCCTCGAGGGGTACGAGCGATTCGCGTAGCGCTGGACACGACGGCGTTGCACCAGACGCGCGCGGGCACAGCTCGGTACGTGGCCGGCCTGCGCGACCACCTCGACGTCGACGTCACCGAGGTGTCGTTCCCCGCGACCTCTCGAGCGCGCACGCTGGCCGCCGACGCGCTCTGGTACCCGCGCGTGCGCGCCCCGGCGGGAACCGACGTCTTTCACTGCCCGACCTTCCGCGGCCCGTTCGGGTCGCGCATCCCGCTCGTTGTGACGGTCCATGACCTCGGCGTCCTCCGGCATCCCGAATGGTTCAACCGCTGGACGTCGGCCTACTCGCGCTTCGCCGTCCCGCGGGTCGTCGCCGCGGCCGACCGGCTGATCGCGGTCTCCGACCACACGCGCCAGGAGCTCGTGACGCTCCTTGACGTTGATGCCGCGAAGATCCGGGTCGTGCCAAACGCGATCGAGGCTGCCTTCTCGCCGAACGGCCCGCGCGCTCAGGGCGACTACGTCCTCGCAGTCGGCACGCTGGAGCCGCGCAAGAATCTGGCGCGGATTGCCGAAGCCGTCGACGGTGAGCTGCGCGTCGTCGGTGCGAGCGGTTGGGGCGGCGTCCAGCCACCGGCCGGCGTGACCTGGCTCGGTGACGTCACCGACGAGGAGCTCGCGTCGCTCTACCGCGGCGCGCGCTGCCTCGTCTACGCCTCGCTCTACGAGGGGTTCGGCATTCCCGTCGCAGAGGCGCTCGCCTGCGGCTGCCCCATCGTCACGAGCCGCGACTCTGCGATGGCCGAGATCGCAGGCGCGGATGCGACCTACGTCGATCCGACCGACGCGGGGTCGATCCGCGACGGCATTCGCCGAGCGTTTGCGCCCGAGCCGCGCCGCATTGCGAGCTGGCACGACGTTGCCGCCCAGACGGTCGCCGTCTACGAGGAGCTCGCGTGATCGTTCTCGACGCAGACGTCCTCGGCCGCAACCGCACCGGCGAGGAGACCTACGTGTTGAATCTCCTGCGTCACCTGCCGCTCGCCGCGCCCGACCTGGGCTTCGCTGCGGTCACGCGCCATCCGGAGCTCGTTCCCGGCCCCGTCGAGCCGATCTGGTTGCCCGCCCGGTTTCAGGAAACGCGAATGGCATGGTCGCTTCCGCGGCTCCTCCGCAGGCTCGGGCCCGAGCTGGCTCACTTCCAGCACGCACTTCCACTCGGGTGGCATGGGCGCTCCGTGGTGACGGTCCACGACCTCCACTTCGAGCACGACCCGAGCATGATGGGCCGGATCGACCGCTTCACGTTCAGGACTGTCGTTCCACGCGCCGTTCGCCGCGCAGACCACGTCATCGCCGTGTCGGAGGCGACGAAGAGAGACATCGTCGGTCTCTATGGAATCGCGGCCGAGAACGTAACGGTGACGCCGCACGGGGTCGATCCGTCGTTCTCGCCCGGAACCTCGAACGAGCACGAGGGGTTCGTTCTGTTCGTCGGCTCGATCGAGGCCCGCAAGGATCCGCTCGCCGCGGCGGCCGCCGCGGCAGCGGTCGGCCTGCCCTTCGTCGTCGCGGGCCCCGAGAGAGAGACCGGTCTGGCCGACGAGCTTCGGGCCCGCGGTGCCGACGTGCGTGGTTGGGTGACCAAGGACGAGCTTGCCGGGCTCTATCGGAGCGCGGCGGCGCTTGTTCTGCCCTCGCGCTTCGAGGGCTTCGGCGTGCCCGTGCTCGAAGCGATGGCGAGTGGGACACCTGTCGTCCTCTCCGACGACGCCGCGCTCGGCGAGGTCGCGGGCGCCGCCGGTGTCTATGCGGAGGAGGGCGATTTCGCAGGCGCGCTTCGGCGCGCGCTCGCCGAGCGCTCGCGCTGGTCGGCGGCGGGCATCGAGCGCGCGAAGGCGTTTTCGTGGGCAGAGTCGGCTCGCCGCACCGTCGAGGTCTACCGTCAGGTGCTCGCATGAAGGTCGCTGCGGTCGTCGTCTCGCACGGCCATCCCCACGAGCTCGCCGCCTCGTTGCCTGCCCTTCGCCCACAGGTCGACGAGCTCGTCGTGATCGCGAACATCCCCGGCTCGGTGCCGACCGGTGTGGAGGCCTTGCACAACCCGGCCCCGCTCGGGTACGGCGCCAACATCAACCGCGGCGTGGCCCGCACGACCGCGGAGCTCGTGCTGTCGGCCAACCCCGACGCGATTCCGGATCCGGAAGCGGTTGCGACCCTGCGCGAGTTCATGCGCCTCCACCCACGTTGCGGGATCGCCGGGCCGCGGATGGTGTTCCCCGACGGTGCCTGGCAACCGTCGCGTCGCCGCTTCCCGACCGTCACGGGCACGATCGTGCGGCGGACGCCGTTACGCCTCGTCCTCGAGCAGCGCCGACACCTCCACCTCGACGAGGCCCCGCCCGGCGAGCCCGTTCCAGCCGACTGGATGCTCGGCGGCTTCCTGCTCCTGCGCCGGTCGATGCTCGACGAGCTCGGTGGCTTCGATGAGGGCTTTCGCCTCTATGGCGAGGACATCGACCTCGCGTACCGCGCGATGCAGGCCGGTTGGGAGCGCTGGTATGTCCCGCAGGCCGTCGTGCGCCACGAGCACAAGGCGGAGACCGACAAGCGCTTCCTGACCCGGCGCACCCTCTGGCACTGGGCGGGGATCGTGAGGTTCGTGCGCAAGCATCCCGAGCGGCTGCGAGCGCTGTGAACGTCAGCTCGAAGTACGACGCGATCGCCGAGAGCTACAGCGCGCACGACTACGCCGACGCCGAGCGCTACTACGCGCGCAGGGCGCAGCTCGTCATCGAGCACGGCCCGCGCCTCGATCGGGGCGCGCGGGTGCTCGACATCGCGTGCGGGGACGGCGGGCTCGGGCGACACCTGCTTGCACTCGGCGTCGACTACCGCGGTGTCGACGCGAGCGAGCGGATGGTCGAGGTCGCGCGTCGCTCGCTCGGAGACCGCATCTCGCAGGCCACGTTCGATCACGTCCCGGCCGCGCCGGTCGAGGCGACGACGATCTTTCGATCCCTTTATCTCGCGCCCGACCGGCCGGCGTTTCTCGCTCACGTGCGCCACTTCACCCGCACGAAGCTCGTGTTCGACTTCGACCCCCGGGCCTACGACACCCGCACGCTCCTCGACGATGTTCGCGCTGCCGGCTGGGCGAGGGTCGAGCTGCGACCGTTCCTGATGCCGCAGCGTGCGTCGCTGCCGCGGCCGGTTCAAGCCGTGCTCTGGAAGATCGAGCCGCTGCCGGGAGCGCGTCTGCTGACGCGCCTGCGTTTCCCGCTGCTCGTCAGCGCGTCGGGGTGAACGAGAAGCCGACTTGCGCGCCAAGGTTGCGCGAGTCGCTGCCGCCGTAGTCCGAGAGTCTCACGGTCGGGCTCGAGCTGACGAAGACCGCGACGGGCGGGACTGCTGCGATCCGGATCGATCTCGACACGCAGTTCGGCAGGACGAGATGCGCGACTCGAGTCGGGTGCCGGACGATCGGAGCCCGCTGCTCGTTCAGCGCGACCGGTCCGACCCGCAGCGTGATGTGCGTCCGCGGTGCTGTCTTGGCGCAGAACCCGGTACGGCCAACGCCGATCGTCAGTGTTCCGCGCGTGCGCTCCGGGCCGAAGTACGCATAGGTCGCCACGGCCGGCGTGAGCGCGTCGGGGGCCGTGATCCAACCGTCGTCCGCCACACCGTACGACGCTTCGCGAAGCCGCCATGGATGCCGGTCGATGCGCCGCAGCGTCTGGCCCCGGCGCGAGGCGACCACTCTTCCGACGAGGTTCACCCGATCGGTGGCATCGACGTAGGGGAGGCCCGGATCGTTCGTGAGCGTCCCGAAGCGATCGGCCAGGTCGGGAGTGACAACCGGCCCGGGCCCGGGGGCCGAGCCGTCGAGCGACCAGATGTTTTTCACCGAGCGGTTCCAGAACTCGAGCAGGTTGACCCCGAGCGCCTGCCCGGACGAGATGTCCTGGCCGATGAAGGTCGTGCCCGCCTTTCCCGTCGCGCGGTCGATCCAGTCGAGCGGCTGCGGCAGTCCCTCGGCCTCGTTTTTCGACTGGGTCGCCGCCCCGCGCGAGCTCGTGATCTCGCCTGCGAGCATCCAGGTGATGGTCGTCGCGCCGGCGAGCAGTAGCACAGCGTGCTTCACGCGGGTGGGCGTGCGCCGGATGGAGAAGACGAGGAAGACTGCGCCTACGACGAAGCAGGCGACGCCGAGCCCAAGACGGATCGTCGGTTGATCCCAGCTCCACGACCGGTTCGCCATCGTGGCCACGCCGTATCCCGGCGCCTCGAAATACGGGTAACCGAGTTGGTAGCCGTAGTAGAGGGCGAGCCACGACGTGAAGGCGAGAGCGACGACGGTGCCGGAGAGCCACGGGCGACGCGAGCGGAACCAGACGACAGTCCCGACGATGAGGAGTGGGCCGAGGTAGATGAGGTTGCGCTCCTCGACGCGCGTCGCGAACACCGTCGAGAGGTACGCGGCCTTGACGGCGGTGTACACCCAGACCGTGACGATCGCCACTCCGGCGAACGCCGCGAAGGCCCGCCAGGCATGGTCGTCCCTGCGCTCCGGAAGCCAGAGTGCCGCGAGCCCGCCGACGAACGGCAGGAGGCCGAGGCCGATTGCGAGCGCCGCGGCCGCTTGCATCCCGAGCGACCACAGCCGGCCTTGCCACATCTGCGTCACCGTCGCCCACTCGTGCGACGTATCGCTCAGCAGCTTGTTCAGCACGATCGCGACGCCAACGAGGAGCACGGCGACGCCGGCATAGTCGAACGCGCTCCACCCGCGGCGTAGCCGCTGCCCGCGCGGGCCGACAGCCCACAAGATGACTGCCGCGATCGCGAAGGACGCCGACAGGACGATGAGCTCGCCCCGAACCTCGGTCGCGGCCAGGTCGAGGGCGATCGCCGCGATGACGAAGCGGCGGCCGCCCCCGGCGAGTGCGCGAACCGAGACCCACGCGCAAAGGACGAACGTCGGATAGGCGAGCGATTCCGGGAGGAGGAAGCCGGCGTAGAAGAAGGCGGTCGTGCAGAGCGACGCCAGTGCCGCGACGGTGGCCGCTTTCGTCGAGACCATCGTCCGCGCGAGGAGGAAGGTCGGAATCGCGACCAGCGCCATCACGATCGTGTTGAGGTACTTGATCGCGGTGTAGGCCGAGTTGGTCGAATGAATCCACCAGCACGGCGTGATCAGGAACGCGTACAGCGACTTGAAGTGAATCGCCTCGCCGCGCCTCGCCGCGTGCCCCGTCGACGCGATCGCGCGCGAGAGCTGTGCCCACTCGAGCTCGTCGCTGAAGACTGTCGGCGACCGGCGGATCGATGCCTCCCAGAAGAGCAGCGCCAGGAGCGCGAGCAGCGCAACAGCAAGTGGGACGAGACCGAGGAAGCGATCGAGCGTCGTCCGCCTGACGGCCGGCGGCGACGTCACTCGGTCTCGGCGGCCGCGCCGAGCACGACGCGGGGGTCGAGGTCGGTCTCACGCCGCACGAAGCGGCAGTCGACGCCGGCAGCGGCGCAGGCCTCCACGATCTCGTCGAGCCGCTCGCGCGGCGCATCCGGAATCGTCACGAGCACGATTGCCGGCTCGAGACGCTGGAGTTGGCGCGCCAGGTCGTGTACGCCGCCGAGCACGGGGACACCATGCACGCGGCGGCGACGCAGGCGCGGATTGTCGTCGACGAATCCCACGACCCGCTCGCCGCCGGTCTCCCGCAGTTCCCGCATCAGGCTCCGTCCCGTGCGTCCGGCGCCCACGATCAGCGTGCGCCGGCCCGTTCTGTCGCGATACGAGCGCAGTCCCGTCACGAGCGCGCGCTCGGCGAGCCGTGAGCCCCCGATCGTGACGACACACAGGAGGGCGTCGACGATGAAGAAGGTGCGCGAGAAGTCGCCGGTCACCCGCGTCAGGGCGATATAGCCGAGGGCGACGACCTCCGAGAGCGAGACCGCGAACGCGATCGCCGCGACGTCGCGCGCCCCCGCGTAGCGCCAGATCGAGCGGTACAGCCCGAGTGGCACGAACGCGAGGTAGCGCGCCGCGAGCACGATCGGGAGTGTCACCTCGGCGATATGCCGCTGATTGACCGTCCCCGGCCACCCGAACTTCAGCGCGAAGGCGGCGGCAAACGCGCCCGTGATCAGCCAGAAGTCTGCGAGGACCTCGACGAGCCTGCGCCAGTGCACGGCGAAGGTCTGCACGAGGCCCGGAGCGTCCGAATCCGGCGCGATCCGGCGCTCGACATCGGCCAGGAAGCTTGCGAACTGGACGAGCAGAACGAAGGTGACGAGCACCCCGACGAGTGCGAGCCGCTGATCGTCGAGGACGTTGTAGGCGAGGCTGGTCGCTCCGAGCGCGGTGGCGATCAGTGCGAGGAGCAGCACGGCGTGCTTCTCGGAGAGGCCGAAGCGCACGAGGCGGTGCGAGCTGTGGTCGCGGCCGCCCTGCGAGATCGGCCGGCCTTCGAGCAGACGCACGATCGTGACGAGCGTCGTGTCGAGGATCGGCACGGCGAGCACGAGGATCGGCAGCAGCAGGGTCGCGACCGTGGTCCCGGCGACCTTCCAGCTCGCGGAGAGGCCGAGGGCCGCGAGCGTGAAACCGAGCACCTGCGAGCCGGAATCACCCATGAAGACGAGCGCCTTGCCGCGGACGCGGAGATTGAACGGCAGGAAGCCGGCGCACGCGAGCGCGCCTGCAAGCGCAAGCGCCAGCACGATGTGGCTCGGATGGATCGTGACCGCGTCGATCGCGAAGAAGCCGAACGCGATCGCGGCCAGGGTCGCCGCCAGGCCGTCCATGTTGTCGAGCAGGTTGAACGCGTTCGTCATGCCGACCAGCCAGACGATCGCGAGCGTCCACGCAAGGACGTGGGTGTGGATCAGCTGCACGTCGGTTCCGGTCACGAGAACGAGAACGGCTGCGGCGAACTGCAAACCGAGCTTCGCGATCGGCGGCAGAGGCCGCAGGTCGTCGATCAGGCCCGCTGCGAAGAGCAACGCGATCCCGCCATAGATGCCCGTGATCTCGCGCGTCGCGGGGGCCGCGCCCACGGCGACTGCAAGCCACAGCCCGACGGTGATGCCGATGAAGATCCCGATCCCGCCGAGAAGCGGCGTCGAGCGCTCGTGCCAGCGGTCCGCCGACGGTGCCGCTCGGAGGTGCGCCGCGACCGGAGAGCGGAGCAGGATCCAGACGGCGAGCGAAGCGGCGGGGAAAGCGGCGAGTGCCGCGAGGGTGCTCACGTGGGTCGAGGGTAGTGGAGCGGTGTAAGGGCTCTGTTTGCCTGCACCAGCCGTCCCTAGACTAGTGCGAGCCGATGACGGTCTACGCCGATCTCCTGCGCTACCGCGAGCTTTTCGCCAATCTCTTCCGCCGGGATTTCCAGGCGAAGTACAAGGGCTCGGTGCTCGGGATCTTCTGGTCGCTCCTGAATCCGCTGCTGCTGCTCGTCGTCTACCTCGTCGTCTTCGGGCTGATCTTCCCGAACGGCGAAGTCGCGCATTACCCGCTGTACCTGCTTGCCGGGCTCGCGTGCTGGATCTTCTTCTCGGTGTCGTTGCAGTCGTCGGCTCGGTCGATGATCGACAGCGCCGAGTTGATCAAGAAGGTGCGCTTCCCGCGCCAGCTCGTTGCGTTCTCGATGGTCGCGACGCAGGCCGTCACGTTCGCGGTGATGATCGGCATCGTCATCGTCCTCTCGCTCGTCTTCGTCCCGGACGCCCGGGCCACGGTCTGGGCTGCGATCCCGCTGGCCGTCGTGTTCGCCGCGCTCGTCGCGGGCCTCTCGCTGCTTGCCGCGTGCCTCAACGTCCTCTATCGCGACATCGAACATGTGCTGACTGCGGCGCTCCTACCGTGGTTCTTCCTCACGCCGATTCTCTGGAAGGCATCGACTCTGCCACCGAAGGCGCTGCGCCATCACCGCCTGCTCGACGTCCTGCGCTGGGGTAACCCACTGGCACCGCCGATCTATGCCGTGCGCGACGCTCTGTGGTCGGGTCATCTGCCCCGCCTCGCCGACGTCGTCTACCTGTGCGTCGCAGCGGCGCTCGCCCTCGTGCTCGGCGCCTGGGTGTTCACGAAGGTCGACGACCGCATCGCCGTCGAGCTCTAGGCCGAGAGCGCGCGCCTCAGCTGCGGACGCGCAGGACGGCACGCCCGTCGTAGACCCACGGCTCGTCGCGCGGCGCTGCGTACGCCGGCAGGCCCGCGACGTCGTCGAGCCGCTCGAGCTCGATGCCCGGGAGCACGGACGGGCAGACAAGCGGCGCCGCGAAGCCGGGGACGCGTCCCGGCCCCGGCGCATATGGGGCGAGCGCACGCGGGCGGCGCGCGCCACCCGCCCAGGCGATCGCGCCGCCGACCACGCCGTACCCATCGGCGTGAGCGGCACGCACCCGCTCGGCCCAGCCGTCGGTGGGCTCGACGTTCGGCGGCAACGCCGCCGAGGGCTCGCCGTCGCGCGGACGAACGTCCACGTCGCGCGCGAGCATCGGGTTTCCGAGCTCCGAGAACCATGCCCGCTGCTCGGCGACGAGGTCGAACGCCAGTCGGTACGGGCCGGGCGGGATCGGCGCCCGCACGCGTGCTTCGACGGTCGCGTGCTCGCCGGGGGCGAGGGGCGGAGTGGGAGTGCGCTCGCCGTCCCAGACGATCGGGTTGTCACGGCCGTCGAGCCAGTGGTAGGCCAAGAAGATGTCCTCGCGCCAGACGAGCGAGCCGGAGTTCTCGAGCTCCACCGGCACGAGCTCCCGCACTCCGGCCTGCGGCATGAGCGGCGGCGGCGCACCCCAGCTGACAGCAAGCGGTCCCTTCGACACGGCGCGGCTAGCCTAGAGGCTCGTGGATCCACTCCTTGCAAGGGCCGCTCGGCGGGAGCCCGTCGAACGCACCCCGGTCTGGTTCATGCGGCAGGCGGGAAGGTCGCTGCCCGAGTACCGGGCGATTCGCGAGCGGCACTCATTCTGGGATGTCGCGCAGACGCCCGAGCTCTGCGCGCAGGTGACGCTGCAGCCCGTGGCTCGTCACGGAGTCGATGCGGCCGTGATGTTCGCCGACATCATGACCCCTGTGCTCGGAATGGGACTCGACGTGCAGCTCGTCGAGGGTGTCGGGCCCGTGATCGAGACGCCCGTGCGCACGCTGGCAGACGTCGCGCGCCTGCGCGTACCGGACGCCGACGAAGCATTCGCACCGCTCCTCGAGGCGATCAAGATCGTTCGCGGTGAGCTCACGCGCGAGCAGGCCGTCGTCGGTTTTTGCGGCGGGCCGTTCACCGTCGCCGGCTATCTCGTCGAAGGCAAGCCGTCGCGCGAGTTCGCGCTCGTGAAGACGATGATGTACTCGGAGCCGGAGGTCTGGCGCGCGCTCATGCAGAAGCTCGCCGACTGCTTCGCGAGCTACGTCGCCGCTCAGGCGCGCGCAGGGGCGGATGTTGTGCAGCTCTTCGACTCGTGGGTCGGCGCCCTCTCACCGGGCGACTACGAGGAATTCGTCGGGCCGTGGTCGGCACAGATCCTCGCTGCGGCCGGCGTGCCGACGATCCACTTCGGCACGGGGGCCTCGACGCTTCTGCCGGCGATGGCTCGAGCCGGCGGCGACGTGATCGGGCTCGACTGGCGCATTCCGCTCGACGACGGCTGGGCGATCGTCGGCGAGGGCCGCGGTGTGCAGGGCAACCTCGATCCCGCGGTCCTTCTCGGCCCGTGGGAGCGTGTTGAGTCTGCGGCCCGGAAGATCCTCGGTCACGCGGCAGGTCGACCGGGTCACATCTTCAACCTCGGGCACGGTGTGCTCCCGCGCACCGACCCCGATCAGATCTCGCGTCTCACCGAGCTCGTTCGGTCGGAAGGAGGAGTCGAGACCCTGCTCTCCGCTAGCGTCTAGATCGATGAGTGGCGCCGCCGTGATCCTGATGGCCTACGGATCGCCGGAGCGCATCGACGACGTTCCGGCCTACTACGCCGACATCCGCGGCGGCCGTCCGATCGCTCCGGAGAACCTCGAGGATCTCGTCGCGCGCTACCGCCGACTCGGGATTGAGGACTCGAACCCGCTGAATGCAATCACCGAGTCGACACGCTCTGCGCTCGAGGTCGAGCTCGGTGTGCCGGTGTACACCGGGATGAAGCACTGGGACCCGCGTATCGCAGCAGCGGTGGACGCCGCGCTCGCGGGCGGCGCGCGCACGCTCGTCGGTCTCGTGCTCGCGCCGCACTACAGTCGGCTCTCGATCGGCGGGTACAGGCGCCTGCTCGACGACGCGGTTGCCGCCCGCGCAGGCGTCGCGTTCGTCGAGAGCTGGTACGACGACGCCGGGTTCGTCGGCTTTCTCGCCGATCGCATCCGCGACACGGAGTCGCACGTGATCTTCACCGCGCACTCACTGCCGGCGCGCATCATCGAGGAGGGCGACCCATACCGCGACCAGCTCTTCGAGACGGCGCGCCTCGTCGCCGACACCGCCGGGGTCGAGGACTGGTCGTTTTCGTTCCAGAGCGAGTCGCCGACCGGCGAGCCCTGGCTCGGTCCCGACATCCTCGACCACCTCGGCGATCTTCAGGAACGCGGCATCGACGACGTGCTCGTCTGTCCGGTCGGCTTCGTTTCCGATCATCTCGAGATTCGCTGGGACATCGACACGGAAGCGAAGGAGCGCGCGGGTGAGCTCGGGATGCGTCTCGAGCGGATCGAGATGCCGAACGCCGACCCGGCGTTCATTCGCGTGCTCGCCGAGATCGTGCGAGGCGCCGTCGTCTCGGTCGCCGCATGACCGCGTCGCCGGGCCGCATCGTTGTCGACCGGGCCTCGCGCACCTTCAAGGTCTACCCGAAGGCCCAGCGCACGCTGAAGGACGTGTTCGTCTCGCGTGGGCGAAACGCCGCGCGCGAAGTACAGGCGCTGCGTGATGTCTCGCTCCTTGTCGAGCCGGGGGGCGCCGTCGGCCTCGTCGGGCGAAACGGCTCCGGCAAGACGACCTTGCTGCGGCTCGTCTCCGGCATCATCAAGCCGACGTCGGGCCGGGTCGAGGCGTCGGGCCGCGTTGCGTCGCTCCTCGAGCTCGGTGCGGGCTTCCACCCCGACTTCACCGGCCGCGAGAACGTCTATCTGAACGGCTCGATTCACGGCCTGTCGCGTGCTCGCGTGCGCGAGGTCATGGACGAGATCGTCGCGTTCGCGGAGCTCGAGAAGTTCATCGACCTGCCGGTGCGCACGTATTCGTCGGGGATGTACATGCGGCTCGGCTTTTCCGTCGCCGCCCACATCCAGTCGGACGTACTGCTGCTCGACGAGGTCTTCGCGGTCGGTGACGAGCAGTTTCAACGCAAGTGCTTCGGCAAGATCGCCGAGTTCAAGAACCGCGGCGGAACCATCCTGTTCGTCTCGCACGATGCTCAGGCCGTGGAACGGCTGTGCGACCGCGCTGTTCTTCTGCGGCTGGGCGAGGTCGCGTTCGACGGGTCGACCCGCGAGGCGATCGCCGCGTATCGCCGCCTGCTCGCGGACGATGCGAGCCCGGACGAGCTTGGAGCCGGCTTGCGGGAATGGGGCAGCGGCGAGGCACGCATCCTCGCGGCGCAGTTACTCGACGACGATGGTGATGAGCGCACCCAGTTCGCCGCCGGCGAGCCGGCGACCGTGCGGCTTCTCGTCGCTGCAGAGCCCGGTGTCGCGCCTCCGCGCGTCTCCCTCGAGTTACGTGATGACGGCGGCCTGGTTCTTGCGACCGTCGCGCAGGAGACGTCGCTTCTCGGCTGGGACGCTGGCGGGGGGGAGCGTGAGCTGCGCTTCCGGCTCGGGCAGTTACCGCTCGCCGACGGACGGTTTCACCTGCGGCTCGCGTTGCTCGACGCGGGCGGGCATCCACTGCACTCGCTCGACGATGCAATGCAGTTCTTCGTCTTCCCCTCGGGCGAGCAGACCGGCGCGGTCCTGCTCGACGGGGCCTGGTCGATGCAGGAAAGCGGTGGCTGCGCGCCAATCCCGCGGGCGTGAGCTCTCGTTCCTGCCCCGACTGGCCGACGCTGATGGAGCTCGCGCCCGATCTGCAGTTCATGCACTACACGGTCGGCGAGGTCCACCTGCCGACGGATGCGTTCGTGCAACTCGAGGGAGTCTCGCGCGACACGATCGCGGTCTGTTGCGATCTCGACTCGCACGTGTACAACCCGAAGCACACCGACCCGCAGGTCGTCGCCGCGCTGCGACGGACGCACTGGCTCGCGCTCGACGAGATCAAAGCTTCGCCGCGCTGACCTCGGCGAACGGCCGGGTGTTGAGAACGTCGCGCGCCGTCGCCCACCCACGGCGCGCGGTCGCTACCGCAAGCTGCATGTTCTGGAGGCCCTGGACCGAGTGGGCGTCGGTCGAGCACGTGACGAGGACACCCGCGCGAATTGCATCCCGAACGAGCTCGGAGCTGAGATCGATCCGATCGGGCAGGCCGTTCGTCTCGACTGCGGTGCCGGTCTCCGCGCAGGCTGCGAACACCGCGTCCAGATCGACGGCGTTCGGTGGCCGGTGGTTGATGATCCGGCCCTGCGGATGGCTGATCGAGCGAACCGACGGATGGTGCACTGCGGCGAGGGTGCGCTTGGTCAGCTGGTCGCGTGACTGGCGCTGGCCCGCGTGCACCGACGCCTGCACCCAGTCGAGCTCGGCGAGTACGTCGTCCGGAAGGTCGAGCGAGCCGTCCGCGAGGATGTCGCATTTTCCGCGAAGGACACGGAACGGCGCGAGCTTGTCGTTCACCGCGACGATCTCCTCGCCCTGGCGGCGCACGTCGTCTGCATCGAGGCCGGGAACGACGCGCACGTTCCGCGTGTGGTCGCAGATCGCGATGTAGTCGTAGCCAAGCGCCCGGGCCGCCTCGGCCATCTCGAGCACGGTCGCCTTCCCGTCCGACCACGTCGTGTGCACGTGCAGGTCGCCGCGGATCGCTTCTTGCTCCACGAGCGGCGGGGGCTCGCCCGAGAACGGCTCCTCGCGCAACTCGGGTGGCACGAACGGGATTCCGAGCGCGGCGTAGAGGCCCCCCTCGTCGGAAGCTTCCGGCAGGTGGCCGAGCAACGACTCGAGTGCAGCGACGTACGGCGCCGAGCCCGTCGCCCGCGCGAGCTCCGTCCCGAAGCGCTCGGGCGCAGCGACCACGAGCTCGACCGGCACGCCCTCGACGGTCACACCGAGCGCGCGCCGCTCGGAGCGGTCGACGACCGAGACGATCTCGGGCAGCGCCGCGAACCGGTCGACGACCGGCGCAGGGATCGCCGCCGCGACGACGACGGCGATCCGCTCGGAGGAGTCCTTGAAGCGACGCGGGTCGCCGGCGAGCTCACCGCCGAGCGCCCCCGCGATTGCGGCGCCGAGCTGTCGCGAGCGATGGAGGAGCAAGGCATGCCTCGGTGTCGGCCGTGGCTCCTCGAGAGCGCGTCGGATCTTCGCCTCGGTCGACGGGCCGATTCCCGGAACCTCGCGGAGCCGGCCTTCGGCGGCCGCGACGCGAAGCTCCGCGGCCGAGCGGATGCCGAGCGCACGCCCGATCGCAACCATTCGCTGCGGGCCGAGGCCGGCGAGCCTGCCGAGCCCGACGAGCTCCGGCTGCATTTCGCCCTCCAGCTCGTCGATCTCCTTCAGGCGGCCGGTTTCGACGAAGCTCGCGGAGGCGAGCCTCGATCGAGGAGCCGATGCCGCGTAGCTCGCGGGCGCGGCCACGGGCAACGAGCTCCGCGACGGGCGCGGGCGTCGCACGGATCAGGGCTGCGGCGCGCCGGTAGGCGCGAACGCTGTAGTAGCTCGAACCGGCGAGGTCGAGCAGCGACGCGAGTGTCTCGAGTCGCTCTGCGATCGCCGCGTTGTCAGGCCTTACCACCTCGGTAGTGTCCCCGAGCGATGCCGACCGTCGTCGTTCCCTTCCGTGGCAGTGATCCGAAGCGGCGGCTCGAGGGGGTCTCCGAGCCCGGGCGCGCCCTGCTCGCGGAGGCCATGCTGGCCGACGTTCTCGCTGCCGCGCTCGCGGTGGGGCGGGTCGTCGTGGTCGCTTCGGACGTGCCCGCGCTCCCGGACGGGGTCGAGCTCGTGACCGACCCACGGCGGGGTCAAGGCGCGGCTGTCCAGGCCGCTCTCGAGGCCGCAGGCGCTCGACCGGAAGCCGCATACCTCGTCGTCAACGCCGACCTTCCGTGCGCGACGCCGCGTGACCTGCTGACGCTCGCGGGCGCCGTCCCCGGGGGCGGGCTCGCCCTCGCGGTCGCCCGCGACGGAACCACGAACGCCCTCGCCTTCGCAGACGCGAGCCTCTTTCAGCCGCTCTACGGCCCGGGCAGCGCCGGGCGGTTCGCCGCCCTCGGCCCTTCGGTGCTGGTCGAGGCGCCGAATCTGACCGACGACGTCGACACGCTCGTCGATCTCCGCCGCCTCGCCGCGCGTGTCGGCCCGCACACGCGGCGTGCAGTGCAGGCGCTCGACCTTCACCTGCTTGAACGTGGGGCGGCCGCATGAACGTCGCTGTTCTTTCCGGCGGGGTCGGCGGCGCACGATTCCTGCGCGGGCTGGTTGGTGTCGTCGAACCGGACAACGTTTCCATCATAGGCAACATCGCGGACGACGTCGAGGTGCTGGGCCTGCACATCTCACCCGATCTGGACAGCATCCTCTACACGCTTACCGGTCTCGGCGACGACGAGCGCGGCTGGGGTCGCGCCGATGAGACGTGGCACGCGCTCGAGTCGGTCGCGGCGCTCGGCGGGGAGTCCTGGTTTCGACTTGGTGATCGCGACATCGGCTTGCACCTCGTCCGCACGGAACTGCTCCGAACAGGCGTGCCGCTTTCAGAGGCGACGGGCCGGCTCGCGCACGTCCTCGGGCTCGAGCCGACTCTCCTGCCCGCAACCGACGAGCCGGTCCGCACGTTTCTCGAGACGCCGGCCGGAACCTTCGCGTTCCAGACGTGGTTCGTCGCGCGCCGCCACGAGGACGAGGTCGACGCAGTGCACTACGCCGGCGCACCGGCGGCGAAAGCCGCCCCCGGTGTGCTCGGAGCGCTCGACGCCGCGGATGTGATCCTGATCGCGCCGAGCAACCCCTACGTCTCGATCGGCCCGATTCTCGCGGTGGCCGAGATCCGTGATGCGCTCGAGCGGCGCCGCGTCCCCTGTATCGCCGTCAGCCCCCTGATCGGTGGGCGCGCGGTGAGGGGGCCGGCCGACCGGATGCTGAAGCGTCTGGCCGGGGGGACGACCCCCACCCATGTCGCCGGCTGTTACGCCGGGCTGATCGACGTCCTCGTCATCGACGACGCCGATGCGCCGGCAACCCGGATTCGAGGTGTGCGCCGGACCATCGTCACGCAGACGCTGATGAGTGACCCTGCCGCCGAGCGCCGCCTTGCCGCCGCAGTCGTGCATGCGGCCGGTGCGCTCGCGTGAAGATCGCGATCCTCGGCGGGACGGGCAGCTTCGGCCGGGCGCTCGCCGGACGGCTGGCGGCGGTCGGCGAGGACGACATCGTCATCGGCTCGCGCGACGGCGCGCGGGCCCGGGAAGCGGCCGACGCACTCGGTGGCGGCCGCGTCTCCGGCGCAACGAACGAAGACGCCGTCGGTGGCGTCGATCTGGCGATTCTCGCCGTGAAGGCCGATGGGGCGCTCGAAACGGCACGCGCGGTCGCGGTTGCGCTTGGCTCGACGCCCCTTCTTTCGGTCGCAAGTGCGATCCGGTTCGAGCCGGGCGTCGGGATGCTCCCGGACCCCGAAGCGCGCAGCCTTGCCGAGCGGGTGCAGGACCTCGTGCAGGGCCCCGTCGCTGCCGGGCTGCACTCGATCGCCGCGGCGAATCTGGACGAGGCGCCCCCTGCAGAGGATGCTCTCGTGTGCGGCGACGATCCCCGGGCGAAGGAGCTTGCGCTCGAGCTCGCGGGAAAGCTCGTCGCCGGCCGGGCGCTCGATGCGGGCCCGCTTGCGAGTGCCCGCGCGCTCGAGGGGCTGACTGCGGTGATCGTCAATCTGAACCGTCGTTACAAGGCGCATGCCGGTGTTCGCATCTCCGGTGTGACCCCGGGCTCGGAATGATCCAGCTTCTCCCCGTGCACGGCCTGCCGGAGATCCGGCCGGGCGACGACCTTGCGGCGATGATCGTGGGCCTCGCGGCGCTCGAGGACGACGACGTCGTCGTCGTCGCTCAGAAGGCGGTCTCCAAGGCGGAGGGCCGGATCGTGCGCATCGACGACTACGAGGCCTCGCAGAAGGCCCGCGAGCTCGCCGGCGACGAGCGCGATCCGCGCGAGATCGAGGTGATCCTGCGAGAAGCGAAGCGGATCATTCGGGAGCGGGGCCCGCTCGTGATCACGGAGACGCGGCACGGGTTCATCTGCGCTTCGGCCGGGGTCGACCACTCGAATGCGCCGGAGCCCGGCACGCTCGTCCTCCTTCCGGTCGATCCCGATGCGAGCGCCCGGCAGCTCCGAGCTGCCTTGCTCGAGCTGACAGGCCGCACCGTCGCCGTCGTCATCACGGACTCCTTCGGGCGCCCGTTTCGGCAGGGCACGACCGACGTTGCGATCGGCGTAGCCGGGTTCGAGCCGATTCTCGACCTGCGCGGCACGACCGACCGGATCGGCTACGAGCTGCGCGCGAGCCGGGTTGCGATCGCCGATGAGATTGCGGCCGCAGCCGACCTGGCGCGGGGCAAGGCCGAGGGAGTGCCCGTCGTGATCCTCCGCGGTCTCGCGCTGAGCGGGGACGGTACGGCACAGGAGATCGTCATCGAGGCCGAGCTCGACCTTTTCCGCTGACCGCGGCTCGGGTTGACTCTGCCCACCGGCAGGTATTAGCCTCCCCAGATTGGCGCCAAGCAAGGCGTCTCAAGAACGAACGTCAGTGCCGGTGCTGCGTTGGCAGGCGAAGTAAAAGGCCCTCCGGGTAGCCTGGCGGCGGGCCCGGGCGGCGAGACCGCCGCACCCGCGCACGCCAACTCGATCTGCGCGTTCTCCGGTCTGAATGACTTCAGGAACGGTCAAAACGACCGCCAGACGCAGACTCCCAAGGACGGGCCTCCTGGGAGACCGGGCCAGGCGTGCCGGGGTGGGAGCAACCCGGACAACCCGCCGAGTCCGTAGGCGAGAACCACGGTTGGTCCCGGCGCCGAACGTTGGCCCGGGACCAACCACGTGAGTTACGGGTCGATTCATGGCGATTGCCGGGCCTGCGTGACGAGCTGCTTCCAGAAGACTTCGGGGATTGGATCGAGGTATTCGCTGAGCGATTGGCGGTTTCTGTCCACGACTTGCAGCACGCCGAACGAGCTGTGGTTGCCGTTTGGGGTCGTCCAGGTGAAGGTGCCGTCGGCTCGAACCGGGATGAGATAGGCGGGTCTTCCGAGCACGTTCCCGTCGACCGCGACGTTCGCTGCGTTTTTGATGAGGACGTGACCGCTGATGGTTTCGTGTTGCCGAGGCCCGGAGGTGGTGAGAGGTTGGGGTGGGAGTGCCTTGGTGGAGAGAGCGGGTGTTCCGTCTGGGCGCAGGAATTGGAGCGTCATCGGTACTTCGCGCGCGAGCTTCTGGTTTTGCTCGGAGGGCTCATAGAGGAAGAAGCCGTTGTCACCGACGGGAATGTCCTCGGTCGTGCCATCGGGGTAGACGGCTCGTGCCTTGGCCGTTCCAGAGGTGAGTCGGCCCCATCGGACGACCGGCGGCTCGATTCCGTCGACGGTGATCGACGCGACATCCAGGCCTTCGGCTCCTGGTGAGACGAACTCGCCTCCGACTCGTAGCCCTTCGTCGCACGAGAACGACCAGACGAGCCCTTTCCGGGCACCGATCAGCTCGACGCAGTAGTTGCCCTCCTGGTCGCTGATCCCGTAGAGCGTCGCGTCGGGGGACTCGGCAACGACGCGCGCGGTCGATTTCACAAGCCGTGGATGGCCGGTGAAGAGAAGGACTGCCGAGCGATGGATTTCGGCCTGAACGCTCTTTGGCGCCGGCTGCCCGAGGAAGGTCACGGCGGCGATCGCGCCGCCCACGATCACTGCGGCGGCTGCCGAGACGGCGAGTCCGATCTTGCGGCGGTGCGACCACGAATGCTGCCGGGTTCCCGTGGTCGCGTGCGCATAGATCCGCCGGGCGGTCGCTTCGTCGGCCGCGCGAACGGCGCTGCGGAATTCGGTCAGCGGAGTCAGGTCGCTCATTGTTGCTCCTCAGGGTTGATGGCGATCGGTCGCTTCGGGTCTGATTGCCCGTCGCCATCGATCCGGTTCCGAAGCCGCTCGCGCGTCCGATGCAAACGTGACTTGACGGTCCCGATCGGCAAGCTCAATGCCTGCGCGATCTCGCCGTCGCTCAACTCAGCCCAGGCGCGCAACAGCAATATCTCCCGATCGATGGCACGCAAGGCGGCAATCTCACCCGCGACCGACCTGAAGCCCGCCGCAGCATCAAGTCGCTGCCCCTGACTCGCGGCCTCGTCGAGCACAGGATCCACACCTGTTCGCGCGTAGGCGCGAAGCATCCGGCGCTCGTTCCGCCAATGGTGTCTCAGGAGGTTCGCAGCGATCCCGTAAAGCCACGGCCGAACGGGCCACGCCTGATCGAAGCGATCCCAGTTCGCAAATGCGGTCGCGAATGTCTCTGCCGAAAGGTCATCTGCCGCCGCCGCGCCGACACGGCGTCGCAGATAACGGTTCAGGCCCGCGAACTCAGCCTCGAACGCTGCCTCAAATGAAACACCCATCACAAGAGCTTTCCCGCTGGAGCAAGACCGGTTCCAGGCTGAAGATCTCCTGATGCGAGCCGGTCTCGGGGCCACCGGGTCGAGCGCGCTTCCCCAAGCGGTCTCGCGGACGCGGCTTCGACCCGTCGACCGCGGCCGAGTAGACTCGGTCGCCGGGTGAACATCGTCGTTACGAACCTCAAGGGCGGTGTCGGCAAGACGACGACCACGCTGTATCTCGCCGCCGTCGCCGCGTCCCGCGGCCACGTTCCGGTGGTGGTCGTCGACGCCGACCGGCAGGCGTCCGCGGCGGAGTGGCTCGAGGAGCGGCCGATCGACGGTGTCGAGGTGATCGAGGCGCCGTCGGAACGGACGCTCGCCCGCGCGATGAGCGCCGCTGAAGGGACGGTGGTCGTCGATCTGCCGCCAGGAGACGAGCGGCTTGTGCAGTCTGCGATCGCCGCTGCCGACGCTGTCGTCATCCCGACGCGCGCCGGCGGCGTCGAGTTCGCGCGCGTCGCATACACGCTCGGAATGATCTCCCCGAAGACGCCGCGCGGCATCGTCATCACGTCGGCGCGTCTGGGGACGAATGATCTTCAGGAGACGATCGACTGGTGGCGAGGCGAGAATGTGCCGATTTGGGGAGTCGTCCCCGAGCGCGTTGGGATCGCTGCGGGACCCGAGGCGCGGCTGTATCGCGACGGTCTCGACGAATACGGCAGGGTGCTCCGCCGCGTTCTGCGCTCCGCCTGAGCGCAGGCTCCGGCGGGTCTTAACAATTCCTTGAACTGTTCTCCGCGCGTGGGCCGCTCCGGTCGCTACGGTGCCGCGGTCGTTCGGTGGCGCCGCGCCCAGGTGCCTCGGACATCCCCCGAAAGCCAAAACCTGCGGATCTCGATCTCGGGCCAAGGAGGACGAACGTCGTATGCGCGCATCCCTCACGCTGAGGCCACTCGGCGCTGGACTTGCATTTGCCATCGCGGCTGCCGTGCTGGCGGTTGGAGTCGCCCGCGCCGCCCAGGCGGTTCATCCAGTCGACGCGGCACCGACGGTCGCGCAGCTGCGTGCGCTCGTCGATCGTTACCGCTCCCTGACCTGGACGTACGAGCGGGCGGCCCGCGTGCCGAGGAGCGCCACCTCGTTTTCGTACCGCCGCAGCGCTGACCGGGACTACCTCCAATGGACGCTCGACGCGTGGACCCGGCGTGCCTACCGTGCGCAGCACCATGCCCTGGCCGTGATCCACCGCCGTCTCGCCGTCCGGCTGCCGGCTCAGCCTGCGCTCCGTTCGTCGGCCTCGACGCGCCTTCGCTACAGCCGGGAGCTGACCCTGCGCCTTCGCCGCATCTACCCGGGCAGGATCACGCGCTCCTTCGCGAGTGCCCGTGCCGCCAGTGACCGCGGGACCCTGCGGCTCTGGCAGGAGCGGAGCGCCGACGCAGCGCTTGCGGTCGCGCTGCACGGCGCCCGTCCCCAACCCTCCATCCCGGCCTGGCTCGCCGACGCCTTCGGCTGCATCCATCGCTACGAGGGCGCCTGGACGTCGCACAGCGGCAACGGCTACTACGGCGGCCTGCAGATGGACCTCGGCTTCCAGCGGCTCTACGGCGCCGCGTTCCTCGCGCGGTTCGGCACGGCGGACGCGTGGCCCGTCTGGGCGCAGCTTCAGGCGGCGGCTCGGGCCTACGCCTCGGGGCGCGGCTTCAGCCCGTGGCCGAATACTGCGAGGGAGTGCGGCCTGCTCTAACGAGCTGATCTCTCAAGGATCGCTGTTTTTCGGCCGATGAGGGCTTTGAATGGTGGTGCGCGCCACACCTGTGCCGACGCCTCTGACGGGTGAGCCGCTGACGGACGGGAGCGACCGTCCCGAGGCGCTCGTCGAGTCCTATCGGCGGCTGGCCGAGGTGTTCCACGACGTCCTCTCGGAGCAGAGCCTCGACGCGCTGCTCGAGCGTGTCGCCGAGACCCTCGCCGATCTTATGCCCTACGAGGCGCTGCACATCTACGAGGTCGATGAGGAGCGCCAGGAGCTCGTGCCGCTCCTCGCACGGTCTCAGGCCTACGCGGAGGAGATCATGCAAGACCGCCCGCGCCTGGGGCTCGGCATCACCGGCTGGGCGGTCGCGAATCGCGAGCCGGTGTGGACGAACCGCGCGCACCTCGATCCGCGTGTGGTCAACGTTCCCGGGACGCCGGTCGAGCCTGAGGCGTTGATCAGCGTCCCGTTGATCGCCCGTGGTGCGCTGAAGGGCGCGCTCAACATCTACCGGATCGGTGAGGACGCGGCGTTCTACGAGCACGAGTTCGAGCTCGCCAAGTGGTTCGGCGACGCGGCTGCCCTCGCGCTCGACAACGCGCAGATCCGGGCGCGCCTCGAGCACCTCGCGCAGACCGACTCGCTCACCGGCCTCTACAACCACCGCTTCTTTCACGAGCGTCTGCGCTCCGAGCTCACGCTTGCGTCTCGGTCGCGCGATCCCGTCGCGGTGCTGATGTTCGACCTCGACGACTTCAAGCGGGTCAACGACGTCTACGGGCACGGCGTCGGCGATCAGCTGCTCATCCAGGTTGCGCGCGTCGCGCGCGAGACGGTACGCGGCTCGGATGTCGTCTGCCGGATCGGTGGTGAGGAGTTCGGCGTGATCATGCCGTCCTGCAATGCGAGAGATGCACTTGCGCTTGCAGCGCGGCTCACCGAGCGGCTACGCGATACCGAGCTCGAGTTCGCAGGCCGAATGACCGTCTCGATCGGCATCTCGCAAGGCCCCCAACACGCAATGAACCCGCGTGGCCTGATCGCCTGCGCCGAGGCCGCGATGATGACCGCCAAGGCGCACGGCAAGAACCAAACGGTTCTCTACGACGACGGCGCGACCGAGCGGCCGACGACCGCCGTCGTCACAGCGGGCCGCGGCGTGCGCTCGATCGCCCACATGAAGATGCTGCAGTCGCTCGCGGGGAAGCTGAATCGGTTGAACGACGTGCGCGAGATCGCAGGCGCGATCGCAAGCGAACTCAGGCTGCTCATCGACTACCACAACTGCCGTGTCGTCCTGCGTGACGGCGACGACCTTCGGCCGATCGCCTTCATCGGCGAGCACGACTCGCGGGCGGGAACTGCGACGGATGCGTACACCGCCAAGGTCGGCCAGGGAATCACGGGCCGCGTCGCGGAGACGGGCGAGTCACTCCTGATCCCGAATGCGCTCGAGTGCGAGTTCGCGTATCGGATCCCGGGCACCGAGGAGCTCGAGGAGTCGCTAGCGGTGGTGCCGCTGCGCCACGGCTCGCGCGTCACTGGAGCGATCGTCATTTCGAAGCTCGGCCTGAACCAGTTCGACGAGGACGACGTGCGCCTGCTCGAGGTACTCGCAGGGCACGCCTCGGTGGCGCTCGAGAACGCAAGGCTCTATCAGCAGCAGCGGCGCGAGGCCGAGAGTGCGAAGGCGTTGCTCGCCTTCGCTGACGAGGTGTCGCGCGCGGAGTCGTTCGACGAGATCTGTTCGCGCACCGTCGAGACGGCGACTGGCCTGTTCGACACTCCGCGTGCGTCGCTCTGGCTCGGCGACGAGTGCGCCGCCAGCATCGGCGAACCTCTTGCCGACGGCATCGCATCCGCTCTCGCCGAGGGTGAGGGCGTTCACGGCAGGCTCGTGCTCGAGCTCGGGGAGCTCGACGAGCATGAGGAGCGGCTGCTTGCATCGTTCTCGTACCAGGCCTCGGTCGCGTTGCAGAAGGCGCGCCTCTATTGGAAGCAGCTCGAGGCCGCCGAGATTGCGAACGCGCTCCTCGACGCGAGCCGCGAGCTCGCGACGGCGGGGCCACCCGAGGAGGTCGTGCGGCGCGCCGTCGAGGTGACGTCGCGCGTGCTCGGCAGCGAGCGGGCGGCGCTCTGGATTCAGGAAGACCAAGAGCCGGGCGATCTCGTCGGGCGCGCTTCGTTCGGGTACCCGAACGACCAGGATCCCGCCGCGGGACGGCGATTCCCAGGTGCCCTTGCACATGAGTGGCTCGAGCGGGAGACGCCGTTCATCTTCGATCCGTCCGATCTTCCCGAGACCGCCGACGTCGACGACCAGGTGTGGCTCGAGCGGTTCGTCGTCGCGCCGGTGAAGCTCGAAGGCGGGCGCGCGGGCGCATTGACCGCGACGATCGGCGACCGGGTGATCGAGCAGCGAGAGTTGCGGTTGCTTGCCGGCCTCGCAGATCAGGGGAAGATTGCGATCGAGAGCGCGGAGCATTACGACAACCTCGAGCGGACGTTCGTGTCGACCGTCGCGTCCCTCGCGAACGCGCTCGAGGCGAACGACGAGTACACGTCGTCGCACGCGCGGTGGATCACCGACATGGCTCTCCTCGTCGGGCGCGATCTTCGGCTCGACCGCGGCGCGATGAAGCGGCTCGAGTTCGGTGCGCTCTTCCACGACATCGGCAAGATCGGGATCCCATCGGAGATCCTGCAGAAGGCCGGCCCCCTGACCGCCGAGGAGTTCGAGATCGTGAAGCAGCATCCGGAGCTGGGCGAGAAGATCCTCGCTCCGATCGAGCGTCTCGCCGACGTGCGGCCGATCGTGCGGGCCTGCCACGAGCGCTGGGACGGGCTCGGCTACCCGGATGGGAGAAGCGGGCTCGCAATCCCGGTCGAGGCGAGGATCGTGCTCGTCTGCGACGCCTACCATGCGATGACGACCGACCGCCCGTACCGCAAGCGTTTGCCGCACGATGAGGCAGTTCGTCGCTTGACGGAGGCCTCGGGATCGCAGTTCGATCCAGCTGTCGTCGCCTCATTCACGCGGCTCTACGAGTCCGGCGCTGTTCCACCGCCCTAGTCGCCCCTGCGCCTGCGCCGGGCCTCCCGTCTCGGTGCCAGGCACCGTTACGGGAGTGCGCCGATTCACGCACAGCCCTTTCGGAACGGCGAGGGGGTCGGCAGTATCGGGGCTGAGGTCGAACGAAGTCGGTGCCAGGCACCGTTACGGAAGTGCAACGGGGAGTGAAGTCTCGCGGCACGAACGGTGAGGGCACCGGCGTGAGAGCCATTCCGGCGGGATGCCGGACCTGCTCGGCGAGCAGCGGGCCATGACCTTGGTGATTAACCGACCAAAAAACCTATGAGGCATTCGCCGGGTCGTCGGCGGCCAACACGTCACGCGCCCACTCGCGCCGCTTCCACTCCGGCACGGGGGTGTCGCACCCCGTCTTCGGAACGAAACGGGAACGCTCCACCAGCTGGTACTGGTGGATGTAGCGCGGGCAGTTCGGGAACACCTCCGTCGCCCGGACGCGCCAAAGGAACTGCGCACCCGGAAACGCGTCGAGCAGCGGATCGTCGTCGACGTGCTCGGCAATGCCGTTCAAACGCATCCGCTTCCGCTCGGTGAAGCTGATGAAGAGCACGCCCACGTCTGGGTTGACGAGTGCGTTGCCTGCGCTCAGGAACATGCCGTTGCCGTCGTAATTCGGGAACGCGATCGTGTGCTCGTCGACGACACGAACGAAACCGGGCTCGCCACCCTTGTACGAGCACTGCGGCCGCCCTTCCTTGTCGGCGGTCGCGAGGAACAGCATGTCGCAACGTTCCACGAATGCACGGTCGTTGTCGTCGATCCAATCGCGCACCAGTCGCTCATCGATCCGGTCTGCGAGGCGGCGTGTATCGAAGCGGTCCTGAAACCCGCGGCTGCCGTCGTTGAAGTCCATTCGACTGATCATGGAGCGCTTAGCGCACGTCTTCAAGGCGGTGGATCTCACAGATCTCCTCGAATCCCAGCCCGCGCAGGATCGGATAGGACGTCTCGGGGTTCGCCTGCGTGACGAGCGCAGGGGTCCCGCGCTTCACCGCGTCGTCCCAGCGGGCCCGAACGAGCGACCGGTAGAGCCCCCGCCCCCGCGCCCACGGTGCGACCGCCCCCGCGATCAGAAAGACGCCGCGCTCGGACGGAATCGACATCGCGGACGCTGCCGGGTGCCCGTCGAGTTCCGCCACGAACCCGACCGGGACGCCAAAGCGCATGGATTCGTCGAAGTCAGCTCGCAGCCTGGGGCGGTTGACATCTCTGCGCTCCGCCGGCGTTTCGAAGGCGTCCCACTCAATTTCGCGAGCCGCGATGAAGTCGTCGAACGTCTCGACGTACCGCACCTCGACCCCCGAGGGGATCTCGTCGGGCTCTTCGGTGCGGACGAGCGAGTACAACCGCCCCACGCGGTCGCGCGGCTTCTGCAACCCGAGCGAACCGAGGCGCTCAACAATGTCTGCCGGCCGCGCCGACGGACCGATCCACCACGTCGTGAGCTTCTCTGCGGCGATGAGGTCGCGCGTTTGCAGAAGCAACTCTTCGACTTCCTCCTCGGCGACGTTCGGCGCGCTGACGCTCGCCCAGGTCGGCCCCTGGATCACGCAGACGCGGCCATCGTCGAAGCGGCGGACGGACGCGTCCTCGGGAACGCACGCGTAGCGATCGGGTATTTCGGCGTACTCGCGCAGCGCCGCGGAGATCAGCACGTCGCTGGATCGAGCAGGATCTCCTGTTCCGCGATCGCGCGGAAACCGGAGCGCTCGAGAATCGGTCGCGAAAGCACGCCTGCATGCGTGACGAGCGCCGGCATTCCCGCCGCGACCGCATCGTCCCATCGCGCGCGCACGAGTGCGCGGTACACACCTTGGCCGCGTGCCTCCGGCACGACGGCTCCACCGATCATGAGCACCGCGGGACAGCCGGCCGCGTGAAGCGCACGCCCGGATCCGACCGGCTTGCCTGCAACGGACGCAAGGTACGTGCGTGGCGAATACCCGGCCTGCTCCCGCGCATAGCTCTCTTCGCTGATCGCCTCATAGGCTGCCTGGACGTCCGGCGATTCCTCGAAGGCGACCGAGGCGATCCTGTCGGCGGCCCGAAAGTCCTCGATGCTCGCGACACGGCGAACCTCGATGCCCGGCGCAGCCTCCGGTTCGGTGACGAGCCCCATCGTCGTCAAGTGGGGCTCTGACCCGCTGCGCTCGTCCGGCACGAGGCCGTGGGTGCGGAGCCGGTCGACGAGGTCGCCCGGCGTTGCCGACGGTCCGATCCACCACATCGCCTCGCGGTGCCCCGCTTCCGCGACGTGGGTGCGGACTTCCGCGATGACCTCTGAGACGTCCTCCGGTTCGAGTCGCAACCGAGACACGGACGTGAACGTCGGCACCGGCCCGAGCAACAGGCAATAGCGGTCCGTGAGAATCCGTCGCAGCCCCGACTCGGGCAAGATCTCTCTCGATGCCGCCGGGTCCTCGGCGAAGCGCCGGACGTCCTCCGAGATCATCTCGGCGCGTTCGCCGTCAGGCGACGAACTCGTCGGCAACGAGGAGCGCGTCGTCGAGCACGTCGAGCGCCTCGTCGAGCTCATCGCGCGTGATCGTCAGCGGCGGGCAGCACATGACGACGTTCCAGTGCGTCATCAGATACAGGCCGCGGTCGAGTGCGCGCTTCATCAAGGCGGCCATCGGCTTCGCTGCCTCGCCGCTGGCGTTGAACGGGACGAGCGGCTCGCGCGTCTCGCGGTTGCGCACGAGCTCGAGGCCCCAGAAGCAGCCGAGGCCGCGCACGTCGCCGATCGACGGATGCTTCTCCGCGAGCCTCGCCAGCTCGACCCGGAACACCTCGCCCATTGCAGCCGCGTTCTCGACGATGCCTTCCTCCTGGAACGCCTCGATCGAAGCGACAGCCGAGGCGCACGCGAGCGGGTGGCCGCTGTAGGTGAGGCCACCCGCGAAGTACCTGCTGCGCGCCCAGTCGGCGATCGGCTCGCGAACGACCATCGCACCGAGCGGCACGTAGCCGGAGTTGATGCCCTTGGCGACGGTGAGGATGTCAGGCACGACGCTCCAGTTGTCAACGCCGAACCACTTGCCGGTGCGGCCGAAGCCGGCCATCACCTCGTCGCAGATCAGGAGGATGCCGTGCCTGTTGCAGACCTCGCGGATCGATTGGAGATAGCCGTCGGGTGGAACGATGATCCCGTTCGTCCCGGTGACCGTCTCGAGGATCACGGCTGCGACCGTGTGTGCGCCTTCGTACTGGAGGATCTCCTCGAGATGCGGGCCGCCGGTGCAGACCGGGCACGGGTCCGGGTGGCCGGCGGAGCAGCGGTAGGTGTACGGGTCGAACATGCGCACGACACCCGGCAGGCCGGGCTCGGCCGGCCAGCGGCGTGGGTCGCCGGTCATCGTGATCGCTCCCGCGGTCGCGCCGTGGTAGCTGCGGTAGCGCGCGATGACCTTGTGGCGGCCGGTGTACCAGCGCGCAAGCTTGATTGCGTTCTCGTTCGCCTCTGCGCCGCCGTTCGTGAAGAACGACATCTGCAGGTCCCCCGGCGTCACTTCCGCCAGGAGCTTGCCGAGGCGGGAGCGCGACTCGGTAGCCATCGGCGGCCCGATTGTGGCGAGCTGCTCCGCCTGGTCCTTGATCGCTTGCACCACCTTGGGGTGGGAGTGACCGATAGAGACGTTCACGAGCTGTGACGCGAAATCGAGGTAGCGGTTCCCGTCGTAGTCGTAGAAGTGACGCCCCTCGGCGCGCTCGACGGCGATCGGGTTGATCGCGTCCTGCACGCTCCACGAGTAGAGGACGTAGCGCTTCGCGTCCTCGACGATCTGCCGGCCGAGCGCGGTATTCGTGTCAGTGGTCGCCATGATCTGATCCTACAAGCGGGTCCACGAACAAGCGGATCTCGTGATGCGACTCGAAACCGAGGCCCGCCAGCACGGGGCGTGACATCGCGCCGGCCTGCACGACAAGCACCGGCGTCCCGCGTGCGACCGCGTGATCCCAGCGGGCGCGGACGAGCGCGCGGTAGACGCCCTGCCCACGGGCGTGCGGCAGAACAGACCCGCCGAAGAGGGCGACCGCCTGCTTCATGTGGATCGCGCGCCCGAAGCCGACAATCTCTCCGTCGAGGAATGCCGCGAAGTGGTGAATGACGCCGGAGCCCTGCATACTCGCGAAACGCTCTACCTCGAGGACTCGGCGCTCGGCGCGCTCGGCCTGCGGGGTCTGCCACACCTCCCAGTCGACCTCGAGCGCGGCCAGGTAGTCCTCGAGGCTCTCGAGCCGCCGCACCTCGACCCGCTCGCCGCCGGGAGGCGGCGAGCTCGCGGTCATACCGGTCAGCAGCGGCTCTTCCTCGTCGACTGCGACGCCGAGCCTCGGCAGTTCCTCGAAGATACTCTCCGGCGTGGCCGAGTCGCCGACCCACCAGGCCAGTTCGCGATGGCCGCGCCGCTTCGACTCGGCGCGCGTCCACTCGACCGCGGAAGCGACGTCGCCGAGCCGTACCCGGTGCACGGTGCCGCCGCGCGGCCCGGCGATGTAGACGTAGCCGTCGCGCTCGAGCGTCTCGGACATTGGACGCGGAGCGAGATAGATCGTCGTCTCTTCGGCGAGCTCGGCGAGCGTGGGCCTCATTCCTCGAAGCTACCTGCCTCGAGCCACTGCCTCGAAGCTACCTGCGCGCTACCCTCCCTCCGACCACCGGAGGAGGGACGGAATGACCGACGTGATCGACGCACCTCGAGCTGCGAAGCCCATCAACCACTGGATCTCCGGCGCGCGACGTCAGGGGGGCTCAAACCGTTCCGGGCCGGTGTACAACCCGGCGACCGGTGAGCAGACAGGTGCAGTCGACTTCGCCACGGTCGAGGAGGTCGATGCAGCCGTTCAGGCCGCGAAGGCGGCGTTTCCGGAGTGGCGCGCGCTGTCACTCGCGCGGCGGGCCGAGCTCTTCTTCGCGATCCGCGAGCTCTTCCATGAGCGCCGTGAGGAGATTGCGAGGCACCTGACGGCCGAGCACGGGAAGGTTCTCTCCGACGCGCTCGGCGAGGTGACACGCGGCCTCGAGGTGATCGAGTTCTGCTGCGGGCTACCGCACTTGCTGAAGGGCGGAATGACCGAACAAGCTTCGACCGGCATCGACGTCTACTCGATCCGCCAGCCTCTCGGCGTTGTTGCGGGCATAACCCCGTTCAACTTCCCGGCGATGGTTCCGATGTGGATGTGGGCGCCGGCGCTCGCGTGCGGCAACACATTCGTCCTGAAGCCGTCCGAGAAGGATCCATCGGCGTCGAACTACGCCGCGGAGCTCCTGAAGGAAGCAGGCGTGCCCGACGGTGTCTTCAACGTCGTGCACGGCGACAAGGTGGCGGTCGACGCGCTCCTCGATCACCGGGACATTGCCGCGATCTCATTCGTCGGCTCGACGCCGATCGCGAAGTACGTCTACGAGACCGCGACGTCGAAGGGCAAGCGCTGCCAGGCGCTCGGCGGCGCGAAGAACCACATGATCGTGCTACCGGACGCCGACATCGAGATGGCTGCCGATGCGGCGGTCTCGGCCGCGTATGGATCTGCGGGGGAGCGCTGCATGGCGGTTTCGCTCGTCGTCGCGGTCGGCGATGCCGCCGATCCTCTCGTCGAGGCGATCAAGGCGCGAATCCCGAACGTCAAGGTCGGTGACGGCATGGATTCGTCGAGCGAGATGGGCCCGCTCATCACACGTGAGCACCGCGACAAGGTCGCGTCATACATCGGCGCCGACGAAGGTGCGAACGTGATCGTCGACGGACGCGAGGGCGCGTCCGACAACGGCGGGTTCTTCCTCGCACCGTCGTTGCTCGACGATGTGAAGCCCGGGATGAAGGCATACGACGACGAGATCTTTGGCCCGGTGCTCGGTGTGACGCGCGTCGCCACGTACGAGGAGGCAGTGGGTCTGATCAACGAGAACCCGTACGGCAACGGCACAGCGATCTTCACCCGGGACGGCGGCGTCGCGCGCCAGTTCCAGTTCGACGTTCAGGCGGGCATGGTGGGGATCAACGTCCCCGTCCCTGTTCCGGTCGCGTACTACAGCTTCGGTGGCTGGAAGGCATCGCTCTTCGGGGACCGGCACATCTACGGGCCGGAGGGGATCGACTTCTACACGCGCTCGAAAGTCGTCACGTCCCGCTGGCCCGACCCAGCCACCTCGAAGGTCGACCTGGGATTCCCGCAGACGCGGTAGCCCCGGACGACGCGACGTGTCCGCGAACGGCGTCAGCGGGCGGTCAGCCGAGCCGCCCAGGCGCAGAGCGCGAGGGCGGCGTCGACTGCGGCGACGGCGATGAAGAGGGCAGCGGCGAACGGGCCGCCGTCGTCCCACCCGAAGAGGAGGACGACGATCGTCGAGATCGCCACCAGCCCGAGCCGCTCCGTCCGCGACCACGAGTCGTAGCCGATCAGCAGGCGCGCAGCTCGCAGCCACGCTGGGCCGAACGCGAGCGCCCCGCCCCCTGCGCGCGACTGCGCGATCAACGCCGGCAGACGCCGCGCCGCGTCGCGCGCCTTGAAGAGACCGATCACGAGCGCGTACACGATGAAGTGCGCAAGCACACCGCGATGCGGGCCATGCGAGAGGGCAAGCGCGAGTGCGCCGCCGCCGATCGCGCCGTCGAGGAGCGCGAGCAGTAGGACCGAGAGCGGCGAACGTGTTATGAGGCGGCTTCGGCTTTCAGTTCCTCGCCGAACTTCGCGCGCCGGATGAACCGGCCGCTTCCCGGGCTTGTCAGCAGCCGGTCGTCCTCGACGAGAACGTTGCCCCGCAGGAGAACGACCTCGGGCGATCCCTGCACCTCGGTGCCCTCATAGAGGTTGTAGTCCGATCGGGAGTGGTGGCTCGCCGCCGAGATCGTCACACGCTTCTCCGGGTCGAACACGACGACATCCGCGTCCGACCCGACCGCCAGCGTGCCCTTGCGCGGGTACAGCCCGAAGAGCTTCGCTGGGTTCGTCGCAAGCAATTCGACCATCCGGTTCAGCGAGATGTGACCATCCCGCACGCCGAAGTGATGGATCATCTGCAGCCGGTTCTCGAGCCCGGGGCCGCCGTTCGGGATTTGCGAGAAATCGTCCTTCCCCGCGTCCTTCTGACCCGCGAAGAGATATGCGCAGTGATCGGTCGAGATCGCAGAGAGAATGTCGGTGCGCACGGCGTTCCACAACACCGCCTGGTTCGCCTTGTCGCGCGGCGGCGGCGTGTAGACGTACTTCGCGCCTTCGAAGTCCGCTCGCTCGAGATACGACTGGTCGATGAAGAAGTACTGCGTGCAGGTCTCGCCGTGCACGTTCCAGCCCTTCTCCCGTGCGAGCGCGAGCGGCTCGACGGACTCGGCGCACGAGACGTGGACGACGTACAGCGGCGCCCCCGCGATGCGGGCGAGCTGAATCGCCCGGTTCGTCGCCTCGCCTTCGAGCTCCGGCGGCCGCGAGAGAGCGTGATAGATCGGGTCGGTGTTGCCGGCCGCGAGCGCCTCGGCGACGAGCACCTCGATCGCGTCGCCGTTCTCGGCGTGCACCATCACGAGCGCGCCCGTCTTCGCCGCCACCTGCATCGTGCGGAAGAGCGTCTCGTCGTCGACCATCAGCGAGTCCTTGTAAGCCATGAAGAGTTTGTAGGAGGTGACGCCGTGCTCGTCGGGCAGGCTGGCGAGCTCCTCGAGCGTCCCGCCCTCGCGCAGATCGGTGACGGCGATGTGGAAGCCGTTGTCGATCAGCGCCTTCCCTTCGCGCTTCGCGTGCCACGTGGCGAGCGCGTCCCCGAATGTCTGGCCCTTGCCCTGGATGCAGAAGTCGACGTGGGTCGTCGTGCCGCCGAATGCGGCCGCGGCGTGGCCCGAGGTGAAGTCGTCGATCGTCGTCTCCCCGCGCCACGGCATCGCGAGATGCGTGTGCGGATCGACACATCCGGGCAGGACGTACCTGCCGCGCGCATCGATCACCGTGTCGGCCTGCTGCCTGATCGACTCGCCGATCAGCGTGATCCGCTCGTCGTCGATGAAGATGTCGGCGACGTAATCGTCCGCCGCGGTGATGACGCGACCCCCCTTGATCAGCACGGACATGCGGCATCTCCTTGGTCGGCGAACGTGGTGTCGTCGAAGACTCTAGAACGAGGGAGGCCGCCCGGGTAGGGCGGCCTCCGCAGGCGGGCAGAGCGAGCCGGCGCCTACTTGCCGCCGGCCGTCACGTGAACCGTGATCGGCTTGTACTTCGACCCGTAGATGTCTGAGGTCGACTTGAGGTTGTTGAGCGCCTGGTCGGCGTACTGGTAGGTGAACGCCCCGGACGGCGCCTTCTTGATCACGCCGTAGGTCTTCGCGATCTTCGCCGTGTTCGCGACCCGCGCATTCGATACGTGGCCGATGCCGCTCGTGTTCGGCCAGACGAGCTTGTTGATCTCGTTCATCTGCCACAGCTGATGCCCGTGCCCGAGCGCCGTGCCGTTTTTGAGCACGATGTCGGTGCATGCGGCCACGTGGTCGCGGCAGAAGATCCAGCCCTGGAACGAGGCCTGGAGGAAGTTGACGATCGTGGACTTGTTCGCAGGATCGTGCAGATACTTCTCTGTCGTGAAGATGTTGTCCTCGAGCATCCCGGTTCCGACTGCGGGGCTCGCCATCTTGAACACGTTGAGGTCGGAGAGCTTGTAGAGCTGGCCGGTCGCCGAGTTCTTGGACTCGAGCACCTGTGCGAGCTCGTTGTAGGTCATCGCCGCAGCCGCGTCGATCTTGTGCTGCAGGAAGAGGGTCATGTCGAACGGCTGGTTGACGATCGTCACGTCGCTCTTCTTCGCCGGGTTGATCCCGTTCTTCGTCAGCGCAGCGAAGAGCTCGGGCTGGTTGCCGCAGCACCAGACCCCGACCTTCTTGCCGCGCATCTTCGCGATCGAGGTGACACCGGAGTTCTTCCACGTCAACTCGGTCATCCCGGAGCGGGCGAAGACCTGGGCGATCGACACGATCTTGCCGCCCTTCTCGCGGGTCGCGAAGAGGTTGGGGAGCCAGTCGATGCCGAATTGGGCCTGCCCGGCGAGCACGGTCTGCTCAGGCGTGATGTCCGGACCGCCGACTTTCAGCGTGACGTCGAGGCCGAGCTTCTTGTAGTAGCCCTGTGCGACGGCCGCGTAGTAGCCGGCGAACTGGGCCTGCGTGACCCACTTCAGCTGCAACGTCACCTTCGTGAGTTTCGGTGCAGCCTGCGCGCGCGACATCCCGAGGCCGGCCGCAACTGCGCCGACGGAGACAACGATGGCGACGAGCGCGAGGATCGAGTTCCTCTTCATGCAGTTCCCCTTTCCTGACGGGTTGGATCCCACTGGAGAGCAAAGCGTTCGGCGAGCGACACTGAGATGTACATCAGGACACCGAGGATGCTGGCGACGAGGATCGCCGCCCAGGCGGTTTCGAAATCGAACAGCGCCACGGAGTTCTTGATCGTGATCCCGAGGGACCCGAACGTTCCGAAGTAGTCGCTCACTATGGCGCCGATCATTGCGAGGACTGTCGCGACTTTCAATGCCGAGAAGACAAATGGCAGGGCAGTTGGTGCTCGAACGCGCCGAAAGATCTCGAATTCTCCGGTTGCGTAGGACCGCATGACCTCGATCTGCGCGGGCCGGACGGAGGTGAGGCCACGCAGGGTGTTGACCATCACCGGGAAGAAGCAGAGGACGGCGGCCGTCGCCATGCGCGGCGCCGGCGAGAGCGGATCGAACCAGGCGTTGAAGATCGGCGAGAACGCGATGATCGGGATCGCGTTCGCGGCGATCGCGATCGGCATCAGCGCGCTGCCGAGGCGGCGAAAACGCGCCAGCACGACCGCGAAGAGGATGCCGGCGCTCGAGCCGATGGCAAAGCCTCCGAGCGCCTCTTTCAGCGTCAGCCATCCCGCGCTCCAGAGTGCGTGCCGTTGCGTCCAGCACGCATGCACGATCGCCCACGGCTTCGGCAGCAGGAACTTCTGGATGTTGAAGATCTCGATCGAGAGCTGCCAGGCGGCGATCCCCGCACAGAAGACGACGATGGCGGGGATCCAGTCGCGCAGGCGCGCCGCGGGGCTCATGCGCTCTCCTCGGCGCGGACCGACCCGTGCTCGTCCGCGCCGACGCCGCGAAGGAGCTCGCGGACAGCCGTCACGAGCTCGAAGAAGTGGGGATCCTCGCGCGTGTCGACCGTCCGGGGCTGGGGCAGGTCGACATCGACGACGCCCGCGATGCGCCCCGGACGGGGGCTCATGACGACGACGCGGGTGGACAGGAACACCGCCTCCGAGATGGAGTGCGTTACGAAGACGACAGTCGAGGCCATGCGGCGCCAGATCTCGAGCAGCTCGATGTTCAGGCGCTCGCGTGTCATCTCGTCGAGCGCGCCGAACGGCTCGTCCATGAGCAGAAGCGGCGGCTCGAACGCGAGCGCGCGCGCAATCGCGACTCGCATCTGCATCCCGCCCGAGAGTTGCCACGGATGGTGGTCGCCGAAGCCCTGCAGCTCGACGAGTCGCAGCATCTCCTCGACGCGCTCCTTCCGCTTCGACCTGTCCCAGTCGAGCATCTCGAGCGGCAGCGAGATGTTCTTCGCGACAGTCCGCCAGTCGAACAGCACAGAATCCTGGAAGACGATCCCGTAATCATGGTCGAGCCGTCCCTGGTGCGCGGTCTTCCCGTTCACGTCGACCGTGCCCGTGCTCGGCTGGATGAGGTCACCGATCACGCGCAGGAGCGTCGACTTGCCACAGCCGGACGGCCCGATCAGCGAGACGAACTCACCGGTCTCGATCTCGAGCTCGATGTTCTGAAGCGCGGTGACGTTCCCTTTCGGAAACGTCTTCGTCAGCCCGTGGATCGCGACGACGCTCATGCCGTCTGCACCGGTGCGCGCCGCACGACAAGCTTCTCCAGGATCACGACGCCGAGGAAGAAGATGATGCCGAGCGCGGCAGCGATCAGATTCGTCGCCCAGAGGTTCTGGGGGACGAGGGAGTAGTACTGATTGAAGTTGAGGATCGCGCCGCCGAGGCCGCCTTCGATCGAGCTCGGTAGTTCACCGATGATCGCGCCGACGACGCTTGCGGTTGCGCTCACCTTCAGCGCGCTGAAGAGATACGGCAGCGACGCGGGCACCCGCAGATGCCACAGCACCTTCCAGCGGCTCGCCGCGTACGTGCCGAGCAGCTCGTGCGCGCGTGGGTCGGCCGACTGCAAGCCGCGGAGCGTGTTGATCGCGACGGGAAAGAAGGTCAGGTACGCGGCGATCACTGAGACCGACAACCACCCGGCCTGCAGCCAGACGACGACCATCGGCGCGACGGCGAGCATCGGGATCGTCTGCGAGGCGACGATGTACGGCAGGAAGGCGCGTTGCGCGAGGCGCGAATGGACGAGCCCGACGGCGATGACGAAGCCGATCGACGCGCCCATCAGGAATCCGACGAGCGCTTCCTTGCCGGTGAAGAGCGCAGCGCGAAGGAGCACCGAGATGAGCAGGGGACCGTCGAAGCGCGACTGCTGGTCGAACGCCTTGAAGATCGTGTGGACGTGCGGCATCGTCGTGCCGTTGACGGGGAACGGCCAGGTCCAGCCGGTCTCGACCCAGATGAAGCGGTAGAGCTCCCAGAGGCCCCAGAGCGCGAGGAGCGTTACCGCGATCACGCCGGCCCGGAAGCCCGCACCGGTCACGCGCTCGCGCGAAAACGCGCGGGCCGGCGTCTCTCTTCGAAACGCCGCCGCGTGACCGGCCTGTGCCATGGGCTAGTCAATATCACACTCCTTGCGCCGTTGTAGAGTCGCGCGGATGCCGCTTCGGCCGGAACGCACGATCGAGGAGCTGGAGGAGCTCCGAGTCCTCACCGGCGATGCGGACGGCGCCCAGCGCGTGGCGTGGACGGAGACATGGGAGCGCGCACGGGAGTGGCTGCGCGGCACGCTCGCCGGCGCGGAGGTCGAGGAGGAGATCGACGCCGCGGGTAACCAGTGGTTCACGCTGAAAGGCGCGTCCGACCGCGTGCTCGTGATCGGCGGCCATCTCGATTCCGTGCCGAACGGCGGGTGGCTCGACGGCTCGCTGAACGTGGTCGCGGGCGCGGAGGTGCTGCGGCGCCTCGCCGAGGAGGGGCGGCCCGCTCTGACCGTGCGACTCGTCAGCTGGGCCGACGAGGAGGGCGCGCGCTTCGGCCGCTCGCTCTTCGGCTCGTCTGCCGCAGCAGGGTCGATGCGCGACCAGGACGAGCTGCGTGCGCTCGTCGATCGCGACGGGATCCCGTTGCCAGACGCGCTGCGCGAGCACAGCGTCGATCTCGATCGCGCGCTGGAGGCGCGCTCGCAGCTCGAGGGAGCAGCTGCGTACCTCGAGCTTCACATCGAGCAGGGACCCGTGCTCGAATCGCTCGACCTGCCACTTGGCGTCGTGCTCGGCACGTTCGGGGTCGAGCGTTCCCGGTTCACCTGGCGCGGGCAGGCGGCGCACGCGGGGTCGACGCCGATGGACAAGCGCCGCGACGCCCTCGCCGGCGCGGCGAAGCTCGCGCTCTCGATTCGCGACATCGCGCGCGAGGTTGGCGGCGGCGCGGTGTGTACGTCTGGCGGTCTCGTCACGGAGCCCGGGATCGTCACGTCGGTCGTCGAGACGGCGAAGCAGCTGCTCGACCAGCGGCATCTCGACGCGGACTCGCTCGCGCGCATGCTGCAACTGGCACGGGGCGATGCCGAGCGTTTCGCGGCCGAGGAGAATATCGACGTCGAGTGGGAGCGGATCTGGTCGATCGAGCCGATTCTCTTCGATGAGACGCTGATCGGCCTCGCCGACGAGGCGATCCGCGAGATCTCCGGGTCGTCACATCGGCTGCCTTCCGGGCCATTGCACGATGCTGCCGAGGTCGCGCGCGCAGGTATCCCGACGGTGATGATCTTCGTCCAGAGCTTGCGCGGCCTCTCGCACACCAAGCTCGAGGACACGAAGCGCGAGCACCTCGTCCTCTCGGTCGAAGCGCTCGACCGGCTCGCGTCGAAGACGCTCGCCCGGCTCTCCTGACCGACGGCGACAGATCCGGACCAACGCGACCTCCACACCCCGATCGGCCTCGATCGGCGGCAGCCGTCGTGACGGAAGCCCAACGCTGTTCGAGTGACTCGGCTCGTCCGGTCGGTTCGATCTGCGGCAGCCGTCGTGACGGAAGCGCAACGATTCTGCCGAACGTGAGTTGAGTGGGTGCGAAAACGGCGGATGTTCGGTCACGATCGGGTGCGCACCGCTTCGGATCGGCGTCCCCGGCGGGCCGTTTGCCTGCTTGCCCCGCCACTCGAGCGCGCCGCGCCGCCGCTCGCGAGCGGCGCGTCGCTTGCCGGCCCAGGGCGCGCGGGCGGCGGCGAATCACAGGGAATTCTCGCCGGCGGCTCGATTCTCTAGGCTTACGATCACCGCGACAGGAGGTCCCATGAGCCTGAGCTTCGGTGTCACCGTTCTTCCCGATCCGCCCTACAGCCGGCTGATCGAGCTCGTCCAGCTCGCCGAGCAGCATGGGTTCGAATACGCGTGGACCTATGACTCCCACGTGCTCTGGCAGGAGTCGTTCCCGGTGCTGGCGCTCGTCGCAGATCGCACGTCCACGATCAAGCTCGGCCACATGGTCACGAACCCGGGGACGCGTGAGCCGACGGTGCTCGCGAGCGCCTACGCGACGCTGCACGACATCTCG